>CAYGIH010000019.1:0-2502 GCA_964349945.1 uncultured Candidatus Saccharibacteria bacterium | reverse complement strand
CGGGGGGTGCTCGTCAGTCAGGCTCAGGCGGTGAGGTTCACCTCGCAGAACGCCGCGGGGCGGTACACCGGGAAGGCCACGCGCATGTCGGCGCGCACGGCCTGCTTGCCCTTGATGAAGTAGTCCGAGTGCGAGTTGGACACCTTCACCTCGACGCCGCGCTTCTCGGCGAGCTCGCAGAACTGCGCGAAGTCGCCGACGATGGCCTTGCCCTGCGCGAGGGAGTCGGCCAGCGCGACCGGCTGACCCCAGAGGCGCTCGGGGCCCGCCTCCGACGGGCTGCCCCAGATGTAGACGCCGTCGTTGGTCTTGAGCAGGCGGATGTCGTCCCAGTCGTAGGGGTTCATGATGATGCCCGAGGGCACCGCCCGACCCACGACGCGGACCTTGGTCATCGCCCGCCGGATGGCGTCGGGCACCAGGTCGCCGACGTTGGCGCTCTTGTTGTGGCTCTGGATGTTGTTGACGTTGAGGATGCCGTCCAGGTTCGGAGCCACGCCGTCGCCGTTGACCAGCTGCCCGTCGAGCCGCTGCTCGAGCATGAAGCGCAGGCGGCGGTCCAGGTAGCCCTGGACCTGGGCGACGTCCTCGAGCTGCTCATCCGTGACGGGGATGAACACCGCGATCTTGCGGACCGCGGACGACCTCTCGGTCAGCGCCAGCACGGCCTCGCCGTACTGCGCCGCCTCCGCGGCCTCGGCCGCGTTGTTGGTGAAGGTCGTCTCCTCCATGTAGACGACCGCCGCCTGTCCCGTGCGCCCGCCCGGGATCAGGTCGAGGACCTGGATCGGGCGCTGCGCCGACTCGACGAGCTTGCCGGAGCGGATGTTCTGGGGGGCCCAGCCCGCGCCGGTCTCGAAGAGCGTCTTGAGGTTAACGCCCGGGTCGAGCGCGATCTCCTTGTGGCGGTTGACCGACAGGTGCGCGTTGGCCTTGATGAAGGCCTCGCCGAAGCCCATGCGCTTGGGCTCCTCGCCCGCCTTGACGGGCGCGACGACGGCCGCGGGGTGGACGACCGCGCCGGCCTTCTGCCGCTCGTTGTAGTCGTTGCGCGCCTTCTCGACGGAGAGCAGCGGCTCGATCTCCTTCTGGATCTGGGCGCACTCGTCGTTCATCTTGCGAACGGCGACGGCCTTCTCGGAATCGGTTCCCGAGATGCACTTCACCTTCGAGAAGTCGAGGTTATCCCCCGCCTCATCGAAGACCTTGCCGAGGTCCGCCTGGACCTTGGCCAGCTTCTCCTGCAGCTCCTTGAGCTTCAACATGGGCTTGCCTTCCTCCTTGGGTTATTTCCCCGCCGCCTGTTTCAGGTAGCGGAGGTACTCTCGCTGCGCCTCGGGGCACGGCCCGGTCTGCACCAGGTCCGTCATCCCTGCGGCCGACTTCACCAGGGCTTCCGCCAACGCGGCGAGCTTCTCCCTGTTGGCCGCAGACAGCTCGCGGCCTTCCTTGGCGCGGAGGTCGGCAAGCGACTTGCCGCGCGAGACGAGGCTGTCCGCGGCGTCAAGCACCGCCTGGACCTCGTCGCAAAATTTCATGCCGGCCGCCTTCGCGGCCAGCGTGCGGGTGCGCTCCCCGGCGCCCACCAGGACGGGGGATATCTCCCAGATCTTGGAGCCCGGCGTGCGGTCCTCGCGCGGGCGCAGGATGCGGCCGCGGCGGCCCAAGCGCTCGCCCTCCATGGCGCCGCCATCGAGGATCTTGAAGCCGTAGCTGTACTCCTGCAGGGGCTTGCCGTTCTTCAGGTCGAACTTGATGGCGGAGTGCCAGTCCTTCGCGGCCTGGATGTCCAGGTTCATCTTGATGTCCGCGCAGGCCATGTCGCCCTCCTCGCGCGTGGTGCCCTTGCCCAGCGGCACGTGGGACCAGTCGTGGGCGGGCAGCATGACCACGTCCTGGTTGCCGTAGAAGCCCGGCTCGGCCCAGTCGCCGTCCTTGTCCCAGACGCCCATGGTCGCGAAGCAGCACGTCAGCACGCCCTCGTCGAGCTTCTTGATCCCCGCTTCGTCGAGCTTGAGCGTGAAGGACTTGATCTGCGTGGGCATCAGTTCTCTCCTCGGGTGAATACGGGGACGACGTCGCGCGTCCCGTTGGGGTGCTCGGCCGACAGCGCGTCTCTGGCCGCGTCGAAACTCATCGTCTGCCCGTTCATCGCCTGGCAGTCCGCGTCGGTGTCTCCCAGTCGGCCGTCGATGATCATGACCTGGTCGATGCCGTCGGCCGACCGGTAGCAGCGCAGCGCGGACTGGGTCTGCGCCTCGCGCGTCTCGGTGCGGGCGATGACGCGGGCGCGCTCCGCGGACGTGGTGTATCGTCCGGCCGGCACCACCTCGCGCAGCTGCCGGGCGATTTCGTCGATACTCTGTCCCTCGGCGCGGCCCGCGCGCACCACGTCGAGTGCGCGCCGCGTGGCGTGGGACGTGAGGTTGACCAGGCCCGCGCGCGTGCCGCCCTGCGCCAGGATCTCCAGCTGTACGGCATCGGGCAGGTCCACGCCGACGC
>CAYGIH010000018.1:0-2827 GCA_964349945.1 uncultured Candidatus Saccharibacteria bacterium | reverse complement strand
CGGGTTGAGGTGCCCGTATTGCCGGCGAGGTCTGTAGCAGAATACGTGATTGTATAAATTCCAACAATTGAAGTATCAACAGAGTCCGTTGTTGTAGCGATAAGGACGCCGTCAACAACATCAAATGCTGTTGCGCCGAGGTCGGTGTATACAGAGTTCAAAGCAACAGTCATTGGAGTAACACCAGTAAGTGTCACAACAGGAGCTGTCTGGTCTGTTACGTTTACGGTACGAGTTGCAGTACCAATATTTCCTGAAAGGTCAGTTGCACTATATGAAAGTACATAACTTCCAACAATGTTTGTATCTACCGTACCTGTAGCTGTTGCGGTAAGTACTCCATCAATGACATCAAGCGCAGTTGCGCCGAGGTCAGTATATACAGAACCGTGAGCAACAGTAACTGGATTTGCACCTGTTACCGTTACAACGGGTGCTGTTTGGTCGGTAACATTTACCGTACGAGTTGCAGTCGTAATGTTGCTTGCTGTATCTGTAGCGGTGTAGGTGATTGTATAAACTCCAAGAATGTTTGTATTTACTGTCCCTGAAACTACAGGGATAATAACGCCGTCAACAACATCAAGTGCGTTTGCGCCAGCATCTGTGTATACAGAACCTGCAGCAACTGTTTCTGGATTATTTCCAAGAATAGTAATCACGGGAGCACCCTGATCTGTTACATCAACTGTGCGCGTTGCGGTAGAAATATTTCCGGCTGTGTCGGTTGCTGTATACGTAACTGTGTAGGTTCCAACGGTTGCGGTGTTTACCGTACTTACGACAGTAGGAATGATTGCGCCATCAACAACATCAACAGCAGTTGCGCCAGCGTCTGTGTATACAGAACCCTGAGCGATGAGCATTGGGTTTGTACCAAGAATAGTAATTACAGGAGCTGTCTGGTCGGTAACATTTACCGTACGAGTTGCGGTGCCAATATTTCCCGAGAGGTCTGTTGCGGTGTACGTAAGGATATAACTTCCAACAATATTTGTATCTACCGTACCTGTTGTTGTTACTGCAAGTACGCCGTCAGTTGCATCAAAAGCTGTCGCGCCGAGGTCTGTGTATACAGAACCGTGGGCTACAAGAGTAGGGTCAACGCCATTGAGTGTAATCACAGGCGCTACAGTGTCCGTTACATTTATTGTGCGAATTACTGTTGTAGTATTACCAGCAGTGTCTGTTGCACTATATGAAAGTATGTAGGTTCCAACGATATTAGTATCAACAATTCCTGAAGTAGTAACAGGAATTGCGCCATCAACAGCGTCGAATGCTGTTGCTCCGGCGTCTACATATACCGAGCCATGAGCTACCGTAATTGGATTTGTGCCGAGAATCGTAATGACTGGCACTGCCTGATCGGTAACATTTATCGTACGAGTTGCTACTGAAATATTTCCAGAAAGGTCAAGTGATGTGTAGATAAGCATATATGTGCCTACTACTGAAGTATTTACTGAACCTGCAGTTGCTACGGGGCGCACTCCATTCACTGTATCAAAAGCAGTTGCACCAGCATCTACATATACAGAACCGTGAGCTACTGTGACTGGATTTGTACCGAGGATTGTAATAACGGGACCTGCTTGGTCGGTAACATTTACGGTACGAGTTACGGTTGAAATATTTCCCGAGAGGTCAGATGCTGTGTAGGTAAGCGTGTAAACTCCGACGACTGAAGTGTTTACGGTACCTGTAGTTGTTACTACACGAACTCCATTAACCGCATCAAAAGCTGTTGCTCCAGCGTCTACGTATACCGAGCCATGAGCTACCGTAATTGGATTTGCACCGAGAATTGTAATCACCGGCGCAGTCTGGTCAGTCACATATACAGTACGAGTTGCAGTACCGATATTTCCTGCGAGATCAGTTGCGGTGTAGGTAAGTGTGTATGTGCCTACTACTGAAGTATTTACAGCGCCTGATGTTGTAACTGCGCGAACGCCGTTTACGTTGTCGAGGGCTGTTGCTCCGGCGTCTACGTATACTGAACCGTGAGCTACCGTAATAGGATTTGATCCTGTTACGGTTACAACAGGAGCTGTTTGGTCGGTAACATTTACGGTACGAGTTGCAGTCGCAACATTGCCAGCAATATCGCGTGCAGTATACGTCAACACGTATGTTCCCACAGCGAGTGTATTCACAGAACCTGTTGTTGTCACAGGGCGAACTCCGTCAACAGTATCACGTGCAGTTGCACCGAGGTCTGTGTATACAGAACCATAAGCAATAGTAACGGGATTGGTTCCAAGAATGGTAATAGCAGGAGCTGTTGTGTCGGGAACAACGGTGTACGTAATAGTTACTGTACCGTTTGCGCCACGAGCACCAGCGTCACTAGCACCACCCCATCCACTTGCGCCACCACCTCCACCACCGTTTGTACCAGTTGTAGGTGGTGTAAAGGACACTAAACTTCCTGTACCACCTGCGCCGGCAGTACCAAGGATTGTATATCCACCATTACCACCACGTACGCGTGTTCCTACGAAACTATCACCGTTGCCACCGTCGGTACCGCCGTTTCCACCACGGATACCACCCTGGCCACCGTTACCACCAACAGTACCACCCTTACCACCATAACCACCGAGCGCTGAAAGTGTGCCGAACGTTGTTGATCCACCATTATTACCGTTCTGAGCAGAACCAGAAAATAGAGCACTACTTGTACCACCAGTACCACCAGCACCGATTGTGTATGCGATAGTCTGACCAGGAGTTACCGCTACTGTTGCACCAGAAAGCGCAGAACCCGCTCCACCTCCACCTCCACCATATGTAGAAATTCCTCCACCTCCACCTCCACCAG
>CAYGIH010000017.1:0-2861 GCA_964349945.1 uncultured Candidatus Saccharibacteria bacterium | reverse complement strand
GTTTGCCGCCGCAGCGCCCGGCCAGGGCCGCTTTAGCCAGGCCGGAGCCTATAGAGACCGCTACTTCCGCCACCGTCACCGGTTGCGGGTAATCGCGCTTGGAACCATCGGGCAGCGTAATAGCCGGCATGATCAATTTTTCCGAAAACGTTACAAGACTGCGATAAACGCTCCATGCCTCAATGCCCACCTTGTCTGTACCGAGCGCTGTGCTTATCGCGGCAACTGCTCCCCGTGCGCGGACACCAGGACTGGCGCCTGCTCGCCGGCGAAAATAAGCCTCGAATTATAACAAAAGACCTTTCCGTAAACAGCCGAAGAATTCACCCCAAATCCCGCGATTGAAATTTTCACAGCCTGACGGCAGAGATATTTTGGTATCCAGGGGGCTGGAATTGGCTGCACGAGTGACGGCGGAACGGCGGAGCGCGTACCGGCGTCGTGATTATCATGCGGGATGCGTATTTGTGCCGACTTTGGGCGAAGCTGTCCGAGCGCATCGATGTGCGCCTTGCCATTACTGAAGGGCATTGGGTCCCGGCTACGGAGACATTGCTTGTGCCAGTTCGAAGCTCCTTGCACGGATCGAGCGGAACAGGTCGACCAGGTCGGTGGCGACCTTCAACACCCACGCCCCGGCATGCCGCACCACCTTGCCTGGGAGATGGAGCAGACGCCAGCGCACAGTGGCCACCTTGTGATGCTGCCAGTCCGTGCCCAAGGCAGAACGTTTGAACAGGACGAACAGATTGTGGGCGATGACGCCGATACGGAAGAAGGCGGCATTGGCGGCAAACTGCCCGCAGGGCATACGTTCCATGCCAAAGCCGATCTTCAATTCCTTGATGCCGTTCTCGGCAACCTCGCCGCGTTGGCGGTACCAGATCAGGGTATCTGCGGTCGATTCGGCACGGTTGCTGGCAATCACGTGATACTTGGGTTTGTCATCGAATAGCTCGACTTGGCGTTTGTGTTTGACGACGATCAGCCGGAATGCCTTCTTCGTCTCGTTCATGCTGTGCAGGGTCTCGGCAACAGCGCAGTCGACGTAGTGCTTCCATGCTGACTCGGGGATATCGGCAATGGCCTTTTGTGTGGGAGCATCCAATCGTCCGCCGATGGCGAAGGTCTTGCCGGTGGCATCAAGGTAATTGAAGATGCCGGCCTGATATCCGGCCGAGTCCAGCCGCACATGGGCAATGCGATGTCCCTTGGGCATGCGTGCCTCGCACGCCTGGATGAATTCCAGATTGTCGGTCGCCGGGGCGATATTCCCCTCGCGAAATTCGTCATGAATGATGACCCCCGCCTCGGCGAGGTGGCCGATCATGGGCATGTAACCTTGCTCACCCTTGTAGGTGAATTGTGCGGCTTCCTTTTCGGCAACGATCTGGCTGGCATCGCCGTCCAGTGTGTGCCCGGTGATCCCGGTCTGCCGAATCCGCGTGGCGGCAATGCGCTGGTTGACGCGGCTCAGGCCCGCAAGTCCAGCTTCCTCACCAGTGCGACGCAGCCAGTCGCCGAAGGCGTCCGTGCTGGGCAGGGCGCCTCGTTTGAGGACCGTCGCCAGCGCGGTATCGCCCTTGAGGGTTCGCAGGTCTTCCAGCGAGCGGCCACCGCCAGTGAGCATCAACACCAGCGGTGTCACGTAGGCGTCCGCCACGTACCCGCGCCCACTCCCCGGCTTGGGCATCTCCTGCGCCAACCACCGAGAAAACCCCAGCCCACGTACAAATTCGCCGAACAGTGCCAGCCCCGCATTCGCCGTCAACTTCTCGTCCGTCGCTTCGAGCTTGAACGGAAGCACCGTCTGTGCCACAGTCTCCATCGCCCCGCCTTCCTTTCTCTCCAGATAGGTGTTTGTCTTGACAACATCACTCTATCCAAGATCAAGGTCTGGCGGGGCTCTTTTAACTACTTTCCAATTTCAATCGCGGAACTTGGGTTGTCGGACGATCTGGCGCAGAAATAACACGGAATTTGCCCCTTTTTCGGTCCAATACTTTCCTCCAATGGGCCGATCATGGCTGGGTGTGGTATTCCGCACTTAAGCTCAAACATCCCATGACACGCATTTTAGTCACAGGTGCAGACGGATTCATCGGCTCCCATCTAACCGAGGCTTTGGTACGCCAAGGTTTCCATGTACGCGCCTTCGTACACTACAATTCATTCAACTCCTGGGGATGGCTGGATCATTGCGCCACTGATATTGCCGGGCACTTTGAAGTGTTCGCGGGCGACATTCGCGACTTTCATGGCGTGCGCACCGCCATGCGGGGCTGTGAAAGCGTGCTGCATCTTGCCGCTCTGATTGCAATTCCCTACTCTTATCATTCCCCGGACACCTACCTTGACACCAACGTCAAGGGTACCTTGAATGTTGTCCAGGCGGCCCGCGAACTTGAGTTAAAACGGGTCATCCACACTTCGACTAGCGAGGTTTACGGAACCGCCAGGTTTGTCCCAATCACCGAAGATCATCCGCTACAACCACAATCACCTTATTCCGCCACTAAGATTGCCGCAGATCAGATTGCCCTGTCTTTTTTTAATTCCTTCGGGACTCCAGTGGCAATCATTCGCCCATTCAATACCTATGGACCAAGACAATCAGCGCGCGCGGTGATACCGACCATCATCACACAGATCGCCAACGGGAGCACTAGAGTTAAGCTTGGGGCCCTCAGCCCGACAAGAGACTTCAGTTATGTCGCGGATACCGTATCCGCCTTCGTTGCTGCCCTCACGGCTGATCACGTGGTCGGGGAGGTCACCAATTTGGGCAGCAACTATGAAATTTCCATTGGGGATCTAGCGCAACTGATTGCTGATCTCATGGGGAAAGAGATTGAAATTGA
>CAYGIH010000016.1:0-3153 GCA_964349945.1 uncultured Candidatus Saccharibacteria bacterium | reverse complement strand
CGAGCTGAGCGGCGAAGCCTATGCCGTGATCGATGGCACGGACGGGCGCGCGCACTATGTCCGTTTCCGCAGCGTCGAAGCCTTCGAGCACTCACCACCCCTCGGTGGCATCGTCGAGGTGCGCCGCTTCGGCGGCGCCGATGGGGAGCGGCCAACGCTGGTGCTCGCCAATCGCTCGGACTTTGATCTCCACGCCCAGGCCACCGCGCCCGGCGCGACCTGGCTCGATCACCGGCTGGTGGAGCGCGAACCCATGCCGCTTTCCATGGGCGGTTTCGGGCGGGAGGTCCGCGACGCGCTGACGGCGCGTGCTGAGTACCTGGCCGATGAGGGACTGGCGCGCCGGCAGGGACAGCGCATCATTCTTCAGCGCGACCTGCTTAACACGCTGAGGCGGCGCGAACTGGATGCGGTGGGAACGAAACTCTCATCTGAGACAGCGCTGCCGCATGTGACGGCCGCCACCGGCGAGCATATCGCCGGGAAGTACCGCCAATATCTGACGCTCACCTCTGGACGCTTCGCCATGATCGAGAGTCTTGCGGCAGATGGGGGCCTCGGCTTCCAGCTCGTGCCCTGGTCGCCATCGCTGGAGAAACAGCTTGGCCGCCACGTAACCGGCATCGCCAAGGATGGCGGCGGCATTGAATGGGGCTTCGGACGGAAACGAGGGCTGGGGTTATAGTGGCCGCGAAAATCTCCAATTCGCTATGAAGGCTGTCGATCAGCCGTTGCTCATAGGCGACCAGGAACGCAGGAAGCAAATGTAGACACTGAAACTTCGCCTTTGCTCTTTCATTCCGGTGGCGTATCTACGCTGATTTTATATTCGGGTTCATCGCACATCGCAGTTTCTGCATAAAAGTAGTATCATCCTCGGAATCCTTTTCTGTTGGAAAGCTCGGTTGTCCACCTCAAATCAGGCGCAGTTTATTCCATGCGAAACTATTTCAATGACAGCCCTATCGAGACCGCTGAAGATGACCGCTATGCCATTACATCTTTCGCAGAGGCGATTGCCAAGAGCATACTCAATATTAAGCAGCCCATCGGTACGACGATTGCGCTCAACGGCCCCTGGGGGGCCGGCAAAAGCAGCGCCGTCAATCTCATCCGGGCGGCACTCCAAGGAGCGAATGATGACAAACTTGCCATTACGGACTTCAAGTGCTGGTGGTATCGCGGAGAAGAGGCATTGGCCTTGGCTTTTCTCCAAAACCTTCACGCCGTCCTAAAAAGCGGTCTTGGCGAAAAAATCAAAGACCTTATTCCGGATATAGGGCAGCGCCTGCTTCAGGCTGGATCCTTTATTGGTCAAGCCGTTTCCTTGGCGAGCGGCACCCCTGTGGGGCAACTGATATCCGAAATGTCAAATTTTGCGAGCAGGTTCTTTCCAGAGGGCGAGACCGTGGAAAAGATTTTTCAGAAGTTGGCAAATGCTCTTCAGGATCAGGATCGCCGGTTTCTCGTAATCATTGACGACATTGATCGTCTGAGCCCCGACGAAGCGCTTGCCATTTTCCGCATGGTGAAGTCTGTCGGGTGCCTGCCGAATGTGATGTATCTTCTCGTCTTTGATCGAGAGCTTGCGGAGAAAGCAGTTCAGGAACGGTATCCGTCCGAAGGCCCGCATTTCCTTGAGAAGATTATTCAGGCTGGCTTCGAGTTGCCAGCGCCGCTCCAGATTGATTTGAACAACGCTGTTCTCGCCTCCGTGAGTGAAATTTGTGGCTCGCCTGACGAGACAAAAATCATCCGGACAATGAATATATTTTATGATGTCGTTGTTCCCTACGTCACGACACCGCGCCATGTTGCCCGCTTTCAGAATGCCATCAGCGTGACCTGGCCTGCTATCGCTAATGAGGTCAATTTGGCGGATTTCATGGCATTGGAGATACTGCGGCTCTATGAACCCGGCCTTTTCAAGGCGATCCGGATGCATAAGAGCAAAGTGTGCGGCACCCGACAGCAGGGTGATCTGGATCAACGCAACGATGCGAGCTTTGACACATTTTTGCAAGACGTTCCGGAAAGTCGGCATGAGCTGGCAAAACGTGCCTTGCAGCGGCTTTTTCCAAGGCTGGAATCCATGGGCTATGGGAGCGAATGGGTCACAGAATGGAGTTCGGAGCGCCGCGTTTGCGTTGAGACGCACTTCGATACCTATTTTCGTCTGTCGCTGAGTGATGAGGTGCTACCGTCAAGTCAAATAGATGAATTAATTGAACGCGCGGATGATCGGGAATTCATTCAAAAAGCGCTACGGCAAGCTGCTCGCACCGAACGCAGGGGTGGCAGGTCAATGGTGCCGGTTTACCTTGACGAGTTGACAACCCACGCGGCGCGTGTCGAAAAGCCCAAGGTTAAACCGCTGTTGATCGCGCTATTTGAAATTCATGACGAGATTGATCTCGAAAATGACGCTGACAGGAGCTTCATGGGGATAGGTGATACGACGCTTCGGTTCCAGTGGCTTATTCGCCGCTTGACAAGAGATCGTTTCTCCATCGACGAACGTACCGATCTTTATCTTGATGCGACAAAACAGGCCTCTTTTGGATGGCTGGTCGATTTTGTCAGATCAGCCCGAGATGGCTATCGCGAAAACGAGAACCGTCCGTCGCGAGAAGAGGATTGTTTGGTCACCAGGCAAGCGCTTGAACCACTCACGGCACGCGCACTCGATGCCATCCGTTCAGCTGCTGACGGATCGCTCCTTCATCACCAAGATCTCTTGCACATTCTCAATTGCTGGCAGTATTTTCTTGATCACGATCCAGCTGAGGTCCTGGCTTGGACCGATGGTCTGATGAAAGATGATGAGGCGCTCGTCATCCTGGCGCGAGTGATGACGGGCCAGTCCCAGTCATTGAGTGAGGGAGATCGCGTCTCCAAGACGTCAACGACTGTACGAATTAGCAATGACACCGATATTCTCGATGTAAAAACTTTCCGTGCCGGTTTGCAGCGTATTCGGGATGAGGCTGTGATGGATGAGGCTTCACTGGAGGCAGTGAAGACATTTCTGGAAGCATGGGAACGTGGAGACCGACGAAAGTGAGGTTGCCACATCCGACAAAGTCGAAGGGAAGCCTGCCGAATATTACCTTTGGATCATTTGCACCAAACGGCGCTCCCGCCACAAACGAC
>CAYGIH010000015.1:0-3509 GCA_964349945.1 uncultured Candidatus Saccharibacteria bacterium | reverse complement strand
TCTTATCCAAAGTAAATCGTTATCCAAAGTGTTCTTATAAAGATAACTGTAAATCAATAATTTATATCATCTACTTTTTAAAACAGCTTTGGATAACGATATTGATTATTTTGCAAAATTTTTGAGCCATTCCCTAAGTTTCGAGTCCTTTTCCCAGATGCCTTCATTTGCATGAACTGGTATAATATTGGTATATGCAGCTTCCAGTGCTTCACGCTTTTGCTTTGAGTCTGCTCTTGCATAAATTTCTGTAGTCTGTATCGATACATGTCCTAAGATATCACGTATATAAACCAGATTTACCCCGGATTGTAAAAGATGCATTGCTTTGCTGTGACGCAACGAATGCGGACTGATTTTTTCGGGTATAAGTTCAGGTTTGAGTATTCGTGCATTATTTGCATAAAGGTTTAGGATATAGGTCACACCTGAGTTTGTCAACTTTTCACCCCGGTTGTTGGCAAATAACGGACGTTGGTTGTATGCTGGGTTGTCAAGGTGGTTTTCCTTCATATAAGACTCCAGTAACCTTACCTGCTCATTCTGTAATGGAACTATTCTTTTTTTGTTTCCCTTTCCCAAAAGGGTAATGTAACATGGTTTGTTCAGATTCAGAGATGATGGGGAAAGGTCAATGATTTCATGTACTCTGGCACCACTGTCATAAAGCAATGCCAGCAGTGCAAGGTTCCGCCGTCCTTCCTTCGTGTTCACCGGTATTTGTTCCAGCAGAAACTTGATACCTTCAACAACCAGATAATTGACAGAACTTCTTTTTTCTGGCCTCTTGACCTTGATAGACAGGATATTCTGCCATTGTTCAAGGTGCTTGGCATCTTCATATTGCATATATGAAAAAAATGAGTGCAGGGCGGCCAACCGCTGGTTTCTTGTAGTGTTGGCGCATTTCCGTTCTTTCTGAAGCCAATCAAGGAAGTCCAGAACGGTTTCCCGGTAAAAATGGGAGAGAGTCAGCCTGTCTGCTGCTATGTGCCTGACTTTATCCATATAAGTAAGCACAAGGGTAAAAGTATCACTATACGATCTGATTGTATGGGAGCTGGCTCCTCTTTCTCCGACAAGATATTCCGTGAAGAACTTTGTCAGGTATTTTGCAAAATCAGTAGCTGTTTCCATAGTCGATGTCTATTTCTGGGTTGTTGGGGAAAACAAAAGATGTTACGGGATTCTCCATCCCGATAATCTCAGGATAAATTTCCTGCACCATTCTTACATATCTTTCTGTACCTTTTATTGTCTTATGTCCGAGAAAGATAGATAGAATTGGTAGTGCGCAATAAATATCGACTCCACCTTTTACCATCTTTTCAAAAGAGTGCACCGCGCTGGTGTGGCGGATATCATGAACACGGGGCCCTTGCTGCTTCCCGATATGAGGTATTCCACATTTCTTCAGGACCCTTTTGAACCAGCCGTATACTGTTCCTTTTGTCAGTGGTTTTCCGACGGTCGATACAAAGAAAAAACCCTCCTTGTCCGTCAGGCCTTCAATTGGCATCTGGTTCCTGTATGTTTCGTATTGCTTCATCACTTCTTCCAGTGACGAGTTAACGGGAACCATCCGCTGCATCTTATTTTTGGTTTTCCTTATTATGATCCAATGGCGTGAGTAATCTATATCCACGTTTTTGACAGATAGGGCTTCGCCAATTCTTACGCCAGAACTGTAGAGGAAGCGTATCAGAGCTGGTATAGCAAAAAGGGCACTGTTCATATTGGCAAACGGCATGGCCAGTCTGTCACATTCCTTGAAGATATATTCCATCTGTTCATGAGTGAAGACATATGGTATGAAGTCCATATCCTTTTTCCTGGGCAGCCGTGGTATGTAACATTCGTGACCAAGATGACACATATACCGGCAGAACTGGGACAGGACGGAGTATTTGTCGTACAGTGTCCTGGCTTTATCGTTTACACGGGTTTTGCTCCATGCAGCGATTTGGGTGCTGGTTATGTAGACATCTGTGACACCGGTTTCTACGAAGAACCTGTCAAGCTCTAATAATATCCATCTGAACTTATTAAGGCCATATCCCATGGTATCCTTCATGTTCAGGAAGCTGTCAAAATAGGGTGCAAACACACTCCTATATTCAAACTGTTCACTCATAAAATATACCTCCTTTCTGCTCGTAGAAACTTTTAGATACCAGAGGTACATCAAGCGAACACCGCATGAGGTTGTTTATGTCAATACGCAGATAGTTCATGGTGACCTGCGTATCGGAGTGGCCAAGCGTTTCAGATATGACCGGAAGCGAAGTCCCGTTACGCAGTAGCTGGCTTGCCAGCGTATGCCGCATAGCATGGGGGCCAAACTTGCGGCCTGTGATGTCGACTCCGGATGCAATTATCGTTCTGCTCACTGCTCCGTTTATTACCAGCCTGTTGATGGAACGGTACGGGGCACAGGCAGACAGGAACACCTGCCGTAAATCGGATACTGGCCTGGCATACTTCAGATAGTTGATAACGGCATCCCCGACATCGGTCAGAAGTGGCAGTTCTACCACCTTCTTTGTCTTGGACTGCGTCAGGCAAATGATGTTCCGGTCCCAATCCAGATTTTCGAAAGTCAGTCCAGCTATGTCCGAAGAACGGAGACCGAGCCGCGTGGCCAGAAGAAGTATTGCATAGTCACGTTTGCCTACCGCACTTGACTGGCCTACCGCTTCTTCGATTTGCTTTATCTCATCGGCACCATATACTGACGGCAATTTTTCACGTTTGGGAAAGTTATTTCTTCCGATGACGTATTCCACATTTCTGTCGATGTATTTCTGCTCATACAAAAACCGGCAAAACATGCGGGTAGTATAGAGGCAATTGTCTTTACTGTTATGGGCGGATGCTATGAAGGAGAGGACATCTTCATCCCTGATTTCTGAAACATGGGTTATTGACTTTAATGCCAAATGGCATATAAAATAACTCAAAATGCGCTGGTGCTTTTCAAGTGTCAGTTTGCTGCGACGGAGTTTTGCCTGGGACGCTATGAACTCAAAAGAAACTTCACCTATCTCACCGGGCAACTCGTGATATACATATTGTATTATCCTTTTTCTGACCTTACCGCATGAAAGGAAGTCATTTAGTACGTGCACATTGCGGCGGATTGTGCGCATGTATGAGTCGCTCATTCCTGAGATACCACCTAAAAAATCTTCACCAACAGCAGCATTGTAGTTTCCCAAGGAGTTTTTATTCATATACTCCTCGATTCCATCACGCCACAGCCGTTGGTAATCCGCGATCCGTGGCTCACTGTAGCCTTCCTCTCTGAGGTAAGCTACACTTTCTCTGATAAGAGATTCGATTTCCTGTTCTTCCTTCATTTGTTATCTATTAAAATAGATGCTACTTTGCATCCATATTGAAGACAACAAATATTATCACGATAATATTATCAAAAGCAAGTTTGATTTATAGGCACTTATGAAGTATTCTGAATGATGACTTTGGATAACGATTTACTTTGGATAAGA
>CAYGIH010000014.1:0-3555 GCA_964349945.1 uncultured Candidatus Saccharibacteria bacterium | reverse complement strand
GCCGTTGTTTTTTCTGTTCCGGCTCAAGGGCTTCAACCGCATCACGGTCATTCGTGATATAGGTCCAGCGCGCCCTTTTGCCCCCGCCAACCGCAACCGGGGCAGCCTCTACGCGACCAGCAAATGAGCCGTATCTGCGTTTTGTGCCGCTCTGAGGCCTAAGCTGGATAATCCGCGCCATATCAGATAATAATGTAACTTGCCCCGGTCGGGGCGCTGGTTACGGCTGTGAACGTCAACGTGTCGGGTTTGGTTTCGAGAATGATGATTTTCAGTCTTGGCATCTAATAAACCCTCTTTACTGCCGGTTGCATGGCAACGGCTTTTTCATCTTTATGAATCCGCTCAATCTCTTTGATTGATAGCGGACGCCCCCACATAAGCATGTTCGCAAAATGGCCGTGAAAGCAGCAATCCGGCTTTTCTCTATGGAACATCATGTAACCGACCAGCCCACGATTGATGCTGCTGGTGGGGTCGGGAGATTTGTACTTCATTGCAGCCCCACAATATTTCCGTTTTCATCACGCCCTATCGGCCTGTCAGGCATGCCCTCGGTCCTGATCGCCAGCGCAACACCGTTTTCATCCCGCACAACCGATTTCGGGGCCGTCATATAAGCAGCAAGTTGTCGCACCATATCCGCTACGCTATTTATTGCCTCAATCTCCGCCGATGGCTTGTCTTCAATGGTTCCGGCTTCCCGGCCAGCCATGCCAGACTCGTGTTGATGCTTCATCGCAACGGCGTTCCCGTCCGCCTCAAGCTTCATCAGCGTTGTCTGAACCGCAACATCCGCGTCGATCTTCGCCTTTTCAAGCGTTACGCCCGCTTTACCCGCCTCTATCTGCTGTTTTGACTCCAAATCAGCCGCAAAACGCTGCATTTCAGCGTCAAGGCTCTCACGATGTTGCACCATATCGGCCTGCAGCTTCTGCTGGTGCTTCTGCATGTCTGCCTGCAACTTGTCGCTATCAATCTTCATCTGCGCTTGCGCCAGCACCATATTCGGGTCCATCGGCGGGGCCTGTGGTGGCTTGGGCGGGGCCAGTTTCGGGTCGGTATAATATCGCTCAACCGCCTTCAAGCCGCTGGACGACACCAGCCGGGACAGCTTGGAATAGATGTTGTCCAGGGTCAACAGTGGCCCGTCAACACCGCCCTGCAAGGCGATCAACTGCTGATCAAGCCCAATCAGCGCCATCATGGTCGCAGCGTCCTTCTGGTGCGATCCGCTGCCCAAACCGACAGAAATAGACATATCCATGCCATCATCCCATTCAGCCGGGTTGATCGGCGTCCATGCGCCGCGCAAACGAACCACCTTGGGCTTGTTGTCGTACTGTGTCACCAGCTTCAATATGAGCCGCATGAGCCGCTTCACGCCCGTTTCTGCGAATATACGGGCAATCAGTTCAACCCGCTCCGCGCTGGCGTCGGCCACCATCTGGGAGCCGCCCAGCGTATCAGTATAGGCGTTCTGCAGACTGTCAGCGCCCGGACCTGACGCCATGCGCCTCACGCCGGTCCGCTGTTCGCGGGTCACATCCCACATTTGCAGCATGTTGTACGGGCCGGAATCCAGCTTGTTGGTGACTATCGGCACAATCGCGTTCGGATTGGTGATCCTGATAAGCTGGTTCTGGCTGGTCAGCATATCGTCAATGTTCACCTGCCCATCAACAACGCCGAATCGCGGCTGATTGGTCAGATAAAGGTTATTCAGTATCTGGCGTGTCAGGACAGACTTTCCTTCCTGAACGTCCCGCACCTTGTCAAACACCGATTCGCCCCAAAACGCATGGGGCGTGGGGAACGGGCACAAACTGGCGAATGGGTGGTCATCCGCTGGCTCGTTATCCAGTATCTCCGTTACAGTTCCCGATCCCGCAATGGTAATCTTGCGCATTTCAGCGATACCATCGTCGTCAAAATCCACATTGAGGTAACATTCGGTTATCTCAATTACCCGCAACGTGTCGTCCAGGGCCTTGTTGACCAATTCGTCGTCTAAACCAGAGCGGGAAAACCGTGCGGAACGCTCCGTGTCGATTTCCTGCCCGCTTGCGATGCGATCCAGCTTCTTTGCGTTGTAGCCTTGCGCTATCAGGTCGGATAGCGTCCGATTCACCCTATGACCAATGAATGGCGTTTCATCCGTGTCGCCGGTAGTGGCGTCTATCAGGATTTCATCATGCGGGACACACGCCACCTTGATGTTGCACACCTTTTTTGTGTGCTTTACGGTCACGTCAAATTGCTCAATGGACGGGTCAAGACTTTCTCCATGCTCAATCTCCAGTTCAATGCTCTTATCCAGCCGCAGCATGTCGATTTCCGGCTGTGTCAGTCCCTGGTAGTAGCTGGTTTCGACGTTTTCATCTTCATCCGCCCAAACCTTGACGAAACCGCGCTTTTTCAGCAACGCATCCTTGAACCAGTCGTAATGTATCGCAAATCCGGGGTTTTTCACGTTCAGTATG
Source organism: uncultured Candidatus Saccharibacteria bacterium (assembly GCA_964349945.1). Classification (GTDB taxonomy): domain Bacteria; phylum Patescibacteriota; class Minisyncoccia; order Phycocordibacterales; family Zambryskibacteraceae; genus JAIFWN01. The sequence goes on along the minus strand of CAYGIH010000014.1, from coordinate 1,072 downwards.
TAATTTACATACTCGGTGGCCTGTTCAGCGGCCTGCTCGCCACCCTCTTTGTTAGGCTCGAATAGCACCGCCGGGCCGCTTGAGAATATCTTGAGCAACGCCGGAAGCATCGCGTCTACCGCTTCGGCCACGTCACGGCTCACAACGGCGGATTCACCCACAACCTCGTTGCCGAACGGCTCGCCACGGTAGTATTTATCAGCTTTCAGCCTGCCAGCAACAAGGTTGTTATCCTTGAAGGATTCCGCGCGCTTGATGCAGTCGCCCAGGATGGCCTTGAGCGTGGTCGTGTCCATAGTCATATCCGTCCGGCCCCTGTGAACATCGCCCGGCGCAATTCAGATATAGCACGGCTAGCCGCATATCTGCTATCTGATTGGGAATTGCGGTCAAATCCCCCCACACCGGCATACCATTTGCCGCGCCTTCGCGCTTTCAAGATAACGCTATCCGCATCAACGGAAACCCCAAGCGAATCTTCTTCAAATGTGTCATCCACACCCAAATCGTGCGCCTTGTCCTTCATCACTTCAATAATTCTGGCTTTACCCCACATGCCGCAGGACGCTCTCAGAAAATCATCTGCATCACGGCTCCATGCGGAAGCGTTGCCCATCGTCATTTTTCACACAATGGCGGGAAACCGGGTTTTTTACGGTGGGGCAATAGCATTATACGGGCTGCTCCTTAACGGATATCTGCATGCGGGCAGACTGCACTATTTTCCGAAGCGATGGCGAAATCAGTTTGACGCGCTCAGCTATGTAAACAATTGCTTTGGGAATATCGGGGCAGTCCGCGCCCGCCAGCATTAATCCAATGTTGTCCCTTGTCTTAAACAGGGACAGCTTATGCGCGGCGTCAGCATGTGATTGGGCATCCGCCACAATCAACAAGCATGGCCGTTCTGGGAACTTGTCGGCCATTTCCAACAGCATATCCACCCCCGCCTTGTCAGCTCGTGTAATCCTCATACTATAGCCCTCGCTGGATACTTTATCGGCTTTGACCAATCTCCGCGCGTTGAGGGCTTGACTGCAACCGCCAGATACCGGAACGCATCCGCGCCATT
>CAYGIH010000013.1:0-3737 GCA_964349945.1 uncultured Candidatus Saccharibacteria bacterium | reverse complement strand
ATCAGCGCCGCCACGCGAACCGGCCAGTTCATCCAGGCATCCCGTTCCTGCCTGCCAAGATTGAAAACCAGCGCCGTCGCCCTCGCCCGGTCGATCAATTCACCACGCAGCCGCTCAAGCCTGAGCTTGCGCTCCTGCGCTTTCAGTATCTCATTAGCGGTGCGGGCCTGAATGAACGTCATGCCACCCGGCTGGTCTGGCACCTCCTGCCCCTCGGCCCGCAAGGTTTCCTCAACAGCCTCAACCGCTTCAACCGGCACCGCGCGCTTGTTCGCCGCCGTCTGTTTTTTCCTCACCGCGCCACCCATGCCAGCGCCGTTGCCTCTCGGTATAATCCCGTCATTCCAGTGTGCATCGGCTTTCGCCGGGTCAATCGTTCCGTCCGGCTCAGCCGTAATCCGGCCTTCCGCGATGGCTTTACGAACAGCGCCCTCAGTAACGCCGCGCTTTTTGCCGTAGGCGCGGCGAGACATTGTCATTGGAGCCTGGAGGTTGGTACTGCGCCACCCTGATCAGAAGGGTATTCTGAATCCAGCTTTTTTCCAGGCATTGTTCTTTTAGGATATGGTTTTGACAATGATCCAATTTGATCCCGCATTGCGTGGTCAAGAGGCATGAGATACTTATGTTTAAACCTGCATTTGCCATGAACAATGCTTATGCCATTATTTTTTTTAAGCTTTGCCACGCTAGACGTTCCGAAAATATTGAAAATCGACCGACGGTGAACATCTTTTCCATTAATCAGAATGGATTTACCGGATTCCACTTCGCCAGTATAAATCCAATTTCCTGCCTGATATATGCCGCCGTGGTGGCCCTGATCTGGATCGGCATAGGACACCACAAGTCTTAATCCATGCGAATTTTTATGCAAGAATTTTATGGCTATTGATAAAATCCTGGACACGGGCGTGGAATGTTTTGTCATCGCAATACGGGTTAATTCGCACACTTCAGTAGTGCCAAGGCGATAAGGTGACCCAATATTGTAAACAGAACCGCGAGAAAAGAGGATACATCCGATGTATAGTCCATTTTCCCATATGCCGATCTTGACGATTTTCCCGACCGGCATGGACCCGCTATAGTGCCAATTCACGCAAGCATATTTTGAAGCTTCGTATGTTGCCCAGTCAACCTTTAGCGCAGTCTTATTTATGAAATCCATGACCGCACGCCGGACAGATTATTGGCTGCATTTCATCAAGTTTTCCCTGATCTTCTGGTGTGCCGGGTGCAAAGTTCGGAATTCCATCTGACATTACCGCCAATTCATCCAGTGAGAACCCCGTCAAGTCAAGATCAAACCCGTCGATGTTCAGCGCCGTGAGTTCCGCAGCAAGGATTTCATCATTCCACCCAGCGCTCAGCGCCAGCTTATTATCGGCCAGCACGTAAGCGCGGCGCTGCTGGGCCGTCAGGTGATCCAGCACAATCACAGGCACCTCCGTCAAGCCCAGAAGCTTCGCCGCCTCAACCCGCCCATGCCCGGCGATTATTTCTCCATCACCCGAAATCAAAACCGGATTCGTCCAGCCAAACTCAACAATGCTCGCGGCGATCTGCGCCACCTGTTCCGCCGAATGCGTGCGGGCGTTTCGGGCATATGGCGCGAGCGATTCAACCGGGCGGGATTCTAAAACCTGAGGTTCCATCAATTTTCCGTTTCGGATGCGTACCAGTTTTTTATAACAGTCACTAGAAACAAATTGCGCTGCTCTTGCCCGTATACGTTTTATCGCCGGAAGTACCTTTTAAATCAACGACTTAGAGTTTCTAATGATTGTTCGATTTAATGTCCGGCACGCTTGGCATGATTATTGCCTGACAAATGGCTGACAATTGGCATGCCTCTTGCTTATGCGCCCACGAAAAACCCGCCGGTTTGGCGGGCTGTGCTGGTGTCCTGGGGCGCTGGTTTAGTGCCAACTCTCGAACTATGCCTGAATTGGTATCTAGCGGTGTTTGCGATGTCAAGTGTTTTTATTCTTTTACCGCCACCCTGGAAATATGAGGGCGGGGCGGGCGTCTATAGGCATCCAGTGAGGTCGTCTATTTGGGCTATCCACCGCCCTTCGACATATCTGGCCACATACCAGAGCGTGAATGGCGCGGGCTGCTTGCATATTAACAGCTTTGAGCCGTCTTTGGGCGCTGTCTCAATCGGTTGGCACCGCGTCATGCGACCCCATAATATTTAGCCAGCCTGTCCAGCGCGGCGCGCAGCCGGTCAAAGCGGGTGCGGGTCTTGATGCGGTTTTTCATCAATCCGCCACCCAGATATTTTTCATAACAAACCACATCGATCACGAATCCCTGATCATACATGTCCAGCACCTGAAGCGCAGCGTTGTGCCTTCCCCGCGCGGCGTTCTGGCGGTCAGTGCTGTAATTCACCCCGCCGCCGCCCACGCCCATCAAATTGACCGTTACGCGCGGCCCCAGCCCTGCATAATACCAGTCTGCATAGAACCGCTCGGCTGCCAAATATTGCGCGCCGGTGATATTGTGCTGATAGTGGTATTGGTCGATTGGTCGCTGTGTCTTGTTGCGCTTTGCAACGACACGGTGGGGTTTGATTTCCTTGCCGTCGCCAAAATGGACAATATCCGCATCTTCCACAATGTGATGGTTGAGCAGCTCCGGCGTCACCATATCGGTGCGCGAACGCGGCTCATCCGCCAACCTGGGGCCTTTTTTTGGTTTCGCCAACTGCACACACAAATCCGGTTGCGATGATGATTTGTATCAGAATTACAGGATTATGCAACCCTTCTACAATGCGGCGGGCCGTCAATCAATTATTTTGCGCCCTAACTCCATGCAATCATTACAGTTTTACAGTTATCCACAGAAAAGCGCAATTTCTGTGCTTTTTATCTTGAAAAGCGCGAATCATGCGCTTATATTAAATTCATGATCAGCGGTTGGCGCTGACGAAACGGGAGAGAGAGAAAATGACCATATCAATTGTTGATGACCTTAATGCAGACCATCGTGACTGCCTGGCTGACACTAGCTTGGTCAACCGTGCTGGGCTGGCAATACCGGCCATGAAAGCGCGCTTGCATGATTTGCAAGGTAAAGTTGAACTCCTTTTTACTGACGCAAGCGCCGCCAAGTATCTGTCTACCAGCGAGAAGCGCTGGAACCGTTCTGGTGGCCGAGACGCACACGCGCTGGAATTGGCGCTGGCGGGTAATATAGCTCTTTTGGAAAGGCTTGTCGCTGGCGATTCGCGGGCTGGCGGCATGCGCGGTTGGATATTGCGCGAAGATGTTGAGCGCATATTAAGGTTTGCATAACACGCCCTGATTGCAGCCCTAAGCCCGTCACTGGCGGCACAAAACAGAAGGAATCCAATCAATGACCGGCTCTGATTTCCGCGCTTGGCGCAAGGCCGCGCGCATGACACAGATTGAGGCGGCGCGCCAGATAGGCGTTTCCCGCCGCACAATTCAGGACTGGGAGGCGGGGGCGCCTATACCCAAGCCCGTTGCTAATCTTGTCAAACTGATCAGCAGCCAGCCAGAGCACCATTGCTCCGACTAGCCGCTGATCCCTGACTCACGTCATAACAGAGACTGGCGCGCCAGGTGCCGGTGTTTGCGCAGACGACGGGCCAAATGACTAACCCGTCTGCACTGAGGCCACTTACCGGCTTGGCCATTCCATGATCATCAAGTCATCCGGTATCGGTATTATTTTATCTATCTGCTTGACAAACAGCGCCA
>CAYGIH010000012.1:0-4271 GCA_964349945.1 uncultured Candidatus Saccharibacteria bacterium | reverse complement strand
ATCAAGTCATCCGGTATCGGTATTATTTTATCTATCTGCTTGACAAACAGCGCCATGTCAGCGGCGCATTAAATATATGATCCGGCGCGCGGGCGACCTTGCCGGTCCATACCGGATTGCCATTAACATGCTTCGTCAGGCCCTTGTAATGCCCGTCAGGCTGCATCCGCTCAATGCGCGCGGCCATGCGCATTGCATAGCATTTGGTGCACCCCGGCGACACAACAGAGCATCCTGCAATCGGATTCCATGTTTTACCCTGTGTACCATCATCGTTTCGCGTCCATTCAATAGATGTTTTACCCATTGTCTGTCCTTTCTTCCTGCCCGCCAGATTAATACGGGCCTATTGCCAGCGCCAACATGCTTTCCGCGCCGACCGGCGTAAGGTGCGGGCATCAGTCATTGCGGATCGCCTAGTTCCTGCGCGGCCAACTGACACATAAAGTCACAGGCGGGCGCAATGGCCTCTGTGGTGGGCCAGTCGGCGGGGATTTCGTCTATGAAAACACGAACATTATTTATGCGCGCCAATCGCGCGCCAAGCGAACGCGAGAGTTGCGCCATGCGCTGGAACTCATTAGGCCGGTGAAGCCTGACCAGCGACCAATAGTTTGGAGAGGTTGCTTTCCCGCACGGCATACAATTATCGTTGGGAAAACCGAGAGCATAGACCCGTGACGGCTTAATCCCCGCCGCCGCTACAAGCGCCAAACATGCGGCCTTGTCCAGTCCGCGATCAATCAGAGGGGTTTCGATCTTCATCTCGAAAAAGGCTTTCCGCAGGCGCTCTGCCCGTACCCGGTCGGTTTTATCGTTTGTGTACCCAAATATTTGTGTACCCAAATACGTGAATGTCACCCGGCAATTGGTATTCAATGCGCGGGAGCATCTTCAGGGCGCTCGTACATGGTGCTCCATTAACCCCACTTATGAAACGCCTCTTCTCCCACACATCCCAAACATTTTGATATTCTTTACTGCGCAACCGGATAATGGGCTGCCCAAGCCACACTTCAACGTCGTTCAAAAAACGGCGATTATCTAAGTCTTCGCTATTTGTCTCGCACGTCGCAAATGTGCCCGAGGGGTGATCCGACCAATCAAGCATCGCCGCGACGGCGCTCGCAGCACCAGATACCCACCTAACACGACGCGGCAGATCAGTCATTTTCGGATCACCCAGCCGGACATGGCGCAGAATATCAGCAGGCCGAGAACAGCCACGGTTAGCAACATCGCAGCACTCATTTGTGCCACCACTCCGAAACCCATACCGCCGCGATGTGCGCCGCAGCGAGGCCAAGGAAAACAATCTGCATCGTGGCATCGTCCGCCAGCCCCGCGCCAACAAGATATATCGGGCATGTTATTAGTGCGGCAATCAACTTTGCGTCAATCATTTGTACCACCCGAATTTGCTGTGCCACCCGAATTTGCTGATTGTGTAGATGCTCCCGGCTTGACCAACGTGCGCACCCAGAAGCCCCACTTGTGTGCGCACTGTCAGTTTCTGCGCATCGCTACGGATATAAGATACCCGCTCCACCAGCGTTGCCGGTTTGCGGCGGAAAAGCCCGATGAACGCGGTAAAAAATCTACTCATGGTATCCCTCCTTGATCATGAATGGCGCATTCCAATATCCGCAGCGCCGGTTTGATTTCATCATGCGCCAAACATATAAGAGCATCCGCCGCATTGGTGCATTGCTCATAGACGTAGCCGTGATCGTCAGCCGCCGCCCTGATACGCTTGATCAGCGCCTCGATCGCGCCAGTGATGGATTTTATCTCAATTTGCGCATCACGCAATGATTCACGATCCGCGCCATATTCGTAGCTGGTGCTGGCGTTTACGCGATCACCTTTTTCGTTACGAGCGATCGTCATAATCGTCCTCCTCTGTGTTTCCTTCGCTTTCAAGCCGCCATAGAAGATGTTTCACCTGGATTATAAAGTGGCCCATTTTTTTTCTGTCAGATATTGAGAACGACCCGCCAACCCTAAAGCCGTCCTTGGTTCTGACTTCGTTAATAGTCCACCAGTCACCACTTTTCTCCTGAGGCGACCTATATTTTGCCATTCAACCCTCCGTCAATCTCCGCCGCCGCCCTCGCAATCGCGCCCAATGGCGATGCTGGGGGGCCGTTAGTTTCACCTTCCGCCCGGTTCTCGCCGAACATCCCGGCCAGATCGGACGCCTTCGCGCCGCGCTGCAACAGCACCGAAATTGCGATACAAGCGTCTGTCAGTATCGCCTGCATATCCGACCCGGCTTTGTTGCCATTAGCGAAGCATTCCATTACCCGGCCTTCATGCATGCCGAACGATACTTCATATCGCTGGCTGTCGCCGTTGGCCGCGCGGTGCGCTACCAACATGCTGATTGTTGCCCGGCGAGCGGGGAGGCTGACGCGGCTCATTCCGCCGCCTCAATCATGTCAAAGGCCACGAGTTCCTGATCTCTTGAAATATAGAGCGGGTGACGGGGCTGGCCGGACTTTGTGACGCCAAAGCAATAAGCCGTCAATCCAAGCCGCTTAATCTCCGCGATTGCATCCGCGTGCTTGCCCGCGCCATGATTGCCCCACGCGACAACCAGCGTGCCCCCATTCGGATAGACCTGTTCGAGCGCCGCGCGCGCGTATTCTCTCCATCGCGGGCCGACCGGGTCTTGCGCCGCCAGCCAATCTTTAGGGCTGGTTGCGCGAAACGCACCAAGGTTGACCACTATTAGCGATCCACAGCCATGGTCTTTGGCGAAACCGATGCACCGGCGGATAGTAGGATCGTCATGGTGCGCATCCGCCGTCGATGGGTTGAGCATCATTATCACGATAGGCGGCAACGTGCTATCCCATATGCGCCGAAGATCATACCGGTATAGGCCGCAGTCTGAAATAATTGCGCTCTTGATCATTGCGTCACCTCCTGTTTTCCCGCCCGCGCCATGGCGCGCCCGGCGTGATGTTCACAATATGGGCCGTCTATGACAGCCACATGACCGCAGAACCGCATGTGTTTGCCTTCCCCGCTGATCGCCCATTTGCATGCCCCGCTCAAGGGCAAGCTCAGTATGGTGTTCGGCTGCCGATCAGCACACAAAGCGGGCGCTGGATCGGGCTGCATCGGGAATGGCATTTGCGATGGCATTTGCGGCGGACCACTGCGCGCCAGCAATGGCCTCGCGTTGCGATTACCGGCGGTGGTGGCGCCCCCGGCGCCGCCCCTCTCTGGCAAGCTCTGGCGGGATGGCTTGAACGGTTTTGGCGCGGAAGGCTGCGCGCGTTTTTGATTCCGCATGGCGGCTTTTGATTTGCCCATCAGCCGGATTCCAATACGGTAACACTTTCCAATTACTGAATTGCGCGACAGGCTCAAGCCGAAACGGTTGTTCAGTGATTCCGCTATTTTGCTGGCGCTCATCTTTTGCTCCACGGCCTCGTGAAGCGCGGCAAGCATATCCGGCGTCCAGAGGCCGGTGCGATTACTCACGACGGCCACCCCGCACACCGTGAAGCTTCGCCAGGTCGTCAACCGTCACCGGCCTGTTGTCGCGCGTCATTTCAACAATGTGATCCCAATATTGAAGCGGCACACCGGCGATCGGCCACCGGCTGACAGCCGAAGGCGTCACGATTATGCCCCGGTCAGCAAGGTATCTGGATATACGAGTTGGCCCGCCAGACCGGCGGTGAATGATGTCGTAAAGCGTCTCGCGCATTTCGTTTTGACCAATTTCGTTCATTTTGCACCCCATAATTTAACACAATTAATCATTATTTTTTGCGCGTCAAGCATTATTTTTGCGCATCACGCAATAATTATGTTGAAGTGCGCATTATTCGTTGTTAAATGTAGGCTTGTTTAAACGGAAACAGGAGAACCATGAACATGAACACACAGCCTGCACTTGACATCGGCGCGCCGGTAATCGTCCGCACGTATTCGGCGGGAGTCCATTTTGGATATCTCGTCGCGCGCAATGGCCGCGAAGTCTCGCTTGCCGGATCACGCCGCATCTGGCGCTGGCGGGGCGCCAACACAATAAGCGAAATTGCGCTTTACGGCATTGACAAGTCTTATTCACGGCTCAGCGAGCCAGTCAGCATATTGCTGTTGGAGTGCATTGAATTAATTCCATGCACTCCGGAATCGGTCGAAAAATTGGAGGCCTGCGCATGGGCAAAATAACTGGCTATGGCTATGGCTATGGCGATGGCGGTGGCGGTGGCGGTGGCGATGGCTATGGCGATGGCTATGGCGATGGC
>CAYGIH010000011.1:0-4605 GCA_964349945.1 uncultured Candidatus Saccharibacteria bacterium | reverse complement strand
GCCAATTCCTCAATCGCGCGGATGACTTCCTGCCGGTCATTGAACGGGGAGATTACACCTGCAATCTCCTGTCCCGACTCATGCCCCTTTCCGGCGGCAATCAGCATATCGTCAGGCAAAAGATTCGCCACTGCAAAGCGGATGGCGGCTGCACGATCCGCAATTTCGGCCGCGCCCGGACACGTAGACAGAATTGCCGCACGAATTGCAGCGGGATCTTCCGAGCGGGGATTGTCGTCCGTGACCGTCACCTGATCCGCCAGTTCACGCGCAACCGCACCCATCAACGGACGCTTGCCACGATCCCTGTCGCCACCACAGCCAAACAACAGATGCAGCTTCCCCTTACAAAAGGGCCGTACCGCCTCAAGCACTGTACGCAGCGCTTCCGGCGTATGCGCATAATCGACCAGCACACTGGCGCCGCCCGGCGTTTCCCCGGCCACTTCGAGGCGGCCCGGCGCGCCAACCAGTTCTGGCAAGGCGCCAAACACATCGTCCGGATCCTCGCCACATCCGATCACAAGTGCTGCAGCAACCAGTACATTCATCGCCTGAAAGCGGCCTATCAACGGAAGTTCAACCTCCCATTCCCGCGCCTCATAGGCGATGCGCAAACGCTGGCCGCGTGCATGCATGCCGGCGCTGACAATACGCAGATCGCCAAAACGTCCCCCCACAGAAATTATGCGATGTCCGCGCGCCCAACTCAGCGCTTCGGCTTCGCTGTAACTCGCATCTTCGCGATTGAGCACAGCAACGCCACCGGGCGCCAGCACCTCACCAAACAATCGCAGCTTGGCGTACCGGTAACTGTCCTCGCTGTCGTGATAATCCATATGATCGCGCGTAATATTTGTGAGCGCAGCGGCGCTAAGCCGCACACCATCCAGGCGGTACTGCGCCAGACCATGACTGGACGCCTCTATGGCCACATGAGAAACGCCCGCATCGTTCAGGCGGGTCAGCGCTGGATACAGAATTTCCGGCGGCGGCGTCGTATGCACATGCCCGCCCCCGATATTCAGATCGCCAAGATTTTTTCCAATTACACCCAGGGTGCCGATGCTGGCCGCGCGCCGCCCAAGCCGCCCCCATATCTGGCGGCAGAAATCCGCAACCGAGGTTTTTCCGTTTGTGCCGGTAACTGCGATAATGGTTTCCGGCTGTGCGCCATAATAGCGCGCTACAAGCTGTGCATATTGGCGGCGCGGATTAATGTCTGTCAGCAGTTGTATTTTTCCGCTTAGTGCACCCCTTCCACATTTGGCGGCAATATGCGGCGTCACCAGTATCGCCGCCGCGCCCCGTTCCAGCGCATCGGCGATATAGCTGGCCCCATCATCACGAACCCCCGGCAGCGCCGCGAACAAAAATCCCGGCCGCACGTCGCGGCTGTCTGCGGTCAAACCTGTAATTTCCAGCATCGGATCGGAAATTACCGGCATGGCTGAACCTATAAGATCGGCGAGCCGCATGACTTAATTCACACCTCCAAACGCCGCCAGCCTGGCGCCATCCACCTCTACGGGGATCGGCGCCACACCCAGCATCGGCGCAATACGGCGTATCACGAAACCAGCGGTTGGCGCCGCAGTCCAGCCCGCAGTCGCGAAATTGAACGTCTCCTTGATGCCCTTGGGTTCATCCAGCATGACAAAAACCAGATAGCGCGGTTGTGACGCCGGGAATACGCCAACAAAAGATGATATACGGGCATCCTTGCGGTAACGCCCCGCCTGCTGTTTATCCGCCGTACCGGTTTTTCCCGCCACTTCATAGCCCGGCACATCGGCCTGCTTTCCGGTGCCTTCGGATGAACCCACAACCAGGCGCATAAGATAGCGCATCTGCTTGCTGGTTTTTTCCGAGACAATTTGTGGCCCCGGCTCCGGCGTCACGCCATCCGCATGGCGCACCAGAGTTGGGCGCACCAACCGGCCGCCATTGACCAAAGACGCCACGCCAACGCCAAGCTGCAACGGGCTAACCGCCATGCCATGACCAAAGGCGACCGTCATTGTGCTGAGATCGGGCCAGGGACGCGGCCAGCTTGGATCACCCAGCTCCCGCAGTTCAAAATCCGGCCGCCGCATCAGGCCAAGCTTGCCCAGAAATTCCTTCTGGCCTTTGCCGCCCACATGCAGCGCCATTTTTGCCGAGCCAATATTGGAAGAATACAGAAATATTTCCGTCACAGACAAAGGGCGGCGCTTGGCGTGAAAATCACCGATGGTGAACCGGGAAACGCGGATGGGATCCGTTGCATCATAGATATCGTCAAGCCCGGCAAGGCCCGCATCCAGCGTCATCGCAGTATTAAACACCTTGAAGGTTGATCCCATTTCATAGGTGCCAAGCGTCACGCGGTTGAACTGCGCCTCGTCCTTGTTCTGCTGTTTGCCATTGGGATCAAAATCCGGCAGTGAGGCCAGCGCCAGCACCTCGCCATTGTTGACGTCCATGATCAGGCCCGCCGCGCCAATGGCGTGGAATTTGGCAACCGCCCGTATCATCTCATCGCGCAAGGCATGCTGCACACGCAGATCAAGCGATAATTGCAATGGCGCTCCACCCTGATTCAGACGCGCATCCATGGCGCGCTCAATTCCAGACAAACCATGATTATCGACATCCACATATCCAACCGCATGGGCCGTGAGATTGTCCTGCGGATAAATCCGGCGTTCATCACTCGTAAAGCGAAGACCGGGAATGCCCAGCGCATTTATCGCATGCTGCTGACGCGGGCTGAGGTCATTGTGCAGCACCACATAACGCTTGCCGCTGGCCAATTGCTTGCTGGCGCGTTTCATATCAAATGTCGGCAGTTCCTGCGACAGGCGCTGTATGGCGGCGGCATGATCCGGCACTTCCGTTGTGTCCGCTTCGAGCGATGCGGTTTTCAGATTGGTGGCGATGACAATACCATTCCGGTCAACAATATCCGCCCGCTCCACTGGAGCCAGGGCGCCGGCGGAAAGCTGCATCATCCCCTGCTTCTGCCCGAAGGGCAGCGCCAGTTCGACTAACCGCACCGCAATAGCAGAAAATCCAAACAGAAAAATGGCGCCCACCATCATCAGCCTGTTACGGCCAAGATCAATCGCACGATTATTACGTCCCGAAAGCCAAGGCTGCCCCTCTATGCCAACCATGTCACTTGGCACATGCACACGCTGTTTACGGTGCAGGGGCGTTACCATCAGCGAACTGCCACCATTGAAGCGGTTGGGGTTGCGGCAAAAGTCTTGCCCTGTGATTTTGCAGGCGTCACGGCTAGCCCCCTGGCGATCAGCTCACCAATTTCATCCACCTGCTCTGATGGCTTTTCCGGAACCTGCGCAAAACTCACCACCTGCACCACTTCCACAGGGGCAAGCTCAAGATAGCGGCTGCTTAGCTTCTGCAATCTTTCCGGGCGGTTAAGGCTGCTCCATTCCGCATCAAGAATGCGGATGGCCGCATGCTCATCAGCGATTTTCGCCTTCAGGCTCAACCCCTGACGCTCCATCCTGTCAACGGAATATTTTACGTGGTACAGACCGGCGGACACGCCAAACAGTAAAATAAACACGAACAAGGTCACAAATCGAAGCATCTAGTTTCTCCCTCCAAATGTATCGGCAATCGATGCAGGCACCCCCGCAAACATTGCCATATCACTGACCGGCCATGCACTGGCCGCGGTACGTTCTCCCGCCCGCAAATGCGCCGAGCGCGCACGCGGATTGGCGCTGATTTCCGCATCACCCGGTTTGCGCGCGCCGTTCCACAGCAATTTGAAACTGGGCGCTGGCTGCGCCGAATCATCTGGTGGCTGATGACGTGACGTACCCGGACGAACACCGGAACGCACGGCAAAAAACTGTTTGATCAGGCGGTCTTCCAGGCTGTGAAAAGAAACCACCGCCAGCCTTCCCGATGGTTTCAGAAATTTTTCCGCCGCCTGCAGGCCACGGGCAAGTTCATGCAGTTCGTCATTCACATAAATGCGCAGCGCCTGAAATGTGCGTGTTGCCGGATTTTTACCACCTGCCGCCGCGCGCGCACCCAATGCGCCCGCAACAATTTTCACCAATTGCAGCGTACGGGTGATCGGGGCGTCAACTCTTGCCGCAACGATGGCCCTGGCGACAGCGCGTGAGCGGCGCTCCTCGCCATAATAAAAAAAGATTGCGGCCAGATCTTCGGCAGACAGATTATTCACCACATCCGCAGCAGACGGACCATCGCCGCCCATGCGCATATCCAGCGGCCCATCTTTCTGAAAGGAAAAACCCCGTTCGGCCTGATCGAGCTGCATCGACGAAACACCCAGATCAAAGGTCACACCATCCGCCGCTGCAAAACCCGCTTGCGGCAACAGTTCAGCCATATCACCAAAACAGGCCGTGATCAGATGCAGCCGGTCTGGAAACTCCTGCGCCAGCGCCTGCGCGATGGGGGCAACGGCCGGATCACGGTCCATCGCGACAACAATGCAATTGGCGGCCTGTAACAGCAGGCGGCTATACCCGCCTGCGCCAAAAGTGCCATCCACGTAAACGCCGCCATCATGCGCCGCCAGGGCTTCGACCACCTCCTGCGCCATCACAGCGATAT
>CAYGIH010000010.1:0-4669 GCA_964349945.1 uncultured Candidatus Saccharibacteria bacterium | reverse complement strand
TCCAGGCCGGCGCGGATGCGCCCAAAGGCGCGCTCACCCCGATGATTGTCGAGCGTGACAGGATCGAGTGGAAGAAAGACGGCGAATGGAACGGCGTCGGCATGCGCGGCAATGGCAGTTCGCCGGTTTACTTCACCGGTGACGTGCCCAAGGAAAACCGTCTGGGCAACGAACATGAAGGCGGCAAGGCGCTTGGCGCGGTGATGATGCCGGTGGTGGCGCTGACCTATGCCGCCGCCTATCTGGGCATCGGTTCCGGCGCCTATGAGATCGCCAGTGTTGAGGCGGCGAAGCAATATCCAAGCGGCGCGCGGCGTCTGGATAACCCCGTCAACAAGCGCCGCATGGGGCAGATGAGCGCGCAGATCGAAGCGGCGCGTTCGCTGCTGCATCTGGCGGCAAAGGCGGGCGATGAAGGCCGGGTCAAGGCGCCCATTCCCTATATCCAGGCCAAGGTGGTGGCGTCCGAGACGTCGGTCGCGGTAACCGCGGAACTGATGACCATGTTTGGCGGCACCGCCTTTGCCGCCCGCCTGCCCTTCGAACGCTATTTCCGCGACGCGCGCGCGGGCATGGTCATGGGCCTGGCCAATGACGAAGCCTATCCCATGATCGCGGGTATGCTGTTCCCAACAAAACGCTAAGGGCAAAAAGGGTTCAACCTGATCGCATGAAATTTGTCTGTCATTCAAACTGTCAAAAGCAGCGCCAGCACCAGAAACATCACGAACAGAGTCTCAGCCAGGATCAGGGCGGCGGGCCGCCAGCCCACCTTGACAAAGTCGCCCAGCTTGGTTTTGATCCCCAGGCCCGCGATCGCCGTTATCAGGCACCAGCGCGAGGCCTCACCAGCGCCCTGCACAAGCTCGGCTGGAACCGCGATTGCGGAATTCAGCACCACCAGCGCCACGAACACCAGCAGAAAGGCCGGCAGCAGTGGCGGGCCAGCGCCCTGTTTCCCCTTGCTCTGCCCGTTTCGGAACATCACTGAGACCAAAAGCGCGGCCGGCAGCAGCAGCGCCACGCGAAACAGTTTGACGATGGTGGACGTGTCGCCTGTCATCACCGATACGCCATAGCCGGCGCCAACCACCTGGGCCACATCATGAATGGTGGCGCCGAGGAAAACCCCCGTTTGTGTCTCACTGAAATGCAGCGCCGCCGCCATCAGCGGATAAATAATCATTGCCACGGTCGAAAGCGTGGTCACACCTACAACAGTCAGGATGGTGTCCCGCTCCCGTTCGGGCGATGGCGGCAGTACCGAGGAAAAAGCCATTGCGGCAGACGCGCCGCAAATGGCGACCGAGCCGCCTGTCAATATTCCGAAGTCAGGCTTCAGTTTAAGAAACCGGGCCGCCAGCCAACCGAACGTAATGGTCAGCACAGCGGCGCTGACGGCAATCAGCAGTGTCTCCGCCCCCAGTGACTGTACCTGCGAAAGCGTGATGCGCGCGCCAAGTAACGCGACGCCTGTCCGCAACACGGTCCGGGTGGCGAAATCAATGCCCGGACGGCAGCGGGTCTCCTGGCTTAAAAAGTTGAGCGCCATGCCCAGCAACAGCGCAAAAAGCATCACCGGCGCGGTATAGTGCTCGGCCAGCCATGACGCAGCCAGCGCAACGAGGACAGCGATGCCCAGCCCCGGCGCCAGCCGTTGGAATGTCGCGATCAGCCGACGCGGAAAGGAGGCGCCACTTTCAACTGGCGCCCAGGCAGGCACTCCTTCCATTGAGTCGAACGACGCACCGGCAAACCGGTCCGTGACACTGTGGGATAATTGATTTGGGCTGGCCGGTTTTTCGTCGCCACCAGGTGAATTACGCATACTGCCCTTTCCGGGGAGACTTTTCCCGCTATCGCCGCCCCTCCTCACCAGAAGGGGGTGCGGCTCAGATGGCTAACCCAGACCAAACGGGGCCAGAGCGGAAAAACTTTAGCGGGACTTTGCCGCCGCCAATTCTTTCGCGACCTGCTTTTCGATGATCGTGCCCTTGAAAAAATCTGAATTTGGACCGGCATAGAGTTGCACCGAGTTTCCGAATGCAAAGGTGCGAAAGTCCTCCGGGCTAACCAGTCCCTCTTCAACCATCTCATACGCTTCCGTCGTTGCATGCGTCATGTCGGTGACGTCCCAGTGCCCGAGATCGAAGCTCATGATGGCGCGCACCTGTTCGTGCAGGGGATGCAAGCGGCGGTCAAAGGCGACCGCCGAGAGCGGGTCATCCGCCTCGCAGCCGAAATAGAAATGCGGGATGAACAGATCGCGGATGTCTTCTTTCCTGGTGATCTGCATCGCTGCGAAATCATCGCGCACGTCCAGATCAATATCCTTTGGCCCGAACGCCAGGGTGCGTTCAAGCTGGCCGATATTGGCCAGCGTGTCCTTGTCGCCATATTTCTCGAACAGTTCGCGCGCCAGTTTTTGATCGAGGTTCTTGGGATCGAGGTTCTCCAGGCTTTCCACACTGCGTTTTTCCCAACGCGAGAACAGATCGCCATACAGCCGCACGCCGTTCATTACCCCGCCCTCAAGACAGGCCACGCGCAGTTTGGGAAAGCGCCGCGTGACGCCGCCCATCACCAGGGCCTTGGCGAGCATTTCGCCGGCCGCGCCAAAATGGCCCATATGATTGTACATGTAATTCGAGATCGAGCGCCGGTCATCGAACCCCTGGGCGCCGGAATGCGACGCCACGGAAAAGCCAAGCTCCACGCATTTGGCCCAGAACGGATCATAATCATGTGCGCTGTCCATGCCATAGCTATCCAGCCAGTTGACGCGGCCCGCCAGTTCGGGATGCTTCTTGTGTAAATCCGGGAATGGCCGGCGGATAAAGGCCGGGATCATCGCCACTTTCAGGCCCAGCTTTTTGGCGTGTTCAAGCTCCTTGATGCCTTCTTCGGGCGTGTTCAGCGGAATGACCGCAGCCACCGTCATACGATCACTATACGGACCATAAATGGCGGCGGTATATTCGTTGAACGCATGGCAGGCGGCGGTGCGGAATTCGTCATCGCTGAAATTATGGTTGAACATCAGGCCGACGCTGGGATAGAGCACGGCGAAATCCAACCCTACTTCGTCCATGCGCTCATGATAGAGTTTCGGCAGCATCGCTGTACAGCGGTCCAGCGTGTTTTTGGTCGGCAACGCCCACCAGGGGCTGCGCATCAGGCGCGTCTCGCGGCGTTCTTCCCAACTCATCGCGTACCAGGATTTCTTTGAGCTGCTAAGCGTGAAACCACCGCCCATGGTTTTTCCAAAGCGTTCAGCGATATTGTTTCCGCCGGCCGCTCTGAGATAGTCCAGAAACACCGGCGTGTACTCAACAATATGGCTGTCTCCGTCGATCAGCGGGTGATCCAGTTGCGCGCGGATCTTTGCTGCTTTTGAAACGATCGTGTCCATCTTGTGCTCTCCTCCGGTTTGTGTGAGCGCTTGTGCGCCGATTAATGCTTACTGTGTGGAGCAACTAACCTTTGCTTTGTTACGCTTTTCAACAAGATATGCCTTATGGCCAGATTTCATAGAGCGAGATAAAGTCATTACAGGCTGGTGATTTCACAACTCTGGAAAAGCCCGCTTCATTACTTAGTTCACGGACCATTTTTTCTGGCATTCCACAGGTGCCCAGCCCCTCGCCGCCCTGGGCCAGCGACGTGGTCATGCAGTAATGCAGACTCATGCCGTATTTCATCGCCGCCATCGGTCCGACATTGGCGTGCGGTTCGTCCTCGGACGTGATTTCCTGCATCACAAACACGCCGCCGGGGTTTAGATGCTCCCGGATATTACGCATCGCCTCCCGCGGGCGCGGGCTGTCATGGATCACATCGAAAGTGAATATCACGTCAAATTTGGCTGGCAATTTTTCCGCCCCGTCGCCCACCAAAAACTTCAGCCTGTCCGCAAGCCCGGCTTCTCCGGCGCGGGCATTGGCCCCTTCAACCTGCGGCGCGAAAGCATCCATGCCCAAAAATGTCGATTTCGGAAACGCCTCTGCCATGCGCATCAGCGCAGCCCCTTTTCCGCACCCGATGTCCGCCACGCTTACGCCACGCTGCAACATCGCCATTACATCCGGCATGGAAGGCAGCCATTGCTGTAGCAGCAGATTTTTGTAGCGCACGCCGCTGGAGCGGCTCATCCCATGATACAGGTTGGGATGGAAATGCGCCTGCGCTACACCGCCGCCATTTTTGAATGCGTCCACCAACTGCTCGAAGGGCGTCTGGGCATGGGCGAGCAATTCCAGAATACCGCCCTGAAATAACGGGCTGTCTTCATCGGCCAACGGCTTGGCATGTTCCGCTGGTAACGCATATGACATGCGCGCAGCATCCACTTCCAGATATCCCGCCGCCGTCAGACCCTGTAACCATTCACGCGCATAGCGTTCATTAATGCCCGTACGCGCCGCCAGTTCATGACTGGTCGCCGGGCCTTGCCCGGCCAGCGCCTTGAACAGACCCAGCCGGTCACCAATCGCGCATAGGCGCGTCGACATTGCCCCGGCTAAATCGCCTTGAAACCGTGCCAGGAAAGCCTTGGCTTTTGACTTATCAAATGGTGTTGAGTTTGCCATTGTCTTGTCCCTTTATTTTATTCGGGCTGTTTTTTCTCAAACACGCTGAGCATCTTTCCGAACACATCGTCCACCCGGTA
>CAYGIH010000009.1:0-5176 GCA_964349945.1 uncultured Candidatus Saccharibacteria bacterium | reverse complement strand
AGCGGGGTGGGCGTGTCAGCGAAACAGACAGCCAAATTGAAATCGCTGTGATCAGTGTTGACGAAGCACGCGTCATGGCGCAGGCTGCCGCTGATTTGCTGACCGGCGCCTAAGCCCCGCTTGTGTGATGGCGCAATGCGCATCGCCGGGATCGAGGATTTGGTAGCGGCTGCGGCAAATCTCAGCGCGATGAATGCCCGGCCGGAAAGGCCGCTGCGGCCTTGAGCCTTTCATATGGACGCGTCCTGCGGGTACCCTTATACTTAAGGCATGGCGGGCTAGGTCGGCACAACAAGACTATCGCACAGCAGGCGCTATACCAGCGCGTCGGCCTAAACGGGACGACGCGTAAACGTACCGCAATATGGAAGCCCGGTGAACGTATACTTGACCCCGAACAGCCCTCGCACCGCACGCGGCAATCGCAGTAGCCAATATCGGCGGCCCTGGAGAAACAGAAATTTCGCAATTTTCCTCAATCAGACAATTTTCGGGAATGCGGTAGGCGTTGAGATAGCCGCCGTGATAGGAGCAGCCCCCCGATGAAAATCAGTTCTTTGGCCGGAAAGCCTGCCCCGCAGGGAATGCTGGTGAATGTACCAGATCTGATCAGGGCCTATTACACAGATGTTCCGGATGTCTCAATCCCGCAGCAAAGGGTCGCGTTTGGCACCTCGGGGCACCGTGGTTCCGCATTCGACAAGAGCTTCAATGAGTGGCATGTTGTAGCCATCACCGGGGCCATATGCAAATATCGCAAGCAACAAAATATCGACGGCCCGCTGTTTCTCGGTATGGATACGCATGCGCTCTCCGTGCCGGCCGCTGCCAGTGCGCTCGAAGTGCTGGTGGCAAATGGCGTGGACGTCATGATCGCGGAGAACGGCGAATACACTCCCACCCCCGCCATTTCGCATGCGATACTTTTATACAATCGTGGGCGCGCAAGCGGACTTGCGGACGGCATTGTCATTTCGCCCTCGCACAATCCACCCGACAGCGGCGGCTACAAGTACAATTCTCCCAACGGCGGGCCATCCGATCTTGCGGTCACTGGCTGGATTCAAGCCATGGCCAATGAGCTTCTTGAAAACGGTCTCCACGCCGTGAAAAGAATTCCTTACGAAGCGGCTCTCCGTGCGGCCTCGACACACCGTCACGATTATCTCAACACCTATGTGAGCGATCTGGGCAACGTGATCGATATGGACGCAATTCGTGATTCGAACATACGCATCGGCGTGGATCCGCTTGGCGGCGCGGGGGTCCACTACTGGGAGCCGATCGCTGAACGCTACGGTCTGAATCTCACTGTCGTGAACGAAGCGGTCGATCCGACCTTCCGTTTCATGACTCTTGACTGGGATGGCCAAATTCGCATGGACCCGTCCTCGCCATACGCGATGGGCAACTTGCTCGACCTGAAAGACCGCTTCGACATCGCCTTCGCTTGTGATACCGACCATGACCGGCATGGCATCGTCACGCGAAGCGCGGGTTTGCTTCCGCCCAATCACTACCTTTCGGTGGCCATCTTCTATCTTTTCCAGAGCCGGCCCCATTGGGGCAACGGCGCCGGAGTCGGTAAGGCCGTGGTGAGCAGCCAGATCATTGATCGCGTGAGCGCAGAGCTTGGCCGGAAGCTTTATGAAGTGCCGGTCGGCTTCAAGTGGTTCGTTGATGGTCTATTTGACAGTTCGCTTGGATTTGGCGGCGAGGAAAGCGCGGGCGTATCGTTTCTTCGCCGTGACGGTACTGTATGGACGACAGACAAGGATGGGATCATCCCCGCGCTGCTTTCGGCGGAAATCACCGCGCTGATGGGCCGTGATCCCGGTGATATCTACCGTGAGCTTACGCGCAAGCTCGGCGAGCCTGCGTTCTATCGCGTCGACGCGCCCGCCACGCCAGAGCAAAAAGCGAAGCTGTCGACGCTCTCGCCTCAACAGGTTCAGTCCACGCAGCTCGCTGGCGAAAAGATACTGAGCATACTCAGCCACGCGCCAGGAAACGGCGCGCCCATAGGCGGACTGAAGGTAATTGCAGAAAATGGATGGTTTGCTACCCGCCCATCGGGCACCGAGGACATCTATAAAATCTATGCGGAAAGTTTTCGCGGAGAAGATCATCTGCGCCGCATTGCGGAGGAGGCGCAAGCTATCGTCGACGCTACGCTTGCGCTATGACAACGCAGGCGCCGGTTTAAGGAAAAGCCATGATCGATTCCAAAAATCAGAGTCCCGTATGCGAATCGCAAGGCGCATCTGATCCACAAACCGGGGGGCTCGGGGTGGCGTCGCTCAACAGCGGCTGCTTCTGCATCAGTCTTGACGCGGATGCGCTGAAGCGCGAGTTCGAAACGGACTCCGGGACGCGCAGCTTGTATCCGCTGGTTATGGAAAAATCACCGCACATGTTTGCGGCAACGCCAGTGTTTGTGTCCCGGGACAAACTGGACAGCATGGCGGCGGTCATCCGGGCGGCTCAGGTGGTCATAACACTGCCGGCGTACTGCGAGATCGTCCTCGAAGGGGCGCCGCAGGCGGCGCTTTTTGATTCCGGTGGCGCGCGCGGTGTGTTCCTGAGCTATGACTTTCACGTGACCGCTGCCGGACCGAAGCTGATTGAGATCAACACAAACGCCGGTGGCGCACTTCTCAATGCCGCTCTGGCGCGCGCGCAGCGGGCCTGCTGCCCGGAAATCGCAGGCATGACTACCGGCCCGGTTGCGCTCGCAGCACTCGATCAAACTTTCATTGCGATGTTTGTAGAGGAATGGCGTCTGGCTCGTGGCGGCCGGGATCTGCGGCGCATCGCGATTATCGACGACAATCCGGAAACACAGTATCTCTATCCTGAGTTTGTCCTGTTCCAGCAGTTGTTCCGCCGTCATGGCGTGGAGGCGGTCATCGCCGATCCGGCGGCGATGCGGCTGCACAACAACGTCCTGTGGCATGGGGACGAGCCAGTTGACCTCGTCTACAACCGCCTTACCGACTTCATGCTGGAGGAGGCTGCCCACGCAGTGCTGCTCAAGGCGTATCTGAACAACGCCGTCGTTCTGACGCCCAATCCTCGTGTTCATGCGCTGTACGCCAACAAGCGTAACCTTGCCATTCTCAGTGATCCAGAGCGCTTGCGATCATTCGATGTGTCAGAGGACATTGTGCATACGCTTCTGAGCGGCATTCCGAAAACCGAGATTGTCGAAGCCTCCAAGGCCGGTCGCCTGTGGTCGGAGCGGCGCAAGCTATTTTTCAAGCCCGCCGCAGGCTTCGGCAGCAAGGCTGCATACCGGGGAGACAAACTGACTAGGCGTGTGTGGGAGCAAATCCTCGCCGGCGACTATGTGGCGCAAACTCTGGCGCCTCCGGGAGAGCGCCTGATCGCGGATCACCAGGCGCCGCATGCGCTCAAGTTTGACGTGCGCAACTATGTGTATGGCGGCGCAGTGCAGTTCATTACAGCGCGGCTCTATCAGGGCCAGACGACAAATTTTCGCACTCCTGGAGGCGGCTTTGCGCCGGTTTTTACTGATATTGCGGCGGGCCCGAAGCTGATCGCGGTTCATGACGAGGCCTCTGCTATCAGAACTTCGAATGCGCAACCGTCATAGGGACCGGTTTGCGCCACCGGCGACACCATGGCCGCCATAGTACCAACCCCTGATGCCGAACTGGAGAAGCTGCAACGCGATTCCTTCGGCTATTTTTTGCATGAGAAAAATCCCGTCAACGGCCTCGTGATCGATAAGACCGCTCCGGATTGGCCAGCCTGGCGATAGCCTGCTAACGGCCGCCGGCTTCGTAAGGCGGCCTTCAACCATCAGAACCATTCAGGATTAGACTGACCCGCACTTGTCCGGGTTCGTTGCCGTTTGTCTGGGTGACAAAACCGAACTCATGCGCCATCGCCCGCATGGTCCGGTTTTCGCTCAGAATGTCACCGGTCAATTCACCGATGCCCCGCATTTTGGCGTAGCCGATGATTTCCTGCATCAAGGCCAGGCCCAGCCCTGTGCCCTTGAGGGCGCTGCGCACCAGAACGGCGAATTCCGCCGTCTCGCCGTCGGGACCGGCGGCAAGACGCACCACGCCGCTAATGCCGTTTTCATCCAGCGCGACAAACGCCATTTCCCGGTCATAGTCGATCTGCGTCAGGCGCGCCGCCAGTTGATGCGGCATATGACGCATGTGGGATAAAAACCGCAGCCGCGCATCCTCCGGGTCCAGCGCCTCGACCATGGCAATCAGCGCGGGTTCATCCTCCGGGCGGATCGGGCGCAGATCATAATGCGCGCCGGATTGGGTGGTGATCACGCGGGCAAGCTGTGCGGGATAGGGCGATATCGCCAACCGGTCCGCGGTTTTGCCCGCTGCGGGTGTAATGCGAATGCGCGCATCCAGCGCCATGACGCCTTTGGCTGAGGCGATCAGGGGATTGATATCCAGTTCACACACTTCGGCAAAGTCAGCGGCGAGATGCGAGATTGAAATCAGTACACGGATAATCTCGTCCATGTCCGCCGCCGGCACATTGCGGTAGCCGCGCAGCCGCCGCACGATCCGGGTCCGGTCAATGAGTTCGCGCGCCAGCACGTCATTCAGCGGCGGCAGGCCAATCGCCTTGTCGGCGGTGATCTCCACCCCCACACCGCCTTCGCCAAACAGGATGACCGGGCCAAAGGTCGCATCCGTATTGACGCCAACGATCAGCTCGACAGCGCCTTTGTCACTGATCATGGGCTGCACGCTGAAGCCATCGATGCGCGCCTGGGGATGCGTGCGCGCCAGCCGCGCCAGCATGGCCTGCGCCGTGGCGCGCACCATGTCCGCGCCTTCCAGGCCGAGCGCCACGCCGCCTGCGTCAGATTTATGGGTAATATCGCGCGACATGATTTTCAATGCCACCAAGCCGCCAAACGCGCTGGCGATTTCGCCTGCCTCGTCCGGGGTTTTTGCACTGCGGGTTTCCACCACCGGAACGCCATAGGCCGCCAGCACGCACTTCGCTTCCGCTTCGCTCAGCCATTCGCGCTGTTCGCGCAGCGCCCGGTCAATTATCTCACGCACCTCGCCGCAATCGCTGCTGTGCGCCGCCTCGCCGCCGCTGGCTGGCGTTTGCATCAGCAAATCCTGGTTGCGGCGGTAGCGCAGCATATGCCCGAACGCCCGCA
>CAYGIH010000008.1:0-5456 GCA_964349945.1 uncultured Candidatus Saccharibacteria bacterium | reverse complement strand
TACGCCAATGAGCAGTAAACCGACCGAAGCGATTTGCAGGATGATTTCGTTCCGGAGCGACAGATTAATCGCGCCCGTACCCTCATAAATGGCGGAGGCCTGTGAGACTATCAATTGTATGCCGCGCGCAAGGCACAGCGCCAGCACCAGCGGCGCGGCGGGCAGCCATATCTTGCCATAAAGCAGCCAGATGATTGCGTCCGCCTTCAGCGCCAGAAAGAGCAGGGCCGGCCAGCAGATGATTAACGTGTAATCCGTAGCTTTCAAAACCAGGCTGGTCAGATTTTGCTCTGATCTGTGCAGGTTTCCCACTTCGGCGCCCATTACCCAGCCTGTTGCGCCGCTAAAAAACTGTTCGATCATTTTGGCGACGCCAAGCCCGCGAACATACAGCCCGACAGCGGCAAACCCCAGATAGCGTCCCATTAACAGTTCCGGGGCCTGCATGCCCAACTGAACGATTGTAGTGGTCAGCGACACCTTTCCGCCAAATGCAAACACCCCCCGCCACTCTTTCAGGGAAGGCAGCATCAGAATATGCGTGGGATGGGCGGCGAACAGCAGCAATATTGAAACAAGCAGGCTGGCCGACAAACCATAAGCAAGCGAAATTGGACCAAACTCAAAATACGCGAATCCAATGGAGGCGCATGAGCCTGCAAGAGCCGAGATAATCGAAATCCGGGAAAGGCGCATAAACTCCTGTTCGCGGCGTAACAGCGTGGAGGTCACCTGGCCAAAGGGAATCAGAAGAGAATTGAGCGACAGGACCAGCAGGATGCTTTCAATCAGCGGCTCCGAATAATACCGGGCGACGGCGCCACGGAAAAAGAATAACAGCGCCGCAACGCTCCAGCCCAATAAAAGCGATGCCCCAAAGACAGTGCGAAGCTTGTCATCGGTCAGCTCACGTTCCTTGAGCAGATAACTGCCAACGCCAAAATCACGTAACGCCTGAAGGATTGCCGTTATCGCCATGGCGAGAGAGAAAATCCCAATCTCTGCGGGTGCAAGCAGCCGTGAAATGATTATGCTGGAAACGAATGCGAGGAAATATGTCCCCCCGCTTCTGATGAAACTTATCAGAAATGCGGCGCGCAGCGACACTATCGCGCCACATGTTCAGAATGGCGCGCGCCGGAAAACATTCCGATAGTCGGGTTTTCCATGCAGTTTCCGGTTTGCTATTTAATTCGGGTCAGTTTCGTGCAGCCTTTTTCCGCTGGAATATCGTCTCTTTTATAAGAGGGAAACTTACTTAATATTTTTTCTATTAAAATCTTTTCTCCGGGTCTGCTGGCGTCATCGAACAATGCCGCGCCGCCGGTGGCGATCCGGTCAAATAAAACGGGCCCCACGGGATAGCGCCCCCCTGCGCCGGTAAGCGGCTCCGGCGGGCCATCGACGGTGATAAGTTCAATGGCGTCGGGGATGGCGATCCCCGACAGATCGTACCAGATCCGTTCTTCGCCGTCGATTTTCTGCGCAGTTAGCGGGGCGACCTGGATGTCCGCAAAATCCTGCAGGCCGAGCTGGCGCAGCGTGTCCCTTGTCAGTCCGGCGAAGTAGGGATCATGATCGATGCTCAGCAGACGGCCGCCGCCAAGCTGTTGCAGCGCCCGCGCGGTGACAATCGTCGTCAGTCCGGAACCGCACTCGATAATGGTTTTGGGCCGGTGTGCAACCAAATGTTCATACAGGATATTCAGAAAATCGGCCGACGCCGCCCAGCCGCGCGTCGGGGGCAAAGACCCGCGCGGCAGGCCAAGGCGCAAGTAGAGCCGGTCCAGATGTTCAAGTTGCTGGGTCGTCTGCTCGCCAATATGGTTTGTGTGCAGGCGCAGGGCGTCCGCGGCGCGGAACGCCCATATAGCCTTGCGCGCAGTGAAAACAATGGCGGCCAGGATAATAATCTGCAGTATCAATATGGCTTCAATCATTGTGCCCCCTGATAAGTCGCTCAAAAAACATAGACCGCATAATCTTCCGCAAAAGCGAGACTTTGTTCGTGCGGGTCAAAGCGGAATTTCTGTCAGAAAGATACTTGTATTCTGGTTTCGTAAATAATTTGCAAGTATAATACATCCTACGCAACAAAGTCCGGGTTCCTAGCTGCGAATCGGCGAATTTGCATATCACCGTCAAGGTTTTTTCATTGGAGATGCGCCCGTGCTGACGGTGATGATGGCGACCCACAATGGCGCGGGCTGGATCGGGCAATGCCTGGATTCATTTTGCGCGCTGGAGACCCCGCCCGGGGGGTACAAGCTGGTTATTATCGACAATGCCAGCACGGACGGCACTTCGGATATTGTCCGGGCCTATAGGGACCGGTTGCCGGTTACGCTTCTGTTTCAGCCAAAACCGGGTAAAAACCGCGCCCTCAATCTGGGGCTTGAACATATCGAGGGCGATCTCGTTGTCTTTACCGATGATGATGTCATTGCTGCGCCGGACTGGCTGGTGCAATGGCGCCGGGCGGCGGATCAATTCCCGGAATTTGGTATTTTCGGCGGCACCATCAACCCCTATTGGCGCAAAACCCCGCCGGAATGGCTTCTTGAAATTATCGAAGTAGCAATGGTTTATGCGCTTACGGGTGCGCAGCATCAGGATGGCCCCATTCGTCCCGGTTTGATCTTTGGGCCTAACATGATGGTGCGCGCACAGCTTTTTAAGGGCGGACAGCGATTTGACGAGACCATCGGCCCCGATGGCACATCATCCTATATGATGGGCAGCGAGACGTCATTCACGGAAGCAATGGCCGCACAGGGCGTACACTGCCGTTTTGTGTCACAACCAACCGTATGCCACATTATCCGGGAAGGGCAGGTTGATCCAGAATGGGTTGCCGCCCGCTATAACCGTTTTGGCCGATCCATGCATAAAGGGCTGGAAAAGGATTATGAGGGGCCAAGATTATTTGGCGCGCCACGCTATCAAATTCGAATCGCCCTGCAACTTGGTCTTACCCGGGTGTTTTATTTTATCGTCAGGAATAAAAAATTATTCTATAAGTACAAGTTTCTGTACAATCAAAAAAATGGCGCTTTGCGCGAACTGATAAATAGAAAGAAATCATTATAGGTCACCAATTAAAAGTGGCGCGCGGCTCCATTCGCCGCCAATTGGCAAACGGAAATAAAGTCCTCAAATAATTTTTGCGGATCAATCTCCGGGCGCTGGCTGTATTTCAGGGCCTGATCTGAAACTTCGAGATAGCGCTGCGGATCGTCCCACAGGCTGCGAAGGGCGGCTTTCCATACGGTACCCAGCCCATCCAGTAATTAGTGGGCGTCCGTGCTATCTCCTCCATACGTTATTTGAGAGCAACATTATGAAAGGATGAAATAAAAAATTATTCGACAGGCGCAAAATTCTTTATAACACAATAAAGACTTAAGGATTTTGTGGGAATTATTAAAATAGGGAAGCTCAATTTTAGTTCCTGTAATCAATTGCATTAAATGCTGTATGAGGTGATCTACGAAAACCAAATACGGTGTGAGAGAGGTGCGGATGCTGACCGTCATGATGGCGACCTGGAATGGCGCTGGCTGGATTGCGCAATGTCTGGATTCATTTTGCTCACTGGAGACGCCAGAGGGGGGATACAAGCTGGTTATTATCGATAACGCCAGCACGGATAACACTGCGGACATTGTCCGCACCTATATGGACCGGTTGCCGATTACTCTTCTCTCTCAGCCAAAGCCGGGTAAAAACCGGGCCCTTAATCTGGGGCTTGAGCATATCGAGGGCGATCTCGTCGTCTTTACTGATGATGATGTTGTCGCGTCCCCGGACTGGCTGATGCAGTGGCGTTGGGCGGCGGGTCAATTCCCGGAATTTGACATTTTCGGCGGCAGCATCAAACCGTATTGGCGCAAAACCCCGCCGGAATGGCTTCTTGAAATTATCGACATAGCGATGGTTTATGCGCTTACGGGCGCGCAGCATCAGGATGGCCCCATTCACCCCGGTTGGATCTTTGGGCCTAACATGATGATACGCACGTCGTTTTTTGCTGGTGGACGGCAGTTTGACGAGACCATCGGCCCCGATGGCACTGAGACATTTGCCATGGGCGGTGAGACTGATTTTACGGGATTACGGGATAAGCAAAATCTACGCTGCCGTTTCGTGTCACAACCAACCGTATGCCACATTATCCGGGAAGGGCAGGTCGATCCTGAATGGGTTGCTAGCCGGTATTTTCGTTTCGGTCGATCCCTGCGTGAAGATTTGGACATGGCAGAGGATTATGACGGGCCAAGATTATTTGGCGCACCACGTTACCTATTCCGAATCGTCCTGGATCTTGGTATTAAGAAAGCATTGTATTTTATCAGCAGGAATAAAAAATTATTCTACAGGCATAAGTTTCTTTATAATCAAAGATCGGGTGTTTTGTACGAATTAATAAACCGGAAAAAATCAACATAGGTCACCAATTAAAAGTGGCGCGCGGCCCATTCGCTGCCAATTGGCAAACTGCGATAAAGTCCTCAAATAATTTTTGTGGCTGGTTCTCCGGGCGTTGGCTGTACCGCCGCGCCTGATCTGAAACTTCGAGATAGCGCTGCGGGTCGTCCCACAGGCTGCGAAGGGCGGCTTTCCATATGGATATTTCGGCATTGGGATCAACGAGTATTCCACCGGGGCCGACCGATTCAACAAGCCCGCCCTGGTTGGAGGCGATTACGGGAATGCCCGAAAAGTGCGCCTCGGTTGCAATTCTGCCCCAGGCCTCGACCAAATCAACCGGTTTTCCCAGATACAGGGCGCCGGATGGCGCGAGCACGATTTTTGCCCTTGCATATAGCGGTTTCATATCGCCGGTTGGTTTCAGCCACTCGATATTTTTAAGCTTCCCGGCGCGCCTGGCGATAATTTTCTTTAGCTCATCCGACAACACCCCCCAACTTTCAACAAAGATGAAAGGAATATCGGGACATTGCTCCGCCAGTGACAAAGCCACGTCAAGCCCCTTTAAGGGGTTGGGATTGACGAACAACACCGCGCCGCCCGGCGCGTCATTGCGGTAATTTTCCGGCTCCACCAATGGCGGAATAATGACGCTGCCGCAGCCTGTGCGATCATGCAGCGCCTGCGCGGTAAATTCTGAGTTTGCAATAAAGCGCCCCTGCTCCAGGATCGGGCGGTCCATTGCCTTGAAATCAAATCGGGTGTCATGCAGATAATAAACGATTGGAATATGTGCGGCCAGGGCCGCATGCGCCAGACTGTTTTGCGCGCCAAACTGGATAACGGCGACATCGGGCTTTCTATACAGGGCGATATCGCCTATGGATTTTACAGGATCCCAGACGCGATGAACCGGATATCCACAAACCCCATCGGCGGCAAGACCAGTGGGTAAAAACTTCGTCCGCATTCTGCTTTTGAAGGAAAACCAGTCATTGCCCTTGCCCAGACTCGACAGCACCGCT
>CAYGIH010000007.1:0-7266 GCA_964349945.1 uncultured Candidatus Saccharibacteria bacterium | reverse complement strand
GGAGGGAGGGGGGTAGCGGGGGACATGAGGGTTAGACACGCCGTCTTGCAAGTTCGTCCCCGTTTTCGGGGGACGAAACCCCCGATTTCGCCGTTTCGTCCCCCTTCAGAGGGGACGAACGCCTCCTTGTCCCCTTTCTAGGGGGACGAGCTACTTGAGGGTTTTGTCCCCGTTTTCAGGGGACGAACCGGGTTCGTCCCCTTTCAGGGGGGACGAAACCACCTCCCGCGCGCGATCTTGTCCCCTTTCAAAGGGGACGAACAGGCGTCCAGGCGAGGACCTACTTGCGGCCGTTGAGCAGCGTCCGCAGCACCCCGCGGACCCCGCCATGGTCGACCAGGAGCGTGATCGCGCTCGGCAGCAGGCCGGCGATCACCCCAACCGCGGCGACGGTCTCGACGCTGAACCCGAGCGCGTAGGCGACGAACGTGGCGGCCGAACCGAGACCGCCACCGGTCTCCGCCGGGCGGGTGCGGGCACGCTGGGTGATGGTCATGTCACGCCGCCTTGTAGTCAATCTCGTAGTCGTCGGGGCACTGCGTGGCGTTGTAGTCGTTGTGCACGCCGTGGTGGACGCCGCGCAGCGACACCGGAGCTCGGTGGCGGGCCGGGAGCGCCGACGTGTGCGCGTGGTCGTACAGCCACTCGAGCGCGAGGCGCTGCGCCGGGGTCATCCGCTGACCGGGGCCGCCGTGGACGACGATCCCGACCGATCCCGTGTTCTTCTGCGCGGTGTGTGCACCCTTCAGCGCGACCGGGCGCAGCAGCGCAATGGTGCCCGCCGACGTGATCCCGTAGTGGTAGCCGATCCCGCCCCACCCCTGATTGATGTGCTGGGAGTGGTACTGCCGCCACAGCGCGAAGGCGTGATTGTCGCTGGTATCCCGCGGCCCGGCGGTGTAGTGGCCAATCGTCCGCACGATCGGGCCGAGCGGCCCGAACCGGTCCTCCACGGTGGCGCCCAGCGCACGGACCCGCGGCGTCGAGCGGGTGCGACGGGCGATGACCCGCTCGGCCTCGGCCACCTGGCGCTTGCGCTTCTCCAGGAGGGCGCGGGACGATGCGGTTGGGAACCACTCATGCCGCTTACGGGCGGCGGCAAGAAGGGCGCGACGGGTTGTGAGGCGGGCTCGCCATCGGGCGACGATCGCCCGGTCTTTCGGGCTCATGCCTCGGCGTATCGGTCCCTACACGTCGTCAGACAGCCCGGCGTGCCGCTCCAACCTGCTCAGGCGGCTGATGACCTCGGCGCGGAACGACGGCAGGGACAGCATGTGGTCCAGCCCCTCGTTGGCCTTGGAAAGGAACGCCAGCACCTTACGGATGGCGACGAGGACCCCGATGGTGGTCAGGGTCGCGGTGCCGACGAGGATCATCCACGCGAGGGTGCCCTCGATGCGGTCGGCGAGCGTCCCGGCGGCGAACACCAGCCACATGAACGCGGTGATGCCGGGTCCGATCAGTTCGCGCAACGCTGCACCTGGGTCACGCGATGGTGTATCGCGCGCGCAAGCGCTACAGATTCTCAGCCTCGCGCGCTACAGATTCGCGGCCTCGAGCTGCCCTGCCATCCGGGCCTGCAGCACCTCCATGAGGTCCGCGCCGCCGTCGAACTCGATGCGCGTCAACGCCCGCCCGGCGCTGATCGTGGTCTCCACACGCCGGACGAGGAACGTGTCGCGGCGCTGCCCGGTGATCGGCCCGCTGTCGGGCAGGTCGGGGATCTGGATGCGGTCGTGCCCTGCCCTGAGCAGCATCGCGGGCTTGCGGCCGCCGCCGGGGAGCTGCACGGTGTCGCCGACGGTGCACGACCCGCCGCCCCTCGCGCTGTCGCGGGACAGCAGGAGCGCGAACCGGCCGTACGCTTGCGCCGAGGCCGCGGAGCCGGTGCCCATGTTCAGCTGCAGGGTGCGGTCTGAGTCGATGAGGTCCGATGGCAGCGTGACGGTCTCGACACCGGAGGATCCCGCGGCGTCGGTGTAGCGCACCTCCGCACGCGTGTAGAGCGTGTCGCGCCGGACCTTCGGAGCGGTGAAGTCCTGGCAGTCGCGGCGGTACACCACGCACGTCGCCGCGGGCGGGGGGGCGCACAGGTCCGCCCGGGGGGTGTCGTCGAACACGCTGGCGGGCGCCCACACCCCGGTGTGCCAGCCCATCAGCTTGGCCATGTCGCCCATGATCTGCTCAGCCCCGGTGGCGGGCGCCTCGCGGTACACGCACTGCCTGACGAGGTAGGAGGAGGCGTCGTCGACCCGGCCCGCCGCGACCCCCGCCCCTGAGCGCCTGAGCGCGTGCGCCCAGATGTCGTGCGGGTACAGGCCGTACCCCTGCGTCGCAGACGCGGTGCCCCGGAGCGGGAGGCCGTGGTCGCCGTACACGCACAACGCGGTCCACTGCAGCGGAAACTCCTCCCCCGCGGACCCGATCCCAGAGTCGTACCGCACCTGGCACTCCGCGAATCGCTGCGGCGATGCGAGGGCAAGGGTGCCAGCACCGGGCCCCGCGGCCCGCAGGTTGCCGGTACTTTCCGCGCTCGGAAGCGTGTCCGCATCGTCGGCGGAAACCGACCAATGCCAGTTGGTATCGGCTGCGTTGTTGATGGCCGCCGATCGCTGCCAGGCGTAGTACACCTTGCGGATCGTGTTGCCCTCACCCGCATCGTAGATCGCTTCTGCGATCGCGGCCCCAGTCGTGGAGCCGTGCGCGGTGACGAGCGCGGGTGATCCAGTGCTGGCGTCGGTCGCGACCCTTGGCCCAGACACCGGGTTGTACCCGCCGGCCACGAGCACGAGCTGCCGCGCGGCGCTCGGCTCCTTCCACTCCGCCAACCGAGATTCGACGTAGATCAGGCTGAACGGGTTGTCCTTCAGCCGTGCCCCGTACCCCACCGCGGCCAGTTCGTCGTCGGCGCGGGTGTCGCGGGTCGCGGACCCCGGCTCGTTGACGAGGCCGTGGAACACGGTGTCGGCGCCGAGCAGCACGCGCAGTGGTGTGTCGGGGGCGATGAGGTCCGCGCCCGGCGCTTTCAGGGACGCGGCCTGGTAGCCGCCAGGGTCACCGTTGCTGCACGTGAGGGTGTGCAGGTCCAGGGTGCGGCCGTCGGCGATGATGGTCAGCGGGGCCATCAGCGCGCGAGGTTGAACCGCTCCTGCGCACGGATCGTCACGTCGTTGACGCTCGGTGCGTCCCCCGGCTCGTGGCCGCCGATCGCGACGACCACGGCCGCGGTGTCGACGGGGATCTCCGGGGCTGCGCCGAGGATCGGCAGTTCGCCGCTGAACCCGTGCGACGGGTGCGACCGGTACGCGGCTGACCCGATCACGTATGTGTCAGTGGGGCTCATCACCGCCGACGGGACGGTCAGCGCCTCGGTGTCGAGAATCCGCACCGAGTGCGCGCCGCTGGCGCCGGAGATCGCGACCATGCCGTGCCCCGGGTTCTCGATCCCGCTGAACGACCCCGTCGCAATTGCGACGCACGACCCCGCAGCGCTGTACAGGCGCCCCTCGATGTTCTTGCCGCGCTGGACCATCTGCAACACGCCGGGCTGAAACGCCGTCGGCGCCGCGCTTGGGATCGCCGCTGTGCCAAGGATGGAACCGCTGCCGTTGAAGACGTGGATGCTCAGCGCGCCGCTGGCGGCCAGCGTCGCGCCCTGCGGGTAGTGCTGGTAGTCCACCGACACGTACAACCTCGGGGTGGCGCGCGCCGCGATGCTGTTGGTGATGTCCTTGCGGGCGTGCACGACGTTCGACAGCGTGGCGTCGGGCTGCACCCCCAGCGTGAGAGTCAGGTCGCCGACGTCGCGGTGCACCCACTCCGCGCCTCGCCACCGCAGCGAGACCTCCGGGCTGGTCGGGCAGAACCCGCGCTGGTCCAGGCGTCCTTGCGTGTACGACCCGACGGTCAGTTCCCCGATCGCAGACCCGACTCCGGCCCCCTTCTCCGCGGGCGACACCCACCCGTTGCCAAGCGAGTCATACCGGCCGGCGACGTGCGCGAACGTCGCCGCGATGCAGTCGTCAAACCCGAGTGCGGCGCCGGGGGCGTCACGGATCACCGACAGGCGGTCCTCGGGTGCGACCAGGAGCCCGTACACGCTGCTCAGCGTTCCGCGCGACGCGCCCGCGTACAGCAGCGACCCGACGGGCTGTGTCATCTTCAGCTGCACGGTCTGGGTGGCGCGCGTGTCCAGGGCGGGCACCTCGAACGCGCCGAGGTCCAGCAGGGAGCGCCCGCCGACCGCGGTGGCCATCTGCGCAGCCCCGATCGCGACAGAGTCACGCAGCGCCTGCAACCGGACGCCGGAGCGGTCCCCGGGCTCGGCGAGGGCAAGGACCCGCATCCGCTGCCCGGCGTACGCGGTACCCGGCGACAGGTGCACGTCGACGTACCCACCCTGGTCCGCTCCGTCGCCTGCGACGTACTGCGCCGCGCCGCTCGAGATCGTCGCGTTCGCCCCCGCGGTCATCGACGCTGCCGGGGTGAGCCCGACGACACCTGACGGCACGGCAGCGACGGCAATCGACCGGCCCGGCGCGGCGAGCGGCTCGGCTCCACCGCGGCGCACGCTGACCTGCAGCGCCGCAGGAACGTCACCGAGCAACCCGGTCGACATGGCGATACGCGCCGCGCCCGACCCCCCCGCCGAGGTCGCGACAATCCGGTGTGTGCCGGTGTGACCATACGGCGGGTTGCACCACACCCTGAGTGTCCCGGCCTTCCACCCGAACTGGTCCTGGCGGTAGTTGTACTCCGGGTCGAACCGGGCGAACGCGACGTCGTAGTAGGTGATCGCGGGGGCGTGCGCGTCACACCACTGCAGCTGCAGGTTGGGCTGCGCCAGCGCCCGGTTCATGTCGACGACCAGCTCGTGGATGTGCTGCTCCATCAGCAGTTCTTCTTCGGGCGTCAACTCATCGCCCGGATACAGCGTGCGGACGTTGAGGTACAGCGGCCACACCATCTCCCGGTTGCCCACCGCCACGTTGGTCAGCGGCTGCCCGGCGTCGAACGCGGCGTCGGCGAACTGCGGCTCGGCCCACCCCTTCCCGTACGGGTCCAGGCCGTCAGACGGGCCGACGCGGACGTAGTCGGCGAAGTCGAACGTGCCGATCTGCGCGATGAACAGGGCGGTCATCGGGTACCCCCGGGGGCGACGGTGAACAGGCGCTGGCGACGGCCGACGTCCTCAGACACGCGGGCGACCTTCCCGTCCACCATCGCCTCGACGCGGCGGACGAACTGCCCCACGTCCCCCTCCACGACGATGTTGACGTTGGGGGCGGAGCCGCCGGCCATGTCGCGGGCGGTGATCTGGAACGGCCCGTTGGGGTTCGGGACGACGGTCTCCCCGGCGTGCAGCATCGCCATGCCGTCGTGCGGCACGTTTGCCACACCCCGGGCGAACGACCCGAGCAGCCGTTGCGCGGCGAGGGGTGCGAACCCCTGGAAGGTGCCGAACTGCGCTTCGGCCAGGCGGCGCTTGCGCTGCTCCTCGTCGAACAACTGCGCCTTCAACCTGGCGATCTCATCCGCGGTCCCGGCCCGGTCCGATGCGGAGTCGGGGATGGTGATCTTCGGGGCGGCGGTGCCCATCCACTCCCCGATCTCCTTCGCCATCCGCGCGATCGGGGACGTGACGGCCTCATACAGCTCGTTGGGAACGGCCGCGGCGGTCTGTTGGGCCTCCGGCAGTTCCCTCTCGTATGCCTCCAGCCCGGCCCGGGTTGACTCGCGGTACTTCAGCGCGATCCCGAGCATGGACCCGTCCGTGGGCTGGTCGGCCTTGTCCAACTCGCGGTGCCCGATCAGGTGCGCGCGCTCATCGCGCAGCGTCACCAGCTTCCCGCGCAGCGCCTTCAGGCGTGAGCGGTCGGGCTTCTTCTTGGCCTCCTCGGCGTTCAGCGACTTCTGGGTGGAGCGGATCTCCGCGGTGTTGCGCTGGATGCGGTCCCGGACGGCCTTGATGCGCTCGGCGACCTCCTGCAGCCGGGCCTTGCGCTCGGCGATGGCTGCCTGGATCGCCGTGACGAGCCCGTCGGCCACCAGCTTCTTGGTGTTGATGTGCCCGCCCAGGACCTTCTTGCGGTCGATCATCGCGGTGAGCTCGGCGACGTGCTCGGTGATCCCTCGCCCGTCGCTGAACCGGCCCTGGTTGAGCACCTCGACCTCCTGACCCTCCGAACCACGGAGCGCGGTGATCTGCGCGTCGGTCAGTCCGAGTGACCGCAGGGAGTCGTCGCTGATCTGCGCCACGGGGAGGGTGCGGGTCGCGGTCTCGTCGGTGAGGTCGAACTGCTCGCCGAGCCGGTCGGTGGTGCCGGTCATCGCGCTGATGACGGCTTCGAGGTTGTGCAGCTGGTCGATCTGCGGCAGCGCGTTGCGCAGCTTGCCGGTGAAGTTCAGGCCCTTCGGCTTCCACGGGAACCGCTTCGTGCCGGTGGTGGGCTGCTTGCGGCCCTTCGCCGGCCCGACCGCCACCGGAGCCGTCTTGCCGAGGCCCTTGCGTTCGGAGCCCGGCTTGCCCCCGGCGTAGCCGCCCAGCGCGTACTTGATGATGTTGCCCGCCCCGCCCTCGCGGCTCTTGCTGTCGTTGCGCGACGTCAGGTACCGGGTGCCGTACCACGGGCTGAACCCCGCCGCGTTGTACAGCTTCTTGGCCGCCATCGCGTTCTTGTACGGGTTGAGCATCTGGTCGAACCCGCCCAGCGAGTTGACCATCGCGTCGTTCCCGACCCCGGACGTGATCTGCCACAGCCCGTACCCGAACGTGTTGCCGTACCCCGCCGCGGCGTCGTCGCCGACGATGCCCGGGTGGTAGTCGGACTCCCCGTGCGCGATCTGCTCGAACGGACGGCCGGGCAGGCCGACGCTCTGCGCGATCTTGACCACCTGATCGGGGGACAGCCGCACCCCGGGTTCACCGAGCCCGTGGCGGGGGAACACCCGGTTCAGCTCCCCGTCGTACCCGGCCCCGGTGAACACCGGCTCGCCCATCCCGCCCTGCGACGCGAACGCCCGGTTGACGCGCTCCTGCGCGGCGGCGCGCGCGGTGTCCAGGGCGCCCTGCCCGATGCCGCCGAGCATCCCCTTCATGTCTGTGAGGACGCGCTTGATCTTCGGCGGCTCCGTCATCCCGCCGAGCCCGCCGATGCCACCCGTCCCCCCGGTGCCGGGGCCGCCGATCGCGACGTGCAGGTGGTCGTGGTGCCCGGCGACCCGCCACAGGAGCTCGAGGATCTTCCCGGCGTACTCGCGGCGCAG
>CAYGIH010000006.1:0-8221 GCA_964349945.1 uncultured Candidatus Saccharibacteria bacterium | reverse complement strand
TTAAAATAAAAAATAGCTACTATATAATACAAAAGACAACTCCAAAGAAAGAAAAAGCATCAACCTCGATGCGCTCGCACTAAAGATTACTTTAGTGCAGCTGTCTCGGTTAATACTTTTTCGCGAAACTATAAAGGGAGTGGCTTATGTCCTATGGTTGCTCTGCTTCTTGTATATCTTCGGACGGACAATCGCCCCTGTGCACGTACACTAAGTCCATTTCGTACAGTATTCCTAAATTCCCACAACGTTTACAAGCAACTTTAGTGACTGTTTGCTGAGTGTTTGTCTCTTGATTTAGCACCTGTTCTGTACTCATGTTGAGTGTTCCACTTTCAGCATTAAGGTCTAATGCCCACCTGTTTGCTTGTGCAACCGATACTCCGTTTAATGCAGCAAAATCTACTGCGGACTTCTTTTTTTGTTCGTCGGTAATTGTGTTTAATACAAGTGCTGAACCTAATGAAATTCTTTTTTGTCGCAAGTAGTTTTGTAGGTACTCCGGCATTGAAAATACTTCAAGTCGTTGTTTAACCCATTGTAAACTGCGGTTAAATATTTCTGCAATATCGGCTTCGGATTTATTTTGTTTGGTCATTAGTGTACCAACAAACACAGCTTCACTCACCGGATCAACGTCATGGCGAGATAAATTTTCCATAGCACGCATTGTAAAAGCAGTATCGTCGTTTACGTCGGTAATTTTTGCTTCAATGTGTGCCCACCCTAAGAGCCGAGCAGCCGTTGTCCTTCGGTGCCCCGCTATGATTTCATAGCGGGCCCCTACAGGCCTAACGACTATCGGCTCAATTAGTCCGACCTTTTTCATGTCGGACATTAAGTTTTCAATTTCGTCGTCGTGAACATTTTCTCGCATGGCGATTGTTGGGTCGTCAATGCTGTCGATTGGAATGTTTTTAGTAGTTGTGTCCATGGTCTTTATAAGGTAAATTTTTAAACAACCTGTATTCTTTCTGCCACAGCATAATCAAAGAAATGATAATGCCGAGTTGCTTTACTACATTCACAAAATCAAGAGCAACCAACATATCTGGTATTACTTGCATGAGTAATCGCACGCGACCGGCGCGCGCTTCCCAAAAGTTAATCATTTTATTTTCGGCAATTTCTTGTCGCGCTTAACTGCTAATTCCTCGACCTGTTGCGGAGATAATTTTCTCGCACTAATTAAAGCTGTCTTATCGTAATTCATTAACAGAAAATCACCGCGTTCTATATTTAGATCACGGCATAATTGACGTGGCAAGGTGATACAAATTGAATCACCACGAGTGCTAATTTTTCTTACCCACATAGTCGCAAATATGTTATCTAATAACGTTTTGCGGTATGTTCCTTGCTCTTTATATTAGCATGTTTACTACTGCATGTTTGGGTACTACCCCCCACCCTGTTAATAAGTTATCCACAGACGTTTCATTTTCGTTTCATGAAACGGATTTTGTGTGGTATCGTGGGGCTAGATCAAAGATTTCTCGTGTTGCGATTATCGCAAAACGTTTATGATATATTGTGCGACAAAGCGGTATGTTCCCCATTCGCTCGCACAACAAACGTTTTACAACAATTCAACCGAGAGTGATTTTAATCTTTGAGTGAGACAAATACCACGCGGGGTTATAGCGAGGTGGTGAAGTGTGCGCTCACGCCGAAAGTCGTGCTGACACAGAGCTACCAAACCGAATTATTAAAGCACGTTTACAACGGTATATAATCCCCTACCCCAAAATTAAATGGTTGGTTTCCCTTGGAGAACCCTTCCGTCTTTTTGAGCCCTCGCCCCTTTAGGGGCTCGAGCTCATTTAGATATTAAAATATTAAAAATTTTCTTTTGCCCGGGATACGCTCCAATAAATAATTATTGTGAATTGAGTTTAGTGGTGTTGTACTTTCAAAAGTACTCCGCGTGGTGTGTAAAAAACACCACTAAACTCAGGGCACAATCGCTGAAATTGCGACCTGTTATTAGTTAGTAATTTTTAATTATAAAAAAACAAATTCATGAGAGTAAATAATGATGGCTCTAAGTGGGCTTCAAGATCAGCCGGTGCCGCTGGTGAATACGAAAAAGGCACAAGTAATCCTCGCAGGCCTTGGGCTGCTTCAACAGCTGCCGCTGCTGACGCACAAGCACAAGGTGTGCAAAATGCAATCGCGGAAAAGCGATTTGAGAAAGGAGTTAATCGTGCTGGAGACGGCGCATGGTCTGCTGGTGTTCGCGACAAAGGCAGAACTCGTTTCCAAACAGGAGTTTCTGTTGCAGGTTCTAAATATCAAAACGGCTTCGCGCCTTTCGCAGCGGTTTTGTCTGGGTTAAATCTAAATGCACGTGGTCCAAAGGGTACCAACTACGGCAGAGTACAACAGGTCGGTGAAGCTCTACAAGCAGCTAAAAAAGCTCAATAGTACAACTACTAATTTATTCGTTAATCACTTCATTAAAACAAGAACATGAGAATAACTAAGATTTGGGAGGGTACAGACCCTGGTGCAACACCGGGCAGAGCTTTCACAGCTTCAATTCCACAAGAAACAATCGTGCCAGAGGGTAAGTTTCTACACTTTATCAAACTAGGTTTGAAAGGTGCAGTTTCAACCGCAGCGGTTGTTATTGAGGACTTTGCTGATTTATTGTCCGAGTATGTGCTACGTGTAGGTGCGGAAAACAGAATTATCATGGACGCGCAAGATTTGTGTGCTCTATCTTGGGCAGTATTCCGTGAGCCATTAGTAATCGGTGAAAATACAGACGCAACTGGTAATGATTTCCTAGGAAACATCAAGGTCCCTGTGTTTGCAGCTGCTGACCAAGCAAAACCTTTCACGCATTCTGCTGAAAGAACTGCGGTCACAAATATCGCAACCGAAACTTTGGGTGCGACTGGATATTGGAGCGAAACAGCACCAACACGCAAAGCAATTCATGCAGTTAAAGTGCCTTACACCACGGCAGCAGCCGCTGGTTATGACACACCCGCATTTAGAATTGCACCTGTTGGAAATTTGCGATACCTCATTATTGAACAACCAAACGGCTTTGCTGACGGCAATATAGACGTTTCTGTTCAGCGTGTACGTATCTTGGCAAACGGACAGCTACATTCGCAGTTCAATGCGCTTGTAGACGCAATCCCCTACCCCGGCGTTGATTTAGTGACACCGGGTCCTATTGCAGACTTAATGCGCCCTTACCTGATTTTTGATTGTGGTGAGGACGGCATTGACGCAAAAGGTCAGGAGCTAACACTTCAGTTAGATGTGCAAGATGTGTCGGACGCAGTATCAATTATCCCTGTTCTTGAATTAGCATAAAAAAAACATGACTAGAGTCGTAGTGGACACAACACCAGTTCAGGTGTTGCCTCCTAACAGCAAGCGTAAAAAGTGGGAAATCCAGTTTTTACCAACATCAGTAATTGCGGGAAACACCGGCTCGATCATGTTCTTGGGTATAGGACACCCACCGGGAAATTCCACAACTCGTAATACATATGACGAGGCAATGGTTCCGGGTGCAGCGGTAGTAAAAAATATCGCTGACGGAAATTCACGCGCAGAAGTAGAGGACGCAATCTGGCTTCAATCCGATACAGCCGGTCAGGTCGTAAACATTCGTGAGGATGTGGGCGAATTAGAAGTTTAATGAAATTATTGCTATGAGTAAAAAAGATAATTTTGTGGTAGGTGCAGTCGTTGAAACTGAAAACTACGGCGTGGGTGAAATCGTTAAGGTTTCTCAAAAGGAAACCGAGAATGGTCCCGTTGATGTGTTTGCAGTAAAACTTGAGAACGGCGATACAAGGCACTTCACACAAGACGAGCTACGATTAGCTTAAAAACCATGCTAGCAACAAGTACAGGAAAATTCAGTTTAACCTACACCGGAATTATTGTGTCGGTGGTGGGATATTTGCTGAACAAGTTCGGTGTGCCGTTTGAAAGCGGTCAGGTTGAGGTTGTTGTGGCGAATGGCGTTATCGTTGCCGGTTGGGTTATTGCAATCATTGGTCGTTGGCGTCATGGGGACATCAGCGTTTGCGGGTTTAAGAAAAAAGCTGGTGATCTTCTCTGAATAAACAAAACAATGCTGGATGTTTTACTTCACACAATTAAATGTCTCTTACAACAAACTAAAGACATAGACGCTCTATTGCCGGAAGTAAAAGAGAAAGCAGTTTTGTTTATTGGTGAATGCCAAAAACAAGGTCTCAATATTCGCATTACTGATACATTCAGGACGCCGGAGAAACAAAATGAGCTTTATGCTCGTGGACGCACAATAGCGGGACCAAGAGTCACCAACGCAAAAGCTGGGCAAAGTTATCACAACTGGGGCCTAGCTTTTGATGTGTGTTTCTTGGGCACAGTCCCCTACCCCCCACAAATGGAGCAGTGGCGACGTATAGGACGAATTGGTGAGGATTGCGGGTTTATTTGGGGTGGCTCATTTGGCGACTATGGTCATTTTGAGTATCACCCAACAGAGGAGCTTTCACAAATTATTAGATTAGCAAAATAAGCAAAATGAAACATCTATATAAACTAATTGCACTAGACGCATTGTTGGCACTAACAATAACGTTAGTGGGTCCGGGATTTACAGCGCACGCTGTCACGCAGTACCCGCCAGCGGCTCTACTTCAGCCGGGCGATATTACAACGTCGCATATTCTCGACGGCACAATTAGGAATGTAGATATTTCAACATCAGCACAGCTTATCTGGCAGAAGTTGTTAAACAACACAGCAACAGGTACAGGTTTCGCGATGTTTGAAAATGGTCGCGCGGGTTATTCCACAACAACACCCGGTAGCTCATTCTCAATCGGTGGAAATCTGCTTGTTGGTTCCACTACTGCTGGCGGTACAGGAAATCTTGTTGTAGACGGCACCGGAGCATTTACCGGAAATGTGTCGTTAAACAATCTCACAATCAACGGCTCATGTGTTGGTTGTGCCGCGCCATATGTAGGGACAACCATTACCGCTACCACTTCATTGGCGGCCGGCGACGCAGTATTTGCAAATACTGCGGCCACTAGCACATTCGCAACATCAACGCTTGTTAATGCACAGCTCTGGGATTATATCGGGTACCCGGGGCAACCCTCGGGACACTCACAATCATTCAGCGGTACGAGCTGCGGAACAACAAACGTAGTGTCGTTTGATTTGCAGAAAGTTGGTACACCAACCGGAGTATTAAAATTCTCAATCTATAAACACAACGGCACAGCTCCCACAGGTTCAGCTTTGGCGTCAGGATATGTAGACGGCTCAACCATTACAACGGCAAATGCCACAACAACCGTGATGTTAGACAACACAGTTGTTATGGACGGAAACGCAAAATATGCTGCGTCTGTTGAAATGCAAAGCGGAACAACAGACACGTCTAATTATTGGAGAGCGTATGGTGTGCAAACAAATGGGTGGGACGACGGAAAACAAAATCGCTTGTCCGGTACGTGGCAAAACGACACCACCGGCTGGGATTTAGCTTTTCGTTGTGGCTTTACCGGAATAGGAATATTGCAAGGTGGAGCAACAACAACCGTGTCAAAGTTTGTGGGGTTTGCATTAAGCACTACTGCAACCGGCACATCAAACACTTTGATCACGGCGGGTGCACCAGTTTTGTTTGGTAGCCTAACGCTCGGCGAAAATATGTACGCAAGTACAACACCGGGCAAGCTATCAATCACACCAATAATCACAGGCGACACAACGCCATTGTGTATCGCGGTTGCAACTAATAGCTGCAGAATTAAGTAGTTAATGCAAAATGCAAGGACCATTCAATTATGAGAAACGCGAAAGGTATGCACATCTTACCAAGGGCGAAGCGGAGATTTGGGAGCGGTATGTTAAAGCATTTCCTAACCGATTCGACGAGGTCTACTATGATGTTGAACTCGGTCTCCCTATTGGATACGATCCGGAGCGACCGGAGCCGTGGAAATCGCACGCTTCCTATTTGGGCGGTTATAAGATTGATGTACTTGGCATTAAAGGCGACGTTTCTACGATTATTGAGATTAAGAAAATGGCTACTACCAAAGCATTAGGCGAGGTGTGGCTATACGAATATCTTTATAAAGCGTTCAAGAAACCTATCGGCAAGTGTGAGCTGGAAATTGTGACGGACTTTGAAATGCCACACATGCGCGAGGTGTGCGAAGCAGACAATGTGAAGTTAATTATCGTTTGAGTAAAACTTTGAGAATGAGGTACAACACTATAAAACTAACAGCGAGAGCCCCGAAATCATGGGAGAACGAGCCTTCCATTCCCTGTTTTAATAGAAGTGAATTATCCATAAAAATATACTAACATGCCACAAACACCAGTACCAATACTTGATTTAGTTGCACAAGCAACAGGAAAATTTACATCTAAAGGTGGTGCCTCTAGTATTGCGGTCGGACAAGCTAATTCTTTTCTAAGTGAGATACAAAATAAAACAAACGCCAACCCAGAACAGGCGAAAGAAATTTTATTGGGTGTTGTGGCAAACGAAATCGCGCGCAAAGGCGACGACCCAAAATCTGTAATAGACAGCTATCCACAGGAATTAAAAGATACTATTGGATACACACCGGAAAAACTAAAACTCAACCAAACAATAACTAAGGTTGGAACTATTGCTTCCCCGCTTTTATTTCTTGGTGCTGGAGTTGCAGCTGTTTTAGGTGCCCCTGTTGCTGTTGCCGGTGCAATAGCAGCTCTAGGTTGGGCCGTTTCGTCTGGTGTCAATAACTGGAATGATGTTTTCCATTGGGGCGAACTCCAAACAGCACAGCTCCAACAGGATTTAAAGAAAGAACAAGAAACCTTAAGTGATTTAGGTATAACCAATTTCGGCTCATTTAAGGACGTAGAAGTGCAAGCTATTTTAGCCGCGTATCAACGCGCTGGTCGCAGAACATTCACAAGTCCGTTTACAGGCATGAATGTTGAAATGAATGAGAGTAATTTTAAGGAGGCTTTGAGAGATATTATTTCGGATATGAACGCACAAGGCGTCACGCCAACAAAAGAACAAGTGTTGGCAGTATTTCAGGGTTGGGTTAATCCGGGTAAAGGCGGAGCAACATTTACGATTACACCACCAGCGGACAGCGGAAGCGGTGGCTCATACACAGCGGGACCAGTAAGCCGTGCAACAACAACACAGGTTGCGAAACCGAAACTATTTCTTGGTACATTTTTCTCGGGACGTATAGGAAAGTTCGAGGCGTTTGAGCGTCAGGTAGACGACAAAATAACGTCGCTCGCGGATATGATAGACGATTTGGAAACCAACCTTATTCGCTTCATGGTGAAAATGCCCGGAATGTTGTCTTATGACCTATTTACTGCAATAGACCCGAAGGACGAGCAAGGTATACCAAAGCAGGGCTCATGGGTGGTATGTAATGTCTTTTTCACAAACACAATGCACAAGAGAATGTTAATAGAAAACATTTTGCTTGGACCAGTTGATCCGGCTGTTTACTACCCTGAATATCAATCACTTCAACAAGTGCAAATACAGGTCCCTCAAATCCTAACCCCTACAAAATTAAACGCGCTCTCACTACCAACAGGAAAAGAATACACAATAGACAAACAAGGAAACGTTGTTGCTGGCTTTTTCGGTGGCTGGTCCGGTGCTGGTGGCGACGCGGCAGCAACGTCTAAAGAGGCTTCAGCAACCTCTAAAGAATCGACAGCTGGTGCGTCTGCACCAGCACCGGCACAAACAACCACAACCACTCCTTCGGGTCAGACTTTAATTACTCCACCAAAAGGAGCGACTATCTACAATTCCGATGGTTCTCAATTTGCCGTTTCTAATGGCGTTGAGAGTTATAGTGAAGCGTGGTGGAAGGCGACCGGCAAGACTTGGAAAATGCCTGCTGTACAAGCAACATCTGCGCCAGCTACATCCGCGCAAGAGACAAATGCACCGACGCAAAGCGGTGATTTGCCAAATCTTGTTGCTCCATTTCCTCGCACAATCACAATAAACAAAGCAGAGGCGGCCGTTCGCTCGGCACCTAATACAAGTGCCTCGCTTGCCGGTTCGCAGAAATTGGTTAATGGCGACCAATTTCAAGCGGTTGGTTTGGTTGTTGGTGAAGAAGTCGGCGGGAATAAATACTGGTGGTTATCAAGCAAAGGCAACTACGTTTGGAGTGGAGGCACAAATTAGCCC
>CAYGIH010000005.1:9138-9273 GCA_964349945.1 uncultured Candidatus Saccharibacteria bacterium | reverse complement strand
GAACAACAGGAACAACTGGTTACACTGGATACACTGGAACAACTGGTTACACTGGCTACACGGGAACTACTGGTTACACTGGCTACACGGGAACTACTGGTTACACTGGCTACACTGGTCCTCAAGGCACAGGAA
>CAYGIH010000005.1:0-9038 GCA_964349945.1 uncultured Candidatus Saccharibacteria bacterium | reverse complement strand
CTACTGGTTACACTGGATACACAGGAACTACTGGTTACACTGGATACACAGGAACTACTGGTTACACTGGATACACAGGAACAACAGGTTACACTGGTTACACGGGAACAACAGGTTATACAGGTTACACGGGAACAACAGGTTATACAGGTTACACTGGATACACTGGATACACTGGAGACACTGGATACACTGGATACACAGGATACACAGGAACAACAGGTTACACAGGAACAACAGGTTACACAGGTTATA
Organism: uncultured Candidatus Saccharibacteria bacterium; assembly: GCA_964349945.1. GTDB lineage: Bacteria > Patescibacteriota > Minisyncoccia > Phycocordibacterales > Zambryskibacteraceae > JAIFWN01. The sequence goes on along the minus strand of CAYGIH010000005.1, from coordinate 8,783 downwards.
CTGGTTACACAGGAACAACAGGTTATACAGGTTACACAGGAACAACGGGTTATACAGGTTATACAGGAAATACAGGATACACTGGTTACACTGGTTACACTGGTTACACTGGTCCTCAAGGCACAGGAACTACGGGTTACACTGGTTACACTGGTCCTCAAGGCACTGGGACAACAGGATACACTGGTTACACTGGTTATATTGAAGCAACTGGGGTTAATTGGTCTGATTATGTTTATTGGAACAATATAACTTCGAAATGGACAACTGGCGATCAAACAATCCATATAGGATCTGATGCTGGACAAACAAACCAATTCACAGGTGCAATATCCATAGGTTATCAAGCGGGACAAAATAATCAAGGAACCGGCTCAATAGCCATAGGTTATCAAGCAGGACAAACCGGTCAACAACAACAAGCAGTTGCTATTGGTTATCAAGCAGGACAAACTGGTCAAAAACAAAAATCAGTTGCTATAGGAAATACCGCTGGACTAGCCACACAAGGAGAATCGTCTGTTGCCATTGGAGATGGTGCTGGACGATCTAATCAACAAACCAAATCAGTGTCGATTGGGTTTGAATGCGGTAGAGATTTACAAGGCACTGGATCAGTTGCTGTTGGAAATTTATCTGGCGTACAGTTTCAAGGACAAAGTTCAGTTGCTATAGGCTATAGTGCTGGAAGAGATACTCAAGGTTTCAACTCTGTTGCCATTGGTAATTCTGCGGGATTTGGTTTGCAAGGAACTGGTACAGTAGCTATAGGGGCTTATGCAGGACAAACTAATCAAGGACGACAGTCAATAGCTATGGGTTATAAGGCTGGAAGAGGTAATCAGGGAATTGGTACTGTAGCTGTGGGAGTTTATGCAGGACAAACTAATCAAGGACTATATTCTGTTGCCGTAGGATTTAGCCCGGGGAAATATAACCAAGGATCATCATCTGTTGCTATTGGAACTAATGCTGGGATATCAAATCAGGGAAATTCATCTGTTGCTATCGGAGGTAACGCTGGACAATCTAATCAGGGAAATTCATCTGTTGCTATCGGATATAGTGCTGGACGATCTGGTCAGGGAAATTCATCAGTTGCTATCGGAGATGGTGCTGGAACCACTAATCAAGGATCTTATGCAGTATCAATTGGATATATTTGTGGTAGAGATACACAGGGATTTAGATCAGTTGCTATTGGAAATTTCTCTGGTGTACAGTTTCAAGGACAAAGTTCAGTTGCTATAGGCTATAGTGCTGGCAGAGATACACAGGGATCTGAATCGGTTGCTATGGGTAATAATGCAGGACGTGAGTCGCAAGGACAGAATTCAATCGCTATCGGCTCCAATGCTGGAAAAACCATTCAAGGACTTCGATCAGTAGCCATTGGATATCTTGCTGGAAGTTCTGCGCAAGGTCAGAATTCAATCTCTGTTGGCTCCAATGCTGGAAATGCTAATCAGGGAGATAGATCAATTGCCATTGGAAGACTTGCTGGAAATACCGGACAAAAACAAGATTCAGTAGCTATCGGAAATACTGCTGGAGCCCATTCGCAAGGAATCAACTCAATTGCTATCGGAAATACTGCTGGAGCCTATTCACAAGGAATCAACACAATTGCTATCGGAAATACTGCTGGGACCATAACACAAAACCAATACGCGGTTGCTATTGGATCCAGTGCTGGATATGCATATCAAGGCCAACACTCAGTCGCTATTGGATCCAGTGCTGGATTTAATTCACAGGGACAATATACAATTGCTATCGGATATAAAGCTGGACACACAAAACAAAGCTTATTAGCAGTAGCTGTCGGATCTTATGCTGGACACACTACACAAGGCGAATATACAGTTGCGATTGGAAACAACGCTGGAAGATATAGCCAAGGGTCATTATCTGTTGCTATTGGAAATAGCGCAGGAATATATAGCCAAGGGTCATTATCTGTCGCTATTGGAGATAATGCCGCACAATCTAATCAAGGATCTTATGCAATATCAGTTGGATATATTTGTGGTAGAGATACACAGGGATCTAGATCAGTTGCTATTGGAAATTTCTCTGGTGTACAGTTTCAAGGACAAAGTTCAGTTGCTATAGGCTATAGTACTGGAAGGGATACTCAAGGTTTCAACTCTGTTGCCATTGGTAATTCTGCAGGACGCGAGTCGCAAGGAACTGGTTCAGTGGCTATAGGGGCTTATGCAGGACAAACTAATCAAAAACAACAGTCAATAGCCATAGGTTATAAGGCCGGAAGAGGTAATCAGGGAGTTAGTTCTGTAGCTATAGGGAATAGTGCAGGACAAACTACTCAAGGACCACAGTCAGTTGCTATAGGAGAAGGCGCTGGACAATCTAATCAACAAATCAAATCAGTATCAATTGGGTATGTTTGCGGTAGAGATTTACAAGGCACTGGATCAGTTGCTATTGGAAATTTATCTGGCGTTCAGTTTCAAGGACGAAATTCAGTTGCTATAGGCTATAGTGCTGGAAGAGATACACAGGGAACTGAATCGGTTGCTATAGGCTATGGTGCTGGGTACCGTGAACAAGGTTCCAACTCAATTGCTATTGGACTTGAAGCTGGGAAAACTAACCAAGGTGTCAACGCAATTGCTATTGGTAATAATGCCGGAATCAATTTACAGAAAAATAATACAATCGCTATTGGAACTTCTGCTGGATACAATTCGCAAGGGACTAATTCCATTTCTATCGGATCTTTTGCTGGGCGTTATTCACAAAATCTATCTGCAATTGCTATCGGTGATAATGCTGGAAATAATTCGCAAGGGTCTTCTTCGATTTCTATCGGATTTTATGCTGGAAATAATTCGCAAGGGGTTAATTCAATTGCTATCGGATCAAATTCTGGTTTTGTTAACCAAAACCAAAGATCAGTTGCTATCGGACTTAATGCTGGGAACTACGTACAAGGGTATAATTCAACTGCTATCGGATATTTTGCTGGATTTACCTTACAAGATAACAATTCAATCGCCATTGGACCTTTTGCTGGATATATAAACCAAGGTAGTAACTCAATAGCCATAGGTAGAAATGCTGGGCTTACAAGCCAACCAAATAATAGCGTTGTACTTGGCTATGATATGACAGGTGTTTCAGGTGGTTTTTGTGTAAACCCAATAAGAACAATTAATGCTGGAACTCCTGGTACACTAACATACATATCAACAACGAACGAAATAGTATTAAATTCAAATGGAGCTAAGACATTCGTCATAAATCATCCCCTAAACAGCGATAAATATTTAGTCCATGCATGTCTTGAAGGACCAGAAACCGGAGTATATTATAGAGGTAAAGCAACTATAGATCACAACAATACAAAAACCATTGTAAAACTTCCATCATATGTCAAATCTATCGCAACTGATTTTACTGTTCACATCACACCTATAATAGACTCGAAAAATTTACCCACAACACACTCCATATTTGGAACAAGCGAAGTTGAAAATAACGAGTTTATTGTATTTGGAAATCCATGCACTTTTAACTGGGTTGTGTATGGAAATAGATTAAGTATAGATGCTGAACCTCTAAAAACTAACACAACAGTTAAAGGCAGTGGTCCATATAGATGGATTGATTGAAAATTAATTGAAAAAAAATATTGAAAATTAACACATTATTGATGACTTCAACTTTAGATTTATCAGATGAAGCTAAGTATATAAGAAATATAAGAACAAACAACATTAAATATATCATACCCGGATTTGTCTTCTGTATAGGCGACTACGACGTTCAGGTGAGGAAAACTATTCATCTAGATTCTATCATATCGTTGCAATATAAGCAACGACTGGGAGACTTCAAAGGAACAATAGTCAACTTGAAAAATAACGATGGATACGTTATTTTTGACAAACACTTTATTAATCTGGATATCATCTATCATGTTCTCGAACAATACAAACAACAAATAAACAAAATATTCATACCTCACACGACATCTATTATCATGGAATATATATCCGATATCAATATTGGTTGATTAAGTTATTTCTCGAAGATGACAACGTTTAAAAAAATTTAAACTAAATTTTTTTAATTAAAAAGAGAATGATCAAGATATTCATTTACTGTACTATTTATATGGCTAGAAAATTCTTGCCCATACTCTTTCATCCAAATCAATCGTTTATTATTTATCATATTCTCAACATAACGTAAAAATCCTGTATTCTTATCCAATAATCCATCTAAATGTTCCTTATTTTCCTTAATTATTTTGGTCAAAAATATATATACAACCGCTTGACATTGGTCTTTCACCGACATCTTTAAAATTAGATTGACATCGTTTGTAAATCCTTGTATAGAATTAATCAGACCAGCCACAATCCTCGAAGAACAATAATTATACATCTCCAATATTTCTTCTCCAAGTCTTTTATAAATCTCTTGATTACTGGTTAAAGATATCCAATTAAATACACTTAATAATACATCGTCAGCATTATATCCCTCAAATTTTGCATTATCATTTAGCATCTTGTCGAGAACTTGATCAACGACCTGCGAGTTTTTATTTCCAACAACTTTTTTTAGAGTAGATTCTATATCAAGAATGTACGCATTTTTTTCGATCGGAGTGTTAAATTTTGGCAGATACTTATCACATATATATTTTACTATTTTTTTTGTACTATCAGCTAATGATTTATTATGAGTGTTCTGTGAATCAGAATAAATAGTCCTATCCACACCTTCCTTCGTTGGTCCAAAATTATTAGCTGTTAATTTAGTTTTTTGTAAATATTTTAGGAGTTCATCTCCATCGTTAGGACTAAATTCAAGTAAAATATCAACGATATCCATTATAGAAGGTTTATTTTTCTCATTCTTACTGTGGATAAACTCTATAACAATTTTTTTCATAGACTCAACTAATGTTAATAACGGAGGAATTATTCTTGGTTCCTTTTTTCTGTGCTGAAGCAAAAATCTATATCCAAGAATGCGTGTTGATAGTGGAAAATCATTTGGATAGTTAAAAACGTCAAGAGATCTGTATAGTCCTTGCTGTGAGTAGTTTCTAAATATTTGGAGATTCATTTAAAAATATGTTAGTGTATTTTTAAATTAACCAGTTAATTTTTTCTTTGTTTATATAAATGCCAGAACATCGTAAACGTTACTATGCCAAAGTTATGCATGGTACTATAGCTGAAACACCGGGTGGTCTAACGAAAAAAGATATTAAAGTAAAAAAAGATGGCACACTCGTGTCCAAGAAAAAAAGTAAACAGGCCTCCGAAAATTTTAAACCTTGGCTAAAAGCTGTTAAACAAGCTAAATATAACCTCGGTTTTAACCAAAAAACTTTTATTACGATGAACGCAGGAGAAGATGGGAAAAGATTATATGAAGAAACAGCTAGTATATATTACAGATAATATTTTACAGGCAATATTTTTTATACTTTATAAAACCTTTCCACTTAGTTCTTCCTTGCATATTTGGAGTTGTTGGAGGATGTGTTACGATAGTGTTTTCCATAATCATTAAATTTCCGTTACTCATTAAGACCTCAACTCCACTACTGTCTAAAATGATGTAATGTCCTAAATAACGCTTATATTTTGTATCTACCAAATCTGAGAATTTAGAGTACATATAAGCGTGCTCGGCTATTTTCCAGTTATCGTGTGCTATATGTAACACGCCGTTTTCGCTTAACTGTGAAACTATAAATTTAATTATTTTGCTAAACCTAGACTTATGTGTGTCAATGTTTGACACAAATGTATTCCAAACACATCTGTCAATAAATACACGTTTAAATCCGTCTTTTTTGTCAGGAACTTTTTGGTCCCAAAATCCATCAGTATCCCAGTTAGTTTGCCATACCGGGATTGAGTTAAAACAATGTTTCCCGTATCCTATACCAATATAATTTGGATCGATAATACTCCAAAAAGTATTATCACACTCATCGTAAGCAGCCCCTATAACTAGCACGGTTGCATCCTTCCATCTCTTACAAAAACTGGGCTCAAAAGCATCACATATTTCACAATTACTTGCTTTATCATCATTTGTAAATGTGCATTCAAAACAATCCCAAGTCATTTAATCAAACTTATTTAGTTTTAAATTTGAATAACTTTATCAAATGTTCCTGTAACACCTTGATGCATTATAAAAACTACAAGCTTATCTTTTAAATTTTCTCTAATACCTTCAAGAACCACCTCTGTCAATTCCTGATCCAAACTCGATGTACACTCATCAAGCAACATAATAGGGGTATTAAAAATTTCTCCTAAAGCTAAAGCAAACGCTAATATAACACGACTTAATTCCCCTCCGCTTAACATACCTAAATCAGCGTCCATATTTTTATAATCTATTTCTAAGTTTATTTGTGGTTTATTGTCCTTCTTGTCCTTCTTGTCCTTCTTGTCCTTCTTGTCCTTCTTGTCCTTCTTGAACGGATTTAATTTTATTGTCATTGGATCGTCTGGAAAAAAATAATCTAAATATACTTTCACGTGTGTATTAATTGATGAAATTACGCTTAATAATGATAAACTCTCAGCCTCAAGTATTTTTCCTTTTAATGATATCGCTGCCGAATGTTGATGTCTATGTTCAATCTCTTCTTTTTTTAAAGTATCAACTCGCTCAATGTGGTCCGTATAAATATCTTGTAATTTTTTATACTCTCTATATTCCTCAATCTTGTGTAAATTATTTTCATACTTGGATAACACTATACCCAACTCTGTAACTTCATCTTGTTGTTGTTTTAACTCTTCAACAATAGTGCCTTCATCCCTTATTTCTTTATAAACATTGATGTGATTTTCTTTGTAAATATTTATATGTCGTCCGATTGATATTTTTTCACTCATCAAAGAGCTCATACTAGCTGATATGGAATCCATTTTTTCTTTGCTTCTTTTTTGGTCAGTTATCGTTTTCCTTAGTTCGTCTTCTTGATCCTCTTGATCTTCGTATTTAATTTTTTTTTTAAGACCTAACTGTTCGTCGTAAGATTTTTTTATACTTTTCTCAAATGATAAAATAGACGGAGAATATGTTTTACATCGTTCTAATTGTTCTAACTGTTCTAATTGTGTTTGTAAAGCACGTTGTGTTGTCTGATATTTTTTTAAATTTTCGTACTTGTCAGCATAGTTTGTAGTTTCATAATCTGGGTACTGAGATGATATTTTTTGTGAAGCATTGTCCCAATCATTTATGATAGTTTGTAATTTATTATGTTTATATTCTAAACTTGGTATATTTTTCGATAATGTTTTTATTTCCTGTTTAACTATCTCCATCTTAGATGGATCAAATACTTCATCCATAGATATACACAGCTTATCGTCTAAAAACTTAACACGTGTGTTACATGATGGACACTCATATATCACTTGTTGATGTCTCAATTTTTCAAGTAATTTATTTTTTTCTGATAGATTTTTTTTGGATAGTTCGAGTTCGACTGAGTGAGTGTTCAATTGATCTTGCAATTCTTTTTTATTATATCTACTTGATAGCTCCTCTATTTTGACCAATTCTACCTTAATTTTAAAATAATTATTTAATAATGTCGAGATTTCTTTTTCATTATGGTCTTTCCATAACTCTTTTTTTATACGATCTATGTTATCCGCTCTACTTTTTGTTTCTTCGTCCTTCATACTATTTAACCTAACAACATCTTCATTATAAGAACGTTGAAGTATAGCTAATTTTCTACCAGAAATTAAACTAGATAAACGTTCTTCTTTCTCAATCATCGCATCATCTCCTTCATAGTCTAAACTATCTTCTTCTAGTTTTAGAGTTGATAATTTATCTGTTATAGAGTCTAAATTATCTTGTTTCGCCTGAATAGAAACATCAAGTAGTTGAACAGAATGTAGTTCTTTTTGTAATGATTCTATTTTTTTGGTACATCTTCCGATCAACACGAGTGTGTTTTTATGTCTTATTTTTTCATTATTCATAAGCTTATTTTCGTACTCATTATTTTTTTTACCTATGTATTTGATTGGAAATTCCACTTTTTTTGGCTCACTTAGTTTATTAAACATTTCACAAACCATTTCCAGCCGAGATGTAGTTTTAAGCAAAGTTTCTGATCTTTCTTTAATTAAGTCTTGGCATCTCCTTTTTATCAACGACAAATTAATATCTTGGAAAGCGAATTGTTCCAAAAAGCCCAGTTTATCTATAGGGGATAACATCACGAACGAATCTCTGGCGCTTTGTGATATATAGCTAGTGACATTAAAATTGGTTCCAAACTTCTTATCAATAACGCTTTGACCTGCTTTATCTTCATAAACACCGTTAACAACCAATTTATTGGGTCGTTTAGTGCGGGTTATCTTTATTCCACATAACTCCAAAGTAACGCTACATGATGTCTTTCCATATTTTACTACTTTAGTTCCAATACCATATAGAGCGAAATATATACCAATCGGTAAACTACTTTTTCCAACCCCAGACATCCCGCATAATAATGTTAACCCTTTTTCTCCAAAATCAAACGTAGCGTCTTCATAGCATCGAAAATTTTTTAATATTAATTTCATCTGTGTTAAACGATAAATACTTTAAAAATTATTCGATTTAATTTTTAAATAGCAACTGCCTATAAAAAATAAATAAATTATTTTTATACTTTGGTTGTGCTTTCATTTCTTCCGTTCGATCATTTTACAAATCGGGTAAAATCGGGTAAAATCCGGTAAAATGTTCGAATTTAA
>CAYGIH010000004.1:0-23651 GCA_964349945.1 uncultured Candidatus Saccharibacteria bacterium | reverse complement strand
AGGGGCGGCGGGTGACGGTGAACTCGGTGCGGTTGATCTCCTGGCCGCGAAACAGGTCGGCGACCGATTCAATCGCGAGCTTCTGGTAATCGAGATCGGGTTCGAAATGCAGTTTCATCTATCACACCTCACTGTATAATCCAGCGGCGACTGCCAGCTCGCGTTTGACGCGTGCACATTTTTATTAGGGATCGATAGCGAGTCGGAAAAATACTCTCCGGAACTATCTCAAAGATGATCCTTTTGGCTGACTTCTTTCTGAAGATAATAACGCATGGCCGATCCCCATATTCGAGATCGTTTATAGACACGCGGATCGTATTATTTGCGAATACAGTTACTATTAATGAACGAACATCCGATGATCCGAAGCGGACTAACTCAATTGCCTTCTGATCACCAATTGTTGTCAGGCCAAAAAACTCCCTTGCTGCCTCCTTTGGAAGCTGTATCTGCGTGCCTCCGCGAGTTTCCTCGGGCATTATCTCAATAATCAACTCTCCTTTATGAACATATACTTTTTTTGATTTTTCTGGTTCCTTCTTTTTGCTCCACGTGAACGTTGTTGATTTTGCAGATGCCTGCTTTTGTTGGAATTTCTGTCGCTCGATTTTATATGAGGTAAGAAGTTCGTCCGTAACAGGAGTACTCCCAGATGCCACCTCTTCAGCCCATCGAACCAACTGCGGCAAAGACCCACGTGCCTTGATCAGCACCGCAAATTCGATGTTGTGGAGTAGGCCGTCCTTGGTGAGATTGTTACTACCTACCCACACAAAGTTTTGCTTTCCACCCGCCAACCAAACAACCTTTGGATGGAATACGCCGCGGTAAGTGTTCATCAACCGAACATCTAATCCAGATTCAAGCATAAGCATAATTGCAGCTGGATCTGTGATCGCGTGATCAGTTCCAACATACGCAATAACGGAGCGTGCTTGGACAGCCTGCATCCAACTTACCACTGGCTCTCGAATCTCACTCCAACCGGTACTGGTAACAGCGTAGAAAAACATCGTTAAGGTCGACGACAACTTGTCCTTCGCTAACTCAAAAGCGAGAGAGTCCCTCAATGCCGTAACATTCCACGTGTCAAACGAACCCGTGGGAAGAGTTTGGTCAAAATCAAACATTACCGTAACCATTCAACACGCTGCCTATTTATAGACTACGGACGTCAACTATTCCGGCCTGGCTTAATATCGCCGCCATATTCGACTTAGCTACATCGTCAGCGAAGCCAGAATCCTTAAAGACGACACGCGCATCAACGGCAGGAGCGCTTTCCTGGTGCCATGTGATGATTCCAGCACTGAGGGGCTCGATCACTTCGCGCGTTAGACCGTCGGCAAGACAAACGATCAGAGCGCTGCCACCGATGGAATGGACAGCCTTGCCCGCAATGCTCTTGCTCTCGATAAGCACACACAGATCGAGCCCTAGCTTTAGAAGAAGCTCATATAGAACGTCTTTTTCGCCCCGGCCCTGCACGAGGTGTTCTGCATTCTTCAGTAGGCTGCTTTTGAGATCGGTCGCGTCTGGCTCCCAAGCACGGATGTTCGAAGGTGCCAGCCGGTGAACGCGGAAGCCAATGTCCGAAGGAAACAGTGGGTTTTCTGACCGGACTTGCCGACCCGCACGGCGAAGTCGCTCTTTCGTCAATTCGGAGATGTTCGCAGGCTTACCAATACGCTTGCATAGTTCGGAGGCGGCTTTTTGGTCTTTGTTGTCAAGATCTAATGGCTCTGGAAGCTGAACTAAGAACACCCTTAAGTACTGCTGATTAGCAAGATTGAACCGCCAGACGGCCTCTGCCGTGGTTCCAGATCCCGCAAAAAAATCAAGCACGATATCGTGAGATCTCGCTCCTGATAAATCGATCATGTGTTTGATTAGTGTTGTGGGCTTTGGTGTGTCGAACGGAACTTGATTGTCAAACAGCTTCTTTATTTCGCCGGCAGCGTCGCGTGTAGTGCCTACTTCTTTGCCAAACAAAATAGTCTCAGGTGTCCTGCCATCCAGAGAATCAAGATAAATCTTGCGGATGATACGCGTCTCATCTGGAGAAAAGACAATTTCCCCAGTCTTTATCTTGGTTGCGACCGTCTCTTTACTCCATCTCCACCCATTTGGTGGTGGGTCAATCGTTTTTCCGGAAGGAGTTGTGATTTTGTATATTAGATTTGGCCGATATAGTGCGTTTCGAACATCGCCAGCACGCCAGTCGCCTCTTGGGTCGTTATCTGGATTTGAGTAATTCTTATTGTGCTCGTCGGTCCGATCAAGATTAGCTAGCTCAAAATCCTCGCCTTTCTGATAACAAAGGATAAAATTGTGATGAACCGAGAACGTGCCCGAATAACCCTTCGGTTGCACACTATGCTGCCAAACCAATATGGCTAGGCAATTCTCTTCTCCAAAAATTTCATCGCAAACGATCCGCAAGCCAGCGATTTCATGATCGTCTACAGTAATGAAAATTACACCATCTGAACGAAGCAGATTTCGAGATAGCTTCAGGCGCGGATAAATCATATTCAACCAGTCCGTATGGAAACGACCTGAAGCCTCCGTGTTTGAGGCAATCTTCCGACCGCTCTCGACTTGGCCGGTGAGTTCCAGATAATTTTTGATGCTGTCGCGAAAATCATCCGGATAAACAAAGTCCTTCCCCGTGTTGTAGGGTGGGTCAATATAGATCAGCTTCACCTTGCCCGCGTAGCTCTTCTGCATGAGCTTCAGCACTTCCAAGTTGTCGCCTTCGATCATCAGGTTCTGCGTCGTGTCCCAATCGACGCTTTCGTCCGGACACGGAAGCAACGTGCCGGTCGATGGCGTCAGCGCGATCTGCCGCGCGCGGCGCTTGCCGTGCCAGTTTAGCCCGTACTTCTCGTCGCGCTCATCGACGGCCGCGCCGAGCAGGCCCTTCAACACCTCGAAGTCGATCTTGCCTTCCGTAAAGGCTTCCGGGAACAGCGCCTTCAAGGCGTCGACATTGCCCGCGACGATGTCGGCGCTCTTGGTGTCGGGGTCGTTCAGGTCCAGCTTCTTGATGTCAGGCGTTTTGTTTGAGGACATGGGGCGCGTCTTCCGTTCTTAAAGGTTCTTTTTATGGGTCGCGAGGTCAGATTCCAGGCGCTGGATCTCCAGATTGAGATCGACGCGCCGGTTCAGCTGCTTCTCGCGGTTGGCCCTGGCGCGAAGACCGATGATCTCGCGCGTCAGCCGGGAATGGGCTTCGAGGGCGTCACGTCGGCGCTCGATCGACGCCATGTCATCGGTCACCGTAAATGATCCGGCCAGACGCGCCGCGTTCAGCGCCTCGATTCGCGCCAGCCACCCCTCATACAACGTGAATAGGCTACGGCGAGGCTGCCGGGCAAGCGAAAGGCTGTCCATGAACGCCTGTTCTTGATCACTTGGCCAGCCCGCACGAAGACCACCGACAGAAACAATCCGCTCAATCACCACTTTGCCCGCTTCGTTCTGGGCATGGCGCTTGTGCGCCACTGACAGTGCAATGCCGTCCGAATCCGACGTGATCAGAACAATCGGATAAGGGATCGCCCGATGGATCAACGTAATCAGGCGCCCCACCTTGGCGCCAGGCCGGAAGACGCAAGTGATGAGTGCGATCTCAAGATACTCGCGTATATCATCACTGTATGTCTGTACGCCGATTGTGGCTGGCTTGCAGGCGGCGAGCCATTGCAGATCATCTATCCCATCCTGAATGGCGCGCTTGTCGGCTGAGGTCGGCGCGCCCTGTTCGACCAGAAGCTTCTTCGGCACCCGCGCGTTAACGCGGGCTTCGGGGGGCAGCTCAAGCGCATCAACGATTGCGAGGATGCCTGTTTCCGCCGTCACGCCGCCGTATCCTCAGCTTCGGCCAGAACAACGAGAAAGGCGACGACTTCAAAATCATTGATCCCGGCAAATTCGCCCTTCGTGGCGTGCGTGCCTCCCGGCGAGAAAAGACTGGCGACGGCGCGCTCTTCCTTCTTGCCGGCGATAGACGCCACCGCGCGCGCCAGCAGCTTCTGATAAGGTTCCATGTCCCGGCCAAAGCGGGTTGCCTTATCAAATCGCGTGCAAGCCTCGGCGTCGGGCAGATCACGGCCGATCGAGAGTTTTTTGAGGCGATCCAGCACCTGTTTTGCCTGGGTATAGGGAAGCTGGACCTCGCCATCATCATCGACATGCACAACGTAGTGCGGGCTCAAAGGATAGCCCGGCTCCGGCGATTTCAACGCCGCATCGCCAACCGCGCGCAGGCAGAAGATCACCCCGGGCGGAATGCCTCCGTCGCCATTCATTCCGCTGTTTCGCGGGGTAGACGTGACCGCATAAGTGCCGAGCGGGAGCGCTTCGAGGCGATCTTTGTGTTCACCAAGGTAACCGGAAAGGTCGATGCGGAAGTCGTTAAGTGTCAAATCAGCAATTGAGACGCCACTCGACAGGTCTTCGAGATCAATGACGGCGTCTTGCAGCTTTTGCAGTTGTTCGCGGCGATACTCCAGATCGTTCATCTGGTTGCCCGCCTGGAACTCAATAACATTTTCCTCGCCAGTCGCAGATACATCCAGCAGCACCATGCGGCCGCTGACACGTGATTCGAGATCGAGATACTCGTCCAGCTCCATATTCGGCCAGAAATTCACGAGCTGAATCTGGGCGTTTTGCGAACCGATCCGGTCGATACGACCGAAGCGCTGGATGATCCGCACCGGGTTCCAATGGATGTCGTAATTGATCAGGAAGTCGCAGTCTTGAAGGTTCTGTCCTTCAGAGATGCAGTCCGTCGCGATCAGCAGGTCAATTTCGCCCTCGGTCGCAAGCTCCGCCGGACGCTCCTTCGAGCGCGGCGAAAATGCGCTGAGGATCGTGCTCATGTCGTTGCGCAAGCCCGGCAAGGTGGTCTTGTTTGCACCGGTTCCGGTGATGACAGCGGCGTTGAACCCGAGCGTCTTCTTCGCCCAGGGGGCCAGTTCCCGGTAGAGATAATCGGCCGTGTCGGCGAACGCGGTAAAAAGTAACAGCTTACGGTTATCGGGATTAATCGGAGCGTGCGCTTTCTCAGCAATCACCCGTTTGAGAGCATCAAGTTTGGCGTCCCGTTCCGCCGTAACGGATTGCGCAGCCGATAAGAGCGTCGCCAGACGGTTGCGGTCTTCGACCAAGTCCTGCCGCCAGCGCACGCGGTCAACGTCCTGAAGCAACACCTTCACCTTGCGTCCGACGAGTAAAGCCTCGAAGGCTGAGTCATCGACATCGATATCGTCAATCGATATTTCTTCGACAGCGTCGTCATGCGCATCTATCTTCGATAGTAACGTATTCACGTCAGTCAATTGACGCTTGATTGTGAGCGCGAATGAAGCGACCGAACTCTCCATCCGCTTCAGGATATTGATACGCAACAAGTGAACGAGGCTCTCTTCGCGATCTACTTGCCGGAAAAAGCTTTGTCCGCCGCGAATTTTGGTACTGTATTTTTCATCGTAGATTGCCTGTTTGTGCGCAAGCACGTAGCGCAGCGGGGCGTAAGCTCCGAGAGTCAGCCGCCTAATTTCGTTGTTAAGCTCACGGATCGGACGGAATTCGCCTGCCAGATCGACATCCGCTTTGATGTTGATCGGCGGTAAGCGATCTGGGAATTCGCCCGTCTCTATTGTGCCGTAGTAGCGTTGTATATGTTTACGAGAGCGCGCAATGGTCAGCATGTCGAGAAGCTTGAAATAGTCGAACCCAAGCATGTCCATCAACCGCGCCGGGCGGCGATCAGTTTTTGGCAGATCAAGCCATCGATTAAATTGGGCCTGGGCCTTCCTGATCGTTGCCTCGATGCTCGGAATGCCCTGGCCGATGAGAGCCATATCATTGCCTTCGGTCATGAATGCAATTTGGTTTTTCAGGTCCGCGAGCCGGTTGTTGACCGGCGTCGCCGACAGCATGAGCACCCTGGTCTTGACGCCAGCCTTGATGATTCGCTTCATCAGGTGGTCGTAGCGAGTGTCCCGATCTTTGTGCGTTGCTTTGTTCCGGAAGTTGTGGGATTCATCGATAACGACGAGGTCATAGTTTCCCCAATTTACGTGCGACAGGTCGATGTCACCGGACAAACCGTCTTCTCTGGACAGGTCTGTATGATTTAGCACGTCGTAGTTAAGACGGTCGCCAGCGAGGATGTTGCGACGATCATTGGCCTTATAGAGCGTCCAGTTGTCACGGAGGCGTTTGGGGCACAGCACCAGAACACGGTCGTTGCGAAGCTCGTAGTATTTTATGACTGCAAGGGCTTCGAACGTCTTACCGAGGCCGACGCTGTCGGCGATGATGCAACCGCCGATCCGCTCAAGCTTGTCGATCGCCCCGACCACGCCGTCGCGCTGAAAGCGGAAGAGCTTCTTCCAAACGATGGTATCCCGGATTCCTGTGGCGGACTTTATGATCTGTTCTTCATTGAGCTGATCTCCCAAGTCTTTGAAGAGTTGGAACAGGATCTGAAAATAGATGAGTGATGGGGCGCGCTGTGCTGCCACGTCTGAAAGCACATCCAGGAAATGCGCCTTCGCGCTGCCGTCGGCCTTAACGTCTTCCCAGTTCGCGCGAAACCACTCAGCAAAATCAGCCACCTCCGCTTCAGAGTCTGTCGCCTGAACGAGGCCCAATCGTCCGCCCGGCGTTATCCCTAGACCCTCAGTCGTGAACGAACATGTCCCTAGCATTGCCTGGCGGGGAGCAGTTTTGCTTTCCACAAAGATCAGCGATTGAGGCGGCGATCTTAGAGTGTGCCGGATTTCAGTTCGCGTGCGTATCCACTCGGTAGCAAGGCGGGCAAGCCACCGTCCTTGCAGTCGCCCCCTGAAGACGATGTCGGCATCGCCCCCGAACAGGGCGGGTGCAATTTTATCCGGTTCGCCCAGCAACAGACGACACTGGTCAACCCGGTTCAGAACATCCTTGAGTTCGGCAAACGCGAACAGCGAGAATGATGGCGACACCAGATCGACATGGGTCCCCTGCGTCAGCCATTCCCGTAGGCGATCAAGTCCCCGATCCGTCCCGCTGTTCCGCAGAAGTCGCATCAGTCGCCACCCTTCCGGCTGCCATGTGGCGTTGCCTGATTGTCTTGGGGCTTGGGCACACTGTCGATGAATTGCCGGATGGCCTGTCGGATCACCCATGAGACGGAAGCGTCCCGCGCAACCGCAATCTCATTTAGCGTCCGATAGTCCTGCTCTTCCAAGCTCACAGTAAGCCGCGTTGCCTTGCGAGGACGCTCGGTCATATCACCCTCCAAATATAGAAAAGATGATATGCACTGCGGCATCATATTGCAACAAAGTGATGCATTCTGGACGACCAGGCGTTACCGCGAGATAGGCGGATCGATCTCTCTATCCCGGAGCAGCTGCGCTTTGGAGCAATTCCGCGGATGCGGTCCAAGCTGAGTATGCTGCCGCAGGCCAAGGCCTGCCTACAGTGATATCGGGATGCCGCCTTTCTTCAATGGGCCTGCCATAGTCGTCCCTGTACTCTTCGACAATCTGCAAGAGCCTCACGCAGGCGGCCGACCCGACTCTATCTTCGTTGGCGCGAACAAACAACTTGGCGCGCAGATCGTTTAATGGCCGGGGAACGACATCACGCAAATCATTTGATCCCTCGATAGGCCGGTGCTCAATACACAGGTTCCGCATAGCGTTTGCAATTGCGGATTCCAGCACTTGAAGACGATCACCAGGAATGCTCAGCACCTCCACAAAGAACTCTTCGCGCGACCAATGGCGGATCACGCCAGCAACTCGATTAAGGCTTGATGCGTCACCTCTCGCGGCCACCTCTAGCAGTCCCCCGCGAACACTTGGATGGTCTTCTGAGAGGCGGGCCACCATGGCAAAAAAGTTTTCATCTGCTCGCCATCCATCTTTATCTTTCAACTCCAGAAGCGTTGTTAGCAAGATTGCGCCGAAGTAAGGCGAATTACACCGCAGCGAATCTGATTATTTTGGCACAAAGGCGGTCAAGACTCGCGGGCGTGTGCCCTTTGGATTTCAATATATCTATATGATCACCGATGTGAACAGGGTTCTTAAGGTAACTACCTTCCGGATTCCCAAGGCCCTTAGTGGCTTCACCGAAGGTTTGATCCCAAACCGTTGCGCCTATTTCGGTCTTCAGAAGATCGCCAAGGTTGGTCGGCCATTGAACATATGATGGCCCCCATACCGTTGCGTCAGGGAAGGGGACGGCGTCATTCCCACCCAGAAGCTTCAGAAGTGCTTTATTGTCTTTCTCGTGTTGAGTCCTTTCGCTCGCCTTTGTTTTATTTCCATCGGCGTCGAACAGCGCGAACACGGGTATTTCAAGTGCTTGGGCAATAATAATGGGTTCGATGAGATGGCTTTTCCCATTCACAGCGACGAGGTGGCATCCGTGCCGACGGAATTCGGCTGCTCTGCCCGAAACGATCATCCAGGCAGTGATATAGGCGACATCCTCAATGCCCTCGACCAACACAAGCTTAGGTGTGAAAAACATTTCGCTGAGGTGAGGTTGCAATGCTTGCTGGAGACGAGCGCGTTGCGTTGGCAGTAGATTGGGTGCTTCGCCCAACATCTCACCGACGCGTTGCGAAATACGATCAAAAGTGACCTGAGCAACCTTCGAGTTCTTGGCGGTCCGGTCGCGGCGGACCAGCCGGACGCTTTCAAAACTGCGACCGGAAACGAAATATGGGCTGTGTGTTGACACAACGATTTGAGCGTTTCCTTCGCTGAGTTCTTGCAACACGCTGGAGAGGTGTCGCGCCTGCGGGGGATGCTGATAAAGCTCAGGCTCCTCGCATCCCAAAATCAAACGTGGGGCATCTTTATCATCGCAGGAGGCAAGTTCCTGAAGGAGCGCCAAAAGGTATGAACGCTGCAATCCATGCCCAAAGCGCGCCAGCTCGCCTTCGAAGCTTCCTTCGCCGGCCAGCAGCCGAGCAATCGGCTCTTCCACCTGAACCTTCTTAGCGTCCTCTGACCAAGTCAGACGTGCCGTCGCGTCAGGATGCGCCCAATGTGTCAGCCGCGCGCTAAGCGCCTTCGAAATATCATCCAAAGCACTCTGCTGTGATTCGATGATTTTTCGGTACTGGAGGAGCGTTTCCTCTCTGAGGTTCTTAATTTCTACATCGAATTTCACCTTCGCTCGGACGGTGCGGGCGAGGATTTTTCCAAGCGCTGTATTCTTGCCCTCTACATTTTCCTTGGTTGCATCCTTCACTGCGGGCACGTAAACCCATTGCACGTAGCGCGCCAGACGATTTCCCCCTTTGCTAAAACCATAAAACTGGTCTTCGCTCGGGATGAGAGTGCATTGCTCAGGGTGTGCCTCTTCATAGGCGCGGAGGGTATCGCGCATCACATCCTTTGTGCCGGGCTTCGCAAGGTCATCGAACTGCCCACGGATGCGCTCGTATTCGGCTTTTAGCTCATCAACTTTTTTCCCGTCGTTATAGAGCTTGAAAAATTCTTTCAGTGCTTCCATCCCACTACGCTGACCAAATTGTTTGACGGTCGCGACATTTGTGTCGGCGTTAAAAATCGCTTTTGCCGTAACCACCAAAGCACCCTGTCTGTAGTATTCAGTAAAATTCTTCTGGGCCTCGACGCTAAGGTCGGTAAAGGTCAGTGTGATTTCGATTGGTTCGCCGGTATTGAGGAGATGGAAATCCTCGGCATCCAGGTCGCTGAGATTCGTAGAAGCGCTTTCCGTTTCACGGAAGAACACATTCAGCGCGCACAAGATCGTGGATTTTCCTGCGCCATTTGGGCCAACGAGAGACGTGTAGGAATTGAACGTCACCGTAACGTCATCGAACGAGCGGAAGTTCTTGATTCTTATATTTTCGATACGCATTTATTGGCGCCCATCGTTTGATTGTTTTTTCAAGTCAGTTCAATAATCGCCAATTCTGAACCGATCGTGCTTCGGGCGATCTCAACGACATGCCGATGATGGGTGAAAAGAATCGGCTGCACCCGGTTGCCGACGGCCGCTAGGGCCGCGAGACCATTTGCGGTACGATCCTCGTCAAAGCTCGTAAAGAGGTCATCGCCAATGAAAGGGGCGGCTTCGGCGCGCGCAGAATATTCCTCTAGATAGGCGAGGCGTAGCGCCAGATAGAGTTGGTCGCGTGTTCCCTCACTTAGCCCCGCGACAGGAACGAGTTCCCCAGTCGCGCGCCGGCCAACAAGGCGCGGCGTATCGTCTTCGTTGAAGTCCTGGCCGAGGCCTGAGAAGGCACCGCCGGTGAGCGTTGTGAACAACGCACCGGCCCGCGCCATCAACGGATCTTGCTGGCTCGCCCGATGGCGATCGATCACTTGTCCGATGAGCATTGCGCCAAGTTTCAGAACTGACCACTCGTGCGCCGCATCCACGAGTTCGGCTTCGGCATTTCGACGCTGCTGGAGCGCGACCTCCGCCCCAACGCCTTGCTCAAGCGCCGTGCGGTCGCGTGTTTCCCGATCACGCTCTGCAAAGACTTCCTGCGCCTGACGATCCAAAAGGTCATCATCTGCGGCAAGCTCCTTGAGTGCTGCTTCCGCCCCATCCGCATTATATGTTGCCAAATCCGCTCTGAGCTGGTCTTCGCTGAAACCGTCCCCCTGAGCGATAAGCTGACTTCGCCGCTCTGTCAGCGACCCGCTCAACAAATCTCGCCGGGCGAGCCGAGCGAGAAGATCGGAAAGGTCGAGCCCCTGCGGAAGAGTCTCGCTAAGCTTTGATATTGTGGCATCGGCTTCCTTCAATTTGGTGCCGGCCTCATCACGTATTCGGATAGCCTCGGTAAGCCTCCCCGTTGCCTGTTCTCGCCGTGCTTCGGCGCCTCTTGCGGTAGTGAGATGATCTGCGAGTGTCTTCACCCCAATATCTCGCGGTAGCGACAGAAGATCGGGCGCTACGGCTTCGGCGAGCAGCCCAGCCTGCTCCTCGAAACCTTCGATATTCCGCTTCATACCCGCCACCCGGCGAGCGCGATTATCACGCTCGCGGATCGCCCCCGGTACTTCCTTCCAGGCCAGCAGAGCCGCTTCCGCCTCCTCTACGGTTGCGGTTGCGGCCAATCCCAATCCGGTGATCGCCGTGCGCCACTTTACCGACCATGCCTCAAGTTTACCTGTCGCCTCCAGCTCCGCCTTGCGCAGCTTGTCGATGCGGACTTGGGTGTCGCGTGCGCTGGTTTCGGAATCGCGCGCTTCGTCCCAACTCGCCGTGATCCCCTTGAGTCGGCCTTCGATGCGCTGTGCCAAGAGGCCGACGTCTAGTCCCTTCGCGCGCGGTTGCCCGATTTCATCCGCTAAAGCTTCAAGCGCCGGAGCAATGGCAAGCAAAGCACCATCGATGCGATCGATTTCATCTTTGAGCGCGTCACGTTTCTCCGCACGTTCAAGGAGTGCCTTGACACCCGTAAGCCATACGGCCATCTCCGCCGGCGGCAATGGGGTCAACGCCGCTGGCGCCCATGCGGCGTGCCAACCCTCAACGAGTTGGCGGCGTTCCTCCTCCAGCGTCTCTAACCGACTTTTCGTGTCACCTTCCTTGCGCTGCTCTTCCTTCAAACGACGGTTCTCGGCAGCATAGGCTGCAACCCGTTCTGCATCAGTTGCTGCGGCATCCGCCAGCCGATCAGCCTCAGCGGTATGTCGTTCAAAAATCAGGATCGTATCCTTAACAGAAGCGCCCCCGAGTATCTCGGGTTCGCCCATGAGCGAGCTCCGCAGCCGGTTCCACGCCTGATCTCGCGCTGCGCGCTCTGCCCCGATGGCGTCGGCTGACGGCACCGGGTGCCCGGATGTAAGTTCCTGAAGTTTAGTGTTAGCCGCAGCAATTACGTCGGCGGCTATCTCCGCCTGTTCAGTCGCGCGCCGTATTTTCTCCGCTACCCCATCAAGTTGTTGGCGAAAGCGGCCGATAGTCTCAGGTGCCGGTAATGAGGCTTTGGCAAGCACATCGAGATCGGACACGGAAGGGTCGAGGCGCGCTGCGGCCTGGCTGAGGCTACGAACTTCGGCGGTGAGGATTCGCTCGGTTTCGGCGCGTTTGTCCATCTGCTTGAGGACCGGGCTGAAGGCGACAAACTTCTCATGTAACGGTCGCGGATCGATGAGAGCGCCCCGCTCGGCTCGCTGCTGCTCCAAAACAGCAAGTGCCTCGGTTTCAGACAGGAGAGTGCGGCTGTGGGTGCTCAAGGCCTGATTGAGCGTCTTGCCCTCTGAAATCAGGCCACGGGTAAGCGCTTGCGCCGCATCAGAGGGCTGTTGTTCCTCGACCTGTGCCACGTCGGATAGCCCCAGCCGTACGGCGAGTTGACTGAGAAGTGCGGAATATTCATCAGCTTCCGCCTGAATGCGCGGCATGTCGCGCTGATCATTGGCGTAGGCCGCCGTCTCACCGAAAAGGTGCTGCACGTCACCCGCCTTGGCAAGGAGGGCTTCATCGACGGTAATCTCAGTAAGGTCCTGCTTTGCTTTATCGTGTTCGGCTCTAGCGCGCTCGCTCCCGTCTGTAGCTTCTGCGAGAGCGCCAAGGCTGTCGCGCAAGCGTTCGGTGAAACTGGCGGGAAACTCGGGCAAATCACCCAGCGTCCCCAGCGTTGCAATATCGCCGTCGATCAGACGCAAAAGTGGTGCTACACGCTTGAGCCTCGATAGCCGAGCCTGCTCAACCGTCTTTTGCCTGCGTTCCTCCTTGACCTGTGTGAGTTTGGCGCCGAGTTCCTCGATACGTTCATTGCGCGCCTTCCAATCGCCCGCCTTCAGCTCAAGCTCGCGGATTGCCTTCCGCGCCGTCTCAAATCGGTCGAGGGCCTGATAGAAGATTCTGTCTTTCGCGGCTCGCGGTGCGAAAATTCTCTCTGCTTCCGCCTCCAAGCTTCGACGGAGATCAGTTAACCCACGCAAGCCCGTTGCGGCAGCGAAGAGACTGGCTCCGACTTCCCCCTCGCTCTTCAACATTTCTTCGGCACCCTCGCGGAGCTTTTCTGTATTGAGACCGAAGGCGTGACAAAATACGTCGCGAGACAAGCTGCCGAGGAACGGCAGCAGGGCATCATTGTTAAGTGGGCTGCCGGCGGTATCAAGCAGCGTGTTCTTGTTACCTTTGCGACGCTGAAAGGCGAGGCGGCTGCCGTCATGGGTTTCGATCGTGGCGCCGATGCGAAGTTCCTTCCCTTCATGCAGGAAGTCGTAGCGAGTCCGTGGGTCTATTCCGAAAAACAGGTCCGTAATGGCGGCGAGCGAGCAACTCTTTCCCGCTTCGTTCCGCCCGTAAACGATGTGGAGCTTTGCGCCCGGTTGGAAAGTGAGTTTCTGTCCCGTGAATGGGCCGTAGCGGTCGAGATCGAGATTAATGATCCTCATACGCCCGATCCTGCCTAGCTCGCGGTACGGCCAAGGACAACAGCCCTTGCCGCTGCCAACAGCGAGTCGACGTCTTGGCCGAGTGCTGTTTCGTCAGTCGTGATGCCGCCTGGAAGTTTACCCACAATCGTCGAAATAAGGTCGGCGGCGGCTGAACGAATCGCGGGTTCGTGCTCAATCTCACGGAGCGCTGCCGAGAGATCAAGCGACAAAAGTGAATTATCCGCCGCAGGCAGTTTTTCGATATCGCGGGTTTCAATGCGGAGGCGTTCAAGCCAGATATCTTCGTGACACCGCTGAGCGGCTGCCTGCACTTCGTCCGAGAACCGATGCGGGTCGGCATTGAGATGCCGATGAAGTCCGGTCGTTCCTTCCAAATGGACCCGCAGCGCCAGTAAACGACCCTCGGCCTGACCCGCAGCCGGACGAATCGCATCCTCGATTTTTCGGAGTGCGGCGGTCTCATCATCAATGCCTGAGAGGCTGACGCCGACAACAGCCCACCGCGCCCGGTCTAGAATCAGGCGCTGGACGGAGCTGACGTGCCCATCGGCGGTGCCGACGAGCACCGCGCCTTTGGGACCGCTTTCACGGACATGGCGACCTTGCAAATTGCCAGGAAATACGATCCAAGGGTCACGGGCAAGCTCTTCATATTCATGCACATGACCGAGCGCCCAATACTGATAGCCGCGACGCACCAGATCCGCTGTGGTGCACGGAGCGTAGTCGGCATGTCCGGGCCGTCCGTCACAGGAGGTGTGTAGCACGCCGATGTTGAACCATCCGGGGACGGGGTCCGGATACGTCAGGGCATAGTTCTCCGTCACGGCTCGCTCTGGGAAGCTCCGGCCATGAATCGCAACTTTGAGTTCCTCGATCCGGAAGGTCTTCGGCTTGTTTGATGGAAACTGCCGAACGCAGTCCGGCAACGAAATCGTCTTGGTGACGACGCTTTCAGCGTCATGGTTTCCTTTGATGAGGAAGACCGGAATTCCCGCCCGATCCAGCCGGCCGATTTCGCGGTTGAAGAACAGGCCGATGGAAGTGTCTTTCCACTCCCCGTCATACACGTCGCCGGCTATCACCACGAAGGAAACCTTGATCTCGACTGCGCGGGTCACGAGGTCGGAAAAGGCTTCCCGGCTAGCCATCGCAAACCGTTTAGCAACGTCCACGTCCTTTAAAGTCAGCCCAAGGAGCGGGCTACCCAGATGCAGATCGGCAGCATGGAGGAAAGTGAAGCTCATAGGCCGACGCTTTCCTGAAGCTGCCTGCGCGAGCCTTTAAAGGTTGTTGAACTGCATTTTGCGTTTTTCTGGCACATTGGCATTTCGGACCTCTGGCATGGCTCCGTGCCGTTGACACGGCCCCCAAGCCTGTCACAGTTAGAACATAAAGAGATCATGTTCGCAAGGTCCGGATCGCTGTCGTTTAATCCCGCTCTTTGCGCCTGAGAATTTTATCGCCAGGTAGCAACATCGTGTTCACTAACGGGATCAACTTTTGCGCACTCTTAGTTTCGAAGCAATCCTCAATGAATAATCTTCACGAGTTTCCTCTTTCCTCGTTGTAGCGGGTCGTCGTATCGCTCTGGTGTCCGGGATGTCCGGTGAGTTTGCGGATATGCTTCCGAACTCTGGTCCATCTGATATTTTCGGCGATGTCGCCAAGCAAGATCGCATCGGCCATGCGTTCACGGGCGATGTAGTAGGCCTGCTCGCCATGCCGTTCCATGAGCTCGATGGCGTCCTGCTCAACGCGCTCACGCTCCTTGCGCCGACGCCACCACCTAAACACGTTCTCATCCTCTTTATCTTGAGAGTTGGTACCGACTTATCGAAGGCGTGGGTGAAGCAGATCGTCTATGTAGGATTGAAATTTAATAAAGTATAGCCGTATTATCGCAGTATCGTGTACCAAGAGCGGGAATAGGTATATGCGGCCTTTATGGATTGCAGCGACTATCGCCGTTATCTTTTTTTTACCCAGCCAGGCGTTTTCGAACGGCGGTGGTTTTGACGCACTTGGCTGCCACCACAACCGCAAGCTCGGGGGGTACCATTGCCACCGTGGGCCGCTGGCCGGTCAGTCCTTTGCCTCGAAGGAAGAAGCGATGAGTCAGCTTCCAAACGCACAAGAGGTACCCAGGACGGCCCCAGCGCCCAACTCAGCTTCGCCCACACCGACGAGGGTCATCACTGGTCGTGCATCCGTTATCGATGGTGATACTCTTGAAATCCACGAACAGCGTATCCGTATGCATGGTATCGATGCACCAGAGAGCAGGCAAGACTGCAAAGCTGATGGCAAGACATATCGTTGTGGTCAGAAGGCCGCCCTAGCGCTCTCGGATAAAATCGGACAGCAAACGGTAACTTGCGAGCAGCATGACACTGACAGGTATGGACGTGCAGTGGCGGTGTGTCGAGTTGGGGCAGAGGATTTGGGCGCCTGGATGGTGCTCGAAGGCTGGGCAATCGCCTACCGCAAATATTCGAGCAATTATGTGTGGGCGGAGGATGCTGCAAAGGAGGGACGAAAGGGGCTGTGGGCAATGCAGTTCGAGCAGCCCGCTTGTTATCGAAAGCCAAAGTCAGAGGGGTGTCCGTGCACTTTTCCTCAGTGCATCCCCCAATAAGGTCACCGTTACCATTTGCCAAATAACCGTGTAAGCCAAGACAAAGGGGTTTGTAGAATAGGGATACGCAGAAGCTCTGCCTTGACTTCATGGTCAGGCATCTTCCGAACTAACGCCATCACCTGTTCCTTGCTCGCATCGTACCCCGTATTTTGAATGTGCTTCCACAAAACATGCGCTCTGAGGTTTACTATCGCTTCACCAACAGCAGGCCTGATCGGTTTCATTCCTGCACCAAATATTTGTAGAAGCTCTCCTCGGTGGTGAGCATGTACTTCTTGAATGTGTTTTTTTCATCGACCTTGGTCGCGTCATAGAGGCGTACAAAGAAGCGACACTTCTGTTCCTGCTGATCTCCCCATATTCGGAGAGGGGCGGTCTGTTGCCTGAATTCGGCCTGGCTTAATTCCCGGCCAAATTCGATTCCCTGAGCCGGTAGAGCTTCAAATTGCTCGGCACGAAGGGGAAGATCGTTGCGCCGAATAGTCAAGCCACTTGATCCTATTAATATATCAAAAATATATTCGGGCCGTCCTGTATCAGGACTTGCCCAGCAAGGCGGGAATTGAGTTCCTCGGCCAGTTGCCTTTAGCTTCTCAGAAAGATTTTTATTTTGGCCCACAATATCACGAACCTTTTGGTCTGCTGACCGGGCATCCTTCAACATTTGTGTTATTTGTGAAGGTTCTGGGGCTGCGCCAGGGCGCTTGCTCTCGTTCATGACCTGATTGGCAAGTGTAAGCATATCGGCGATAGCTTTCTCCTCAGGATTTGAGGCATCGGTTTGATTTGGGAGGTGTCGATAGGCTTGCTCCGCCTCATGAGCTAACCGCATCTTTTCGGCGAGCTTTTTCTTGCCATCATCTGTATCAGGTTTGCTTATACCAACTTGTCGAAGTTCCTTATAGATGTCATCTAACTTTTTAGCTTTCTGCTCAAAGGGAATCAGCCTGTTTATTTCCGATTGGGTTGCGATGACCTTCTCGCGCAAAATACGCATCTCTCTGAAGATGTCTTCCGTTGAAACATTGCTGCCTATGTCGCCAATCAGAGCTCGCAGATTGCTTTCTCTCTCGTGCGCGTTTTTCAGTGCTGCGGCGAGGGCAAGAAGAAGAGAGAAAATAATGAGGACCATGATCTCGGCCATCGTGAGGCCGAGAACGAGACCACGCCTGTATTCCCGATCCTGACTGCGGACCTTATTGTCCATCTATCTTTCCAATCATGGTCTGAGTGAGAGAGACGAGGGCCTTCTCAAGATCAGCCATGGCACCACGGCTTTCAGCCAGAATCGCATTCATTTCATCTCGCTGTTGCCTAATAGCCAAATTATCCTCAGAAGCGGCTTTTGCTGCTTCCATGAAAGCGGCGCGGTTCGCTTCAATCGTTACTGATACAGACCTGCGCAACTCGTCTAAAGCCTTTCTATTCAAGTCGCCATCCGTTGCAACAAGTTGACGAATATTCGCTGACGCTGTCTTCATTTGATCCGCGTCGGAATCCATGGTTTGCCGCAGGGAGGCAAGAGTGGTCTTGTTTGCCTCAAAAGCAGTCTTATTCGCTTCCAAATCTGCTCTAACGCCGTGGGCAGATTCACCAAGCTCCTTTGATAGTCTCGCTGCTGCGGCTACTCCTTCATCAAGCGCCTTGGCAAAGCCATAAATTTGATCCTCCACACCCTTCTTGGAAGTGGAGGTTATCAATTCAAGAGCCGTGGCCGCCTCAAGAGACGCATCGACAAGCTCGTGCAGCTTTTTTAGTTCTGATTTATGGACCTTCGTTCGCTTCGAGGATTCCTCAGCAACTTCAGCAAACTTTGCCATCACCGGATCGAGTTTTGCGGCCAACAAGTCAGGCGATGCCTCGATCTTTTCAATTCTGTCAAAAAGCGCTTGGAGTGCAGTTACGTTCTGAGAGGTAACCTGGCTCAGTTGCGTTGAGTGATCAGTGAAACTGTTAAACGCATCTTGAATCTTCTCAATAACCTGCTGGCTTGTATTGGCAAAGTGACCAACAGTTTCTTCGAGAGAAGAACTTGCTTTGTCAGCTATGTCGGTGATCCCTTCCGCGAGCGTCTGCCCCAGCTTGCGTTTGAAACTCGACATCTCAACAGAAATATCATCAAGCTCAGCTTTCATTTTTCGGCTGGCATCCGCCAATTCAAATCGGGCTTCACGCTCATATTCAACAGGGTCTTCGCGCATCTGGGCGAAGAATACTCTGAACGCCAAACCGAGAATTGTCGTCGAGATCGCTATGCCAAAATTTGTAATGATTGTATCAGTGGCACCACCATCGCTTTGGTATGCCCATAATGCATACGCAAGCGACACTAATGTGTATAGAAAGCCTAAGTAATAGAGGTTATCGCCGACACGATCCTCGCGAATTCGATATGCCTTTGTTGCTGTAACTAACAATGCATATAAAATCATAAGTCCCAGAGGGAATATCGTTACAACCACCTGTCGAACGTCAATGTATTTCAAGAAAACGATCAGGAAAACGCCCGCGAGGAAGACCCCGAAGAACAGCCACTGGTCGGGAATGTCGTCGAGCGGATTGCGGTAGGTTACTTTTGAGCGGCGTTCAGTAGAGTCGGACATAGTTACTCCATCAATAATTAGAGTGGCGCCCAGCGAACGACGGTGCCGTTCACACTATCGATATATTTGAGCCAAAAATCTTGAAAGTGAGGTGTCTGGATATTCTTCTGAGTGGAAACTGGAATCCAAATGAGTTCAACATTCGCGCCTTGCAGGTTGGTGCGGACTTTGGCGAAGTACTGCGTGTCCTGGAACGTCTTGAAGTTTGGAGCGCCATGGAACATCGACATCTCGGGCCCGAACTGAATGAGGTCGGAGATTATGACGAGCTTGCGCTGAGCATTATCTGCCATCGGGACGCCAAATGAGGTTACGGCAACCGATTGAATCCCTTCAAATATCGGCGAGCTATCTTGGGGCTTTAGCTGGCTGATTTTGACAACCGTTTCATCGAGCTTGTCGGCAAATTTCTTCTTCCAGTTCTTTTCAGCCATTGCCACGTTGCCGATGAGCGGGTTGGAGGCTGTTTCCGGGCCTCCCGGATTGCAACCAGCAAAAATCGGTTCGAGTGGCTTCAATGTAATTGGCCCTATTGCATAGACTTCAAGACGACCATACTGAGGGATGCTATCCCGGACTGCCACTAGTGTGTTCCGCAATGATGCAGTCTGCACGGGGCCTATACTGTCTGTCATGTCAATGAGCACAGCGGTGACATTAGTAAGAACGCCCTTCGGACAGCCTGTTTCCTTATCGGTTTCTACCCTGTTCAGGGAAATATAAATTCCAACCCCGCCCAGAAGCATAAAACCGGCTACGGCAGCGACAATGTAGACTGTGCCTCGCCTATCATCGGATTTTTTGCGGCTAATGTGTCTACGTTTTGCCATTATCAAAATCCTGGTTAGCCATCTCATCAATCTTACGGTACTCAGCCATTGCCTTGAGATAAGATTCATTCAGGGCCTGTTGATGTCTTGGGAACTCTGACAAGGCTTCCTGGATTGCAGCAGCATTAAGATCGCGCTGGCGAGGCGATACGAAGTCGTCTTGAAGTGGAGGTCTGCTATAGGACCAAGCCTGATCGAAGCGCTTTGGCGGGGGAATGTCTTTACGGTATTTTAGATTTTCAGTCCTGTATACCCTCAGCAATGTGTTTACGGACGTATCAATATGATCAAAGTAATGCGTCATCTGTGATTGCAGTGACTGACTCTTCGTGATGATGTTTTCGAATTCTCCCGGTCGAACTTGAATGTCCCGGACGGTATTTCCCATGGTTTCTTCAGCTTCTTTTTTAATATCTTCCAATTCGCTTAATAAGTCTCCCTTCAGCGCGGTGTACTCCTCGACAGCGTCTCTATGCGCCTTCGCCCGTCGACCGTAACCAGGGTATGGATCATTCATCAACCAACCATCTATGGCGGCGCCAATGGCGAAGGACAATCCGAGGGCGCACATCAACCATGACTCTGCATCTGCAATTCCAAACGTCGCAGTCTTAAAGGTGACGATTGCCGTCCTGGACGCCGCCTCAGGATCGATACCTCCCATTGCGTCACGGTAATGGGCGACAAAAAGATTAAGCGTGATCGTCACCGTCATAAACAAGAGTATCGAAAGAAACCCGACGAGCTTCAAAGTCCAATTACGGTGAGTTATTAATGGTGCGAGCAAACGACCGGTGACGACACCAATCATAATGTTAAGGCCTGCAATGAGCATCGCCACGGAGACGCCGCCAAAAAGACCAAACTCACTCCCCTTAGCCAAGAAATAGCCATTAGCCAGTGCTTCACCAAAAAGTATCAGTAACAAAAAACCAACGTTAAGCTTTGTTGATCCGATATTCCGGGCCGGCCGTTCCAGTTTGTGTTTCTGGCGGAATCGCTTTAGGTCAGCTTCAGTTTCGATAATCTCTTTGCGCGATACATAAAGGGTGTTCGCTCCATTACGGGTGCGGTTGGCAAAGTCTGTTACGGCGTTTCCTGAGACCGCGCCTATTTGCAAGACTAACGTTTGTATTCCCAATCCACCGGCACGGTCGGCATACGTTTTCTGATTATCCAGATAGCGCCCGTATTGGGTTTGGGCTTCGGCCTCAATCTCATTGATAATTGTCTGCTCGATTTCGTCGAGACTTTCGCTATCCGAGGAAGGCAACCCTCGCTCCCCTTGGGCACGGGCCTCCTCCCGAATACGCAGGCGCTTCACCATTCTGTCGGTGTCAATTTGAGAAAACTGCTGCGTTCCCGAGAGTATGTTTGATCGCCCTCTCCCCAAGCCAAAAATGTCACTGACGGCCATCAATCTCTACCTTTTGGAACAAAATTGCTCAGAAATAAAAACGTCAACCATGATCTGAGTATTCTAGCATGCTTCGGGAGGCAATCGGAGCGTGTTTTTCTATCTGTCAATCGAGCTCAATGTATATCTTGTCGGGGGCCTTATCGCCGCAAAAAGTCTTCTCCCGCTTACCTTTCCAAGCCTTTATGCGACTGTCCAACTGCCTCTGGAGGCTTGGCTCGAAGTTATTCGCTGGATTTCCCACACGCTGGATTTCCCGTTCCCACAAAAAGAAGCGCCCATCCACAATCTTCAGAAAGAGAATGCTGAACCGCCAGTACTCTTCAGCATACTCTGTCTCGCACATTTTCCTAAACCAATGCCGTGCCCAACGATCACGGTCGTATGCGTATCGTGCCGCTTTTGCCGCCATACCAATCAAGCCTTTCGTGTTTGCGTGACGCGCCAGTATTTCATCGGAAGCGGCGGACTCCTCCCCGAAGCCAATAACCATCAATGCCCGTCCATTCGAGGCTGGTTCTGGGCTTTCAAGGTTCTTGAGTGCATAGCTTTCAAGGAATTTTGCCTTTCCGCCCATGAGCGCGGCCAGAACTTCTTGTGCGAGGTCAAAATCCGTACTCGCTCGATCCAACCTCTGAGCTCTTAGCTTATCCAGCCCTTCATTTTCTGCGCTGCCCCAGATGCACGCGGCCTCCTGTGAAACACCTGACGGACCATAAATAAAATTTACGAAGTGACGTCTCCCAGAAAGCCGCTCAAATAGACTTCTTGCGAGCACCGGTTCATGGAACGAAATGCACTTCGCGAGCATAAATGCAAGCCTCCGGACGTGTGATAATTTGTTATCGCTCAGCGTTAGGAAGATAGAGGCCAGTTCGCTTGCTTGACCTAGCGATGCTAAAACGAATGCGTCAATTGCTGAAAAAGTCACCCCATCCAATATCAAGCGAGCCTGCTCCCTCGTGAGGGCCGCCTCAAAACGATTATATGAAGATGCTGCACCGCCCATACTTTGCTCGACAATCGGCGGACTAAAAGGAAGTTCAACATCCAACGTTATGGCGACCGAACGCCTGAGCCGATCGGCTATGGGTTGATGTACATGCGTGCCCAAAATCGATGCAGCTACATCAAAAAACTGAGGAGAAATTCTCTCGAATGCGTCCTCGATTCTTATTAAGCCATGCTCCGCCGCACTTATGACAAGTCGCGATCCAGACAAAATTTCGGAGTGATGCTCATCTGGATCAAGTGCGCTTGCCTTCCACCCGCTGTCCATCATGGACTTGATGAGATCAACATTTTTCAGAATATCGATAACACCCATAGCTTCGGAGCGCACCGATGATTGCTCGCTTTTGACAAGCTGACCAACTATGTCACGGCAGCCCTTTGATAGAACCGTACCGGAGTAATGGGCAAACACCAGTGCAACAAGCTCTCGGTTAATTTCTCTCACTTTTTAGGTATGTCGCCGCGCGCTCTCTTTCGTTCTGCTTCAACTGGGCGCTTACATTCTTCGAGCGCCTGAAGCAGACTTTTTTCCATTCGTGGCTAAAACAGTCGAAAATTCAACACCTGTTTCAGGAGGTGGAACAAGCCGCTCCTGAGAACGTGGCGCGGTTAGTCGAGCATCGTCTGTTCGAGTGGCGCACTTGGTAGCCGACACTTGATCTCATCTCTATGTAGATTGTGGGGTAGGTGTCTAATCCGCATGCACGACTCATCGCGCGCTTTTCCAATTTGGCGATTCAGCGGCCAAATGCGATTATGCTGCTTCCGTGGTGCTTCCGCGACCGATCATCGCTTGGTTCGCGTCAAAACGCGAATTCATAAATATTTGATTTTATTGATTGAATTGGCGCACCCGAAGGGATTCGAACCCCTGGCCTCTGCCTTCGGAGGGCAGCGCTCTATCCAGCTGAGCTACGGGTGCATTTGATCCGGTGAAAGGTATGGAACGGGCGCAAACTAGCCTATTCATGGGGTGGCGGCAATCGTGGCGTTGCAAAAACCTGGCTTTTCCCGAATAAAGACGCAGAT
Source organism: uncultured Candidatus Saccharibacteria bacterium (assembly GCA_964349945.1). Taxonomy (GTDB): domain Bacteria; phylum Patescibacteriota; class Minisyncoccia; order Phycocordibacterales; family Zambryskibacteraceae; genus JAIFWN01. The sequence goes on along the minus strand of CAYGIH010000004.1, from coordinate 699 downwards.
GGCCTGAATGGCGGCGTGACAGGGACAAGGGTGTGCAGAAGAATAGTGAACCTTCGGGCGTCCGGGGGCGGATCGGGAGTGGTCCCGCCGCAACGGGGAATAAGGGGGCGCCTGTCGCGCACGGGCCGCGTGAGGGTGGATGGCGCAATGGCCTGGTGAACGCCGCATTGATGATAAGCAGCATACTGGCCGTGGTGTTGCTGTGTGAACTGGTGTTATTCCGTTTTATTCTGATCCCCAGCGACGTCCCGGAAAATGTCTTTGTGGATGGGCTGGTGCGGCTTCGGCCCGGCAGTGAGGGGGTATGGCGCGTTGGTGATGACGTGGCGGGGCGCTACCGCATCAATGCGCAGGGCTGGAATTCAGGCCATGCAACATATGACGCCAAGGCCCCTTCGGGCGTCCGGCGCATCGCCATTATTGGCGATTCATTTGTCGAGGCGTTGCAGGCGCCGTTTGACGCCAGTCTGGCCGAGCAGCTTGAGGGGGCGGCAAAAGGCCGCCTTCAGGTTTATCGTTTTGGCGTCAGTGGCGCACCCTTGAGCCATTATCTGGCGATGGCGCGTCATGTGGCGCAAACCTATCAACCTGACATGATCGTGCTGGTGCTGGTGCATAATGATTTCGATGAATCTTTTTCTGCGGTAGCGGGGCGCTATACCAGCAGCTTTCTGAAATTCCGCATGGATGGGAATCAGG
>CAYGIH010000003.1:0-37628 GCA_964349945.1 uncultured Candidatus Saccharibacteria bacterium | reverse complement strand
GCCGCAGGGGGCGCGGGGGGCTCGGGCTACATTGAAGTCACCGAGTACTATCAATAATGGACCCCTATTTGTCGATTGCGTTGGGCGTTGTGGGTTGTTTCGCGGCGGCCTTCGCAATTATCAAAGTGCTAATGAAGCAACACTTTAAGCAAGCAAAAGAAATTGAAGAGCTTAAGGCGGCCAACGCTACCCGCTACCGCCAAGAAATCGAAAAGAAGTTTACCGCTTTAGAAGGCAATTTGACAACGCTCACCGTAAAGCTTGAAGTGGTGCGCCAAGAATTGGTGAAAGCTCAAGTTAAAATGCATGCCACCGATAAGCTAACGGCGGCCCTTACCGATGAGCTTAAAACTTTTGAGGCTAGAAAAGCTCAAATGGATAAAATCGAAAGTGAAATGAAGCGCATAAACGAAACGTTTGTCTTAATACGAAATAAACTTAAACCGAATCAAGGGGGTACTTAAATGAAACTAATTCTTGTGGCTCTTATGCTTTTGCCGATTCTTGCTTTTGCTCAAACGCCCGCAGCTTCACCAATTCAAAGCCCTGTACAAGCCGAGCAATTAGACGTTGACCCAATTCCCCAAGGCGTTGTCGATACCCTTTCAGCCATTGAAAACCTTCCTTACCTCGGCCCCGTTGTCTCAAAAATTATTTTGTGGGCGGGAATTTTGGGCACCCTAATGACCATACTCGCGACGTTTGTCATTGGTGTAATTAAGGCCCTTGGGCCGGTGCTCGCTAATTCAAAAATGCAGGACACCGAAGCCTTTGTGCAAAAGCTTTTGGATTCAAAAGCGGTGTACTATCTTAAATGGTTTTCTTTCTACAATGCCAAAAAGAAAGAGCGCGTCTAATGGGCGGCGAGGTTTCAGTTATGGCCCTAGTTTGGGCCTTCTTAAAAGCTTTGCCTCAACTAATAGCCCTTGTTAGGTTTTTGCATGGTGAAGAAAAGAAGGCCAAGGGCTCGCCCGAATTAGAAAGGACCGTCAAAAATGACTTGTCAAAAGTTCACGCCGCTTTTGTTTGCAATGATTCTAATGAGCTTAACCGCGTGTTCAACGCCCGACTTGGGGCAAGACCCCCCACCGAGCCGCCCGCTTGACGTTAGTTGGCAAATAGAACAAGGCCCGCCCAAGCGGGCTTGCCTTTCAGAAGAAGACGTGGGCCGTTTAAAAGAGCGCCTAGACCGCTGTGAAGCGGCTTTAATTGACCGGGAAGGCGCGGGGTATTAGCACCATGCCGTTGCTCACTTTGGACGAAGCCCAAGCCATTTACGGCCCCGTGGACCTACTTAGAAAGTTTTGGGCCGACGAATCAAAGCACATGATAAACGTGCAATTGCCAAAAGACCTTTGTTTTCCTAATTGGCGCAACTCCATAACGGGTCAACCCATAACGCACTTGTATTGCAATATTGATATGGCCGGGCCGCTAATGGACGCCCTTACTAGTTTAGAGCGTAAGGGCTTTAGTCTAGAACTTAAAACTTTTGACGGCATTTTAAATTTGCGCCCTGTTAGGGGCTATACGTCCCGCCTTTCAACGCATTGCTACGGGCTTGCCATTGACATAAACGCAAAAGAAAACCCTTTAGGCGGCCCCGTGGCTTTATCTGAAGGGTTTATAAAATGCTTTACCGACGTGGGCTTTTTGCACGGCGGGTCTTTTGCCCGCGTGGACGGGCAACATTTTCAATGGGCGAATTGGTGACCCCAAGACGCTTTGCCTTCAGATACCCCGCGAACAATATAGAATAATTGGCAAGGTCGCACAAAGTATCTATGACCGATTCGTCCTTTACTTCAAGCGTACCCTTAGCGACAAAGCTACCGATGCGGGCCATTTTATCGCTCATTCTAGTAATGAAACCAATTTCGACCACGTTAGGCAATTGTACAAGTCCGCCCACTTGCTTAAAATTTGAAAACGGGTCGTCACTAAGCCCGCAGTAATCGGAGTTTTTAGCCGTCGTTATCGCGGTCATTTTGTCGCAAAATTCTTTGTGGTATGCGAGCCATTCTTTCTTTGTCATAAGTGCCCCCTTAATTTTAAATAAGCAAAATAGATAAAGCCAACGGTTACCACCAAAAGCGTCAACTCGTTTATCATTTGTTAACCAGCCAAAGCACAACGAAAAGCAAAAGGCCCGCGAACAAAAGCCCGGTGGATAACCCAACTACAAATATTTCAGTTACTAAGTGTCTAGGAAGGTCTCGCCAATCTATTTTATCCATTTAGCCCCCTAACTTTAAAACCGGGCGCGGGGTTTTTAGCCCCGCGTCTCTTTCCCCGGCCAAGTGTTACCGATAGTCACATGGGAGTTAAGACCGGCAACGCTTTATTTTTTATACCTAGTATCGACCCACCCGCCCGATTTAAGCGGTAAATCTTTTGCCCACTCGGGGGCGTGCTCCATTATTGCCCGATATTCGGGGCAATACAAAACGCCCTTTTCGTCGGCGACTATTTTAAATTTTCCTTTTGGTGCTTCGCTCACCATTTCGTCGTGCGAGTGCATTACAATATTAAAGCCCGCTTTGTGCGCTCTTATCATTGCTTCGGCCAAAACGTCCCGGCTTACCGCTTGCGTAATATTTTCGGCGAGCTTGCCGCCATAAGTGGATTCACGGGTCCACTTGGGGATTGTGCAATCAATCTTTTTCGCCTTGTGATTTGTTGCCCAATACCGAATGCGGGGCGAATAAAATTCACTAGCCTTTTTAAAACCGTTTGAAAGGGCGTCGGCGTACATAGCGGCATTACTCGCATAAATGTTTTCACCTTCCCGGTCTATCATAACCACGGTTTTTTCTTGGCCCACCGTGGGGTCTTTATAGGCAAGACTTCGCCCGCTCGGTAGCTCAATCCACAAAAAGGAATGCGCTACATAAAAACCAATAGACCCCACTCGGTATTTTCTGCCGGGGTTTTCTATCGCGCTAATGGCGGCGTTTTGGTAATTGTCCCAAAGCTCGGTAACGGGGTAATGTAATTCACGGTAAGCGGCCACGGCCACTTTTGCCATGCCCTTATCGACTTCGGCGCGGTAAGTATCCCAAGCGGCTGAAACAAATTTTCGTCCACCCATTTGATAGCCGCATCCAAGCGTTGCCGCCTTGCCTACTTGTCTTTGCGCGTCTGTAATTTCTAACACCGATTTATGATATATTTTTGCGGCCATTTCTTTGTATGGGTCTTTGTCGTCCTGAAATATTTTAAGCCCCTTCTTATGCCCGGCGAGCCACCAAAGCACGCGGCACTCGATAGCATTTAAATCCTCGACAAATAAATCAAAGCCTTTGGTGGCAATGAACATGCCCCGAAGACAAGACGAAAAGAGCGGCATTAAATTAGCACCATAAAGAAGCTTTAAGTCGTCAACGTCAAGATTGTTGATTTCTTCAATAGCTAAATGCATATCTTTCAAAACGCCACGCGGAAAGTTTTGGGGTTGAATATTCTTGCCACCCCAACGGCCCGTAGACGCGGCGTTGAACAAAAACAAATCACGCGCCCGCCCGTCGCTACGGGCAACGCCCTGAAATTTTTTGTATTTGGCCGTTGACGCTTTGGCTAGGGCCTTGCGAATTTTTAAAAGCTTCTCGGCGTCTTCGGTAATAAAACGGTTTTCTAAAAATTCGTCCACCGTTGCCGCTTTCAGGTTTGGCATTTCAATGCCTTCAAGACTCATAAAATCCAAAATGGCGGCCCGAGCATTGCCCGAGGAAACAAGCCCCATTGTGAGGGCGTCTAGTTCGTGGTGCATTCGTTTACCCTCGGCGGCCATGATTCTAGAAATCTTATCCACCAAGGGGGCGTCTACCTGTACGCCGCGCAAGTTGATTCTTTGATCTAAAAACCAAAGGGCTTGCTCTTTTGGTGTAAGGTCGGGCAAAGCTTCGTCTAGCTTTTCCTCGGCGAGCACGTCACTTTCGCAATACTTGTAAAGCGTTTTAAAGTCTTCGGGGGCCGTCTCGGGCGTCCAAAATTCGGCGGGCTCTGAATCCCGTAAGGCGTCGGCGTCTTCGGTCTCTAATTGGTCCTTAGCTTCAAGTTTATCATACGCTTTTTGCCAAGCCACAAAAGCTTTTGTGGGCCTACAAAGCTTCATCATTACGCGGTGGCCTTCAAAATCTTTTTGGATAGCCGTTTGCATTACGGCCCCGGCGTCCTGTAAATTTCTAGGGATAGCCACGGCGGCGGCCTTGGTCGCCGTGCATCTAAATTTTTTAAGCGGAATAGGCGGCCACCCGAAACGCTTCACCAAAACGTTGTGATAAATAACATTTTCAAAAAAGCTATTGTGGGCGCTAAAAACTAAATCGGGGGTTAAAATGCATCGGGTCCAATTGTCTTTAAACTTAGCGGGGAAGTCGCGCCAATGCTTTTGCATTTGGTGATAATCAAAAAGAAAGATTTTTGGCGAATTGTTCACTTTGAAAGAAAGGCAAAGGGCAATAGTGGACGGGTCCATGGAATATTCAAAAGCCCCAATCTGTTTTAGATTGGCCCGGCTCTGAGTTTCAAAATCAAAGGTCAATTTTATCATGGCCCCGCCCTCTATTTAACTAATTACAATACGCGAAAAGTCCGGGGGCTTCAATAAAGCTTTCCGCTTGACTGCCCCCGCTATCGTCTACTAAGTCCATAGTTTTTTTACATAAGCGCCGTTCGCGGGTATCGGTTAAGCCTATTGCAATTAAAGTATTGTCCTCTAATATTTCTAATTGCTCAATATAGTCGATTCTTATGTAAGCCTTTGCAGTCGCAAGCACTCTTTCTAATCCCACAACCACCCCCCTAAAACTCAGCGTCGGCGTCACCGCCAAAGTCGTCACTACCGGCGTCGCCCTCAACTTTTGAAAACAATTGATTGGCGGGCTTCTTTCCGCCAAAGGCTTCACCGTCTCGCAAAAATTGCACCCCGTCCAAAACAAACTTTACACCGTCTTTATCGGCAAAAGTGTAGGCATGGGCTTTCAGCGCGGCCCGTGCGTAACAACCTGGATAGAATTGATTTTCACTTTCAAGCGCAACGTCGGGGTCAAGGCCCACAACGTAGGGCTTTGAGTACTCCGCTTTGCTTGAAGCGCGTACCACCCACATGCCTTTATGCTCGGGCTTTAGCTCTTTCTTTTTACCATAAGGCTTATCCCCGTCACGGTAAGGAAGGCTTAACGGCTTTGGCCATGCGGTTTGGTCTTCGCCCCATTTGGCAATGATGGCCGCTTTCACCCTAGCTTGGAAGTCGCTCAACTTGGTGATGGTTTTATCAAAAAGCATTTCAATTGAATAATTCAAATCACCGCCGGGCTTTACCGACGTGGGTTTGAAAACGTGGGGGTGACTTGCTCTAAACTCCCCGGTGAGCATTCTCAGTTTTTCGGTTTCCTCTTTTGTAGCCATAAAATATTTTCCTTTCGGTTGTAACGGTTAATTGGCCGTTGGTTAAAAATACGCTTCGTCTTCGTCTTCGTCTTCGTATTCATTAGCTTCGGAGTCTTGGCGGTCTAACTTAGTTAATACCGCTAGGCGTAGTTCGTCGTCACTGAAATCAAAAGACCCTTGTGCTGTACACTTGCCCGTTTCGGACGCCGTGGGCGTAGCGGGGGCCTTCGCCGTTTTGCGCTTGGGCGAACGGGTTGACTTGCCCTTTGCCTTTTGCTTTTTGACGGCTTTCTTCTTTGCCGCTTTTCGCTTGGTGGCCTTCACTATTTTTCGTTTTGCCATTTGCTTGCCTTTCTTTAAATGGGTTGTTTTTAAATACGTTTGCAATCTTTTCTTCCCGCACCGACATTTTAGCAGGGCAAGTGCTCTTTGCCCGGCACCAATGACAATGCCCGCCGGGCGTTGGCGTATGCCCGCCTTTTTCTATCTCTTCAATATTCTCTTTAAATTGTAAGTGGTAATTTCTAAGCCGCTCGATAGGTATTACCCAAGCTTTGCGCCCGTTGCCGCCGATTCTCGGTTGAAATATATGGAGCACAACGCGGGTAAAATTCCAGTCGTACTTTTCGGCGAGCCCTAAAGCGTACTGAATCAATTGGGTGTTTTCTTTTGGGTCAACGGGACTGGCCCCATATTTATAATCTATAATGTGAAGAGCACCAAACACTTGCACCAAGGCCGCGTCAACGGTGCCAAACATTTCGGGGCTAATACTTTCGTTGTAAATGCGTTGTTCTATAAAAAGCTCGGACCCTTCAAATTGCTTTTGTATCGCTAAGACATAGCGAACCATTTTCATGCCGTTAACAATCATGGCGTCTTTGCTTTCAGAGACCACGGGGCGAAGGGCCGCAAAAGATTTCAAGGTGAATATTTTAAAAAGGCTTTCTAGTACCTCATGGGCTTCTGTACCCTCTTTGCTCCAAACCGAATCAACCGACGGCGGGCTTTGCTCTTCAAGCTCGACACTAGCCAAACAATTAAGCCGTCTTTCACTTCCGCTTGCGCTGTACTTTGAATGCGCCCGCCCTTGGTGGTTAGCCATAACATACCTTCTTTATTGCTTGGGCATATAGCCCTAAAAGTTCTTCGGTGTTTGATTCGTTTTTATAGTAAGCCGTGACCTTGGCTAGAATAGTTTTGCCGCGTATCCACCGAGCCCACCAATAACAATAAGGCAAGGCGTGAAAATAATTTAGATAATCACCCGTGGCGTCGGCTGAGGACTCAAACCAGTTTTTGCTATCCGACCAACGAAACGGTACGCAAAAGAAAAGAGCCGACACAATACAAAAAAAGCTCATTAGCAATTTACTATCTATTAGGGCCGCCCATAAGAAGGGCGCAATCGGGTCACCGTTGCCCGTGCGCCCACCGATTAGTTTTATGCGCTCTTTCATTTCGTCGGCCATTTGAAGCCCGGCATGGCGTAAAGCCAAATAAAGCGGAAAGGCTTGGTCGCTTGAAAAATCCGTTTCGCGCCAATCCTTGGGCATTGCGGGCGAGGGGTGCCGCACATAGCCCGTCGCCGTCCTAAAATGCGCAAGCCGGTAGGCCGTTGATTGAAGCCCTAGAATTTGTTTTAGTCTTTCCTCGCGGCTTGTCTCGGCGGCACTGTCACCATAACAAGACGGTACGCCCGACGTGTCACTAACTATTAAACCCAATTCGTCATAGTGCATTTTCAAACCCCTTTTCAATTCGTGTTAGCTTACAATCTATTTCATTATCCACTTGCGCTTCGCCAAATAGTATTCGCATTTGATTTACCATTATTAAGGCGTCGGCAATTTCGTTTGTAATGGCGTCAAAGGCTAGTGGCTCGCGTAAGCTATTCATGTTTAAAAACTTAGCCAATACAACTTGAAGCTCGGCAAGCTCTTCAATAGCCTTCACTATTTGGGCGTCATGCCCGTACTTTTTCAATAGCTGCGGCGTGACTTTCTTAACCCGCTGAAAATTGCCGTCGGTCATTTTTGCTCTTCTTTCTTTTTAGGCTGAAATATTTTTTCAATAACCCCGCGCCCATGCCTTTCTATAACGGCAAGAAAAAAGAAAAATTGGCTTTCGGGCATGTTACTAACCGAATAACTAATTTGCCCGTTAACTTCCGAAACAATAATGACGGCTTGCGGGTTACGCGCCAAATGCTCTTCAAGTAAAGCTTTTGGACTTGGCACCGGCTTATCTTTTACTAATCCCACTTAAGCCCCCTTCTTTTGGTTCGTAGGTTTTGCCCCCTACTTCGACCGCGCCCACTTCGGCTTTGATACCTTCAAAATTTTCAGGCCACAAGTCTTTGTCCTCGGGTATATCCACCGTTATCCAAATGCGCTTATTGCCCGCCGATATTCTAAAGGACGCGGCTTGGTCTTCTGAAGTCCAAAACACTTTTTGCAAATCTTGTTTAACGTACCTATCCGAAAAGAATCGAACTAACATAAAGCCCCCTTGGTGAAAGAAAGACGCGGGCCGGTCCAAGTTAACGTTTCCAACCGCTCGCACCGGCTCGCATGGGTTGGTGGCCGCGCCAATCTGTTTTAAAATTCGTCTTCGTCTTGCCTAACTTTTGGCGTGAAAACTTTTGGTTCGGGGTACGCGGCCACTTCACCGCCTACCGGCACCAAAGAAAGCACTCTTTCGGCATTCCCGATATGCTTAAAATCTGAATCCGTTTGATAGACTTCGCGCCCCGTATTTGAGTCGGTGTCGCGTAGTGCTTCGGTCAAACTAGAATAAATTTTATATGCCACCGGGTAACCCGCTCTTTTGTATTGCCTAAAAAAACTTTGCATAAATTAAACCTTCAATGCCGCAATGACCTTGCCGTAGTCCTCGGCTTTAATTTCTGCAATGCTTTTCACTTTAAATTTAGCCGCCAATAGTTTCAGCGTCACGGGCCGGGTGAACTTCTTAGCGTGGGCCAATGCCGCCGAATGCACGTCCTTATCAGTGAGCTTTTTTGCCTTTGTCGCTTTAGGCGCGGGGGCTTCGTCTTCGGACATTTCGTCAAAGCCTAAGTCGCCTTCGTCTTCGTCGGCGGCGGCTTCAATTTCTTCACCAAAGTTTTCTAGTTCGTCCGTTGACTCTTCGGCGGTTTCAACGGGGGCCGCTTTTGTTTTCTTAGCGGCGGGGGCTTTGGTTTCCGCTTGCCCTGCTAATTTTTCCATGCGCTCAAGTATGTTTGTCATACTCGCCAAAAACGCTTTTGATTCAGCTCCAACCATCATTGCCACTTCTAATTTCATTTGTTGTACCCTTTCTTGCCCTCGCGGGCGTTTGTTAATAATACGTTTCGTAAGGGTCTTCGCAGTTTACCCACTTCGACCAAATGTTTTTGATTGCGTTATATTGCCCGTCGGATAAATACCCCACGCGCTCGAAATGTTTTTGCATTGCTTCGACAAATTCAGAATCGAAATTTCTAGCGGCGTCGGTAGTTAGCCAATCCTCTATTTCTGAAAGCATAAATTTTATCTCTTCGCCGCGTGGGTCTTGGCCCTTCTTATTGCTAAAGGGATTAGGTCGGCCCATGCCCTCAAACTCTAATTGCTTTTTGGCGCTCATTTCTTTTTACCCCTTCGTTTTACCCAACCGCGTAAAGCCGAATTTGATTTTACAAGACGCCGGGCGCAAGCTCTTTCTTCGTCAAAACGCTTTTTGTAATAGTCGCGGTCGGCAATTAACTCCGCATAGCTACCCGACATTTTTTCAACCGCTTCGGCTATTCTTTGAAGGCACCCAAGCTTTAAATGCTCGGTGCTCGGGCGTTCGTTGGTGCCCCCACAAAACCAGCCCTTTTTACTTTCTTCGGTAAATGGTCCGCTCATAGCCCGTCAATTACCTTTTCAATTGAGCTTTGCTTTTTCAACAAAGCGGTTAAAATCTTTTCGTCTAATGACCTTGGCAAAACTAAGTATTGCACAAAGACTGAATCTTTTTGCCCTATCCGATGCGCCCTGTCCTCGGCTTGCTCATTGAGCGCGGGCGTCCAAGCGTATTCACAAAATATTATTCTTGTGGCCTTGGTGAGTGTTAACCCCAAGTTCATTGCGTCAATGTTTCCTATTATCAAACGACAAGTGCCCGCTTGGAATGCATCTTGTATTTCGGTGCGCTCGCTTTGCTTCACTAGCCCGTTAATTACTCGGGGCTTGTAAAAAATCAACGCTTGATAAAGTGCGGCCACCACGTCCTTATGGTGGGCAAACAACAACACGCTTTCGCCTTTGTCATTGAACAAATATTCAGCGACCATTTTCGCCGCACGGGGTACTTTAGAAAGCCCGTTGATATGTCTTAAAATGGCGTACTCGCCAAGGGTTTCAAGCTTTTCGACTTGGCTTAAATCAATCTTTTTTGAAAGCCTTTCGTCAAAAATTATTTGGCTTTGCATTCTTGGGTCTTTGTCTAGCACTATTACTTCGCGCACTTTGTCCGGTAGGTCTTTCAAAACGTCGTCCTTTCGTATGCGTTGCATAAAGGGCTTAAGTCTTTGGTGCAAGTCCGATTCGTTGCATGACCCCGTGAAATGCCAATGGCCCCTATCGTCTGTAAATGCCCCGCAATACTTAAAACCAAAATTGTGATAGCTCATGTTGTTAATTGCCCACGGGGCCATTGCCTTAAGTATCGGCCAAAGCTCTATTGGCTTATTCAACATTGGTGTACCTGATAAAGCGCAAACCGTTTCAATGTCATAAATAACGCCGGGGCTTTGTACCTTCTTAAACTTACCGCCAAAGAGCGCAATGGTCCGCGCAGCTTCGGGGGTTTTAAACCTATGCGCTTCGTCTATAAAACAATATCTAAATGAAGTGCCCGCAATTGCTTTTAACACCCAAGCCCTAATGAGCATTGAATCCGAACAAATAACAAAGTCATAAGAGCGCCAATCAAAGTCAAATTGCTTTGCCGTCTCGGGCACTACGCCAATCATAGGAAAATCTTTTATTGACCAATCGGTAATTTCACGCGCCCAAACTGTTTTTAAAAAGCTTGGGCAAATAATCAACGCCCGGCCCGGTCTTGTATTCACCGCCACAATTGCTTGCGCCGTTTTGCCTAATCCCGGTTGGTGGGCTAAGTAGCTCCGCGAGTGGGCCAATATAAACGGCACCCCTTGGGATTCTTGAAACGGTAAAAGTTTTTTATGCTTTGGTGTTAATAAGCCGCCCGAAGGTAAAGGCCGCTTCGTTAGTGTTAGCGTTTGAAATATTTTCTCAGCTTTACTATCGGCGTACTTTCTGAATCGGGCGGCTTGCTTTATGTCTTTAGTAAACGCAAGGGCGTCGCCGTCGTCGGCTCTTAAAATAAATTTTTCGTTTTGAAAAGAGAGTTTCAAAAAGATTTTCCCCGCTAACCGTTTTATCCGTTGACACAATAAGTAGCGAAGGGCTTAAAGTGAGTCAATCAAAAAAGTAATAATAATTTTTTAATAATTTAAAACACCAAGGGGGCACTTATGACATTGAAAGAATGGATAATTAAAACGGGGCCAAAGAATGCCGCAAAACTTTTAAAGGTAGAACAAGCCACGGTGAGCTATTGGCGAAGCCGTCGAACCTTTCCCCGTCCTAAAACCATGGTTAAAATCAACCGGCTAAGCGGGGGCAAAGTGACATTTGAGCACATGGTCCGCTATGCCGCCACAAAACAAAAATCAAAAACAGTTTAACGCTATCTATATAGTGGGGGAAAATATGAGCGATAAAGTATTAGCCGAGGCGCGCCGTTTGTACAACTTGGGGGCCGCCGTTTTGTGGCTTCACCCAAAAAGCAAAAGGCCCGTGGCCAACGGCTGGACAACCGGCGCACGGGCAACGTGGACACAATTACAATCAACGTACATAAAAGGTTACAACGTGGGGGTGAGGCTAGGCGAGGCTAGTCAAATTGGCAAGAATTATCTTGCTTGCTTTGACGTGGATATTAAGCACCCCGCGTTTGAGCCTAAAGCCCGTGCATTGCTTCTTAAGGTACTGGGTGACATAAAATGCCCCACCGTACTTTCAGGGGCCGCCAACGGGTCTATGCACTTGTATTGCGTAACGCCTAAGCCTTTTAAAATGATAACGCTACTAAAAGAAAAGGGCCAAGGCGAGATATGCTTTTATAGTACAGGCCGCCAAATGGTAGTGAGCCCGTCCATTCACCCCGATACCGGCAAGACCTATACTTGGAAAGAGCCCCTTGTTAAAGAAGCGGACTTGCCCGAAGTAGACTCGGACCTTGTAAGCGACGTGGCCCACGCCGCATCGGCTTTTAGTAAGCCCCCGGCCCCTAGCACCAAATGTAAGACTTTGACAGAAATCAAAACCACTAGGGATAGTGGGCTAGAAAAGTTTGAAGTGCTACCCGTTGACTTGGAGTGGGTGCCGCATATCTCTGATAAAATGCGGGCCATGATAATTACGGGTAAAGGGGTTAGCGATAGGTCGGCCATGCTTATGCCCGCTTGTGTTGCCCTATTGAGGGCGGGGCTTACTCGCAATGAAATACTTTCAGTGCTCACCAATAAAGATTATTACTTGGGCGGGTGCGCTTATGACCACGCCAAGACACAAAACCAAACTAGGGCCGCTCGGTGGCTTTGGACGTACACTTTAAAAGGCGTGACGGGTGAGCATAGCGCAAAGGCTTTATTTAGTGAACCCGTGCCGGTGGCTATGGAGTTGAATTTTGACGAAATGGGCGAGGGCGAAGACGAAGCCCTCAATAGTTGGGTGGACGAAATGGACACCACTAAGCAAGGGGAATACCGGGGCACCCTAAAAAATATTGACCTTGTATTGAGCAAAACCCTTGACCCCCCAATTTTCGTTAAAGACCTTTTCGCCAATCGGGTTTCGTATGGACTCGATACCCCGTGGGGCGGGCGAAAAGGTGAATACCTTGAGGATATTGATTTAGTATTAGTTAGGCGTTGGCTCGCAAGTCACGAATTTGGACTTGAGGCCCCCGTCAATCTTATGCACGACGTGACCGCTTTAATTTCGCACCGCTACCGGGTCCACCCGGTTAGGGAGTATTTGACGGGGCTTGTTTGGGACGGGGTGCCCCGCATAGATACTTGGTTAAAAGACTATTGCAACGCCCAAGCCTTTGAGCCGTACCTTAGCGAAGTAAGCCGAAAGTTTTTGCTCGCAATGGTGAAAAGAGTTTTTGAACCGGGGTGCCAATGGGACTATGTTCTAGTGCTAGAAGGTAAGCAAGGCACTTACAAGTCTTCGACCGCTCGGGCGTTAGTGGGCGACAAGTGGTTTATGGATAATTTGCCCGAGCTAAAAGACAAAGACGCCATGCTCAACTTGCAAGGCAAATGGCTGATTGAATTAGGCGAGTTAGCCAATATTAAAAAAACAGACTACAATCAAGTCAAAGCGTACTTGATACGCCGAACCGATACCGTGCGGGCGCATTACGGGCGAATACACGCGGACGCCCCCCGGCAAAGCGTTTTCATTGGCACCGTTAACGAAGGCCAATATTTAAAAGACCCCACGGGTAACCGTAGGTTTTGGCCCGTGCACGTTGGGCTTTGCGACGCCAAACGGTTAAGCCAAGACCGCGACCAACTATTTGCCGAAGCTATGCACGTCTATAAGACAACAAACGAAATGCTTATGTTAAGTGGTGAAGCTGCAAACCAAGCCGCCGAAGCACAAGACGAAAAACGTATAGATGATTTAAACTCCGAAATGCTGGACGCCTTCAAAGAGTTTCAAGAATCCGACGCAAGCAAAGATTTTGACTTTACTAAATTTAAGATGCGCGACCTATTTGAAATGCCCGACGCCCCTTGGTCTCGATGGAAAGGCGACCACAACCGCTTTGCGGTACAAACCGGGGCACAAGTGCTTTATAGACTCGGTTTTTATCGCAAACTTAACGGCCCCCGATTGTGGACGAATGACCCCGACAAATGGGCCTCAAAGGGTAGCATACAAAAGACCATGCTACGCTTCGACTAACAAAAAAGAAGGCATGGGGTAGCATGGGTAGCATGGCCCCGTTTGACCCATGCTACACCACTAAAAGACAAGTTTATTAATAACTTAACTAATAGGGGTAGCATGGGTAGCATGGTTTTAGACTTATAGTATTTTAAATGCTAAAAAGAGCAATAATTGGGGTAAATATGCAAATAAAAGGGTAAATATGGGCTAATAATATCTATAAATCCTCTAATAGAAAAAGGGGGGGTTGCTATGGCACCCATGCTTTTTCAAAACAAGAAAGGTTAGAAAATGAAAGACGAAACGTTACCAACTTGGACTAGGGCGATACCATGCACAAAAGAAGGCTACGCGGTTTATAAAGACCCCGAAAGCCCCGGCGGCTTTTGTACCGACCCGATAATTGCTTTCGCAATCATAACGGACTTAAAGGGCGTGGGCTCTTTTCTTTCGCCAATTGTTGGTGACAGTGAAATGGGCGCGTCCGAAGAATCGTGCGAAAATTTTAGTCATTATCATTGGGGGCCGAAAGAAATGATAAAAATGCCATGAGCAAGAAAAATAAAATCAAACCAATGGACGGGCTCGGCCCTTACGAGTGCCGAAAAATCAGAAATGCGGTAAGGCAAATTTGGCATAGAAGTCTTGCGCGAAAGCTTTGCGTAATTCGTTGCACCGATTTTGACGGCTTTGCTTTCTGCGAGCAATGCGGCGAACGGGCGCCCAAAATTACAATTGACCATTTGGTGCAAGTGGGCGCGGTCGATTCAGGTTTTATCAAGCGTATGTTTTGCGCGTCCAAAGGTTTGCGCGGGCTTTGTAAGAAATGCCACCAAGCGGTCACCAATGAACAAAATAAAAAACGAAGGGCTAAGAAATGAGCTTTGACGATATTCCAGAAGACAAAGAAGAAAGCTACCCGTGCGACGCTTGTCATACCGGCAACATAACACAAAACAAAGACGGCGTTTGGGAGTGCGACACTTGCGAATGGACTAGTGACTAGCTAGACGAAAAAGGCCGCGTCCGTGCGGCGTGGCCGCCTTCCGTGGCAATTAGGCTTTAAAGTTCTTGCCCGCTATAACGTGAAGTGTACCTTTTTGATTTTCAACTACGCGGAGCAAGAACCGATGGACTTCCAAATCCGAGCCCATGCGGTCTTCTTTGAACCAATAAACAAACTTGCGCCCCGTCACGCGGTTTGCTATTAGCCACTTGAGGGCGGAGTCTAACAATTGCGGGGGGAAGTGATTATCTAAAAAGTGAAGGCGCAAAGCTATTTCGTCCACCGCCGGGTAATTGTCCACAATGCGCAAGAATAGGTTTCGGCGCTCGGTAGAAATAAAATAAGGCTCGGGCATTGCTTCGCGCATAAAAGTAAGCTAACAACGGGCAAGCCTTTGGTGCAAGATCAAAAGCGTATGACAAAAGCCTTTAGGCTAAATTTTTAAGCGTATGACAAAATTTTCTTTACAGTTTGGCCGAAGCATGGCCGACTAAAAGCTAAACTCTTAAAGTAGGGAATTTTAAGAAATGGCAAAAGAAGTCAAAGGGCACTTGCCCGGCAAGGGTGAAAAGACCGTAGGGGCTGGACGAAAGAAAGGCACCCCAAATAAAAAGACGGTTGAGTTTCAAGCAACACTTGAAAAGTATAATTTCAATCCCGCCGAAGCTTTGATTCATTGCTACAAAGAAGCGCAAAAGATTTTTAATATTCGCAAGCAACGAAATAATCTAGTGGGCGCATTGGTCGCCCTTGACCGTATGGACTCAACGGCGGCCACTTTGTCGCAATACGCTTACCCTAAACGAAAAGCCATTGAGCACTCGGGCGAAGTGGGCGTGCGTACCTTTGCGGACTTTATGGCCCTAGACGACGAAGACGAAAATGCGAAATGATAACCGACAAACGCCCGCTAGGTTTTTCGGTAAAGAAAAAACAACTTAAAGAAAACCCTTTCATTTTCTTCAAGAAAATACTGGGCGTTGAAACCCTAGAAGACTATCAGAAAGAAGCAATCAAAACCATTTGGGCAAATGACCGCACCGCAATTTCGGCGTGTCACGACGTAGGTAAATCTTTTCTAATGGCCCGCATTGCAATGGCCTTTCTAAACGTTTACAAAAATTCGAAGGTCATAACCACCGCGCCCACTTACAATCAAGTCGAGCGTATTCTTTGGTCTGAAATAAGGGCGGCCCATGCAAAGGCTAAATTCCCTTTGGGCGGTCGGCTTAACTTAACCGATTGGTCTTTTAGCCCCGATTGGTTTGCGCTTGGCTTCACCCCACGCAACGAAGCCGGGGGCGAAGACGGGCAAGGCACCCAATCAAGCTTTCAAGGCTTTCACGCCAGCCATTTATTGGTGATATTCGACGAAGCGACCGGCATACCCGCAAACGTTTGGACCATGGCCGAAGGGCTTCTAACTTCGGCTAACGTCAAGTTTGTAGCCATTGGAAACCCCACAAGTGCAAGCTCCGAGTTTTATCAGTGCTTTAAGGACCCACGTTGGGCCAAGGTTTACTTGTCTTGCTTTGATAGCCCTAACCTTAAGGCTAACGGCATAACTGATCTAAAGGCATTGTCGAAAGAAATACAGACAATTTCAGAAATGAATGACGCGGACGCTAAGAAATACTTAGACGCCTATAAAGTAACCAGGCCCTATTTACTTACGGCTAAGTGGGTGGTACAGAGCGCGGCCAAATGGGGTCTTGACCACCCGCTAACCCAATCAAAAATCTTGGGCAAATTCCCCAAGGCCGGGGCTGATTGTTTAGTGCCTTTGGGTTATGTCGAAGAGTCCCAACTTCGCGTCTACTGGCCAAAGAAAACAGACCGTAAAATAATCGGGGCCGACATTGCAAGATTTGGGAATGACTCGACCGTGCTTACTTCTTTGCACGGCAAAAAACAATTAGCGCGAAACGAATTTTACAAGTTTGACGAAATAGAAGTGACGGGCGAAATAATCGCAATGTCACGGGCAATGGAAGGGGCCGACGTAATTGTAGTTGACGAAACGGGGCTAGGCGGCGGCGTGGTTACACTACTTAAAGACGCGCTAAAGAAGGGCGACTTGCCAAAGCGTTGCGAAGTGCGGGGCGTCCAGTTTGGTGCAAAAGTTGAGTGCGACGAAGGGGGGTCTTGTGACCATAAAGCTTGCGCGGTCTCAAAGTACGCAAATCAAAAGGCCCGTATATTCGGCTTACTCCAAAAAGATTTGAAAGACGATAACGGCTTAGTTTTATTACCTGAATCAATTTACGCCGACGAACTTCCAACTATTCGCTACCGCTACAATCAAAAAGGGCAAATGGTAATTGAATCAAAAGACGAATACAAAAAGCGCACGGGCCGCAATAGCCCGGACTCGGCTGATTCTTTGGCCTTGGCAAATTCGGGAAACTATGACGAAATGGCAATTGGAAAGTTTACAAACGCATATAACACCAAAGAAGGGTCGCGGTCCATTGCGGATAGTTTGCACTCAAATAGAAAGTGGTAAAATGGCAAAAGACGCCGATGCGGTAAATAGAATTGAAGAATGCCTAAACGAAGGGCTTCAATTGCATAGCGACTGCAATCCTATTTATGAGAATCATTCGGTGTTAGCGATTGCGCTTCACGCTCACTTTGTACGGTTAACGGTTCAAGAACTAAATCCCGGCGTTTGGGAATATGCCCGAGACATTGCCGAAGCCTACGAAAAAGTACAAACCTTAAAAGTTGAAAAAGACGGGGGCCACTAATGGCAAACAACGAAGACAACAAGACAAACATTTCGACAATGCCGCAAAAAGGCAATCAAGATTCAAACGCTTTTGATTCGGGCGGCAAGCTAAACTTCAAGCCCGTTGGTGCTAGTGGCACCGAACTATTTTCGGGGTACTTCACCGAGGAATATCTAACCAGCTTACGCGGGCGAGCGGGCGCAAAGATATTCGACGAAATGAGGCGAAGCGAACCACAAATAGCAATGTTACTCAACGCCGTAATGAATCCAATCAAAGCGGGCACTTGGGATTTTGAAACCCCGCTTGACGTGGCCGACGGCGAAAAGCACAAAGCGTTTATTGAGTTTTGCGCAAAGGACGGCATTGATTGGGAAACACATATTCACGAAGCCCTCACCATGTTAGTCCATGGCTATTCACTATTTGAGGTAGTTAATAACGTGGTCTTTGACCACCCAAAATTTGGCACGTTTAACGGGCTCAAAGGTTTAGCTTTCAGAAATCAAAAAACAATTGAGCGTTGGAATGTTGACAACGAAACGGGCAATTTAGTTTCAGTCGAGCAATGGATTCAAGGCGACTTGGCTAAGGACCGCACGGCTCTATTGCGAATGAGTGCCGATTTTCTTTTAGCCTTTTGCCTTAACAAAGAGGGCGACAACTACGAAGGCATATCAGCTTTGCGCCCAATGTACGGCCCGTATTTCAGAAAGAATTTATATTTAAAGATTGCGGCCATTGGATTAGAAAAAAATGCGATAGGTACACCGCTCGGCACTATCCCGCCGGGCGGGGTTACCGACGACGAAATGAGCAAATTTAAGGACGTGCTTTCAAACTTTACAGCTCACGAGTCAAGCTATTTGATTATCCCGAACGGGTGGAAAGTCGAAATATTAAAGAGCGACTTCGACGCCGCCGCTGTAAAAGAAATGATCTTGCTAGAAAATACCGAAATGATAAACTCACTCGTTGCAAACTTCTTAGCCCTTGGAATGAACGGCGGGGGCGGGGCCTTTGCACTCGGCTCTGATTTGTCCGACTTCTTTTTAGCGGGCATTCAAAACTATGCCAATATCATTTGCGGCGTTTGGAATAGAAAACTTATTCCCGACCTAATCAAATTAAATTTCGGGCCGCAAGTGGCTTACCCAAAACTAAGAGCAACGGGCATAGACGACAAAGCCGGGAAAGAGCTTGCCGAAGTGGTGAAAATACTCACCGACTCCCAAGCAATTAAACCCGACATGCCGCTTGAAGAATTTTTGCGCAAGCAATTTAAGCTCACCAAGGCCGACCCCGCAACGGCGCGTGAAGCGCAAAAGCCGCAAAGCTTCGGTGCGCCCGCTCAGTTTTCAGAGCGCCGAATCCAATTAGCCGAGTCGCATAAAAAGCAATGGGCTAATGATAAAGCGGACGTTAAGGAAGTGATGCAAAACGAATTGACGGCATTGCTTGACGACTATAAAGCACAAATAAGAAGGGCCTGGAAGGGCTCAACAAAAGCGACTAGGCCCGCTATCGCTTTAAATTTGAAACCAAAGCTTACGAACTACCGAACAAACTTGCGAGAAGAATTAGCGCGAATTGCAAATAGTGCGTTACTTGGTGCTAAAAAAGAGACGCCAAAAGCTAACAAAAAGAAAATCAAACTTAGCGAATCAATTCTTTTAGCTGCGCCCAAGGGCGGGTATTTCGACGCCTTGCCACTAAATATAAAACGCATTGTGCAGACCGCCGTTGATACTATTATTCAAGCGCAAGACGGTGACCTTTCTAAAATTGTAACCTTTCAATTTATGAGCACCGAACAATCAACGGACAACGTGGACCAAGTGCTCGCCGACATAACAGAAGCCGCCGAGCCGGTCATTGAAGGGTCAACGGCTACGGGAATGAGCATTGACGCCGCCGCCGGTAATGCGGTTTCAAGTGTTGAGAATCAAGCAAGACTTGAATGGTTTTTTGAGCCTGAAGTGCTAAACACTTTGGAAAGTTTTACCTTTGTCAATCAAGACCCCATTAGTGAGATATGCCAAGAATTAGACGGGACAACTTGGCGGGTGGGTGACCCCGACTTAGATAAGTACTCCCCGCCCTTGCACCACAATTGCAAATCTAGACTTGAGCCCAACGAAGTCGGGGCCGAGGACAACCCCGAAGTGACGGGCACCCAATCAATTTCGCAAAAGGGTTTGGATTCAATGACTCTTTGCGAGTGCTCTTATCATTTGGAGTTTAAACTTGTTGAGGCTAAAAGTAACTAGACCGGGACGGGCTTTAGTTTTTGGCCTTGACAACCGTAAGACAAACCATGAGGCTCGAAACATGACTGTAAAAAATTCAGTAGTGCGTCTAAGGAATAGTTCCGCCTTTGCTTCTGTAAAATGCGGCGAAGGTAAAGTGCCCGCCGAAGTTCAAGTGCTAAGAGTAGGAAAATTTAAGCACCCCGTTTATGGTGATTTTGAAATCACCGCTCAAGTGCTCGCCGAAATGAAATCAAACTTTGATAATAACGTGCGAGGCATTGACCTTGCCTTTGACTATTACCACGCTTCGGACGAAGACGCTTCGGGTTGGGTAAAAGATTTGCAGCTTCGCGAAGGCGGTCAAGAACTTTGGGCAATGGTTGATTGGACACCAAAGGCGCAACAAAAACTAGCCGACCGTGAACTTCGTTATTTCTCGCCCGACTTTGCTTTTCAATGGCAAGACCCCGAAACCGGGGCCAACTTCCAAAACGTTTTATTTGGCGGCGGGCTTACAAACCGCCCATTTGTAAAAGAAATGCAAGCCATTGTGGCTAATGAACCGGGGGGCTCTTTGGATAAGAAAAAAGAAATCGAATGCGGCGGACCGGGTAGCGGCCCGCAAGGCGGGGGCTCGGGTAAACAGTCACCCGAAAGACGCACGGCGCTTAGGCAAGCGGCTTTACAAAAAAACCGCGACAAGCAAAATGCGTCGGCTAAACAAAGTGCGGCAATTAAAAAAGGCCAAGCGGCAAAAAAAGAAGCGGACAAGGCCAACTCATGGGCGGCCAATACAAGAGATGCAAAGAAAAATGCCAATAATAAATTAAACGAAACCAAAGAAGGGGAATTTAAAATGGACGAAAAAGACAAAAAAATTGCGGAGCTTGAAGCAAAAATTGCGGAGCTTGAAGCCGCGCTTGGTGCCGATGAGCACGAAAAGCAAATGGCCGCCCAAAAAGAAGGGGCCGTTAAAGCCGAAGAGTTGGCGAAGACCGAAGAGGAAAACAAAAAGCTTTTGTCTGAAAATGCCGCGCTAAAAGAAAAGGCCGAAAAAGCCGAAACCACTTTGAAGCTCGCCGAAAAGAATAGCGAGTTTAACGTTTTGCTTTCTGAGGGCAAGGCTTGCGTCGCACAAAAAGACGCTTTTATTAAAGGCGACATGACCGAATTTATCAAGCTTGCTCAGCCTTTGAACCTGAAAGCCAAGGGCTCTTCAGAGACCGGCGAGCAATCCCAAAGTGACGATATTAAAGCTATTCTTAAACTTGCCGAAGAGAAGCAAAAAGCGAATCCAAGCCTAACCAGGGGCGACGCTATTTCGGTAGCTAAGAAAGAATTGAAGAAATAAGGAAAACGAGACCGAAAGGTTTTTAACTTTTAACAAAGGAAAATAAAATGGCGTCATTTCAACAATCCAACGTATTGACTTTCAAATGCGGCGGAGTAATTGCAAAAGGTAGCGTTGTTAAACCCGGTGCCGATGCCGACCACGTTGTGGTATCGGCGGCGGCCACTTCCAAAAACTTAGGTATTGCAATGAATACCACCACTACCGCCGAGGATTTGGTCGAAGTAGCTTTCCCCGGCGGCGGCGCAAAAGCAAAGCTCGGGTCCGGTGGGTGCGCTATTGGTGACCTGCTAACTTCAGACGCTTCGGGCACTTTAGTTGTTACCACGACACCGGGTGACCGATACGTAGCAATGGCTTTGGCCGACGGCGCGGAAAATGATCTAGTTTCAGTCGTTATGGTGACGGGTCTGATTTAGTTTTTGGGGATAGGGAAAATTAAAAACTTTTAACAAAGGATAAAAAAATGTCGCAAATGAAGGGGATTATAGACCCGCTCTTAACGGACGCTTCAAGCATGTACGTGCCCGACGGCGCAATTGCTGATAGCCTTTTGCCCGCCGTAAAGTTCGCTCAGTACACCGGAAAACTCGGAAGTTACGGCACCAACCATTTGAGAATTGAGTCAACCGTTATCGGCGGCAAAGGTAAATACCGCCAAGTTGAGTCAATCATTCGGTCCACAAGCGGCTTTACCATTGAAGGGCATGGCCTTTCTGGTTTGGTGACAAAGCACGATTATAAAAACGTGACCGACCCTTTCGACGCTGAAAAGGACGAAACCACGGGCTTAAGCACAATTCTTTTGCTCGAAAAAGAAAAAGCTTTGGCCGACGCTTTGGGTGCTACTGCTACCATGACCCAAAACACCACGTTAAGCGGCACTGGACAATTTAGCGATTATACAAATTCGGACCCCGTGTCTAAGTTTGTAGCCGCTAAGAAAGCCGTGCGCGACGGGTGCGGTGCGGTCGCTAACGTTGCAATTATGGAATACGGCGTTGCCGACGTGCTTCGCTATCACCCACAATTGTTAGACCTTCTGGGTTTTAAATACGCAAAGCCCGGTGGACTCACAAATGACGACTTGGCAAAAGCTTTGAACGTCGAAAAAGTTTTCGTGCCCAATTGCACTTACGAAAGCGCCAAAGAGGGCCAAACCTCAGTGCTCGCACCCGTTTGGGGCAAGATTGTGGTTTTCGCGGTCATTCCGAAGAGTGCTCAAAAGTATCAAGTTTCCTTGGGCTACAACATTCGGCTTGACGACGGTCAACCCCGCAAAGTGTACAAACAACCCGTATTCAACCCGCCCGGAAGTACTGAAATCTTGGTCGAAGACGAATACGATATGTTGTTGAGCAACGTTTTGGCGGGCTACTTAATTAAAGACGCAATCGCTTAATTAAGAACCGAAGCGGCCTTGTAAAAATAAAGGCCGTGCAAACTAGCACGGCCTTTTTAACGAAAGGACTTTTAATTTATGAAAAAGCTAATGAGTCTAATTGCACTCATAGTCTTTATTGCGGTGGCCGCAAAAGCCTATGTGGTGCCAACGTATCGAGACTTGAAACCGGCGACCCAAGTTATGCTAGAAAAGCAAGCCTTTGGCACCCCGGTTGTGGCCGATACCGACCGAATCAAAACAACCTACGCGGGTAGCACAAGTGCCGCCGTGGTTACTTTGACAACGTTTTCAGCTCAACCCGACGTGCCCCGTAACTTAACAATTACACCGGGGGGCACCGCCGCCGACGTTGAGGCTTGTGACATTGTTGTAAGTGGCACCAATATTTTGAACGGGTCTATTTCTGAAACCTTTTCAATCCCGAATGATATGTCAACGGCGGTCACGGGCACCAAAGCTTTTAAAACCGTTTCAAGTATCGTCTGGCCCGCTAACTGCGAAGGCGGCTCATTTGGTGGCACTTGGATTGTGGGCGTTGGTGACAAGCTCGGCATAAAGCGTTGTATGGATAACGCCGGTGACTGGGCGTGGTCTGAATCAAGCGGCACTTTCTCAGGCACTCGGGCAACGGTGGCCGTTAGTTCGACTGCCGTCGAAAGTAACACCGCTGATTTTAACGAAACAATGGACGGGTCCGCTGCAATGATTGGCTTTTTTGTTCAAAACTTCCGATGCTTACCGTAGGGGGTGTTGAGTGAAAAAGTTTGTAATGAATAAAAACGTGGACCACAACAACAAGCCGTATCCTAAAGGGACGGCTATTGGTGAAAGTGAAAAAGATTTTAAAGTGCTTTTGGCTAACGGTCACCTTGACGAAGTTCAAGGCGAAGAGCCCAAAGCCGAAGTGTTTGAAGAAAAAGCGGCCCCGGCAAAAACGTTGCCCCCGCAAACGGTTCAAAAGTTTGAAAAGAAAAGCAAACGGTAAACCAAACGGCCCCGGCACCATGCCGGGGCTTTATTAAAAGGACGTTATGGCCTACACGACTTACACCGAAATACAAAGCGACTTTAAGGACATAACTTTTAGCACGACTACTAATGTCACGGCCACCGACGTTACCCAATTCATTGTCGAAGCCGATTCACTTGTGAACGCCTACGTTGCAAAACGGTACACTGTACCCGTGACGGCGGGCGACGGCCTAAATCTTTTAAAACTTTGTTCGCGTAGTCTTGTCACTGCTCGCATAAAGCGGCTAATGGAAGTAGTACAAGAAAAATCAACCGAAGCCAATCAAGCGGTGCAAGGGGTGCTATTAAGCCCCACCGCTGTAATGAAAATATTGACCGACATACGAGACGACTTGATAGACCTAACCGGGGCCACTCTTTTAGAGTCAAGCCGTGGGTTTTATTCTAAGAACGTCGCCGAAGAAATAACCCCCACCATTGAAAAGAGCACGAAACAATGGTGATAAATGGCTGAATCATTCACAAGTTACGAAGTCGATAACGATAAAAGTTTTCGCAAAGCTTTAGCCAAGGCGTCCGAAGTTACGCAAGACTTTCGGGTGCCCTTTGGTTTAATAATGAGCGACTTTTACAAATCAGAAGCGGCAATTTTTAAGCTTCAAGGGCCGGGAAAATACCCGCCCTTTCAAGGCAAGATTGACCCCGAAACCGGCATGACAAAATACCAGGCCGAAAAGAAAGCCAAGGTCGGGCACGACTACCCGCTATTAGTTCGCACGGGGGCGCTTTCGGCGTCACTACTTGGGCCGAACAATAAAGGGTCGGTTTCAAAAATCACTCCGCTATCTTTAACTTTTGGGACTTCAATCCCCTACGGCATTTACCACCAATCGGACGAACCAAGAAAAAGAGTGCCGCTTAGAAAGTTTTTGTTCATTGGACCCGAGGCCCCCGAGTTTGTCGGCATGGCGCAAGGGCGGCTTGAACGGTGGCTTGGCATTATTGAATACCACATGGGTAACGAAATGAAGAAAGCCCTTGAGGCTTCGCTATGAGCATAAAATTTGACGCCGAAGACTTAGTTAATATGCTCTATAGTATTATGACCGATAGCTCGGCATTGAATACAAAAATTGCAGCGGTGGACGCCGAGAAAACGGCAAACGGCCAAACCATCACGCCCGCACTCGCGTCAATAGCTTCGGGCTCTTATTACCCGCAAAGCTGGACTGATAAAATTCTAAATACTTCGCCAAGTATTTTTTATGGCATTGAGGACGTGCAAAGCGAAGACGGCGGCGGGGTGACGGCGAAGACTTACAAGCTATTTATTGAAGTGGTGCTAGTGGATAGCGGGCAAACCAATGACGCGTGGAAACGAATTGCGCGTTACTCGCGAGCCCTTGAGGAATTATTTCAAACTAATTTTGCACCAAATATTGAGGCCGGGAATATTAAAATAGATCAGGTACGGCCCATTGCTTTTAAAACGAGTCTAAACTCAAACGAAGAAATAAAAATAGGCGGCATTTCGATAACAATTGCGCTTGTATAACGCTTGCGCTTAACATTTTACGGGGGTAACTTTTATGGCTTTAGCAGACCCAAGAATTATTTACGGCGTGCATAGTATTTCGCCGTATTCCAGAACCGACGGCCTACCTTATGGAATGCTCAAAGTGGTGGGTAGCGCGAACCTTGCGCTAAGCTCCGCCCTTGTGAAGCTTTACGGGGGCTCAAACAAATTTGCATGGGCGGCTGAAAATAACGTAGTTGAGGCGAGCTTGACGGCCAAAGTGAAAGCTTACCCCGGCTTTTTGTTTTCACTCTTTCTTGGTGCCGATGTAACCGACACCGGGGCCGATACTTCCGGTACAATTGTCGCCGCAACGAACGTGCTCGGCACTTCCGTTGTAGCCGCGACGGGTATTACAACCGTAACGGTTAAGGCCGCGAGCAAGGCCAACTTGAAGTTCGGCAAGTACGTTTTGAAATGCACCGGGGCCGCAACATTGACGCTTTATCTATTGAGCGACATTGATATTAAGCGCGGTACTGACGGCGTTTATACCGACGACACTTTGCTAGTAACTCTTTCCACTATCACCATTACCACGGGCGGCACAACCGACATTGCGGACTTTGGTTTGACCATTACCGGCGGTGCGGGCACCATTGGAATGACCACGGGTGACACCGCTACTTTTGAAGTGTTGCCCCCTAGCACTAAATCGAGTGCGATTGTCGTCGGCGCGGCTTCGACAACCTTCCCGGCTTTTGGTGCGGTGTTGTTAAGCCAAAAAAGAGCCACGGGTGAAATGTTTGAAATTATCGCTCACAATTGCGTCGGCGGCGGTTTGCCGATCAATATGGACGAAAATGCATTTTCACAACCTGAATTGAAAATGGAATGCCTTTATGACTCTGCACTCGATAGAGTGTTTACGATTAGGCATATCTTGCCGAGTTAAATTAGCCCGGTCTTTGGACCGATCTAACTTTTGCGGCCTAGCCCCCTTCCAGGGGGCTTTTTTATTTGTGCGGTGTTATGCTTAAGCTATCTAGTTCAAGTGGCCCTTTGGTGTTAGCTCCTAGTCCAAGTGCCGCGCTAGATAATTTGCCCGAGGGTTAGAAGCCCTCGGGCGTCTTATTTTCTCGGGCTAACCGAATCCAAAGCACTATTGCCAATTGGGTTAAAAAGAAGCGGCAAGGGTATTGCGTAAAGCTCATAATAAAAAGCAAAATGAAAGTCGTAAAAAGCAAGGGGTGGGTGAAAGACTTTTTAAAAGCCGACCAAGCCACCGAGCCCCAAAGCATAAGGCCAAGAAAACCAAATTCAAAAAGGCATTGCAAATATTCGTTATGCAAAAACAAATAGACTTGGGTTTTTCGATTCGCAATTGACGGCCCTATCCATTGATAAGAGCCCGCGCCCGTGCCGAAAAATAAATTCGCATTTGGCCCCCACCACGTAAAGGCTTCTTGCCAAGCGAAAAGCCGACCGTAAACGTAGCTTATTCGGTCGGCCATTTCTTTTTCGTAAACCCTAAAGCTGAAATAAATAACAACGGGAAGCAAAAGCCCCGCTAAGGCAAAGACGGTTTTCTTTCGGCCCGTCCACCAAAGATAAATAAAAACAATGGTGCAAAATAAAATAACGCCCGTTTGCCCGTGCCTTGAAAAAATAGCTATGACGGGCAAAAGCAAAAAGGGCTTAAAGCCTTCGGCTAGGTTTTTGTAAAAGAAACCAACCATTGTCGGTAAAAATAAAGCTGCGGTGGCCGTATCCATTGACCCGGCATTAAAAATGCCGCTACCCCGAAACAAAACTAGAAAGCAATTAAGATAAACCACGGCGGCCAAAAAGTTTAAAAGGGTTTTGACGTGCTCGGTTTTTAGAAACGCGGCCACGGCTGAAACTAGCACCAAGATAATTGCCGCACTCGCCGACGTTGCGTCAAGGCGTATCATTAGCCCCGGCCATACTTCATTAGGATTTTGAAAAAGCCAAATGCTTGATGCGAGCGAATAGAAAAGGGCCAAGGCGTAGGCTTTGCCCAACGTTTTTGAAACGGTGAAGCTGAAAAGCCCGGCCCCAAAGATCAGCCCGAAAAGTTGGTGAGTGCGCCAAATGTCGTCTATCATTTTACCCCCTCAATATTTCAAAACCCATTGAGGGCTTTTGCAGTATTATTTTAGAATAACAATCGTCGCAAACTTTTGCCAATTGCCCGGCTTTTATACTGCGTCGCCAAGCTAGGGTTTTAGGGTCAACGTCGCAATATTTATTGTGCTTTGGTTTTGAAAATCGGCGAAGAAAGCTAAACACTTGACCCCGTGCCTTTCAAAAACTTTTTGCTTATGGTCATAATCTTTGCACTTAAAGCGCGTCTGAAATGCCGCTCAAAATCATCACAACAAAACGGGTGACTTTCGTTTAAAGCGTCAATGGCAAAATCAAGGTCTCGAATAAATTCTAAAGCTTCGTAGGCGTGGGGGCACTCTTTTGCAACGTGGTGGGTATGCTCATAGTTTGTTGTCATTTGTCCGCCAATACGTTTTTAATATTCTGTTTTTTGTCAAAATCTTTAATAGCGTCGTATACCGCTTCGTAAGCACGGTTATAAATGTCAGTTTGAGCGGCGCGGTCTTGAACGTATTTATTTATTGTGATGCGTACTTTCGGCATATACTTTTCAACCCTTGGGTCGCCACTCCACCAACTTTTCGTCGGCTTAACGTCAATTGTTTTCATAAAGTGCACTCGTTATAAAGAATTTGAAGGGCTTCAATGTCCTGGCTTTCTAAATATGCCCGGCCAAACTTTTGCGCTAAAAAATCTTTTATTACTAGGCGAAATTGACGGGCGATGCGCTCGGCTTCGTCGGGGTCTGAATCATTAAGACAAGTTAAGAAGGGCGTTTGGTTAATTGCTTCGGCGAGGGTCCGAGGGGTGCCCCTATCGTCCACTAAAATAACCTCGCGTTTGCCTTCGTCGATAATAACAACGGGCTTGCTCATTTTATTACCCCATTTTTCTTTAGTAGTTTTCTTTCGGCCACGTAACGGGCACGGCCAAGCGCCGTTTCTACTTTAGGAATATCCGAATAAACGTGCCCTAAGTCTTCGACCCCAAGGCTACTAACAGAATCAAGGGCGGCAAAAATTGAATCTAATTGCCCGATAGTCATTTCTATTATTACGGTTTTCTTTTTGAAAGTGATTTTCATTTCACGCTCACTTTCTTTATGGGCCGATAAGCGGCCAAGGCCGGGCGCACAAGTTTTGATATGTCGCCCTTGGTGTAAAGTTGGGCCTTAGTTGTTACCTCGGTGAATTCTTCAAACGTGAGTCTGCAAAATATTATGTAGCTTCGGGGCTTTTTGGTTTTCTTTTCTGTTTTCATTATTTACCCCAAACGTGGCGAAGGTTTAACCGCTCCGCCCAAGTGCGCAGCGTATTTAAATCGGCGTACCCGGC
Source organism: uncultured Candidatus Saccharibacteria bacterium (assembly GCA_964349945.1). Lineage (GTDB taxonomy): Bacteria > Patescibacteriota > Minisyncoccia > Phycocordibacterales > Zambryskibacteraceae > JAIFWN01. The sequence continues at coordinate 9,521 of CAYGIH010000003.1, read as the reverse complement.
GGCCACCGTTTTAAAGCCTTCTATTTTATTATCTAAAAGGCCATAAAAACCGTTTTCAAATTTAACTATTTGGTAGCGGCCCGTTGGTAGTGTTTCGATGATTTGCATAAACTTCCTTTCGTTAACTCGATCTATAAATAGAATAACAAAAACCGTCTGACAAAGCAAGACCTTTTGTCAGACAAAATAAGATTGTACTTTACGCCCCTGGTTAAAGCGGGCTAAATCGAGCTTATGAGCAATACAAACCACCCGTTAAATCTAGCTGATTTGAGCCCACAAGAGGCCGCATTCACTCTTTCGACGGCCCCCGGTCAAACCCTTACCCTTTGCCGTTGGTCGCTTAGAATAAGAACGTGGGCGCAAACCAAGTACGGTAGTGAAGGGATTAAAAACATATTTGAAAAGCACCAATTGGTCGAGATAGCCGACATGGTTTATTTTATGCTCAAAGACAAGACCCCCTATCCCACGCTTGATTCATTCCTCGACGCCGTGGTGACGGTGCAAGACCAAGTGGCAATAATCAAGGCACTACTGCAAACCATTGGCCTCGGTGAGCCCGAAATAGATCAGATTAGCAAAGCAATGAAAATCGACGGGGCACCCCCAAGCCCAAACCGAAAGACCCCGGCCCTCAAAAAGAGGACTGGGGCGAAATCTTCGACACGTTAAGTTGCCGCTACGCTTGGTGTACGCCCGACGCTTTTTTAGACCTAACAATGCGCCAAGTGGTGAAGCTTTTACGAGTCGTAGGTCGGGCCGAGCTTATCGAGTTTTACAATAATACTTTGTCATACGGCACCGTACACGGCGCAAAACTCCCTAGCTTATCCGAATTTTTAGAACTAACCTTAAAAGAGACGCCGAAAGAAAGCTCAAGTTTTGACCAAAAGACCGATAAGTTTTTAGAAGACCGGGCTTTGCAGCTAATCGAAGAAAGAAGACAAAATGGCAAATGAGCTTTTAATAAAAATAAATGCCGACGCCAAGAATGCCGAAAAAGCTTTCGACGACATGAGGGAAAAGACCGAAGACCTCGAAGGCACACTAAGCAAAGTGGCCTTAGTATCGGCGGCGGCGTTTGCCGCCCTCACCGCCGAGGTATTAGTTTCGGTCAAAGCTTTTGAAGACGGCCAAAAATCAGCGGTGCAATTAACAAACGCTTTGCAAAACCAGGGCATTTACACCGAAGAGCTTTCAAAAGATTTAAACGACTATGCGGAAAACCTTTCAAAGCTTACGGGCATAGACGACGACGCAATAGTGAAATCCCAAGCCCTTGCACAAAGTTTTCTAGGACAAACCGCCGTCACCGAGCCGCTTACAAAAGCTATTGTGGACCTTGGTGCTTACATGGGGGGCGACTTAAACGCGGCGGCTGAAAAGATAGGCCGCACAATTGGCACTAGCACCAATGCTTTTGCCCGGCAAGGTTTGGTCATTGACGAAACGGCGTCAAAGGCCGAGCGCATGGCAACGGTTTTAGAATTTGTTAAAACCAAGGCCGGGGGCTTAGCCGAAGAAATGAACAAAGCCGACGGCTATTCAAAAGCGTTGGGCACTTCGTTTGACGATATGCAAAAAGCCTTGGGGTCAAGATTTGCCCCGGCGGTGGCCGCTATTCGCGAGACCTTCGTCAACTTATTCACTTACATTAGCGAAAGCCCCGTCCTGTTAGACCTTGCCGCCGCGTTTATCGCGGCGGGTATTGCGGTGAGCGGTATCACCGCAATTTTAGCGGCGGCGGTGCCCGCATTCTTGGCGTTGAGCGCGGCGGCGGCGACCTTTGGCGTTGCAATGAACGTGGCCCTTGTGGGCATTCCGCTTTTAATTGGTGCTATTGTGGCCGGGGTGGTTTTATTGGCGCTTAATTGGGATAAAACAACGGCTTTTATTCGCGCCACTTCGACGGGCTTAGTTACTTTTTTGAGTGAGCTTTTCGGGGGCCTTGGTTCACTTCTTAAAGGCGTCTTTACTTTTAACATGGATAAAATGAAAGAGGGCCTTGAACAAATGAAAAACGCGCTCGGTAAAGCGCGCGACGAAGCAAAATCAACTTACACCGAAATCAGAGAATCACAAGCCGTTGAGGGGCAAAAACAAAATACAGAAAAAGCGGCCTTTGCGGCAAAGCAAGCGGCACTTGAAGAGCAACACCAAAATAATCTTAGGGCGATTAGAGCGGGCACTTTGGCTCTTTTAAAAATGCAAAACGAAAACGCGAGCGCCGCCGCTATTGCGTTAAAATCAAAAGAGCTTGAAACCCTAAAGGCTTTGGACGATGAAAAGAATGCGTCACAACACGCGCTATTAAAACAACGCCTTGAAATAATCACCAAATTACAGGACGAGCAAGCCGCCGAGGATATAGAAAAGGCCCGAGAGTTTGGTCAAATTCGTAACGATACAATTCAAGAGCTTGGTGACGACCAAATTCAAATTGAAGGCAATATAACAGAGCAACGCCTAGCCCAAATTCGGGCCACGGTGCAAACTGAAAAAGATATTGACCGAAAACTTCAAGAGGACATTTTAGCTAAGCGCATTCAACAACACAACACGCAATTACTTGAGGCTAAAAAGTTTGGCAAAGCTTACGCGACAATAAACGCCGCCATGCATTCCGACGAGCTAGTGGCCGCGAATGATTTGACGGGCAATATTGTGGGCATGGCAAATAGTAAAAATCAGACCTTAAAAACTATCGGTCAAGTTGGCGCGTCGGCGTCCATTGCTATAAAAACCGCACAAGGGGCCATGGCCGCTTTTGCCGACTCGGTTTTATTATTTGGGCCAGTCGTTGGCCCTATTGTCGGGGGCGCACTCGCGGCGGCTCTCGTTGCCTACGGGGCCGAACAAGAGGCAAACGTTTGGGCCGCCGCAAAAGGGGGCGTTGTCGCCGGGGGCACCGCCGGGGTGGATAGCGTGCCCGCCATGCTTATGCCCGGCGAAGTAGTGGTGCCCACAAAAGACTTTAGCCAACTAAGAGAATCAATTGCGGCGCAAACGGGCGGAGATACCGGCGGCGCTACTCAAAACAATGGCGGCGGGGGAGTGGTGCAAGTGGTCCTTTCACTTAAAGACGACTTGGCAAAATTCATTGAATCAAAATTAGTGGAGCGTCAACGCTTAGGTATTTCGGTGTTAACTACTAAGCTCGCATAAGAGGTAATAAATAAATGCCCGCACAAATAGCATTCTATGAGAAAAACAAAGCGGACTTAGACGCGCCTAATTGTGTCGCCACGGCTTCGCAAGGGGTGGGGTTTGAAGACTTAGCCCGTAACCGCTCTAATGATACTTGGTGGGCAACGTCGGGGTCCGTTGACGCCGATAATACGACTTACGAAATGGACCTAGTTGATTTATTTAATATAGACACAATTATTTTAGTAGGCCACAATTTTAAAAGTTACACGTTGAAATACTGGGACGGGGCCGCTTATCAAAACTTTTCTACTACCGTAGCGCCCACGACTAACACCGCCACGACCACTTCGCACTCTTTTACGGCGGTCGATACAACGAAAATTCTTTTGACAATTCTTGGCACCATGACGGTCAACGAAGACAAGACTTTGGCGCAATTTATTATCACCAAAAAGATTGCGCAGCTTAACGGGTGGCCGGTAATTAAGGCCCCGATGCATGACAAAAACATAAGCGTAACTAAAATGGTCTCGGGCAAATCAAACGTGGCCCAAAACCTTATCGGCTTTAGTGTTTCGCTTGAAGTGGTGACGCTTTCAAATAGCGCGGACTTGGCCGCGATAGACACAATTTATTTTAGCGGGCATAGTTTTTTAGTTTGGCTTTGTGGCGGCAACGAATCACAATTTCGTTATGCGGCACGGGGCTTTAGACTTAAAGACATTTACCTAGTTCAATGCGTGAACCAATGGACCCCCGAGCCCTACAATGGGCTTTATGGTACGGGCTATAAAACACAAATCAAACTTGCCGAGGTTATCACTTGAGGACAAATTCTTGGCGCTTTTACATTACCCCTTTTTTAGACTCGGGCGAATATGGCACCGAAGTTGAAGTTACTAAGGACGTTGTTTTTAATAGCTTGGGTACTATTCAGCTCAGTTTTGACAATTCTGATTATGACATTGGTATTCTACGCAATTCAAACTTATCTATAACAATGAATAATGTCCTTGGGGCTTATTCAGACGTTGACGTGAACGAGTCAATTTTTAGATACACCCGCTCAAACTCAAAATTTAGAATGACCTACCGGCGCGAAGAAAATCCAAACTACGCGGGCATGATGGTAGCGGGCCAAACTGTTTTATGCACTGAAGTTGACGTTTTCGTAGGGCTCATTGACGACAACTCCGCCCAAACTAATTTAAAGGACCACTTACTACCTTTGTCTGTTTTAGGCTATGAGTCACTTTTAGACGTGGCCCCGGTGCCCACTTTGGCCAATGGTGATTCGGTAGCTACAACGCTTTACAAGCTTTTAAATCAAACCACTATCACGGACTATTTAACCGTCGCTTTGGTGAATATAACCCCCGACGAAGACCAAACAATTGACGACATTTCACCCTATGAGGCGTCAACGGCGAAAGAAGCAATTTCGGATTTATTGCTCGCGTCTAATTCGGTCTTGTACATAAAAGACCTTGTGGTGTACGTGGTGCCCCGCACGGCCACGGTGGCCGTGCAAAAAACGTTTTACGGCCAAGCGGCACTTGACGGCATTGAAAATATTATTTCAATTGACTCGGTTCGTAGCGGGTTTGCAAAAGTTTTTAACTACCTTACTTGGCAAGACGACCCGACAATTATTGTCGAGGACGGGTCTAGCGTTTCGCGGTATAACATAAAGGCCAAAGAATTTGCCGTGGGATTTTTCACCAATACAACAAAGATTAGGACTTTACTCGGCGCAATTTTAGATGAGTTTGCAATACCTAAGCAAGAATTTGTCTTGGCCACGGCGGTTAATTACGACACGTTGGCCCTTTGGTTCTTGGACCGGGTGACCGTTAACTACCCGCTCATGGTAAACGGGACTTGTATTTGCGGCATTGCGGTTTGCGGCGAAGCACTACTACCCACTAGGCTTTCAAATTTTTATCAGGACCCGCCGACTGATTTTAAAATAATCGACATTGAAATAAATATAAAAGATTCGATAATTAAATTCAAACTGAGGAAAATCTAAATGGGAATTGATACAATACCCTCACGGGCGGACGCAACGACAATTGTCGCAACGTGGTTTAATATAATTAGATCGGCCCTCAATGGTGATTTAGTTCCAAGGGATTCAACCGGGGCGGCGGTGGCAAATGCGGGAAGTCTTGGCACCGCTACCTACCCCTTTCTAAGGGCTGAAATTGCGTCGGGGCAATGGATTCTAGGCGACATAAAAGCCCACCACACTTACAACGGGGCGGCACCAATTGGCCACGGTTGGATGCTCTGCGACGGGCGGGTGATAACAGAGGCCAACTACAACACCGAGCACGGCGCAAATACTTGGGCCACTTACATTAGTTCAAGCCCGCTTTTAAATAAATATTTGCCGGGGCTTACCAATAAATATTTGGTGGGCGCGGCCACTACTACCCAAGACGGCTCGGGCGTAATTACCGGCGTGGGTAATGACAGCCACCAAATAAATATTGCGCATACCCATACCGTTGACGGCCATACCCACGACATGGCAAATCACACCCATACCCTAGCCGCTGCGGGGGGTAGTGACTATTCTGCGAGTCATTCCGCGCCGTATTCGCCTTATGTGGGCGGCGGCGACCCCGCCGAGGGGTGGGCGATAACTTCCCCGCCGTCAACAAATACTTCCGGTTCGGCGGGTCCTGCTACAAATAGCGCACTAAGCACCACGCAAAGCATTCAACCCCAATCAATCCAAGTGCAATATTACATGAGGATTATTTAAATGAGCCAAACTTTTACGGCAATTGCAGTACGGCAAAACACCCAAATTACCGACGCGGGTTGGTGGAATATTTTAAGGCTCGCCGGTATCTCAATAGAAAACTTTTTGGGGCTCGGCTACTTGGCCCAAACGCCCGTTGCAATCGCAAACAATCAATCGAGCCCCGCCAACGTGACCGGCTTACTTTTTAGCTCGGCAAGCGTTAGGTCCGCGATTATCGAATATCAAATAAGGCGCGTTAGCACCGCCGCCGGGGCCGCCGAAAAAGTGGCAAGCGGGCGGGGCGTTGCTACCTATAACACTTTGGCGACGGCTTGGACCTATACGCCGTTAGGCGAAGGGGGCGACGCTTCGGGCGTAACGCTCGACATTACAAGCGGCGGGCAAGTGCAATACACTAGCGACAATATGGCGGGCACTTACGACACTGTAAATTCGTTGATAACTTTTACAGCGAGGACCTTTTAAAATGAAAAAACTTTTGGTGCTAATCAGCCTTTTAACGGTCACGGCCCTAGCCGCTGGACCGGCCTACTTTGATAAAATAAATTTGAGCGGCCAACTAACGTCAACGGTTTCAACGGGCTCGGCCCCCTTGGTCGTAAGCTCGACAACTCAAGTCGCAAACTTAAACGCGGCCACGGCGGGGCTTGCGACAAATGCCACCAATGCGGGCACCGTCGCGGTTTCAAACTCGGCGACATATTACCCGCTTTTTTCAGCTTCAAGCTCGGACAGTTACCAACCCTTTAACTTAGGCACCGGCCTAACTTTTAACCCGTCCACTAACGTTTTAACTACCACAACTTTTAGCGGGGCTTTGTCGGGTAACGCCACAACGTCCACGACCGCGACAAATTCCACCAATGCGGCCACCACTACAAAAGCCGACAACGTGGAATATTACCCAACTTTCGTTGGTGCTAATTCGTCAAGCAATCAAGGCGTTAACGTCGGCCCTATGACTTACAACCCGTCAACGTCCACTTTGACGGCCACAACTTTTAGCGGGGCTTTGTCGGGTAATGCCACGACGGCTTCAACCGCTGCGGACTTATCGGCCACGCTTGCAATTAACAAAGGGGGCACCGCCGTCACTTCGGTAACTACTGCGCCCACCGCGTCTTCGTTTGCGGGTTGGGATTCTTCAAGCAATTTGTCGGCAAATAATTTTCTTTCAGGATATGCCACGACCGCGACCGCTGCGGGCACCACGACTTTAACCGTTGCGAGTAAACAACTTCAATTTTTCACCGGCTCAACTACTCAAACCGTAACCTTGCCCGTCACTAGCACTTTGGCTTTGGGTCAAGCCTACACCATTACAAATTCAAGTAGTGGCGCGGTAACGGTGCAAAGCTCGGGTGCTAACACCGTCCAAGTGGTGCAAGGTAATTCAAGTGCCACTTTCACTTGCATTTTAACTTCGGGCACCGATGCGGCTAGTTGGTCGGCCATTGGTTCAACGGCTTCGCCCCTTACCACCAAGGGCGACTTGTACGGCTTTTCAACTACCGGGGCAAGGGTAGCGGTTAGCGGCACCAACGGCGACGCTTTGCTTGCCGATTCGTCAAATGCGGCGGGCGTTTCGTATTCACAAGCGGGCGTGGCGGCGGCCACCGCTTCTAAAACAATGGCAAGGGATTCTAGCGCAAATACTAAGGTCAACAATATTGCGCTAAACTTTACCACAACGGCGACCGCTGCGGGCACTACGACTTTAACCGTTGGAAGCTCGGCCATTCAACAATTCACCGGCACCACAACGCAAACCGTTGTTTTGCCCGACGCAACGACGCTTTCGGTAGGCCACCAATTTACAATTCAAAATAGATCAACCGGGCTTGTGACGGTTCAAAATGCTACGCCCACCACTCAGCAAATAATGTACGCGGGCACCGTTGCAACATTTACCGCGACGGCAATCGGAAGCGCAGCGGGCACTTGGGACGTTGCATATTCGGGTAGTGGTGCAATTACAAAGCCCACCATAACGTTGTACACCACGGGGGGCGCGTCGGGCACTTACACGACCCCGGCGGGCGTCGTTTACTTAAGAGTGCGCGGCGTTGCGGGCGGCGGCGGCTCTTCGGGCTCGGGTACTTCGGGCACGGGCGGCGTTGGTGGTAACGGAAGTGCAACGACTTTTGGCACTTCGTTATTGACGGCAAACTACGGAAGCGGCGGTCCTACAAGTGGGGGCTCGGGCTCGGGGCTTGGGGGCACGGCCACCGTAACGGCACCCGCAATTGGCTTTGGGGTACAAGGAGGCTCGGGTAGTGAAGCGGCTTATACCGGGTCAACCGGCACTTATATGCAAGGGGGCACCGGTGGTAATTCGGCATTGGGCGGCGGTGCCGGGGGTTATTTCGACGCCATAATTTTAAGCCCTTCGGCCACTTATCTTTATGCGGTCGGTAGCGGTGGCACGGCGGGCACGTTAGGCACCAACGGTGCGGCGGGGTGCGCGGGCGGTACTGGCCTTTTAGAAATAACCGAATATTACGCCAACGGCGCCTCTGGAAACGGTGGTGCGATTGCTCCAACTGTTACGAAATACACGACGGGTACAAGTCAAACTTACACGACGCCCGCAAACGTCACGTCAATCAAAGTGCGAATGGTTGGGGGCGGCGGCGGCGGCTCGGGCTCGGGCACGGGCTCAATGGGCACCGTTGCGGGTGACGGTACGGCTTCGACTTGGCTCGACGGGGCTACCACTTTGTTAAGTGCGGGCGGTGGGGTGCATGGTGTTTGGCAATCTGGGGGCGGCGCCGGGGGCACGTCCACAATTACCGCCCCGGCTTATGGGACGGCAATGCTCGGCGGTACGGGCGGCGGTTGGGCTATTTCAAACGGCACTACTCAACAAGCTGCGGGTGCCGCCGGTGGCTCGACGGTATTCGGCGGCGGCGGTTGGGGCGGCCTTCAAGGTAGTGCGGGGGGCGTCGCCAATACCGGGGCCGGTGGCTCGGGCGGGGGCTCGGCTACCACAAGCGTTTCGCTTGGCTCGGGCGGGGGCTCGGGCGGGTACATTGAAGCATGGCTAACACCAACGGCGGGCAAAACTTATACTTACACCGTTGGGGCTTCGGGCTCGGGGGGCGTCGCGGGCACGTCGGGTTATAACGGCGGAGCTGGCGCTGCTGGATATATTGAAGTCACCGAATATTACGCCAACGGAGCAATAGGTACGGCCACGACGATCACGGGTCAATTAGCTAATTCAAATATGACGGCCCCAACGGTGCAAAAATTCACATCGGGGTCGGGCACTTACACCACGCCCACAAGTCCGCGCACCCCGCTTTATTTGAGAGTGAAAGCAATCGGCGGCGGCGGCGGGGGCTCGGGCTCGGGTACAAATGCGAGCGCAACGCATAACGGGGCTACGGGCACCACTACAACTTTTGGGTCCACCATTATTAGCGCGCCGGGGGGCGTCCACGGCGTCGGCGGTTCACAATGGGGCGGCAATGGTGGGGCCGCGCCAACGTTAAGCGGGGCGAGCGGCACGGCGTTAGCGGGTGGGCAAGGTGACGGCGGGGAATACACCACAACAAACCAAACCAGCGGGGGCCAAGGGGGCAACGGG
>CAYGIH010000002.1:122325-196114 GCA_964349945.1 uncultured Candidatus Saccharibacteria bacterium | reverse complement strand
CCCACGGCCTCTCCCGTGACAGGGGAGTGCTCTACCGTTGAGCTACAGCCGCAAACGAGAAACATTGCGAAAACTTGTTTTTGCACTTGTTCCGAGTGCAGCGGCTGCAGGGTACCTACAGCCGCAATGGAGTATAAATTAACAGATTTTAAGCCCTAAATCAATTGTTGTTGCGGGTATCCGATTTGCACGGATGCCTACAGGTTATGAGCCTGTCGAGGTACTGCTCCTCCAACCCGCTATAAGCCATATTATACCGCATATATTCCCAAAAGCAAGGTTTCGTATTATAGTATTCGGGTTATTGTTTAAGCACGTCGGTGTAGTTCAACGGTTAGAACGAGGGACTCATAAGCCCTAGACAGTGGTTCGACTCCACTCATCGACACCATCAAATTATCTGGAATTCCTTGAAGACACTCTCATAGAGGGCTATTACTCTCTTGGCTTCCCTATCAGTCAGATCAAACCCGCTTCCGTTGTGGGCTATCTGATTTCTGATTTTGTGCGCCTCCCAAGCTGACTCTATAGTGATAAAATCACTTTTTTCAACTGATTTAAGTCTCTCTCCCAGAGAATCTCCATGGTACTGAGAAGCCTTGAGTAAATCATCGAGCATTACATCTGCTTCAATTATGGCCAGCTTCCAGTCCGACGGGTTTAGAGAGTTTATGTTTTTTTGCACTTTTTCCCATTTTTCATTTAGAAGTTTATTATCTGCTCCCAGACCTAAAACATCATCATTTAGCCCATAAATTATTCTTTCTTCAGTAATTATTTTGTTTAACTTCTTTAGGTTATAAATTATTCCGATTATTGAAAGTATTGCGACTATTATTCCTATTATTTCAAGTATGGGTGCAATGTGAGTCATAAAATACACAACAAATCTGGCCCACAATTCTGAAAGTGAACCAATATCTGCATATATAAAGTATTGTTGTATTCTCTCAAAAATAACCCAAATGAGATAAATAAAAATCACAATCGATGCAATCTCTACCGCTTGTCTCGCATTATTTCCTTCTACTTTTTTTAGTTCAGCCATATATCTATATTACTCTCCTAAAAATTCTTTGCTCGCTCTAAATATATTATCTTCTCTGTTTAAATCTGCCGTTAACTCAATCCCCAAAGGTAAATCTTTGCCATCTATATTTGTTGTACCTGAAGGCAAGGAAATTGAAGGACAACCAGTAATATTTGCAGGAACAGTAAATATATCAGACATATACATATCCAAAGGAGTAGATTTCTCTCCAAATTTAAATGCAGGGGTCGGTGTAGTTGGTGTAAGGATTAAATCAATCTCCTTAAAGGCATTTCTGATTTCATTTGTAATTATTTGTTTTGCCTTTAGGGCCGAACCATAATATGCATCATAATACCCTGAGGAAAGCACGTACGTGCCTAATATAATTCTTCTTCTGACTTCCCTACCAAACCCTTCACCTTTTGTTTTAAAATAATCTTCAATACCATTCGCACCACTTACATGCAAACCAAATTTAACTCCATCAAATCGTGCTAGGTTAGAAGAAACTTCTGCGGGTACTAAGATATAATAAACCGCAAGAGAATAAGAAATACTTGGCAAACTTATATCTACTATTTTATAGCCTAAAGATTTGAATTTTTCTATAGATTCTTCTAGGTTTTTCTTCACTGCTTCACTTATCCCCTCTCCTTCAAAAAAGGCTCTGGGAACTCCAATAGTTTTATTGAATTCTTTTTGTTTTGGATATGTATTTTCTTCTATTGTTGTAGAGTCCATCAAGTCCACACCCTTTAGTACATCAAATAAAATTTCTGCATCAGTAACCGTTTTGGTAAATGGACCAATTTGATCAAGAGAGCTTGCCATAGCTATTAAACCGGAACGAGAGACCCTCCCATATGTCGGCTTAAATCCAACTACTCCACAAAATGCTGCTGGCTGTCGTATAGAGCCCCCTGTATCAGATCCAAGCGAACCAAGCACCATATCGGCTGAAACAGCCACAGCAGAGCCTCCAGAAGAACCACCTGGCACTCGCGAGAGGTCATGTGAGTTTTTAGTTACACCAAATGCAGAATTCTCTGTGGATGCACCCATGGCAAATTCATCACAATTCGTTCGGCCAAAAATTATTGCCCCAGCGGATTTAAGTTTGGCAACAGCCGCACTGTCAGTTGGCGCAACAAAGCCTTCAAGAATTTTTGAACTAGCTGTCGCCTTATGTCCTCCAAATAAAATATTGTCTTTAATGGCAAGGGGTATACCGAGTAAAGGTAAATCTATTCCCTCTTTTATTTTTTCATCCGCTTCATCTGCTTGAATTAAAACGTCACCAAAAACCTCTAGAAATGCATTCAGTTCACTATTCTTATTTTTAACCACTTCAATACTCGCTTCGGTTAATTCTCGAGCAGTAAACTTCTTATTCTTTAGTCCCTCTCGCGCAGTTTGGATAGTGAGTTTAGAAAGATCAATCATAAAATTTTCTTAACTTTTATATATTCATGATCCGCTTGCGGTGCGTTCTTTAAAATCGTTTCAGTATAAATACCTGATTCATGAGCCTCTCCATCTTCTCTTAAAGCATTGCGGTGTGGAAACATCTCCGGCGCTTGACCGTCTTCACCTAAAACAACATCCCCTGAAATTTCCTTGACCTGCCCTACATAATTCAATATAGCTTCAAATTCACCAGAAAGTGTTTCGGCCTCATCATCATCTATCCCGACCCGTGCGAGTTGTGCCAATTTAAGCACTTTTTCCTTATCCATAGCCTTATCTTAGCATATTCAAAAATTCTTCTTCATTTATAACTTTTATACCTAACTCTTGGGCCTTTTGGAGTTTTTCGCCAGCATTTTCGCCTGCGAGGACGTATATCGTATTTTTGGAAACCGTAGAAGATACCTTACCTCCATTAGCACGGATTAAATCACTGGCTTCTTCCCTTTCTAGGTTTGGAAGTATGCCGGTCAGTACAAAAATCATTTTACTTAACCTGTTAGACCCCGAGGGTTTAACACTTTCTATACGGACTTGTTTGAGTAGATGCTCGAAAGTTTTTTTATTTCCTTTATCTTTGAACCAATTTACTATCTCTCGAGCAATGACTGGACCAACGCCGTTTAGATTTGTTAATTCTTCTTCAGTCGCCTGCGCGAAACGCTCTGGCGTACCAAAGTATTCTGCGAGGTCTCGAGCAGTTTCTTCCCCCACTTGAGGGATAGAAAGTCCAGCAATGAATCTATCTAAGGTCACCTTGCGTGCTTTCTCTATTGCTTTGAGTAAATTATCGATTGATCTTTGACCAAATCTAGGCAGAGTTTCTAAATCTCCTCGCTTCATAGTGAAGATATCTTCAAAGTTTGAGATAATTCCCACTTCCATAAGTTGATCTATCTTTTTCTGACCCAAACCATCAATATTAAAAACTTTTTTAGAAGTGAAATGTGCAAGTTTTCTTCTTTGTTGGGCAAATGAATTTTTGGCTACACATCTATAGGCCACCTGTCCAGGAATTCTCTCTATGGATCCATCTCCTCCACATAGTGGAAAGTGAGTTGGGAATTTAAATGCCTTTTCTTTGCCAGTTCTGAGCTCAGTGAGCACTTTCACAATGTCTGGGATAACATCTCCAGCCTTTTGAAGTACTACCGTGTCTCCTATTCTTACATCGAGTCTCTTTATCTCATCTTCATTATGAAGTGTTGCTCTGGATACAGTCGATCCGGCCACAAGCACTGGCCGAAGCACGGCCACAGGGGTAAGCACACCTGTGCGACCAATTTGGAGGGTAACATCTTCAACTACTGTAGTGACTTGCTCTGCTGTAAATTTCAGAGCTATCCCCCACCTAGGAGCCTTACCTGTATAGCCCAATATTTCTTGATATCTCTTGTTGTTAACTTTAACCACCACTCCATCTAATAAATAATCTTGCTTATCTTTCTTCTTCTCCCACTCCTTCCAAAATTTTATTACCTCTTCGATATTTTCTACTTTTTTAAAATGCGGATTTACCTTAAAGCCAAGTTCTCTTAAAAATCTTAAACTTTCTTCTTGAGTTTCGAAATTCTTTTTGTTTTCTATGGAAGCCACAGAATAAATAAATGAATCAAGATTTCGTGTGGCTGTCACCTTCGAATCAAGCTGTCTTAGAGAACCGGCTGAAACATTGCGAGGATTCGCAAATGGTTCTTCATTATTCTTTATTCTCTCTTCATTTATCTTCTTCAGAGTGGACTTACCCATCCACACTTCGCCCTCTACGATTAGTGATGTGTCCATCTTTAGTTTTAGAGGCACGGAAGCAATAGTGCGAACATTTTGAGTGACATCTTCCCCAACCTTGCCATCTCCTCTGGTAGCAGCTGTCTTCAAAATCCCATCTTCATAAGTCAAAACAATTTTCAACCCATCAATCTTGAGTTCTACAATATACTCAGGTTGAATATCATTTTGAAAATTTTCTTTTAATAGTTTTTTTACTCGAATATCAAAAGCTTTGATGTCTTCTTCATTAAAGGCGTCGTTGTATGACCACTGAGGAACAACATGAACAACTTTTTGAAATTCCTTTAGAGGTTCTCCACCCACCCGCAAACTAGGCGAATCGTTTGTGAGCAATTCTGGATATTTTCCCTCTATATCTTCGAGTTCTACAATAAGACTGTCATAGACACTGTCCGGTATTTCTGGCTTGTCTAAGGTGTGATAAAGATAAGCGTGATGGTTTATTAACTCACGCAATTTCTTGGCCCTTTCTGCGATGTTTTTCGGGATATTGGGCATAATTATCTTTATTAATAGTTTACTTCTACTGATCTTTGCGTACGCCGAGGATTTGCACTATCACAAGTATTAAATCCGTTTGAAACAATTTTTGTTGTTCCATCTGGATTCTTGGTAACAGTCACATCAGCACAATATGGTTTAGGATAAAAAGTAATTCTAAAAACAGATGGTTGAACTGAAGTTAACCCACCGAATGTAGCTGCACCTCCAACCATTCCTCCAATAATCTTTTCAGGATTAGTTTTTAATTTTTCAGTAGTATTAGCTGTGTCCGCATTACAATTTATTGTCGTTGAATCAGGAGACAAGGGAGAAAAGGCAGAAAATCCGGTGCCATTCTTCACATCCCAATAAACTGCACATTCTATACCAGAATCAGCAGCATAAAAGGCATATTGTGACTCCCTGCTCGAACCAGTAAGAAATGATTGTCTGAGGGCAACCGTCACTATCCCAGCAGCCACCAACAAAAGAGTGGCTGTGATGGTGAGGGATATAAAAAGTGTGAAGCCTTTGTCTTTTTTCATATTATTGCCAGTTCATGATATTTTCTCTAATTTCAAATTTTCTAACCATCCCCTTATTGGACCAATCAACAATCACTGATATGGCCCATTCATCTTCACTAATCTTGGTCATTCTTATTTGTCTATTAAATATAGTAGAACTTGCATAAGCAGCATTGTATCCATAAAATCCATTTATAGGATCTAAACGTAAGTTTGGACAAGTGTCGTTTACTCCTGTACAAGGACTTATTGAACCAGCAACCGCATCAACCATACACACCTTACCTTGGTCACATGCATATCCAGCTCCAATGCCTGCAATATCTTTAAGCCAATTCTGAGCATTTATACCATTTTGATCTCTAAAATTTCTTATTTGCTCTACCCCTTCACCCGCAAGGTAAAAAGCGATAATTTGATTCTTTGAAAAGTTTGAAGAAGATATCCCACTTTGGGCTGCGGTGAAAGCCCCGGTGACAGCCATAACCAATATAGCTATAGAAACCAAAGCTTCTATGAGTGTAAACCCTTTATTTTTTTGTTTAAATAATTTTGTCATATGTCTAATTGTCTTTGGGAAACCAAAGTTTGAACTGAAAATTCAGTGACAGTATTAGCCTTCTCACCAGATTTGCCTCTAATAGTTATAAGTGCCTTTGGTTGTTCATTATCATTCAATGCTGTGCCATCAACATAAAACGAAAGATTTTCTATGATTATTTCTGGAGCAGTCACAGCTATAAATACCGCTCCTCCATCAACAGATTTATCAACTTGAGTGCCATTCAACTTGTAAACAATATTTTTACCCTCGCTTGAAATAAAACTAATTTGTTTGCCATCAATGCAGTCGCTAGTCAAAACGAAAGAAATATTTGAATTACAATAATAATTTCTCCCAAAACGCATTTCCCTAGACATTGTCTCTATGGCAAAGTTTAAATTATCCATCACTGTTTTCATTGATTCTGATTTTCTATTCACATCAAAAACATTAAGGATAGAACCCATGCTGATAGTCATAATAACCAAAAAGAGTGAAATGGCAGTCATCATTTCCACCAGTGTAAACCCTTTATTTTTTTGTTTAAATTTATTAATCATTAGGTAATTTATCTTTAACAGAAATCTGGCCAGTCGTATACACAACAACTGATTTATATTCAATAGTTGGAGACACTAGATTAATCCTTACACCCTTTACCCCATTGATTAAATTATTACCACTATCATAAAGGGAAATATGTGCATCAGTATTCGGTCTAAGGAAGGAAACATAGGCATTGGTAATGTTACAAGATTCTGTATCGTCTGGAAAAATTGCACATAATTTTTTTATTTTGTTGCCTCTGGTTAAAGTAGTTTTCTGTAAACACTCGTTATCACAATTAGCCCAAGAACCGTCAAAAACATAATTATACGGACTCTTGTCAGCAAACAATATATAAGCACCATCACTCCCACCCGCACTTTCCATACGAAACTCTATCCCATAACCAATATCAAAATTTCCTGGGGAAAGTTGACTGACACTTATCCCATATACTTGGGCTTGTCGTAGGGAGAGACTGATATCATCAGCAATCTGCCTAAGAGCTGACCCAGAAGTATAGTTGGTCTGACTAGACACCACTGTGGTTAGAATTATTCCCATAATAGCAATTGAAACTATCAATTCTACAAGCGTGAATCCTTTAGTTAATTTAATTGAAGAAATATGCGACATGAAGAATATCTAATTGATACACAACCGCCAACCATGCACCCAAAATCAAGAATGGTGCAAAGGGTATCTCACTCTTCATTGTAAGCCCTTTTGCCCTCTTAAACAAAGAAAAACCGAGCTTCCCAAAGAGTAAAATTAGAAGAGAAACAGAAGCTCCTATCCAAAACGCCAGAGCAAAAGCCGAAGCACCCAAAGAACCCCCAAGGAGCAGTCCAATGGAGAGGCCGAGCTTCGCATCACCAAATCCAATGGCCCGACCCTTTGAGGCTAACCATATAAGTCCAAAGAAAGAAAAGATAATAGGACCCATTAACCAATCAATCATTCCTCCACCAGTTATGTATCTATAAAAAATAGAAAGAATGATAGCTGAATAAACCAGATTGTCTGGAATTATCTTGTGCCTAAGATCATATATGGTTATCACTACATAAATACAAAAGATAGGGATAGCTAAGATGGGTACGGTAGCAAAAATTAACCCCGTCCAAAGCTCTACCAGAGGGTATTGCCATGAAATCTTCGTTTTGCACCTTGAGCATTTACCTCCTAATCCTAGAAAACTTACTACGGGGACAAGTTCATACCAAGGTAAAGTCTTCTCACACACCACACAAAACGATCTGCCCCCAACCCCTCGACCCGAGTTCCACCTTAATCCTAAAACATTGAGAAAACTGCCTATAATAAGACCTAAAACAAAAAGGATGACTGTTGTCATCCTTTAAGTATACCAGACAGAACTAAATGATTAACACGCAGCGTCTCCCGCACCAATCGTAACAGTATCTGTTGGAATTGACTTGCCTGTACTATCAACACACCACGATTTTGTTCCACCAGCACCTGGAAGAAGGGCTGAAACTGCATATGATGTTGATGGGGTACCAACTGAAACACAAGTAAGTGTAGCTCCTGTTGGGAATGCTCCCGTTGTATTTGTGTAAGCTGCCATTCCTGATGTTGTATCAGCAAACATCCCAGCGTTGCATGCAGCACCAGCCGCAGCACCATAATTACCATTAGTATCATAGTAAACCTCTGCTGCTCCTCTTAATCCAGCAAGCTGAGCTTTAACCTTGGCATCATTTCCCTTGCCTCTTGCAGTGTTAAGAGATGCGAGCACAACTGACGATAGAATACCGATGATGGCGATAACCACCAATAGTTCAATGAGGGTAAAACCCTTTTTATTATTTAATCTTATTGACATTTTATTATTAATTTTAATTACCTATCTATTATATACCCTATTAATGGTTTTTATTACTTCTTGTGGATAACTCCCTATGCTCCAGCAGAGTTAGCAATGTTGTATATAGGGATAAGCACTGAGGCGAGAAGAGTTCCTACACCCAAACCAAGTGCCACAATCATCACGGGCTCAATAAGGCTAACTAATGTGTCTACTGTATTTATCACTTCTCTTTGGTAAAAATGCGCCATCGTCTTTAATACACTCGCGAGTCCCCCTGTTTCTTCTCCAATACGTATCATTTGTACAAGCATCCCTGGGATTTCTTCGTATTGAGACAAGGATTGGGAAAGAGAGCTTCCACTTTTTACTGCTGCCAAGCTTTCCTCAAGAATTTGTTTATAAACGTCGTTCCCCACCACCTTTGAGGTTACCTCAAGTGCTCTGACCATAGGAATACCCGCATGAATCATAGTGTTAAGGTTGTCTGCAATGATAGAAAGATAAAGTTTCTTATACAAATCACCAACATATGGAACTCCTAGTTTAAATTTGGCAAAATCACTACGACCTTCATCAGTCCTTATAAACCTCACAATAAAAAAGATAAGAATTACAATAGCAGCAAGGAGTAAGGCCCCATAGTTCACAAACAAGTTAGAAATAGCGAAAACTATCTTGGTATAAAACGGTACTGCCTGCCCAGAATCAAGCAAGATAACGCTAATTTTAGGGATAATAAAAGTAAACATGAGAACCATCACACTTATAAAAACACCAATGACGAAAATAGGATAAACTAAAGCGTTTTTAGCTTTGGTAACAATCTCATAGTTTCTGTCCAAATAATCTGCGAGGTAATTAAATGTCTCATTGAGTTTCCCCGTTTCTTCACCAGACTTTACCATATTCACATAAAAGTCAGAGAAAACATCAGGATGTTTGGCTAAAGCCTTGGAAATAGAACTTCCTCCTTGTAAATCTTCTGCAATTTCAGAAAGAATCTTGTGTAAATTCTGATTTTCTACTTCTGCTGAAAGAAGGGCGAAAATTTTCAAAGCAGAAACTTGAGCTTCGAAAAGCGTGGCCATCTGACGAGAGAGAATAACTATTTCTCTACTTGAAATACCTGAACTAGAATAAAATTTTGAGAAGAAAGATGGTTTTTCTGCTGGCTCTATATTAGCAATAATTAAACCTCTTTTTTGAAGACTTTCTATAGCCACATCAATGGAGACCGCTTCAATAGAACCCTTTTTTGATTCACCTGAACTCTCTAATGCTTTGTAGTTATAGAGCATAATTTTAAATCAATCTTTCTAGTGTTTTTGGATTGGTTGAGAAACTCATAGCATTTTCTATGGTAACTTCACCATTTTTTACTAAACCAGCCAAACATCTATTCATATCAATCATACCATCCTCTGAACCAGTCTCTATAACAGAAGTTATCTCATGTGTCCTGTTTTCTCTAATCAAATTCGAAACAGCGTTGTTATTTATGAGGAGTTCATACGCAGGTATCAATCCACCAGAAATCCTTGGTACTAATCTTTGGGAGAAAATCCCCACTAGGCTGTTTGAAAGTTGTATTCGAATTTGAGCCTGTTGATCAGCTGGGAAAGAATCAATAATACGATCAATGGTTTGAGCAGCAGTGTTTGTGTGTAGGGTGGAGAAAACCAAATGTCCAGTCTCTGCGGCGGTCACTGCTGTAGACATAGTTTCTGGATCTCTCATTTCTCCAACCATTATCACATCAGCATCTTGCCTAAAGACACCACGGAGCGCTGTGTGGAAATCAGGAGTGTCCGCTCTCACCTCTCGTTGATTAATAAGAGCTTTTTTTTCTTCGAAGATATACTCTATTGGATCTTCTATGGTGATAATATGATCAAGCCTTTCTTCGTTGATTATCTCCATCATACTGGCTAGTGTTGTGGACTTACCTTGACCTGCCGGACCTACTACTAAGAAGAACCCTTGTTTTAATTTAGTGAAAGTTTCTAATACTGAAGGTAAATTTAATTCAGCAAGTGTCTTTATCTTGGAGACAACGAGGCGCAAAGCTATAGAAGTTTTCCCTAGCTCCATATATACATTACCCCTAAACCTCCCTATAGATTTGTGTGTATAAGCGAAATTTGCCTCCTTTTCCACATCAAAAATCTTTCGATTTTCTGTTGTTAGGAATAAATCCACCAAACCATCAATATTTTCTTTGGACAAAACCTCCATCTTCATAAGAGGAATAAGAAAGCCGGCTACTCGAATAGTTGGTCTTCTACCTTCGGTCAAATGCAAATCAGAAGCCCCTTCCTTGATCACAATATCTACAAGTTCATCAAAAAATTTTTCTGTAAAAGCCATCCTGGTTTATTTTATATGAGCATCAGCTATGCGAATAATTTCTTCTGTTACCTCTGAAGGAATACTGGTAGCCTTCACTATATAACCCACTGCACCGAGAGATTTTGCTTTGTCTATTTTCACCCCATCACCTTCATTGGTAAGCATAATAACAACAGCGGTTGAGCATAACTTTTCTTTCCTTATAGTCTCAAGGAGCTCCAAGCCGTCCATACTAGGCATAATAATATCTAAAACCAAAACATCGACTTTTAAACCACCTCTGAGCTTACTAAGAGCATCATTTGACCCAACTGAAAGCTCTGGGAGAATCCCATAGTGTTCAAACTTCTTTCTATACATATCTAGAAGAAATTTATCATCATCAACTATGAGTATTGAATATTTTTTGTTCATATTAGAATTATAGCGTATTTACCTCCTCAAATGGAATGACCCTATTATAGGCCTTGAGAATGGCGTCTTCTTTCATGAATAGCATGCCGTTCTTTCTGGCAACTTTTCTTAATTCTTGTTCAGTAGGATTCTTTAATATAACCGCCTCAACATCTTTATTCATATCCAAAACTTCCATTACCGCTGTTCTACCAGAAGTTCCATTTAGACAGGTTGGAGTAACTAACGGCTCATAAATCTCGTTTCCAAATGGAATTTCCTTACGAAACTCTGCTGGCAAATCAGCAAACTCTCTTTCGATTAGCATTTTAATGCTGTCCTCTACTGGGATTGGTTTACCTCCACCAGGACAAAGTGTTCTGACTAATCGTTGAGCCATAGCCAAAATAAGTGTAGGGGCAATGAGATAAGGATCAACGCCCATGTCTATGAGACGAGGAATAACTCCAAGGGCGTTGTTGGTATGGATGGTTGAAAGCACTAGGTGTCCAGTAAGTGCAGCCTGAATTGCCAGTTGGGCAGTTTCTTTATCTCTAATCTCCCCCACCATAATTATGTCTGGATCCTGACGAAGGGTAGTTCTGAGTCCTGTGGCAAAAGTATAATCAATCTCTGGATGAACTTGGGACTGAGATACTCCTTCCATATTGTATTCAATAGGGTCTTCAAGAGACAAAACGTTCATATGATCCTTGTCTACTTCGTTTAACATTGAATATAGGGTGGTAGATTTTCCTGAACCAGTCGGACCAGAAATCAAAATGAGTCCGTATGGGCGCTTAATAGCATCTTTTATTAAAGCGAGATTTTTTGGAGATAGACCCATATCATCAAGTTTGTTCACCCCTCTTTGTTGATCCAGAATTCTCATCACCACTTTTTCTCCATAGTATGTGGGGAATGTTGAGACACGAAAATCAATTTTCTTCCCTTCGATCTTGGCAGAAAATCTGCCGTCTTGGGGTTTACGCTTCTCATCTAAGCGCATGCTGTTTGTGAGAATTTTTATTCGAGCAACAAGAGCCGAGTGAACTTTGGATGGTAAAGTTAGTGATGTATTAAGCACTCCATCTACACGAAAACGGACCCTAATGTTTTCGAACATTGGTTCGATGTGAATATCTGAGGCATTGCCGTCTGATGCGTATGACAAAATTGTGGCCACAATCTTTGTCACCGGTGCATCTTCAACGATTTTTGGTTCTAATTTACCCCCCTGATTCTCTCCGACTCCTTCTTCGCTTATTTTTTGTTCTGCAATTTTTTCTGATAATTCTGATTCAAGTTCTGAAAGGGCCTTCGTCACTTCTCCAGAAATACCTTTATAAAGCTCGAGTTCGTGTTCTAAATCTTCCTCACTAATTAAAAACAATTTATAAGGCATGCCTATTCTAGAAGAAATAAAATTTAATGCATCTCTCCCTTCCATATCATCAGGATCAACAATTCCAACCTCCAAAACTCCATCCGTGACTCCTATAGCAATCAAACGATAATGCCTGGCTGATTCTTCAGGGATGTAGTTCAAAATCTTGCCTGGTATATCTACGCCCTTTAAACTCCTAGTCGGGATGTCGAGCGCCTCTCCCTTACTCTCAAGGATTTGTTCTGGGGTTACTCCTCTTGATAGCAGAACCTGCTCAACAGAAAGACCCGAAGAAACCGACTCAGACTCAATCGATGTGACATCTCCTTCCTTTATTATCTTTTTCTCTTTCAGAACATCTAGTATGCTCATTTATTTTTTAGTTGAAGTACTTGGTGCAGGTGTAACTACTTGCTGAACGCTTTCTGAACCAATGGGGCTAAAAGGATTCGTTCTACCCATTGGTTGTGACATGATTTCTGTGCTGAAATCCTGTAATGCTTTATAGGCAGGAATAGAAAAAAGTGAATTATTCAAGGTGGCAGTTTTAATACTATTACTCAAATCCACCACATCCTTACCAGCAGAAACTACACTAGTATCCAAAGATTCGGTTGGTGAGGTTGTGTTTTTAAAATATTTGAAAACATAAAAACCAATAACAAAAATAATGATGGTTATAATGATATTCTTGTTGTTTTGTAGAAAGTTTTTCATATTTTATTTGAGCCAATATGTTTGGATCGAAACACTATATTCATTCAAACCATTATCGCTGGCTGAAAATGATACATTCTTCACATCAATAATTCTCAAACTTTGCTCTATATCTTTCATAAATTTTCTGAAATTAGGATAGGTTGTCACAAAACTAAATGAAACAGTAGTGGCATTATAGGGCTTATTTGAAACAGCATCAGCTATTGAAGTAGTTTTGTTATCAACCACTTGAAAACTCTTTATAGAAATACCATATTTTGCAGAAATGTTATCAAAGTCCATAGCCAGCCTTACGGTATCAATATAGTCTGGTAATGCCTTGGTTAGACGAGTGATTTCCGAATTAGGAACAGCATTATATTTAATCAAAAGATTATCTCTTTGTTTGGCTAAACTTGAGACATTTTGAATAATATTTTCATACTCTATTAAATTTTCTCTAAGAGCTTGAACTTTGCTGTACTCGGGTGCAATAAAAGTATAAAAGAGGGCTCCAGCAATGAGAATTACGATTATGGCAGTAGAATTTTTCATATTATTTTGGTGTTGTGGTTGTCGCTTGAACAGCTGGAGTGGTGGTAGCAACTGGTGTTGAAACTTTTACCGGAGTTTTGTTTATCTCCAATTCACCACTCTCTATTTGTCTCTTGTAGGAAATAATATCAGGATTCAATGTTGCCTTAAAACTAAACAAAACATTCCCCTTATCATCTAGCAAAAGATCAGAGAAAACAGGATTTTTTATATATTTGCTTCGACTCAAAGTATCTGCTTGCAGGGCCACAGCGGCATAACCACGAGCTTGTCCGCCCATAGAAATAGTCAATTCCTTATCATTTGAAAATTTAAACGAAGTATATCGAACTGATTTATAGGTAGAACTCTCTAGGAAATCAAATAATGGAGAAAGTACGGTATGTTTAGAAAGGATGTCCTCAGTAGAATTTATACGAGAATTTAGCTTCAAAAGATCTTTAATCAAATCTGGATTAAGTGCTTCTTTGGCTTGTTTTAAGTCATCACCTCTTTGAGCGATACTTGAGAGTAGGTATTTCTCATAACCAAAAAGCCCAGCAGAAATAGCCACAGCAATAAAGAAAATTACTGAGGCAATAAAACCGAACAAACCGCCAGATTTCTTGGGTGTTGTAAAAGACGCCGGAGAAGCGACAGGCCCCTTTGGTATAAATGATGATTGAAATTTCGGATCCATCTAGACAAATTATAGACTAGAAACAATGTTTAATAAAGAATAGAAGTCCCTAGGGTGTTTATAACAACTTATTCTTCTTCTGAAAGTTTACGAAGAGCAGCTCCTATAGCCACAGCAAATTCAGGGCCGGTCTCTTTTAGGATTGAATCAAGAAATGCTGGACTTGAAAGTTTGTTAAACGGATCGCCAGTCACTGCATTTGTCTTGAAATTATTTTTTGCCAAATCACTCAAACCTTTGAGCGAGGCTCCTCCACCAACAAGGATTACTTTAGTAACTGTTTTGTTATATCTTTTCTCAAAAGAAAGCAAAATCCTGTTGGCCTCCTCAAAAATATAATCAAGTGTGAGAGAAATAACGCTAGTTAAGGTTTTATCTTCACCCGTAGCACCAATAGTCCTCTTCATCACTTCAGAACGTTCAAGAGTAAGCCCAAGTGATTTGGAGATTGTGGAAGTAATATCTTGTGAACCTCTATTGACTGTATGAGACGATTTGATAACCCCCCTTTCAATAATATAAAGCTTTGTTGATGCGGCTCCCATATCCATAATCATCACAGGTGTGAGAGAATCATCCAAAACAGCGCGCATAGTACTAAATATTTCTATCTCAAAGAAACTGGCTTCAAGTCCTGCCTTAGAAATAATTTCTTCATAGCGAGAAATAGTATCTTTATGAATAGCAACCACCAAAACATCTATCTTTCTAGCTGATTTTTGTAAATTAGATTCTGGGGTATTGTTTGTTTCTTCTACAGCTACTTCTGTTTTGGGAATTAATGACCAATCAAGAACTACTTCAGAAATTGGCACAGGGATATATTTGCGTGCTTCTATAGGGACCATAACAGACAACTGCTTATTCGAAACTTCTGGCATTTCTACAATAGACATGAGACTTGAGGCGAAAGGAATTGAGACTCCACACTTTCTGGTGGTGATATTTACTTCTTTTTCTTTTATAAGATCTACTAAAGCTTGAGCAATCTTTTCTGGAGACATTACCACTGCCTGACCTATGGTCCCTCCTGCATATGGACCCAAGGCCAATTCACCGTATGTCTCTAGGACCGCCTGACCATTTTGGCGCTTAATTTGGACTACTTTTATGGCCGAAGAACCTATATCTATCCCCAAGACACTTTGTTCTTGCTTAGCAGAAAAAATATTCGAGAAAAACGACATATTCTAAGTATAACATGTGAATATTCGTTTATTATAGATATATGGATAAACTCAAATCTATCTATGAATATTTTTTAGATTTTCTCTTCCCTAAAAACCTTGCTGTGGAAATTTTAGAAAATATGAGTATTGGTGACCTTTTAAATCATCTACCTCAAGCAAGAGAAATAAAAGATGAAAGAATGATTGTGTTATTTGATTATAAAAATGAAGATGTAAAAACCTTGGTTTGGGAACTCAAATATAAGGGTAATAAAAGAATCGCTCAAAAAATTGCCCAAATACTTATTGATGTTTTAGAACATGAATTGGCTGAAAGAGCTCTTTTTGAAAATTTTATAAATCCCCTACTCATCCCTATGCCTATTGCAGACAAACGTCGTCGTGAACGAGGATGGAATCAAACTGAAATATTAGGTGAAGAAATAAAAAAATTAGATATAAATAATTTATTTGTTTATTCCTCTAATTTGTTGAAAAAAACTCTTTATACGGAAAGCCAAGCGAGGACTCATGCAACCAAACGAGAACGTGATGAAAATTTAAAGAATTCAATGCAAGCTAATAATTCAATTAAAGATAAAAATATTATTCTTTTAGACGATGTCACCACATCAGGAGCTACTTTCACAGAAGCCAAGCGTGCGCTAAAACAAGCAGGGGCTAGAAAAATTTTGTGCGTAGCAGTGGCGCACTAAATTTATGCTTGAACTACTTTTTGGATATTGGCTCTACTAAGAAGCTCGTTTTGAAGCCTAATGGCCAAATCTTTGTCTATAATAGGGATTATCCCTTCTGATTCAGCATCACCTGCTGCACTATCTTTATCTTCGTGACCGGCAGTTAGAATAACTAATTTTGAGGTACCAGATAATACATATAGAAAAGGCCTCTCTATCCCTATGTTTTGTATTTGCCTATATGGTATAGCTGTCTCATCTTTGTGGAAAGTCCCTCGTCGAAGCTTTAGAGCGTCTGGTCCAAGTTGGTAACCATAACCCGAATAATCAACCCAAGTGATAACTGCTGTGATAATTGAGGCTAAAACAAAAGCTAAAGCAATCCAACCAGCATAAGGAATCTTGAAAACAATAAAAGCAAGAGCAATAAATCCGATAAGGATGGCTATCTTTAACCTCTCGGATAAAAAGACCCAGAAAGTCTTCCAACCTAGTTTTTGATATTCTTCATTTGGCATAGATTAAGTATACACCACCAAAAATTCATTTAGCGTCGCCACTCGAAATTGTTTTGATTGTAATTTTCTTGCATATATTGCCTCATCATTCCTCGCATTGGTCCACGTCGAGCCAAAGTATCATTTAATCCAATACTGTCTACTATCCATCCTCCAACAAAAACAGAGAAAATAAATCCTATAACCACTAACTTGAAATTTGTTTTGAAAGAAAAATCATATTTACGGAGTAGTTGTATACCTATGATTAAACCAATAACCGCGAGTATGGGAGCCCACCAAGGGAAGCTTGAAATAATTTGATCCATTCTGTAATTCGCCATTGGTCCGTGTGAACGCAGAGAAAACCGAGTCAATCCAACCAAAAAAATTGAGAAGACTACCGAAGATACGAGTCCTACTAAGGTTAAGATAGAGCCAATAATAAAATATATTTTTGGACGCATTTTAATCTTCTCATTGTGGATTTGGTCCATAATGTTGTCTGTAATTTGTTTTAGTTCTTTTGACATATATGTTTCATTAATTTCTTCGCTCGGCTAATCCGAGTAGCCACTGTGCCCATAGGAATCCTTAGAATCTCACTTATTTCTTCATACGATTTGTTATCTAGATAATAAAGACTTAGTGGTTCTGAATAAATTATAGGCATAGAATTTAGACACTTTTCCACAAGTATAATGACTTCTTTTTTCTCATAATTTTCTATTATGTTTTCCTCACTCTCATAGTCAAAATCATCTGGTATTTGTATTTCTTTCTCGTATTTCTTAACCACATTCATTGCCTCATTGTGAGCAATACGGTATATCCAGCTAGAAAATTTCTTTTTTACATCAAAACCTTTGAGGTTAATATACGCTTTCACTAAGGAATCTTGGGTGATGTGACTCGCTTTGTCTTCATCATGTACCAAGTTTGTTGTATACCTCAAAAGCTTATTTTTATACCTTTCGATTATGACAGCATAAAGGTCTCGGTTGTTCAAACAAACCTTTTCTACTATCTCCTCGTCAGAAAGTTTTTCTATCTCTCCTATTTCCATACACCCATCATACAACCTCTGTTTCCCTTTGGACTATTTTGTGTTCCCAGTCCAAGTTCCTGACGGATCTTTTGAGCTTCGGCTGTTTTCCCTTGTAGGGCAAGGTTGTGAGCTTCTGCAAACTTGGCGAAATTGGCTTCGGTGATTATCTGAGTTACTCTGCCTTTGTTCCCCATAAGTAGTTTCCAAGCTGTATAATCCTTGGTCTCAAGTGCCTTGGCCATCGCAGTGTGACGTTCTACTGAATAATTTGGCCCTTTTACTGCTGGGTCTCCTCTATAAGCCATGGCTGAGCTGGCTGAAATAGCTGTTAGCCCAATCACAAATACCATTAAGGTTAATCCTATTGTTGTTTTTTTCATGTTTTAAGGTTAGAAGTTAAATTAAGAAAGATTTTAGATTTCTATTGTCTTTCTATCCTTAATACAACCCACCACTCATTTTTCTTTCAATTTGCGGAGACGGAGGGATTCGGTCACGGATAAATTTCTACTGAAATTTTCCGCTACCCCGACTCGCACCGTCGTGCTCCGTCTTTCTCTCCCTCCTACCTCAACGCAGAATATAAAAAATGCAGGCAGAAGCCTGTATTTTTTATATTTGCGGAGACGGAGGGATTCGAACCCTCGAAGCCCTTTAAGAGGCTTGCCTCTTTAGCAAAGAGGTACGTTAGACCACTCTGACACGTCTCCAGTACAGCCTAAATTAGCATATTTCTTTGACTTTTCATATTGTGCTAGAATAATGTATACGTAAATTAGTTATTTAATGAATAAAAAAATGAAGCAGAAAGAAATTATAATCATTTTGGCAATATTAGTCGTTGGGTTTTTGGTTTGGAAATACGCACCAACAGACAGCAAACCTGAACTAACTCCTAATCCAAATACAGCTTCAGCTACTGAAGCTGCTCCAACCGTTCCAGAGATTAAAACTGTTACCTATACAGACAAAGGTTTCGTTCCTGAAGGTATTACTGTGAAGCAAGGTGAATCTGTCACATTCATCAACGAATCATCTCAAGCAATGTCCGTTGCCTCCAACCCACACCCAGGACACACTTTCTTCCCACAATTTGACCAATACAAGACAGAGTATAAGGGAGAAAAAACATTTGTCTTCACCTTCAACAAAATGGGAGTTTGGGGTTACCACAACCATATGCAACCTAACCTTGGTGGCTACGTGACTGTCGCAGCGAAATAAATTAGTACACAATATAGGGTATGAATATTAGAGATAACCTCTCATCTGTATTTCGTATCTTACCCGTACAGGCCAATGCTCTAAAGAAAATAGGCGTATTAACCGTGGAGGATTTACTCTACTACTTTCCTACCAGATACGGAGATACAGCCAAAGTGACATATGTGAACACCTTAACCAAAGGCACTGAAGCTGTAGTATTTGGACAAATCAGTGGACTAAAAACTTCCAAAGGATTTAGGACTAGAATCCCCATGTCTGAAGCTTGGGTAACAGACGAGACTGGGAGAATAAAAATAGTTTGGTTCCACCAAGCATACCTCGCCAAAATGCTCACCGAAGATTCGTTTGTTCGTGTAGAGGGGAAAATTAGTGAGCGCAAAGGTGAATTATATTTTTCTAATCCAAAAATTGAAACTATACCCAAACTACCTATTGATATTGGGGATTCATTGTTTGGCACTAAAAATGAAAAGCATACTTTGTATCCAGTTTATCCAGAGACACGAGGCGTCACTTCTAATTGGATTTATCATAAAATTCAAAATATTTTCACATCTGGCGCTTTAGATACTCTCGTTGACCCAATCCCAGAGGAAATTATTAATAAATATAATCTCCCCACTCTCCGCACCGCTCTAGTATGGATTCATACTCCACACAGTTTGGCTGATGCTGAATCTGCGCGAAAAAGGTTTGCTTTTGAAGAAATATTTTTCATTCAATTAGAAAAACAAAAAATAAAACAAGAATTCAAAGAGCAAAAATCATTTGTGATAGACAAAAATTTTGATGAGATGGAAAAGTTTATAGAAAGATTTCCCTTCAAAGCGACCGAGGCACAATATAAAACTATTCAACATATTTTGGACGACTTTCGACGAGGATATCCTATGAGTAGACTCCTTGAAGGAGATGTGGGTTCAGGTAAAACTGCTGTGGCCGCAGCCGCTGCTTATGCTGTCACTACTTCCAAACCTAAGGGCCAGAGTTTCGGCACCCTTCAAACCGCTTATATGGTCCCCACAGAAATCCTCGCTCAGCAACACTTTGAATCATTTATAAAATATTTCAAACACCTACCTATAAACATTGCTCTCATCACTGGAACAGGCTGTAGAAAATTTCCTTCTAAACTCAACCCAGAAGGTTGGACAAACATCTCTCGCCCACAACTCCTCAAGTGGGTGGCGAATGGTGAAATAGCCATACTTATAGGCACACATGCTCTTATTCAAAAAAGTGTGAAGTTTAAACATCTAGCCCTTGCCATCATTGATGAACAACACCGATTCGGTACAGCTCAAAGGCAAAAATTAATAAGTAAAGAAGGCATAGTCCCACATTTGCTCTCTATGACAGCCACACCTATTCCTCGCACCCTTGCCCTCACCTTCTACGGCGACCTTGATCTCTCCCTCCTTGATCAAATGCCCGAAGGACGCAAACAAATTATCACAGAAATAGTCACTAAAGATAAGAGAGAAAATACTTATGAAAAGATACGTGAGGAGATGCAAGCAGGCAGACAACTTTATGTAATTTGTCCACGCATAGATGAACCAGATCCGGAGAAAGAAACGGCCATATTGGTTAAATCAGTTAAAGAAGAGGCTAAAAGATTAAAAAGAAATATCTTCCCTGAATACAACATCGGTATTTTGCATTCCAAAATGAAGCCAACGGAGAAAGAAAAAATAATGCTAGAGTTCAAAGATAAAAAATTAGATATTTTGGTCGCCACATCGGTTGTAGAAATAGGAGTGAACGTAGTCAATGCCTCACTCATCATCATCGAAGGCGCAGAGCGGTTTGGCCTCGCCCAACTACACCAACTTCGTGGACGAGTACTACGAGGCACACATCAACCATACTGCTTTGTCTTCGCTGACTCTAAAACAGATAAAACTATTGAAAGGCTAAATGCCCTCAAGACTGCCAAAAATGGCTTTGAACTCGCAGAGTTTGACCTCAAGCAACGAGGTTCAGGCGAACTCTATGGAGGTAAACAATGGGGAGTGAGTGACCTTGCGATGGAAGCTATCAAAAATATCAAAATGGTTGAGGCCGCCCGCCTTGAAGCTACAAAAATAATAGAAGAAGATCCAACCCTCAACGATCATAAAAACCTAAAAAATTATCTAGAAAGTCAGATTAAAAAAGTGCATTTTGAATAAGAGTCTATTTTGCTATATAGTATTCCTACTCCGCCCTTAGCTCAGTTGGTTAGAGCACAGAGCTTATACCTCTGGGGTCCTTGGTTCGAATCCAAGAGGGCGGACACGAAGTGAATCCTCTTGGATTCGAACGGAGAGGGGTCGGGAGAACATCTGGTCTCCCGTGAAGGAAGGATTGGGAAAACCGTGGGTTTCCTAGGTGTGAAGATTCCAAGAGGGCGGACAAGTAAAAAAGCTTGTGGGACACGGTTTTTTACTTGTCCGAGACAGAAGCCGACGGGCTGAGTCGGGGTCGCGAGATTTTTCAGCAGAAAAATACTTGTGACGACACGTTAAAAGCATGTGACGACAAGTGGATTTATCTTGACTTTTTACATATTATGTGCTAATATTCACATTAGACTCGCTGGAATCTCACTGATTCACCAGTTCCCTGACTTATTTCCACGGAGGATGTGTGTCACGAAGAATAACCGCCGAAGAAAAGAAGCGGAGTTACATTTCTATTGCCATATCGACGTTGGTGTTCATCACCATCGTTAAGGCAATCCGCCCACAGACTATCCCATTTGATTTCTTCCATTTCTGGAAGATTGGTGGCTCTCTGATTGAAGCGGTCAAGCACTCATGGATACTGCTCTTGTGGGGCACGGGCATCACCACGCTCGTTTCAGTCTTCACAAGGAACAGCCGTGAGGAAAACCGTTATGCTGAGGATCACCTTCTCAATGGTCTCCTCGTCAGCATCAAGGCCGGTGTCATGGAGGAAATCTGCTTCCGTTGGATTCTTTTCTTCGGAGCTATGGTATCTCTGAAAATCGTTAACTGGCTATTCTTCGGCTGGGCCGGCTTTGGAATCGCCGAATGGTTCTACACACACTTCTTCATCCCAGTTGCCAACTTCTTTACTCTAGGCTATCTGAAGCCAATCCTCATGAATGGCTTCGGGTGGGCTGTGGGTGCTGCAGTTATCAGCGTGAATGGAGACTTCAGGAATGGTCATGCGTACCAAGGTATCATCGGCATGATAAATTCCTGGTTCGGTGGCATGTTTTTCTTTTACCTCATGTTCAAATACGGGTTGCCGGCGGCAATCTTGGTTCACTTTCTGTACGACTTGTTCATTTTTGTCGTAGAGTATGTGGACCGAGTCATCGAACGACACCGTGGTTGGGGATGACACTAGATGCCGAGCGTAGTTGCTCGGCATTTTTTCTTATAAATAGGTTGTGGAAAAAAAATTTCCAAAGTCTAGGGGATGCTATAATTAACAAGGTTTATAAATAATTGTTTTAATTGTTAATTAAAATATGAAGCTTCATAAAATTGCATTTGTTTTGTTGGTTATCGGAGGTTTGAATTGGTTGCTTGTAGCTCTCGTAGGTGGATGGGATCTTGCCACGTATGTAGGCACCACAGTAGCTAGGATTGTTTACGTCTTAGTGGGCATTTCTGCATTGTACGAAGTATTTAATCACAAGAATTGTTGTAAGGCTTGTGAGGCAAAGATGTAATATGGACGACATAAAGAAGTAATACAAAAAAACCATTTTTCGTGCCTTGCTGAAAGCTTGGCTTGAGCAGAGAAGTTTTCAGTAGAAAACTATCGTGCAAAGAAAAATGGTTTTTTGTTATTTAAAAAAATAAATTTCTCAAGGCCAAAAACACTGAAGCCAGATAATCTTGTGTCCCTTCCAAGGACTGGGCCAAATAAACATTTCTATAGACAAAAAATCCAAGAAACATAGAGACCGCATAAACCGCAACACCGATGATTATAGTTTTCCTTAACACCAGATAATTATACTAAGCTTGATGTTCGATGTCTTTCTTTTTCTTTGGAGTGACTCCGTTGGCTATGAGTAGTTCTTCAAATTCCTTTTGTTCTATTGTCTCTACCACAACTAATCTTTTGGCTATGACCTCAAGCAAATTCTCATGTTGTTTGATGATTTCTTCGGCTTTCTTCATCGCTTCGTTCATAATCTTAGACACTTCTGCATCTATTTCTGCACTGACTCTCTCAGAATATTCTTTGTTTTCTACTCCAGAACCAAAGAGCACTCGTCCTCCCGCACCTTCGAGAGCTATTGGTCCAAGTTTCTCACTCATCCCATATTTGGTCACCATATCTCGAGCAAGAGCAGTAGAAACTTGCAGATCGTTTGATGGACCAGTGGTCAAATCTTTATAAATCATTTTCTCCACCACATATCCTCCGAGGGCCACGGTGATGTCATCTATAAATTCTTTCTTGGATTGGAGTTTGGTATCTTCAAGTGGAAGTTTGAGGACATATCCGGCTGCTCGACCGCGGGCAATTATAGAAATCTTGTGCACTGGGTCAGCATAAGGAAGAACCGAGGCCAAAATTGCGTGCCCTGCTTCATGGTAAGCAGTGAGTTCCTTTTCTTTCTTAGAAAGGATATGTGACCTTCGTTCTGGACCAAGCATCACCTTCTCTATGGAGCGAATTAAATCAAACTGACTGACTTTGGTTCTATTCTCTCTGGCTGCGAGGATAGCCGCTTCATTCATAAGTGAATACAAATCTGCACCAGAAAATCCAGGTGTTCGTTCAGCAATAAGAGGGAGATGAACATCTTCTGCAAAAGGCTTCTGTCGTGCATGGATTTTCAAAATCTCTTCACGATCACCTCTGTCCGGAAGATCCAAAGTCACTCGTCTATCAAAGCGTCCAGGACGAAGCAAAGCTGGGTCAAGAACATCTGGACGGTTAGTGGCCGCCATGACTATCACCTTCTCATTTGGTTCGAAGCCATCCATCTCCACAAGGATTTGGTTCAAAGTTTGCTCTCGTTCATCATTGCCTCCACCCATTCCTGCTCCACGTACTCTTCCAACTGCGTCTATCTCATCGACGAAGATTATCGCAGGACTCGACTTCTTGGCCATATCAAACAAATCACGCACTCGTGATGCTCCAACACCCACGAACATCTCTACGAATTCAGAACCGGAGATGGAGAAGAAAGCCACACCTGCTTCCCCAGCCACCGCTCGAGCGAGCAAAGTCTTACCTGTCCCCGGTGCACCCATGAGCAGGATACCTTTTGGGATACGGGCACCAATATCCAGAAACTTCTTAGGATTTTTTAGGAAGTCTACTATTTCTGTGAGTTCTTCCTTGGCTTCCTTCGCCCCAGCCACGTCCTTGAAGGTAACTAGATTTTTCTTATCATCTGGGAGAGTCATGCGCGCCTTTGATTGTCCAAAGGACATCGCTTGCATACCCGCACCTTTCACCTGTCTAGATAAAAACCAAATGAAGAAAAGTATGAAGCCGATTGGGAGGAGAATTGGAAGGAGGTTGAGCACCCAATATCCAAGCCCTTGATTATTCTGTACATCTATCTTCACTGCAGAAAGGGCTTCTGGTGTGACATCATAATTTTTGAAAGTAGTGGTGATGGGGGTTCCCTCTTCTTTCTTGGAAGTTTTCTCTGCCCCATCCTTATAAACAATATCGAGGTTGTCTCCCTTCACAGCAATAGAAGTGACTAGAGATTTTTGGATGTTTTGAGAAAGTTCAGAGATAGAGATGACTTCCTTTTTCTTCGAAACATCACTCACCATCGAATATATGGTGATGAGTATAAGAAAAATCAGGATAGCCATAATGCCCTGATTAATTGGCCCCTTGGTCGCACTTCCTGCACCCTTTTTTATCACAAGCTTAAACGACTTCCCTGCGCTCTTTTTCTCTTTATTCTTGGGTATTTTAGGTGTTGTCATGGGGCATATTATACCTAAAAACAGATACTTTGCTATGATTAGCCCATGGCACTCGCACAGAACAGAAAAGTGACATTTGATTATGAAATCCTTGAGAAGTTCACGGCTGGGCTCGAGCTAACTGGCCAAGAAGTGAAGTCTGTTCGGGCTGGGCACATTTCCCTCTCTGGGGCTTATGTGACCATCCGAGGTAAAGAAGCCTTCCTCCTCAATGCTGACATCCCAGCCTATCAGCCAAAAAACGCCCCTGCGGACTATGAATCAACTAGGGCAAGGAAAATACTTCTAACCAAGGCAGAGCTTGGTGAATTAGAAAAAGCTGAAGGGACTAAAGGCTTGACAATCGTGCCTCTTTCGGTGTATAATAAAGGTAGGTTTCTAAAGCTTGACCTCGCCATTGCGCGAGGCAAGAAAAAATTCGACAAACGCGAATCCATCAAGAAACGCGATGTCGAGAGAGACCTGAATCGTAAATTGAAATAATAAGTATGGTATGCCCTACTTTGTTTATATCCTTCTAAGTTCTAAAGACCACAAACTTTATGTTGGTTGCACCACTAATCTTGAGAAAAGATTAGTGCGACACAACAATGGAGCCGTGCAAGCAACTAAATCTCGCAGACCGCTCAGTCTTATCCATAGTGAAAAATTTGAAGATAAGACTGAAGCGTTCAATAGAGAAAGATTTCTAAAAAGTTTGTGGGGCGCGAGAGAAAAGAAGAAAATACTAGATAAATACAAACAAAGTAGGGCGAGCCATTAATTTGTTCGCCCGAACATTTATACAAGGATGCTTTATGGCTAAATCGATTTGTTTACAAATCGATCGCCCGAACATTTTTGTATACAAAAATGTTTTAGGGGGATGATCGGCCTAGACAAGGAGATTCATTCGAGTGATGCGCGAGAGAGCCGAAGTGACTCTTTAATCCGCTTCAAAAACAATTGCAAACAAAACTGTTGCAAGGATATCACCATACTTCGGTGTGAATGATTTCCAGTTCGCTTACGCTCGAGCTTAACAGTTCGCGTGCGACCGTGCCTTATGATGGGTGCCTCTGACTCATAAGCGTGCGTAATAACTAGAGACTCGGAGTTTGTGTTTCT
Source organism: uncultured Candidatus Saccharibacteria bacterium (assembly GCA_964349945.1). Lineage (GTDB taxonomy): Bacteria > Patescibacteriota > Minisyncoccia > Phycocordibacterales > Zambryskibacteraceae > JAIFWN01. The sequence goes on along the minus strand of CAYGIH010000002.1, from coordinate 170,151 downwards.
CGACTGACTCTCAGATTAAGGGAATAGAATTGAAAGAGCTTTCGTTTGTTTTGTATCTTTCTGTTCGAACTAAATGAAGCATCCTACCTCGCGTAGACTTCACTTGAATCTCTCTTTGCACCCGGGTTCGATTCCCGGCATCTCCACCATAATTAAAAATCCCCAATTGGGGATTTTTAATTTATTGATTCCTTGGGCTTTGTCTCTGGGCTCTGGTAATCTCTGTATCTTCTATTATTTCTGCTTTTGAAGGTTTAATTTTCTGCCAGCCTTTTTTAAAAAATCTGTCCCACGAACTTTCTGCTCTTTGTTTCCCTGCTCTATCATCTTCTTTAATACTCCCACCAAACATTTGCTCAAGAGCGTCTTGTTTATCTAACTCCTTATCAATCTTTTTTAAATCTTCTACTTCAGGTAAACCGTTTATAACTACTTCGTGTATATCCTTGTCATTAAAAAAATTTTGTTCGGGTGATGTCATTGATTTATTGTAGCAAATAAACCTAGTATATTAGGCATATTTTCTACTTGACAAATAGGATAAATAGGTATATAATATAAGGTAGAGTATCTTCCTGTTCTCTCACGCCGAGGTCACGATGTCCGTGTTTGTGAAGTCACTGCTCCTGCTTTTCCTCGTCGGTTTTCCGGCCATGTGCATGGCGGTACTCGGTGCGGATTGCTTGGGTCACAGCATCACCGGGAATGTCGCCGATCCCATCGGAGCAACCATCATCAGCTTGCTCATCATGGTCGCCGGCTGCATGATCTTCATCTTGAGCTACGATTGGGTGCTCAACATTCGAGCGAACGACCCACGCCTAACGCGCATCAATAAGGAGTAGTTCTTCTCCATGCCCCCACAGATTTGCTTCGGCTTCTGTCGGGGCTTTTCTGTTTTACATTTTTTATATTAAGCGTAAGGTAATAAAAGACTGTTCAACCCGCTCGACGAGGTGTCACTTGTACAAAGTCACCTTCCCTATCACTGTTCAACTCATCGATGGAAGCAACCGCAAACGAGTCATGTTGTCTGCGGGCACATGGATTATGGAACGTATCCCTAACCCGCTCTACAAACGCAAGGGTGATTGGCTAGTAGTTAAGGGTAGCAAAGTTGGTCTCGCCATGGCGTTTCTTTGGACAATGCAAGAAGAAGAACCGCGAATTCGTATTGAGGTCACCACAGTCAGCAAGCAACCCCGCAAGTAATGCGGGTTTTTTATTACTTGACAAATGGTCTAAGTAGGTATCTAATACTAGTTAGATACTCTTCGTCCTCTCACACAAACGAGGTTCCCTTGCACACCCTTCTCGTAATACTGGCGTGGTGTCTGTACATTGTCGCCATGTTGACGGCATATGTAAACAGAGACTCAATCACTGCAGACGGATATCCGCTCGGCCCCGCCGGTCGGGTAGCCACCGTCGCGATTAGCATCCCACTGATCGGAGTAATTCTCTGGATAACTGGGGTACTCTTCAAGTGGGCCGGATATTTCTTGACCTTGCCTCTGACTTCGCTTTTCTAAGCTCAGCCCCGCAGATTAGCCCTTGGCTTCTGTCGGGGCTTTTTTGTTATACACAATTTGAAATGATTTTTTATCCTATATGGAGTAAATTTATTTCAGACACTTCAAATGGAGAAACAGGTGACCACTTCAGTGATACCAGCGAGGAAAAGTCCTTATCTCCAAGAATCTGCATCCACCAGAGAATCTGATTTGATTCTCTTGAAGATGGCTGCTTACTGCATCAACTGTCACCTCGCAGTACGAGTACAGTACCTCGTGGATGGACGTTGCCCAGAATGTCGACCCAACAAAACCGCCTAACCGCGGCTTTTATTTCCTCTCTATTTTTCTAATCATCTCAAGCAAAAGCTCGTTTTGATTCTCAAGGTGAGCAAGGATGATGTCGTTCTCTATTTCTATCCTTTCCTTCAATTTCTCTATCGCTTCTAATTCTTTGTTCCCATTACCAAATAACTTAGACTTTGGTTTGTTGGTCTTTCGCCTTGAATCAACTCTGTTTTGCCTCAATTCGTCTAAGGTAGGCACTCGGTGTCTGTATTCCATATCCGAATATTATACTCCTTGTAGAGGTCACTTTAAACTGTTATAATCTCCGCAATAATAAAACAAAAAAGTTGAGTACAAACGTCAGGTTTAATATGCAAATAAGGGCACGTGAACTCCGTGTCATCGGACCTAAGGGTGAAAATTTTGGTGTTATTAGCTTTGAAGAAGCTTTCAAGAAAGCCACCGACCTCGGCCTCGACCTTATAGAGATATCTCCGAACGCTGTCCCCCCAGTGGCCAAGATAGCTGATTTTGGTAAGTATCAATATGAAGAGAATAAAAAGCTTAAACAAGCCAAATCGAAGTCTCACTCTGTGGAAATTAAGACCGTTCAAGTGAAGCTCGGCACAGGTGACCATGACCTCGCCCTCAAAGCCAGGAAGACAAGTGAGTGGCTCGCTGAAGGCAACCGAGTCAAAATAGATCTTTTTCTCCCCGGGAGAGCCAAATATTTGGATAATAAATTCCTCCAAGAACGCCTTGAAAGAATGCTGAAGCTCCTCACTGTGGAGTACAAAACAGCTGCTCCTGCAGTCAAAAGCCCTAAGGGTATGACAATTATCGTAGAAAGAGCATAGGTGGCTTTCGGCTAATTAGCTAATTAGCTTTCTAGCTTGAAATACTGGACAAATACAGCATAAATGAGTAATATAGAGCACCTAAGCTGACAGCTAAAACCTTGAAGCTAAAACCTACCGAAATGGCTATGAAAACCAATAAATCATATAGCAAACGCCTAAAAGTCACCAAAAGTGGCAAGATTTTAGCTAGAAAAACTGGCCAAAATCACTTTAATGCCAAGGAGCGTCACGCAAGCAAAGGAGGAAAAAGTGGTAAGGTTGAATTTCATATGTCTAACAAAGAAAGAAGCCGTTATCTAGTTAATCTATAATCAAACCCTATGACAAGAGTTAAAAAAGGAGTAAACGCTCTCAAAACAAGACGAAATATCCTCAGAAAAGTTAAGGGTTATAGGCATGGTCGAGGTACCAAGGAGAGACAAGCAAACGAAGCCATTTTCCACGCAGGTACTTACTCATTTGCCCACAGAAAGGATAAGAAGGGAGATATGCGCCGACTTTGGAACGTTCGCATCAGTGCTATCCTCAAGGATCTTGGTACATCTTATTCAAAATTTATCCCAGCTCTAAAGAAGAAGCAGATTGCACTAGATAGGAAAATTCTCGCTCAACTCGCAGAGAAACACCCAGAAATTTTCAAAAAAGTTTACGAAGCAACCAAATAACAAAAAAACCGGCAGTGCCGGTTTTTTATAAATCTAATTCATATCTCTTCCCTCTCTCAGGCATGATAGCTTTCACATTTAGCTCATCATTAAGTCTTTGAGCAAGGAACATAGCTGATTTTGGTTCACCCATAGTGACAAAAACATTTTTTAATGTTTCGGCAGTGTTCGAGACAAAATTTACCAAAGCATCAGAATCCGCATGAGCAGAAAATCCATCGATTTGTATCACTTCTGCTCTCACTTCGACACCCCTATCTTTTATCATTACATTTTTTGCACCTTCTGATATTTGTCTACCTAGTGTCCCTGGGGCTTGATACCCAACAAAGAGAATGGTTGCTTTTGGATCTGGAAGGTATATCTCTTCGTGCCCCACAATTCTCCCAGCCGTAGACATCCCTGAACCAGCCATGATTATCTTTGGACCTTTAATATTTACTATTTCTCTAGACTCGCGTGATTCAGTTATAGAACGAAGTTTAGGGAAAACAAAGATATCATCCCCACCCCTTATATCATCCTGCACAGTCTTTTTATACTCTTTGGTGATGCGTTCATAAATCTCGGTCACATGAATAGCCAAAGGTGAATCAAGGAAAACAGGAATTTGTGTCACTTGTTTGGATTCAAATAATTCATTTAATTCATAAAGCAAAACTTGTGTTCGTTCAAGAGAAAAAACAGGGACAAGAAGTGTTCTACCCTCCTTGGCTGTCCTCTCAATAATTTCTTTAAATTTTCTGTCTCTTTCTGTTTTATCTTCATGGTTTCTGTCTCCATAAACCGAATCCATAAGGAGATAACTGAGCCCAGAAACCCTTTCATTATCCCTGAGGAGCGGAGAAGGCGAATTGCCCAAGTCACCAGTGAAAAGCATAGTTTTACCGCTTTTAAAGGTGAATTTATACATGGCTGAGCCAAGTATGTGTCCAGCATCAAACAATTCAAGACTAAAATCCCCAAAATCCTTTTGTTCATGATAATTAATCGTCTGCCACAAACTCAAGGCCTTGACCACATGATCATGTCCGTATAGTGGCTCTGACCCTGTCCCATGAGCATTAGATGTATTTATTTTGGCCATGTCTGCAAGCATTAATTCTGCGATGGCCCTTGTCTCTCCTGTAGAGTAAATAATACCCTTGAACCCATCCTTAACTAATTTAGGAACTTTGCCTATATGATCTATATGAGCATGGGTAATAAAAAGAAAATCTATTGATGTTGGTTCATAATCAAATTTTTCTGCGTTAATGTTTTCTGCACTAGGAAGACCTTGGAGAAGACCACAATCAATTAAAACTTTCTTAGTGCCTGTCTCAAACAAAAAATTAGCACCAGTGACCGCACCAACTCCACCCCAACAAGTAAGAGTTGGTTTACTCATAGTATTCTCCATCTCTGGCGATTAAATATGCAACTGATGCCCCAACTAGGTCCATAAACAAATCCCAAGCTGTGTCCAATTGATAACTCTCTATCGGCCCAGCTATATCATTTATAAATTCAAAAACTTCCCAACCTATACCTATTATCAATCCACAAAAAATACTGGCAAACAAAATTTGTTTTTTACTTGGTTTATGTTTACCAAACACTCCTGAAACAAACAAAATCCAAAGCGAAAGCAGACTGACACCCAAACCTCCAGTAAAATGAGCCAAATTATCAAACCACCTTGAATCCCAATAAAAATAAAATTTTATTCCTATAAGATGAATTATTAAAATACAAATTAAAACTAAAAAACTTGTATTCAAGAGTGATTTTTTCATTTTTTAATTATACCAGATATGAATTGCTTCTCTTAAACTAAAAATCTGCTCCTCTGAGCAGAACTTTAGTGGGGTTATTTTCAGTATACCCTAGTAAAAAACTAAGGTGGGTGCCTCGATCATCGAACCGAAGTTTGATAATACGGTTGGCTCCCTGAAATATATTTGCTAGATAATACCTCAAATAACCCTGAATAAATTATATCCCTCATAGAAGAGAATGAAAGTAAAAAATTTATTCTAATCCCCAGATTTTCATTATATGAGTCCCTGCCTATTCAAGTACATAACTACTCCAAAATACCGTCAATATTTACATCATAGAGAATTTCTTCTTGGATGTGTCTGTAGTTGATTATCTCCTCTGGTTTAAACCAAATATTTATTTCTCTCTCTGCTTCTTCTGGTTTATCAGAGCAGTGTAAAATATTTCTAACTGCACGGTTATCAAGATTAGCTGTTAGATAAGAATCAATATTGTAGTCTCCTCGAATTGTCCCTACATCTGACTTACTTGGCTCTGTACTACCAGCTAACTTTTTCACCACATCAACCGCATGAGCTCCTTCAACGATAAAACCAACTACTGGACCCATAGTGAAATAATTTATAACTGTTTCTACTATTCCTCGACCGTATTCAAGAGCAGATTTTGTTGGTGTTTCTCCTTTGGCTTTCATACCCTCCACCAGATGACCACCTTTTTCTTCGCACCACGCATCATCCTTACCATAATGTTCAATCGCCTTCTCTCGAGTGGGTACAAACATTTTTAAAGCAATAACTTTTAATCCTGTACGTTCAATACGTGTGATAACTTCTCCTATTAATCCTCTTTGTACTCCATCATGTTTAACCGCGACGAATGTTCTTTGTTTTTTTGGATGCATAAAAATAATTATATTGAAAAGAGATTATAACAGATTAATTTGTTAAAACAATATTCCCGTTTTTTGTAATTGCTACAGTATGTTCAAAATGCGCAGAGCGAGAACCATCTCTGGTTTTAATCGTATAACCATCACTTGCAACTTTTATCCCTACCTTCCCAACATTGACCATCGGCTCTATAGCAATCACCATTCCCTCTACTAATTTTTCTCCTTCACCTGCTCTCCCAATATTTGGGACAAATGGATCTTCATGAACATTATAACCAACTCCGTGTCCAGCCAAATCTTCGGCTAGAGAAAATTTTGTTTTTTTTACTTCATCCATAATAGCCTGACCTATATCCCCAACAGTATTGCCTCCCTTAGCTTCTCTGATCCCCGCTTCAAGTGCTTTTTTTGTAATCCTTATAAGTTCTTTGGCTTCATCATCTATGGCTCCTACAGGTACGGTTATGGCTGCATCCGTAATCAACCCTTTATGAATTAGCCCTAAATCAAGAGAAACAATGTCTCCCTGCTTCAATATTCTCTCTGCTTCATTTGGTACTCCGTGGACTATTTCATCGTTTATGGATACACACAGCGCTGCAGGATAAGGTCTTTTGGCTCCAGATGGTTGATACCCCAAAAAGGCGGGTTTATCACCCTTTTCTCTTATTAATCTCCTAGCCTCTTCTTCTAATATTAATGTTGAGACTCCTGGCTCTACCAATTTAGAAAGTTCATTTAAAATTTCTGCATGACGAGCGCCGCCTACTTTCATTATCTCTATTTCTTCTTTAGATTTTAACTTAATCATTTATTTTTATACTTCTCTATAATTTCTTTGAAGACATTTTCTATGGTTTGTTCACCATTCACTTCTATATATTTACAATTCTTTAAAGACTTAAAATATTCAAGCGCAGGCTTCACATCAGCATCAAACCAATCAAGTCTTTTGTTTATTTTCACCAAATTTACATCATCCATTCTTCCTCTTGCGAGCAATCTGTCTTCGGACCATTTGCGACTGACATCAATATGAATGACAGTAACATTTTCTCTCTTATAGAATTCCAGAGCAGTCATGAGTATCTCTGCTTCATTTTTTGATCTTGGAGCTCCATCGAAAACCAAATGCATATTATCCTCTAACTCTTCAACCAAAAGTCCACCCCACATTAGACAGGCAAGAAAATCTGGCTGACGTTCATCAGAAGCGTAAATTTTGTTTGAAAGATCTGCTGAGAAACTGGTGCCTTTAATAAATCTCCTAAACCTCTCTCCAGTCTCTGCATAAAGAATTGGACGTCTATCCAAATCCTGTTTATAGATGAGATCTTTGAAGAGCCCGGCTTGAGTTCCCTTACCACAACCAGAACGACCAATAAAAATTACTGTATGGAGCATACCTCCATTCTACCTTAATATTCGCGAGCTGAAATTTGGGCGTCAATTTTCTTCACCAAATCTATAACCACTGAAACAACGATGAGGAGAGCTGTACCACCAATAGCCAAAGATTGATTCCCAGTAATACCTCTTAGAATTAGAGGTAAAACCGCAATAGCTCCAAGGAAAAGTGCTCCAACTAGAGTTAAGCGAGTAAGAATCTTTGAGATATGTTGTGCAGTTGATTCTCCAGGACGAACTCCAGGGATAAAGGCTCCAGATTTCTGTAGATTGGTGGCAATCTGATCTGGATCAAACGTAACTGCAGTGTAGAAGTAAGTGAAAGCAAAAACTAATACGAAGTATGCACAAGCATAGAATATTTGATTAGAAAGAATTCCCAAAAGCACAGAGGCAGCGTTTGCCACAGCCACCACCTTTGCACCAGTAAGGAACTGTAGAATCATTTGAGGAAAGAGTAAAATCGAAAGTGCGAAGATTATAGGGATAACTCCCGCTTGATTTACCCGGAGTGGAAGATATGAAGCTATGCCACCAGTAGAAGCTCCGGTCCTTGATTGTTTTGCATAAGTGACTGGGATTGGTCTCTCTGCTTCTGTCACATAGACGACACCGAATATAACCAGAAGAGTAAGAACTAATGATGCAACATATACCGGTATCTGAGATGGATCAAAAGTAAATGCTAGTTGTCCCAAGTTTGCAGGGAAGGTCGAAACTATACCAGCAAAGATAATAAGGGAAACTCCGTTTCCTGCTCCAAACTCACTAATAAGTTCTCCTAACCAAACAAGCAACATTGAACCGGCGACGATTACTAACAAATCAAGAGCGAGAGCAGACATAGAAAGCGCTGGCAACACTCCTTGTTTCTGGAAAAGTAGTATAAAGCTGTAACCTTGGATTAAAGCAAGAGGGATAGTAATAATCCTTGACCACTGGGCAAATTTCCTTCGACCAGCATCTCCTTCCTCCTGATACATTGATTTGAGTTTTGGCACCATAAGAGTCATGAGTTGCATGATGATAGAAGCGGTGATGTATGGACCAACACCGAGCATCACTATAGAAAGAGTAGAAAGTCCTCCTCCTGAAAACATATTCAAAAGACTCAAAAATTGGTTACCAGCGAAAAGGCTCTGAAGTTTAAGAGCATCTATCCCTGGGATAGGTATAACTGCAAGTACTCTGGTCGCAACTAAAATCCCAAGAGTAATAAGTAAACGAGTTCTGAGCGTCGGATCCCCGAACACCAGTTTTAATTTTTGTACTAACGCATTCATAAATTTACTTTATAGTACCACCAACCGCTTCAATTGCCTTTCTGGCACTTGCTGAAACCAACACTCCTTCGAAGTTTAGTTTCTTCGATAAGGTTCCTGCTCCAAGGATTTTTACTGATGATTTCTTGCTATTCTTTGGGCTGAGAATTCCTTTGGATATAATCGATGCTTTGTTTACTGTCTCACCATTTGAAAATGCTAATTCTATAGAACCAAGGTTTACTGCCAGTGGCTTGGTTTGAATTGACTTGAAAGCTGAAATACCACGACCTCGTAGTTTAGGAAAACGCTTGATAAAGTCTCGGAGTTCTGGACGTTTCTTGCGTCCTGCACGAGCATTTTGACCTTTGGTTCCCTTGCCACTAGTCTTACCTCTTGTGCCTCCACGTCCAACTTGCTGAGAAGTAACGCGTTTTGTTCTAGCCTTTAATGAATGTGTCTGCATAAAATTTATTTAGATGATTGTCTGATTTTAGTATGATCAAGCTTCTTGAGTGCTGCGATGGCTACATAGGCATTGTTCACACTATTCTTTGAACGAGACAGAAGTTTTGAAGAAATTTCTTTTAGACCCGCGAGCTCGAGCACTGTTCTCACTGAACTTCCTGCAAGGATTCCCTTGCCTGGAGCGGGCATAATCTTCACTACTGAAGCTGCATACTTGGCATTTATCTCATGAGGGATAGACATATTCTTTGTGGTGTTCACAGTAATCATATTCTTGCGAGCATCCCTAAAGGCTTTCTCTATGGCTAGTGGAGTATCTGAAGCCTTTCCTTGTCCCACACCCACCATACCCTTTCTGTTTCCGGCCACAACACAAACAGAGAAAGCGAAGCGTCGTCCTCCTGAAGTCACACGAGTCACTCTCCTTAAACTGACAATCTTTTGGTCGAATTCTGGTTTAGTTCGTTGTCCATCTCGTCTTGGTCCACGACGATTACCTCCCTTACCTCCACGACCTCTGTCTCCTCTCTCTGGACGTTTGTCTTTGGGAGCATCAACAACAGCCACAACAGCATCAGTTGTTGGGATTATTTCTTCTGTAATTTTTAGTGTGTCATCCATAATTTTAAAATTTAAGTCCGGCAGTTCTGGCACTTTCTGCAAGCTCCTTAACTTTGCCTGTATAAATATATCCGCCTCTATCAAACACTACTGCTTCTATCTTTTTAGCCAAACCCGCTTTGGCTATGTCTGCTCCAACTTTCTTCGCATCCTTGCCATGTGCTTCTACAAGAGTTTTACCCGCGACATCATCAATGAGTTGTGCATAAAGAGCGGTGTTTGATTTGAAAACACAAAGTCTTGGTCGGGTAGCAGTACCAGAAACTTCAGTACGAATTTTCTTATGCTTGCGAACTCGTTTTTCTTTTGTTGTTGGAGTTTTAGACATGTTTTTATGCTGATTTCTTGCCTTGCTTGCGTTTAATGACTTCGTCATCATAGCGCATACCCTTGCCCTTATATGGTTCTGGTTTCTTTAAAGCACGAAGTTGGGCTGCAAATTGTCCCACTGCTTCCTTGTTCATACCTGAAATAGTAATGAGATTTTTTTCTGCAGTGACCTTTAACCCTGCTGGTATTTGAACATTCACAGGATGAGAAAAACCAAGAGCGAGATTGATCACCTCTCCCTTTACTTCTGATTTGAAACCAATACCTTCAAGGATGAGCTTGCGTTCAAAAGGTTTGTTCACGCCATTAACCATGTTTTTCAAATGGGCAGCATATGTACCCCAAAGAGCTCTTGATTCTAGAGTTTCCTTCTTGGGAACAAGAGTGACTTCTGCGCCATTTATATTCACTTCGATTATAGGATCAAAAGTTTTTGTAAGTTCTCCAAGAGGACCCTTCACGCTAACCAAAGAACCAGAGAGTTTTACTTCTGTGCCTGTTGGGATATTTATAATTTGTTTTCCGATTCGTGACATATATTTTTACCAGATTGAAAAGAGGACTTCCCCGCCTAGTTTAGCTTTCCTTGCATCTCTACCACTCATCACACCCTTGGGGGTAGAAAGAACGAGAGCACCATAACCATTTTTAATTGGACGAATTTCTGATGATTTTTTGTAAATTCTCTTTGAAGTCTTTGAAATTCTTTGGACACCTTTAACTTTTGGAATACGATTCTCAATAATAAGACCTATTTCAAGCATTGGCTTCTTTAGAACCATTTTCTTTTCTGCTGACTTTATAAAACCTTCTGCCTTTAAAACGTTGGCAATATTTTCTTTAATACTAGAAAATGGCACCAAAACAGTGTCTCTGCCAGCGTTGCCGGCATTTTTTATCTGAGTAATCATGTTTGCGATAGGATCCATAGTTTTTATTGAATTACCAAGAAGATTTCTTTATCCCTGGGATTTTGCCCTCATTAGCCAATTCTCTAAAACATATACGGCAAAGGTCGAAATCCCTCATATAGCCCCGTCCTCGGCCACATTTAAAGCAACGATGAGTAGCCCGAGTGCTGAACTTGGGTGTTTTTCTTGCTCTAGCTTTAACTGACGTTTTGGCCATATTGAATAAAAATAGCTTCGAAAAGCTGGTAATTCAGCTTATCATAAAGCCCTATCTTGTCAAACCTAGTGATTTTAGCTATATTGAGCCTGGACCCCCCAGTTCCTCAACACATGGAGACGTGATGGCGCCTGCTTGGTCCGAAGATGATCAGGAAGTAAGAGACCTCATGAAAGCCCTAACCAGTAGCGCAGAGGATGCTATCCTCTTTTTGGAAGCTGCTGCTGAAGGCTTCGCGATGATCTGCTTCCCAGATCAAGAAGAATCCGAAATACAAGAACCTAAGCCCGTCCCAGTCCACGCAACATCCGCCTGAAACTAGGCGGATTTTTTATATAAAAAAACCACGACCAGAGCGTGGTTAAGCAAAGATGAGAACGTACTCTCCTCGATCTTCAGAATCAGTGGAACAAAGACCACTAACTTCCTCGTTGGTCTCCTCAATTACTCCCCTGAAGGTCCATTCATGAGAGTTCGTACGATCCCGCCTCAGGAGAAGGATGTGAACTTCGAAAGTCACTTCCTTGTCTGCATCGTCTTCAATGTTCTCGATACAGTCAAAACGTACTGATCTCGGACCAGATTTCCTGTCCCAGAGCGACATGATGAGTTCAAACTCGCTCGGGTTGCTAAGAATCACAAAACGTTTCGGCATCCTTCCTCCAAATGTACATGTGAACAAAAAATCTCGACAAAATATAACCTTATAGCAAAATATAGTCAATAAAAAGACCGACAACATCGTCGGTCAAGGAACATACCAATATGGATCTGTGGGTCTGTACTTCTTCACCTTGTAAGCATCGAGGACAAACACAAGGGACAACAACTGCTGAAATGCCAGCCACTTGTATCCTTGTAGGTTCATGAGCACACAGCAGGAAAAATTCATGAGTAAGAACCAGAGGTAACCATCCAAATGATCCTTGGCCAAACGATATGTCCCAACCAAGAAACCAATCGTCACTCCAAGCTCAGCCCACTGTGTCCACGACTTCATCAAGCCAACATCATAAAGACTAAAGGCGATACCGAGAACCGCTGCAACTCGGGCAAACTTGTCGAAAAAGTTCTCGAGCCTTTTGTTCTGTTCACTTGGATGATCATCAGCCCTACGAAAAGCAAGGATGAGCCCAAGAAACATTGCAGGAGCTCCGCCCGCTTCGACGAAGGTCACCATCCAATTCCTCTCGTGTGAGAGAATCACGAGCCAGGGAGCCAAGCCGATGATATACACAATCCAGGCCCAGATTCTCCACTGACGCGCTCTTTCTCCACTACTTCTCTCCTTAAAGCTGAAGAAGATCTTATTCAGAGTGTAAAAAGTACCACCCAACACCTGCATCCAAAAACTAATGTTTGGTGTCACACACCCTCCGGCGTTAGGTTTTTCTCAAAAGAAAATACACCGTTTGAGGTGTATTGTCAAGATAACTATTTATTGAGTTCTATTTTTTGAAAGGAAAACCGAGATAGTCGAGAAAGGCTTGTACTTCTGACTTTGATTTGGCTGTAGTGACAATAGTGATAGCCAAACCAAAAACATCCTTGATATCTTCATCTGCAGTTTCTGGGAAGATAGTATGTTCTTTGATACCTAGAGTATAGTTCCCCATCCCATCAGCTGAATCTCGATTAATACCTCTGAAGTCTTTGGTTCTAGGAAGAGAGATATGAATAAGCTTCTCAAGGAAATCATACATTCTCGCACCACGAAGAGTCACTTGGTATCCAATCATATCTCCTTGTCTTGATTTAAATCCAGCGATAGCAATCTTGGCTGTTCTCTCTGCTGCTTTTTGACCTGTGATTTTTGCCAACCTATCAGCAATGAGTTTTATTTTAGCCTTATCCTTGATTGAACCAACTCCAACAGAAATAACCACCTTTTTAATCTTTGGTGATTGCATTTTGTTCTTATAACCTTGAGTCTTCTTCAAAGTATCAAATGCCTTTTCAATTTTTGTTTTTAATGTTTCCATAAATTTATTTTAGAGGTCGCTTGCGAGTAGCCTTGTTTGTCTTTGGATCAATAAGTGATGCTGTTGAAGCGTGGATTGGATAAGCTCGCTCTATAATCTGACCCTTGCCTTCTGCTCTAGTGGCCTTCTTGTGCATCTTACGAATATTTATACCCTCTACAACTATTTTAAGTTCACGAGGAAGAGCCTTCAAAACCTTGCCTGTTTTGCCTTTGTCTTTGCCTGAGAGGATTATGACGTTGTCGTTCTTTTTGATTTTCATATATTTATACAACTTCTTGGGCCAAGGAAATAATCTTTTGGAAACCTTTTTCTCCAATTTCCCTAGGGATTGGACCGAACACACGTCCTGCTTGAGGTTCCTTTTTAGCTTTATCCAAAATCACCACTGCATTCTCATCAAACCTTATATACGAACCATCAGCTCGACGAAACGGAGCCACTTGTCGAACGACTACTGCATAGAGGATATCTTTTTTCTTCACTGTCTTTCTAGGTTCTGCTTTTTGAACAGAAAGAACCACAATCTCACCGATGGTTGCATAGCGTTTCTTTGATGAACCAAGCACTTTGAAAACTCTTCCGATTTTTCCTCCAGAGTTGTCAGCTATTTGAACTATTGATTGTGGTTGAACCATAAAAGTTTAAATAATTATGAATTTCTTATCCTTTGAAATTGGTTTTGTTTCTTGGATAGAAACTTTCTCTCCAATTTTCTTCGTATTACCTGCATCATGAGCCTTGAATTTCTTCTTGTGCTTCACAAACTTACCGTACTTTGGATGCTTTTCATATCTTTCTACAAGCACTACCACAGTATCCTTCATCTTGTCTGAGACGACGGTACCAGTGAAAGTTTTTTTCTTTGTAAGGGTTTTTTTAGTCATAAAATTTATTTCTGTCTATTGATTTCTGTCATTATACGTGCAATTTCCTTGCGTGCCTGTTTTCCTTCCTTCACATTTCTGGTCTTTGAACCAGCCACAGCAAAACGAAAATCTCGAAGAACCACTCTCTTTTCCTTTAGAGTTTTCTGTAGTTCGGCTGTTGGTTTATTGAGGTAGGTTGTCTTTTTCATAAAATATTACATTCGGGCTACGATTTTAACCTTCACCGGAAGCTTGGTGCCCGCCTTGCGAAGTGCCTCCTTGGCCACAGCATCAGTCACCCCATCTACTTCAAAAATGACTGTTCCTGCTCGAACTGGAGCTACATAGCCTTGCAAATCTCCCTTACCCTTTCCTAATTTCACTTCGGCTGGCTTTGCAGTATAAGGCATGTCGGGGAAAATGCGAATCCAAAGACGACCAGTTTTACCCAAAGCTTTTGAAAGTACTTTTCTAGCTGCTTCAAGTTGATTTGAACGAATACGCATAGGAGCAAGAGCCTTTATCCCAAAAGAACCAAAAGCAATGGTCACTCCACGAGTAGCAGCTCCAACCTTCTTTGGATTCTTGCGCATAGTGTGCCACTTTCGATATTTAACTTTTTTTGGAGCTAACATAGTATTAAAATTATTTCTTTATGAGAATATCTTTATCAAAAATATCTCCTTTGTATATCCAAACCTTCACACCAATGGTGCCATAAGGCATACGAGCACGGTTACAAGCATAATCAACATCAGCACGGAAAGTCTGAAGCGGGAGTCGTCCAAGTTTTCTATCCTCTGAACGAGACATAGTGGCTCCTCCAAGTCGACCAGAACAGAGCACTCGCACTCCTAGAACATCGCGGTTAGCCATAACTTTCTCGAGTGTTGACTTCATCACTCTTCGAAACGGAAGACGCTTCTCTAAACCTTCTACAACCATTTGGCTAACAATAGAAGCGTTTGATTCTGGAGAACGAATTTCTTTAATATCAAGCTTTACTTCAATCTTTGGATCATGGAGATTGTGTTTCTTTAGAAGTTTTATAACTGTGTCTCGGAGTTTAACTGCCCCATCTCCCTGACGACCAATGATCATACCTGGACGAGAAGTCATGATAATAACTCTCATGGCCTTCTCACTTCTCTCTATTTCTACATCAGAAACATAGAAACCCTTGAGCTTTTTCTCCAAATATTCTCTCACTAATACATCGCCTCGTAGAAATTCTTTGTATTTTTCTTTAGTAGAAAACCATCGTGACTTCCAGTCTCGTAGGATTCCTAATCTATGTGAATATGGGTGGACTGTGTGTGACATATTATTTTTTGGCTTTTAAATCTTTGGCTATCTTGTTAGCTCTAGACTTTTTAACTTTTGGAGCTACTTCTGCAAGGGTAATGTTCACATGAGTAGTTCTCTTTCTTATTGAAAAGGCACGACCTCGAGACATAGGCAGTCTGCGGTATAAAATTTTTCCTCCATCCACCCTAATCTCCTTCACTACAAGGTTCTCCATAGGGATAGAGAGATTCTTCGCATTAGCTACTGCTGAAGCAAGAAGTTTCTGCAGAGGAAGAGCAGAACGCTTTGGGATAAAAGAAAGAGTGATGATTGCATCCTCCACTTTTTTACCTCGAACCATATCTGCGACAATGCGAACTTTTCGTGGTGACTGTCTATAATCTGATAATGTTGCTTTTGCTTCGGCCATAGTAGTTTATTATTTCTTCGCATCTGCTGAACCTTTGGCCGCCTTGGCTGCTGCTAGTTCTGATTCTTTCTTTTTCATCTCGAGCTCTTTCTGCATCTTTCCTCCGTGTTTATTAAACTTGCGAGTAAGAGAAAACTCTCCTAATCGGTGACCAACCATGTCTTCGGTGACAAAAACCTCGATGTGGTCCTTGCCATTATGAACACCGAAAGTAAAACCAACCATTTCTGGAGCAATCTGACATGCTCGGGCCCAAGTCTTAATAACACCGGTTTCGCCGGGCTTTTTGCCTTCAATCTTTTTCAAGACTCGAGGGTCTACATATGGGCCTTTCTTCGATGATCTGGTCATGAGAAATAAAGAAGCTCGAGAGAGAGCTTAGGAAGATATAGTATAGAAATCAAGGCGTATTGTCAAACTATTATAAGAAAAAAGGTCGCCTTTTCAGACGACCTTGGACCCAGAACAGTCCCTTGTGCGAATTACTCCCCGTCTTCCGCAACGAGCTGGCTCACCGGCTCCGCCACGATCCACCCCTTGCGGGTGACGAACGCATGCTTCGGAAGGGTGCCCGGCTGGCGCTGGACAAGGTCCACCGCCGCCACGCCGTTCGGGTTCGACCAGACGTGGCCGGACCAGACAGCGTCAGTGGCGAGACTGCGCAGATCGGCGAGAGCTTCCGAAGGAATCTCAGGAGCCTGTTCGCCGGCCTCCATACGCCGGAACTGCAGCACGACCCGGTACTTCTTCTGGCGGCCCGGACGCGCGATCTCGGTCGTGTGGCTGTCCACGAGGTGGAAGCCATTCGACGAGAGACCCTTGCGGAGCATCGCGACCTGCGTCTGCTGAGCATTGTTCACGACCTGATGGCCGGTACCAACGCCCTGCTGCTTGCGACGCTCGAGGAGCTCGCGCTCGCTCTTGCGTTCGACATGTCGCAGACCCTGCGGCACAACTCGCGGGTTGGTGAAGTTGAAATTCACCAGCACCGTGTTCACGTCCTTGAGGCAAAGGCCTTCGGACGAGCTCTGGTCCTGCATCATCGCAACCGTCATGGCTACTCCGTGGTAATACGTTAAAGGGAGTATAACTAAAGAGCGTACCTGTCTATAATAGCATACTTGATGTATAAAGTCAAGGACATTTATAATACATAAAAGAGCCCTAAATAGGGCCCTTTTATGCAAGTTGAAGTATTATCTAGCTATAATACTTCTTTTTACTTATTCCCACTCATCTCTCCACGTAGCTTCTCGATAAATCGAGCCGCTGCTTCTTGACCTCCAAGACCAAATGAAAGGCCTAGTGCAAGAGAGATAGCTATAACAATACCTGTGAAGAGAGTTTGACTAAAGGCTGCCGCGATGCCGAGCTGACTAAGCGCGACAAGGATAGCAAATACCCAAACTGCCCACTTTGAAAGTGAACCAGCGAAGTGTGCTGAACGAATTTCAGCTGTCTTAGCTGCTGTGACTACTACTCGATCGATAACATCACCAACTACTCCTCCTACAAGTAGGATGAGGGCAGCGACAATTACGCGAGGGAGGTAAAGAAGAACAACATCACTAATGAATGCGTTAACTTGGCTGAGACCTAGAACGTTGAATGATCCAATAAGGAAAACAAGGATCACAAACCACTTAACAAGTCCGCCAATGAAAGCACCAGAATCGAGGTTTAGTCCTCCTCGGCGAAGGAATGTTTCAAAACCTGCTCGTCTTAGAGCTTCATCAACTCTTAGAGAACGGAACACCTGCCAGACAGCTCGGCCAAATAATGCGCCGATGAGCCATCCGAGGATGAGGATAATAATTGCGACAACTAACTGTGGAACAAAGGCTACAACTCCCATCCAAAGATTCTGGAATGAAAGTGTGAGAACTTGTCCCCATGTATTAATCAACATATGTTCTTGACTGAGGGTCTGTGCAAATGCACTTATTATTAATGTTACCTCTTTTTAGGGGTATGCTTTATTATACACCGCCAAAAACCATAAAAACAATGATTGTATAGGGTTTGTGGATAATAAATAAAGCTAAACTCCTAATTTATTAAGGATTTTCTTGTGGTTGAAGTCGAGGATATCTCGAACGAGCTTGTCATAGAGACCTAATCTATATTGAAAATCAGCCGTTTCAAACGATGCATAGCGAATTTCCCTGCCGAGCATGGCTTCAATAGAACTAATAGCTTGAACCAAAACACCTTTCTTTAGATGGTCCCCCACTACGAGCATATCAACTCTGGCTTCTGGATCATGAAGGAATACCCCAGAAATTAAAATGAGCTTCATCGTTCCTGCACGAGAAACCTTTTTGATTATTTCCTTTTCTGAAATAGGACTCGCATCTATGAGGAAACTATTCAAGGCTTCAACAAAAGGATAATCATAATTTAATGTATAACCCTTACCTTTTTTTCTGAGTAAACCTCCCTTCATTAAATTGCGAATTTCTCTGGCTACTACCGCACGTCTTTCTTGGGTTCTATCTGATACAGCTGAAGCTTCGAAAATAGTGCCTGGATTAAATATGAATAAACGCATTATTTTCACCTTGGCTTCACCGCCGAAGATATTGGATACTGACTTTGTCATACGGCCATTCTACTCACAATCTATAAGGAATGCCAGTAAGTAAAAACCCTATCAAAGCGATAGGGTTTCACCTCTTGCGGGACATGACTCTGTCCCACTCTTTTTCCATTCGACAGTAGAGGGCATCCGACTTCTCGTCCAGAGGCACCTCGTCGTCTGGTCGACCAGGAAAGCCAATCTTCTTCCTGGTTATCTTCGCAATTTCCTTGAACATTCCGAGGAAACGCGCGTTCAGATCCTTGCGCGTCTTACTCCGCGCAGGCCGTCTGTTCTCATACAACCAGACGAGCCACAAGATCCTTACATCCATTAGGGTGGCACGCACCGTTCCTCCTTGGGGGACCGTCTATAGATAGATTAC
Source organism: uncultured Candidatus Saccharibacteria bacterium (assembly GCA_964349945.1). Taxonomy (GTDB): domain Bacteria; phylum Patescibacteriota; class Minisyncoccia; order Phycocordibacterales; family Zambryskibacteraceae; genus JAIFWN01. The sequence goes on along the minus strand of CAYGIH010000002.1, from coordinate 151,418 downwards.
TCTTGTGAGTTTCAGTGTCAACAAAAAACCGCCTAAGCGGTTTTTTGAATCGGAACAAATGATTTATTACTTTAAAGTAACCTTTCCGCCTGCTTCCTCAATCTTTTTCTTGAGATCTGCGGCTTCATCATTCTTCATTCCTGCTTTAAGCATTGAAGGTGCTGCATCTACGAGATCCTTGGCTTCTTTGAGGCCTAGGGCGAGCACTTCCTTCACTACCTTGATAACTGCAATCTTATTGGCACCAGCGTCTGTAAGTTCTACATCTGCTGTTGACTTGGCTTCTACTGCTTCACCGGCTGCTGCAGGTCCTGCGGCCGCTACGGCTGTAGCTGAAACACCCCACTTTTCTTCAATAGCCTTCACTAGAGTGTTGAGTTCTAGTACACTCAACTTCTCTACAGCTTCGATGATTTGTTCTTGTGTCATATTTTATAATTAATTAGTTCTTAGTTTTTGCTACCTCATTGAGCGCGATAGCGAAACGCTGTATTGGAGAATTGATGATGTTCACAAACATTCCACGGAGTACATCTGTAGTTGGGATGGTGGCGATGCCTTCCATCTCCTTCTTATCCATGTATCGTCCTTCGAAAACTCCACCGAGGATTTGAATACCTTCTGGGAATTTTTTTTGGAAGCCGTAAACTCCACGGGCTGGGGCAATGAGGTCTTCTGACCAAGCCATTGCCAGTTCACCTGTGAGCTCTGGTTGCGTACCTTCAAACTTCTCATCTGCTAAAACTCTTTTGGTTAAACTTTTCTTAGTCACTGCGTATGAGACACCTTCGCCCTTGAGGGCTCGGCGCATCGCGGTGGCATCAGAAACTTTTAAACCATGGAAGTTCACGAAAACAAGAGACTTGGCACCCTTGAGCGCTCCTTGGAGCTTATCAATTATTTCTCCTTTTTTGGTTCTTGATATTGCCATTTGGTTTTGTTTTTTGGCTAAAAAAATCGACCTATATAAGGTCTCAACGTCCGCTATTGCAGAGAGAGTAGTCTCGAGAGGACTTATTGTTCGCCTCTTGTCTTTGACCTTATGCGGATACTTTATAGGATTTTAGGTTTTTGTCAATGAAAAAACCACCCTTACGGATGGCCAAAGACATAATGACGATTACTAGATCAATCGTCGTCTTCTTCAAAGACAATCGGCAATACGAGCGCTTCTTCGATGGTGCTGGGAGTGTCGAAGCCGACCTTCTTGGCCAGATTGACCACCTTCCAAAACTTCCCCTTCTTTTCAGAAACAAGCTCAGAAAACGAATTGATGTTGTGCTCGCGCTGATGGAGAGAGTCCCCAGAAAACCTCTTTTGCTCTTCGATCTGCTGATCAAAGAGATCCTTGAGTTCGATAGCGAGATTCCTGATCTTGAAGTTGACCGTTCCTTGATCAACAAACTCATCAATGAACCGAGAGTTCTGAGTAAACCAGTTTTTGATCATCTCGAGGATCATGATAATAACGCTACCAAATAGCATGACAATGATGCACCACCCGATGAATCCAGCAATTTCACTCATAGAACCCCCAAAGAACTGTTCCGCCGTTGTGGCTCAAGGAGATCTGCTCCATGAGTAAAGTGTTCTTCACCTATCGGAAACAAAGAAACATTACAATATGTATAATATTTGTCAATATAAACAAAAAAATGCCTAACTAGGCATTGGGGTGATGAGGTGGGCAAACTGTGCCTTCAAGTGGTTTATGATTTTATCAGCGCCAGTCAGAATCTCTCCATGATTCACCCGAAGTTCTGGATGTGGAGCGCATTCATTTGAATCAAGTATGACCGGCAGTTCATGTTGGTTCACAAAATCAACTACTACTCGATGATCATCATCGCATGGACTATATACAAACCTAATCCAAGGATTTTTTTCTTGAGCTTCACTCATAATCAATCCTCGGTTAAGTGTCTGTTGAAAGTATAACCCCGAAGTGTGTTACAAAAAATCCCCGAGTGGGGATTTTTGATTTTATTTCTTGCCAACTTTTCGTCTTCTGACAATATGTTTGTTTGAATATTTCTTTGAGCGTCGAGATTTTTGTCCCTTGCCTGTTGGCTTCCCATAAACAGAGATTGCTCGTCTGCGTCCTCTTCCTTGTCTTCCTTCTCCTCCTCCATGTGGGTGGTCTACTGGGTTTTGAGCAGTACCTCGGACAGTTGGACGAACTCCTAACCATCTATTTCTCCCTGCCTTACCTAGATTTGTAAGACGGTTCTCATCATTTGAAGCTTCACCGATAGTTGCATAAGCAGTTTCAATAACTTTTCGAACTTCTGATGAAGGCATCTTCACATCTACATAACCACCATCCTTCGCACTCACTTCTACATAGTTTCCTCCAGAGCGAGCGATGCGAGCTCCACCATTTGGCTTTAGTTCTACGTTGTATACGAATGTTCCAACAGGGATATTCTTTAGAGGTAGTTTGTTCCCAGGCACCAAAGGAGCATTTTCTCCGGCTACAAATGTTTCCCCAATTTTAACTCCTTTGTGTAGAAGTGCATATCGTCTCTCTCCATCCTTATAAGCCACAAGTCCAATGAAACCAGAACGATTTGGATCGTATTCAACAGTTTTAATAGTGAAAGGCACATTGAGTTTGTTGTATGTAAAGTCTATTTCTCTAAAAAGTCTTTTGTGTCCTCCCCCTTTGTGTCGAGTGGTGATTCTACCTGTATTGTTGCGTCCATTGGCTCGTCTAAAACCCTTGGTTAAAGACTTCAAAGGTTCGTTTGTAGTGGTGAATTTTTTGAATTCAACGTTTGAAGTTTGTCGTCTTGATGGAGATGTTGGTCTGTATTTCTTCATAAAATTTGTATTATATTACTTCGATTTTATCTCCCTTTTTTAATTCAATATAAGCTTTCTTGCCTCCCCCCTTTATACCTGACTTACCTCTGCGAAAAACTTCCTTCCTAGGGATAGCTAGGAGATGAACAGATATAGGAGTCACCTTGTATGCATCCTTTATAGAAGCGATGATTTGTTTCTTGGTAGCACCCTTCGTCACCTCAAAAACATAGATGTTTGATTTGTCTGCTTTGAGCGCTGCTTTCTCTGTCACTCTTGGACGAAGTAGAACTGTTGCTGGTTGGATGTGGGTAGTCATAAATTTATTTTTTCTTGGCTACTACTTTTTTCTTTGGAGCTTCTTTCTCCATAACCTTCTTGGTAAGTTGGCCCGGGAGGTTCTTTAGAGAAACTTCTGGATTTTCTATAACCAAATATTTGTATTTTAGAAGTGCAAGTGGGTGCAAGTTTCTGGATTCAATCACTTCCATATTTGAAAGATTTGAAATAGCTTTCTCTGTAGAAGTATTTTTCTCTCCAAGAGCAATGACTGCAGAATTATTTTTCTTCTTGAAAATCATCTCAAAACCTTTGATGCCTTCAAGCTTCTTCATAGCTCCTATGGCAAGCTTGGTCTTTGGTTCCTTGAAAGAAATAGAGTCTACAAAGAGCACTTCTCCGTCCTTGAACTTCCTTGAGAGAATAGTGTAGAAAGCCTTGGCTTTCATTTTCTTTGAAACCTTGCGGTCAAAGTTCTCTTCGTTCCTTGGTCCATGAGCAACACCTCCACCTACCCAAATTGGGGAACGAGTTGATCCGTGTCGAGCGCGACCTGTGCCCTTTTGTTGCCAAGGCTTCTTGCCTCCACCACGAACCTCTGATCGGTTCTTTGTATGAGCGACGGTTTTTCTCTTTGATGAATTTAGAGAGGTTGCAACTTGGTGAACAAGGTCAGAATTCCATGGAAGTCCAAAAAGATTCTCTGGGAGAGAGATTGATGATTTTTCTTTGGCATTTATGTCGTAGACTTTTGCTTCCATGTTTTTGAATTACTTTGACCAGATTTCCACTAGTGTCCCCTTCTTCCCAGGGACAGCTCCATGAACCATAATCTCATTGGTGTCAGGTAAGATTTTTATAATCTTTAGGTTTGACACTGTAACACGATCACTCCCCATTCTGCCAGCCATCCTTAATCCTCTGGCTACACGACCTCCTGCACGAGCACCTCCACCAATAGAACCTGGTTCACGTTCAGAGTGTTTCTGTCCGTGTGAACGTCGGCCTCCACCAAACTTGTGTCTCTTCACCACTCCTTGGAATCCTTTACCCTTAGAAACAGCAGTCACTTCAACCTTGTCTCCTTCACTAAAGATAGAGAGGTCGATTGAGTCACCAACTGCAGGGATGGTATCCGCATCTTTAAGTTTGTATTCCTTTAGATGTTCGAATTTATTACCTCCCATTTGTCCTAGACGAGCTTTAGTGATGTTCTTCTCGCGCTTCTCACCAAATCCTACTTGAACAGCCTTATATCCATCTCGAGCCATATCTTTTATGTTGGTGACCTTAACTGGAGTAGCAGAAAGGATCGTGACCGGATAGGTCGCGCCCTTTTCATCGAAGACTTGAGTCATATTCACCTTTTTGGCGAGAAGGAATTTCATATTGGATTTTCTGAATTATTAGACGAGCTTTACGTCTATGTTTACACCGGAAGGAAGATTCATGTTCGTAAGAGATTCAATAATTTTCTGATTTGGATTCTTGATATCGATGAGTCTCTTGTGTATTCGCATCTCAAACTGTTCTCGCGCGTTTTTGTAGACGAATGCAGCACGATTCACCGTATATTTCTTTATTTCGGTTGGCAGAGGTATCGGACCCATCACTTCTGCATCATAGCGAAGTGCTGTGTCTATAATCTGCTTCACAGAAACATCCAGAATCTTAGATTCATAAGCTCTGACTCTAATACGCAACATTGAAATGCCTTCTTCAGCCTTCACTGCGGTACTTTTTGTCTTTGCTTTTGATTTCTCTTTCGGTTTTGTTGTTTCCTTGGCCATGTAATGTGCGGTTGATTAATGCTTAGGCGATAACCTTTGTTACCACTCCGGCACCTACTGTCTTGCCTCCTTCACGGATAGCGAAACGAGTCTGCTCCTCAAGGGCCACTGGTGCTACGAGCTTAACTTTGAAGGTCACTGTATCTCCAGGCATAACCATTTCTACTCCTTCAGCAAGAGTTACTTCTCCAGTCACGTCAGTTGTTCTGACATAGAACTGAGGCTTGTATCCAGTGAAGAATGGAGTGTGTCTTCCCCCTTCTTCCTTCTTCAAGATGTAAACTTCTGCTGTGAACTCTGTATGAGGAGTTACGCTTCCTGGTTTAGCAAGCACTTGTCCTCGATGCAATTCTTCTTTCTTCACACCACGGAGCAAGATTCCGGCATTGTCTCCAGCTTGTCCTTCTTGGAGTTGTTTGTTGAACATTTCAATACCAGTAATGGTTGTCTTTGAAGTAGCTTCAATACCAACAATTTCTACTTCTTCACCAATCTTACAGATACCTCTTTCAATACGACCAGTAACCACTGTACCTCGACCTTCAATAGAGAAGATGTCTTCGATAGGCATTAGGAATGGCTTATCTACTTCACGAACAGGGATTGGGAAGTAAGTGTCCAAGGCGTTGACGAGGTCAAGGATTTTCTTTGACCATTCATCATCAGTACCTGTAGCTTCAAGAGCTTTTAGGGCTGAGCCACGAATGATAGGAGCATTTGCACCGTCGAATTCGTATTTGGTGAGCAATTCTCTGATTTCCTCTTCAACGAGGTCGATGAGTTCTGGATCAGGAACCATGTCACACTTGTTCAAGAACACAATAATCTTTGGCACTCCAACTTGCTTTGCAAGTAGGATGTGTTCACGAGTTTGAGGCATCACCCCGTCTGTTGCTGCTACCACGAGAATAGCACCGTCCATTTGAGCGGCACCAGTAATCATGTTTTTAATGTAGTCGGCGTGGCCGGGAGCATCCACGTGAGCGTAGTGACGAGCATCTGACTCGTATTCGCTGTGTGAAAGAGAAATAGTAATACCTCGAGCCTTTTCTTCAGGACTCTTATCAATATCACCTACTGATTTTACTGTAGCTGTCTTGCCTGCGCGGTGAAGCACATTCAAAATTGCTGCTGTAAGGGTTGTCTTGCCGTGGTCAACGTGTCCAATGGTTCCTACGTTGAGGTGTGGCTTTGAACGATTAAATTCTGCCATTTGAGTAAATAATTATTATTAAATTAAATAAGGGTAAATTCTAAAACGAAGGGAGCGCGCGAGAACATTTGCTCTCTTCGACCTAGAATTAGATTGAGCGCGTAATAAAGCCATATTTTCATTCGGTCTATTAAGAAAAGATCTCAAAGAGCAAATTAAAAACGGCACATGACGCGTAAGGGCTATCTTACGCAAAACTACTAAAATAGTCAATATCCAATGGGCAATATTCATTAAAGAAAAAAGGCCCCGTTGGGGCCTTGGGTTAGTTCACCGGATTTGATCCGCCCGTCTTGGCAAACCAGATGTACTCCCGATTCATCCTGATTTGACCAGTGATGTGCTTCGAGAGACAGCGATTCGCGCGATCGAGTTCATCCTGAGTAACCTTGGTTTCCCCGTGCGACCATGCCGCACGATGTACGAAACCCGTCTCAGCAAGAGCGACCACAAGGGATGGCATCTTCCATCCCTTGAAGTGGGCCACCATGGCATCCACTTCTCTGATCGTTGGTTGGGTAAGACCCGTAAGATCGCTGTGATGAACCTTCGACAGGCCTGATGCAGTGGGAACTACTGGCACTCCTTGCACATCAGAATCCGGACCATTATACATGCGCATACTCCTCTGGTTATGGGGCCTCTGGCTATATTACACATTTTTAGGAAAACAAAAAGCCCCACGAATAGTGCTCACGGGAATCCGTGGGAACTTTTCGTGGGGCGAACCCCGACTACGCCGTCTTCTGCTTGCGGTTGTTCTTGCCACCGCCGTTCGTCTTGCCCTTCATCTGGGAACGACGTTCAGCATCAGCAAGTCTCTTGCCTGCAGCCCGACCGCGCTTGGCCGGCTTGATCGCGCCGACGACGCCGTTCGCGATGGTCTCGCGAATCCGCTCGTCCGCTTCGCGCGAGCGCAGAAGCCGGGACTGGGTCTCGGCCTCCTCCATGAGGAACAGGATGCCGTCGTACTCCGTGCGGAGCACAGCGGTCCCCGTGTCATGATTCTGGCGCGAGATGTCGTAGAGCGTGATGGCGTCCGAGACCCCCATCTTCATGGGCGTCTGCGGGTGAAGCGCACCGATCCGCTCTCGCAGACCGTTGATCGTGCCGAGGGTGATGAGGAACCGACGCTCGTTCGAGCGCAGATCCCTCAGAGCCTCCTCCGCGAGGGCGCCGACGTAGCCGACGTTGCGACCGGTCGTGATGGCCTGCGGGTCACGCAGAACCTTCACGACGTGGGCGAGCTCTTCGCTCACCTTCGTCGCCACGTCGGTCGGGATGTCAGCGCACAGGGCGCGGACGGACTCGATCTTCGCCAACAGGGCGTTCAGGAGCTTCTCAAACCGGTTCACGGGATACCTCCGGCGCTAGGCCGTTGTAGTGGGAAAGGACATCTGTACTTGTGTATAATAGCACAGTCAGTATTAAATGTCAAGCATTTAGCCTCAAATATAACAAAAAACAGCCTTGTTAAGCCGTTTTTTTGTTGAAAACTTATTTTACTATTATAAACTTAACAATCTAGACGCCTCAAGTTTTGCTTGCTCTCCGGTTGTTTCCATCTCACCATCATGTTTTATTATTTTTGCAATCGGATAGTATTTTTGCCAAAGTTTCTCCGCCATATCATTGTCTAAAAATACTTCTGGATCCCCTATTCCTCCTCCATACCCTCCCTCTGGTGTAAGCCTGAGTCTGATTGCAGTCCCATCTATCGTACCCATAATCGCCATACCGTTAGCATTAAGTTCTAAATTACATTTTTTTAATAGCTCCAAGTCAACACCTTTCATCATTTCTCTTCTATCTCTTGATAGTTGAGTCTGGTATTCAGTTAAATTTTCTTCCCCATCGGCTAATTCATCTGGGGTTGGTTCATATTTATTTCCAGCCATATTTTTATGTATATTTATTAATGAATCAATTATACACCATTCAAAAAACCGCCGAAGCGGTTTTTTTGATTAATTAAGCCTTTGCTCCTGTTCTCTGCTCAATAATAGCTGTGGCTACGTTTGGAGGAACGATAGCATAGTGATCAAACTCCATAGTGGATGAACCACGACCTTCGGTCATAGAACGAAGAGCGGTGACGTATCCGAACATTTCTGAAAGAGGCACCATCGCTCGGACCACCTTGAGTTCGTTTCTGTCTTCCATAGCTTCTATCTGTCCACGCTTACCGCTAAGGTTTCCAGTGATGTCTCCCATGAACTTCTCAGGTACTACTACTTCTACTTTCATAATAGGTTCAAGGATAACTGGTCGAGCCTTCTTGGCCGCTTCTTGAAATGCTTGAGAGGCAGCAATCTTGTAAGCGATTTCTGATGAGTCCACATCGTGTGAAGAACCGAAATTCAATTCACAAGAAATATCTACCATCTTGTAGCCTGCGAGGATTCCACGTTCCATAGCTTCCTTCACTCCCTTCTCTACTGCAGGGATAAATTCTTGAGGGATAACTCCTCCCTTAATAGCATCAATGAATTCGAAACCTTCTTCCCTATGAGCATTCTTTGGTACTTTCTCTTCTGGATCATATTTAGGTAGAGGTTTAATCTTGATTCGTACGTGACCGTATTGTCCCTTACCTCCTGTTTGCTTGATGTATTTGTTATCAACTTCTGCTTCACCTTGGATAGTTTCCTTGTAAGCCACTTGAGGTTTACCTACATTGGCTTCCACAGAGAATTCTCTCTTCATTCTGTCTACAAGGATTTCTAAGTGAAGTTCACCCATACCCATGATAACTGTCTCACCAGTTTCTGAATCTGATTTAATTTTGAAAGTTGGGTCTTCATCCGAAAGTCTCTTCAATGCAAATCCCATTTTCTCTTGGTCAGCTTTTGTCTTTGGTTCAATACGGAGAGAAATAACTGGTTCAGGGAATGTGATTTGGTCGAGGATGATTGGAGAATTTTCATCAGAGAAAGTATGAGAAGTCTTGGCTTCCTTCAAGCCTACTGCGGCGGCGATTTCTCCTGCATAAACTTTTTTCACTTCCTCTCTGTCGTTGGCCTGAAGCCTTACAATACGACCAAGTCTCTCTTTGTTGCCTGTAGTTGAGTTGTAAATATAACTTCCTGATTCAATTGTTCCTGAATACACACGGAAGAATGTAAGCTGACCAACGAATGGGTCTGCTTGAAGTTTAAAGGCTAGTGCTGAAAATGGTTCAGAATCAGATGCGTGTCTAAGGATTTCAAGTCCTGTGTTTGGGTCAATACCAGAAACAGGAGGGATGTCCAAAGGTGAAGGAAGCAGTTCAACCACTGCATCGAGGACGAGTTGAACACCTTTGTTCTTCAAAGCTGAACCAGCATAAACAGGGAAAATTTTATTAGTGATAACTGCCTTACGAAGAGTTTCCTTTAGAGCTTCAAGAGAAATTTCCTTACCTTCAAGGTAAGCATTCATGAGGTGCTCATCGTTTTCTACGATTCTTTCTACGAGGTCAGCACGATATTTTGTAGCAGTTTCTAGATATTCTGCTGGGATTTCCTTCTCAACCACTTGATTACCCATATTACCTTCGAAGTAGTAAGCCTTCATTTTTAGAAGATCAACAACTCCCTCATGTTTATCTTCTTCTCCTATAGGGATTTGCATTCTAACTGCTTTCTTTGAAAGTCTGTCCAAAATAGATTTGTATGAACGTTCAAAAGATGCACCTGTTCGGTCAAGTTTGTTGATGAAACATACGCGAGGCACCTTGGCATCTTCTGCATAACGCCAGTTTGTTTCTGATTGAGGCTCTACTCCAGCTACACCATCGAAAACCACAACTGCACCGTCGAGCACGCGGAGAGAACGCTTCACTTCTACAGTAAAGTCGATGTGCCCTGGGGTATCGATGATATTAAAACGATATTTATTTTCTTTCTTCTCGTGTTGCTCTTTGGTCAAGTATGTAGGAGCCCAAAAACAAGTGATGGCCGCAGCGGTGATGGTGATACCTCGCTCTCGCTCTTGTTCCATCCAGTCAGTAGTGGTATCTCCTTCATGAACTTCACCGATTGAGTGTTGGGCACCAGTATAAAAAAGCACTCGCTCTGAAGTTGTGGTTTTACCCGCATCAATATGCGCAATGATACCGAAGTTTCTAACTCTCTCTAGTGGATAATCTCGTTCCATTTAAATAACAAATTAAAAAAACAATATTAATAAATAATTACCAAGCGAAGTGGGCGAAGGCCTTGTTGGCTTCAGCCATTCGGTGCGTAGTCTCACGCTTCTTCACTGCATCCCCTTCATTGTTTGAAGCCAAAATAATTTCTTCTGCGAGTTTCTCATGCATTGGCTTGCCTTTCTTGCTTCGAGCAGCTTCAATAATCCATTTCATAGATAGCTGTTGTCGTCTCTCTGGGCGAACTTCACGTGGGATTTGGTAGTTCGCACCTCCAACTCTTCGAGAACGAACTTCCATAGTAGGACCAGTGTTCTTCAAAGCAAGTTCAAAGATTTCCATAGGATCAGTCACCTTGGCCTTCTCCTTTATCTCATCAAGCGCTCTATAAACTACTCCTCGAGCAGTAGTTTTCTTACCTTCAAGCATGGTGTAGTTAATAAACTTCGCTACTTTTTCTGATTCATAGACTGAATCTGGGGTTATTTTTGGTTTGGCTTTGAGTTTTCTTCGCATAAAAATTATTTGGCCTTAGGCTTCTTAGTTCCATATTGGCTTCTTGACTGTCGTCTCTTCTCTACGCCTTGAGCATCGAGGAGTCCTCGTACAATAGTGTATCTAACTCCAAGGTCCTTCACACGACCTCCGCGGATAACCACCACTGAGTGTTCTTGTAGGTTGTGTCCTTCTCCTGGGATGTAGGCAGTCACTTCTTGGCCATTCGATAGACGAACACGGGCAATCTTTCGAACAGCGGAGTTAGGTTTCTTTGGAGTCTTGGTGGTCACCTTGGTACAAACACCACGCTTGAATGGAGAGTTAAAGTAGATTGGGCGGTTTTTAATAGTATTAAAGCCACGAGTAAGGGCAATCGCCTTTGATTTGCGAGTAGTTTTGCTTCTTTTTCTCTTGACTAGCTGATTGATTGTTGACATAAAAAACCTCCAAACGGAGACCCATACTCTACTAAAAAGAACGGATTAACGCAAGCTTATAGCTAAATATTCACCCCAGTTATCAATCTAAAGAATACACCGGCGAGCGGAGCAACATATTGCCATCCAAAGAATATAAAGATTATAACCAACATAAATCCATATCTTTCGAAAAATTCACGGAATTGGTACATCCTTTCAGGGAAAATCGCATAAAGAATCTTTGAACCATCAAGAGGAGCAATGGGTACAAGATTAAAAACCATAAGGATAATGTTAATAAAAACTATAAGTGCGGTGATATGTATGACTGCTGGGTTGGCTGATGCTCCAAGGGCATAAAAACGAAGAAATATTCCAAAAACTAGAGCCAAAAATAGATTGGATGCCGGTCCAGCGAGAGCCACAAGAGCTTCTGACCACCTCCCTGGCTTTAGGTTATGTGGGTTATATGGCACTGGTTTAGCCCAACCGAAAATAAATCCTCCGGTCATATAACAAAGAGCTGGCACAATAAGTGAACCAAAAATCTCTAAATGTCTAAATGGGTTCAAAGTTAACCTATTTTGATACTTGGCTGTAGGATCACCAAGATAATAAGCCATATAGCCGTGACTGACCTCATGGATAACCACAGACATGATTAGAACTGCTATTTGAAAGACAAAATCTATTTGCATAAGGCCAGTATACCAAACTTTGCAATACTCAATAATCGTGTTAGGATATTCACCTATACAAATATATGGCAAGAATCTGTCCAGTAACTAAAAAGGGGTCAAAAATTGGTGGAGGCTACTCTAACCGTACTCGTGCTACCCAATTCAACCCAACAGGAATGGTTCGTAAGTATCCCAACCTCCAAAAGAAGCGTGTTTATATACCTGAACTAAAGAAAACTGTCACTCTTATCCTTTCTACTAAGGCTATCAAGACCATCAACAAGCGTGGTGCCCACAAAACTCTCTCCAAGGCAGGACTAATCTAGAGTTGACTCTACGTATTTTAAATAGTATTACTGAAACAGACACTCTGCCTGGAGACCTTCATGCTTTGGGTATTTATTGGACTTTTCATTGTTTTCGGACTTTTTGTTTGCCTGATTCCTATCTCGGCCGGCATACAATGGAGACGACTCAACACCCCAATCCCACCAAATCACCGGTAGGGATTTTTATTTTAAAATTAAATTCTTTCCATCTGTTTCAAATTCTATAGTGCCTTTTTCTATGGTTGAAAGGATTTTTACACCTAATTTATTTAAAGTATCTAAAGTTTCTTGATTTGGATGACCATATCTATTGTTTAAACCTGCTGAGATAACCGCGTACTCCGGTCGAACTAAGCTTGCAAAGGCGATTGCTGTAGAAGTTTTTGAGCCGTGATGCCCCACTTTCAATACATTACTCTTCAATTCTTTCTTGCCGTATTCCATAATCATATATTCAGATTTTTTTGGAGAATCTCCAGTGAGAAGGAAGGATTTCTCTCCATAAACTAACTTAGCCACCACCGATGCCTGATTCGTTTCCCATTTGGATACATCTCGGTCAGGGAAAAGTATTTCGAGTCTGACTCCATCATTAAAATTCACTACCATTCCCCTTCGTGCCAAAATACTTTCAATATTTTTATTTTTTAATTCAGCCCTCAAGTTATCATCAACCTTACTCGGTGATTCCACTCCAGGTTCCAAAAATTTCCCTACAGAGTACCTTGAGACCACATCAGTCAATCCACCGATATGATCTTTATCTGGATGTGTTTCTATGACCACATCTATTCGTCTATCTCCGAAAGGTAAAATTTTTCCTAACTCTGTGAGTACTTTTGTATTTGGCCCCCCATCTACGAGCGCCCTCCCATGTGTTGGAGAATCTATGAAGATTGAATCCCCTTGACCCACATCGAAGAAATAAACATGGAGATTCCCTGGTTGCCTCTCATATACGGCTGTCCATACTACTAGGTTAGAAATGACCAAAAAAACCAAAAATAGCTTCTTCCAGCTTTGTCTTAGAGAACTCATACCTATAGTATAATTCTCATATGACTACATTTGAAGAAAAAAAATTTAATATTGGGGAATTAAAAGGAATTAGCGCAAAGACTATCGAAGAACATTTAAAGCTCTATACTGGTTATGTGAAGAATGCGAACTCCATATTAGAAAAGACTCCTGAATATCAAGGATATGCAACTCAAGATGCTTTCGCGCCTTATGTAGTTGGAGAATTAGGACGTAGATTCTCTTTTGAATACAATGGTATGAGAAACCATGAAGTGTATTTTGACTCTCTATCTGATGGTGCCAAGGCCCTCAATCCAGAAAGTGAACTTTCAAAGAAACTTTCTGAAACTTTCGGTTCTGTAGAGACTTTTCTTTCTAATATTAAAGCTCTCGCCCTTACTCGTGGTGTTGGTTGGGCAGTACTTTGGTACGATAAGAAAGACCAAGAGTTATTGATCTCTTGGGTAGACGAACAACACCTTGGACAATTAAACGGGTGTGAGATGATTTTGGGTCTTGATATGTGGGAACATTCATACGTCGCAGATTATCTCCCAAGTGGTAAGAAACAATACGTGGAAGATTTTTTTGCCAATATAAATTGGAAGAAAATAGAAGAAAATTATAAACGAATACAATAAAAATATGTCTATAGATTTTCACGAAGAACAACCAAAAGAAAAGGAACAAGAAAGTATTTTACAAATCATCCAACCTAAAGGAGAAAGAAATTGGACTATTAGTTTTGATGCCCATACTAGCAGAGAAGTAGAAGCTTATGATGAAGCAGTTCGAGGCATTCTCCAAAGAGAAATGTTTATTCCTCACCTTGATGCCACCCAAAGCACTGATACTCACCATGAATGGACCATTGGAGATGAATCAATAAGAAATTATGATGCAAATGAGGTGACAGAACATCTAGTAAGAGTTACAGAGGAAATAGACGCATTAGCTCACCACCTACTCATCAAAAAAGCTGCTTAGTTTTTTTCTGCTTATAAATAAAGAAAATAAATAGAATATATAAAAATAATACCAGCCATAATGGAAAGTTTTTTATACTTAATTGAGCGAAAGGCAGATTGCCTAAATAATGCGCGACACCCAAAATCCACATTAGAAACAAGTGCGATATATATGAAAGAGGTAGAGCCAAATAATAATTTATAAAGGAAAGTCCAACAGCAGAAAAACCAACAAACATAGTGATTGGTATAAACATAAGAATTAGAATGTTAGAAAAAACTGAAACATTAGAAAAATTCCCCATGAGATATAGCAGGAATGGCAGGACAGTGAGTTGTGTAGCTATGGTTGTAGAAAGAATCGAACGAAGCCCGAATTTCTCTGGGACTTTTGTTAGATATTTCAATACAATCGGTTCAACATAAACGAGTGCAAGTACTGCGAGGAAACTTAGCTCGAAGGATGCATCAAAAACCAAAATCTTTGGATTCTCAAGAAGCATAAAAAACCCGGCTGTGAGTAATGCTCGGGGGACAGAATAAGTCCGACCCATAGACTTACCCAAAACAACTATGAGAACCATTATCGATGCCCTCACCACTGTGGCTGTCGCACCGGTCATAATAGTGAAGAAAATTATCCCAAATACTGATGCGCTTGTGGCTAAACGCAGGGAGAGAAATCCAAAAATCTTTTTTAGAAACTCAGCCACAATGGTGATGTTATACCCAGACAAAACTACTATATGCACCACTCCTGCTCGCCTAAATTCCTCTAAAATATTTTTTGGTAATGCCTGTTTCCCAGACACCAAAAGTCCTGCGAGTAAACTGGATTCTGGTTCTACTAAAATCTCGTTTATTTTATTCGTGAAGGCGCTCTTAATTTTATAAAGAAATGTTTTTATTTTATTTCCCTTATTTGATTCAAGGATTTTTATTTGTGCAAAGCTAATAGTGTAATAAATATTTTCTTTGGATAAATAAGCTCCATAATCAAAATCCCTACCTGCATCGCTTACAAACTTGCCTGGCAATGCTAGCTTTCCAACCACTTCGACCTCATCTCCATAATTCACCTTTGAGAACAAATTAGTACTAACCAATACCCTATCTATGCCCGTATCTACTACTATACGTATATCATTTTCTCTATGTTCTGGTTCATTCACTGTTAAACCTTTTATAGTGATTCTTTTATCAATATTTGAAACTAGATAATTATCTGATTCATGGAAATCTTTCACCGCATACCTCATCACTCCTAAACCAAAACCAAAAATAATTAAGGAAATTATTAAAAATAAAAT
The DNA here is from genome assembly GCA_964349945.1 of uncultured Candidatus Saccharibacteria bacterium. Classification (GTDB taxonomy): domain Bacteria; phylum Patescibacteriota; class Minisyncoccia; order Phycocordibacterales; family Zambryskibacteraceae; genus JAIFWN01. The sequence continues at coordinate 135,978 of CAYGIH010000002.1, read as the reverse complement.
ACTAACTTTATTTCTAATAAAAATATAAACAATACTTCCGATTAAACCAAAACAAATTAAAACCAAACTATATATTGGAGTAATAGTTACGTATGATGAAATTAAAATAGCTAAAATAAAACTCCAAATGAAAACAAAAACTCCCGCATGTGGGGAGTTAATGAATTTATTAAAGTTTAATTTTATATTTGCTCCTTGCCCCATCGTATAAATCTATATGTTCTCCATCTGCGAAGCCTGTGGCTATCACATCACACCTCTCGTTCCCTTCTATACCTGCGTGACCTGCGATGAGTTTCCAATGTAATTTTTTACCTTGAATGGCTTCAAACAAGTTAATCCATAAATCTTTGTTCTCCACTGGCTTCTTGCCTGCAGTCTTCCAATTGTTCCTATGCCACCCATGAATCCATTCTGTAATTCCCTTCACCACATAAGAAGCGTCACAAAAGATTGTGGCTTCTGCACCTTGTTCAAGTGATTGAGTCGCTCGAATGGCCGCAGTTAATTCCATCCTATTATTCGTAGTATGTTCTTCTTTCCCACCAAGTTCCCTAACCTTCTTCTCATCTGCAATTATTGCCCCCCAACCCCCCGGTCCAGGATTCCCTCTAGAAGATCCGTCTGTATAAATAATTATCATTTGGTCATTATAACCCTATTTCTAGGATGCGTAGACGAACCTCTGGGCGGTTCATAAAGAAGGACTTTTCAAGGTGGGCAGTAAAGGAGGCATGTGAACCAGCAGTGATAGGAGTTTTTTGGTCTTCTATAGTAGTAAAGAATTGAATAGCCTTTATGCTTCTTCCGTCTTTGGTTTTAAAGATTATTTCCATATGGTCTCCTTTCTTCCCAAAATTCTTGGCTGATTTTATTTCTGCATTCTTTAAATAAAACACTGGCTTTGGATTCCCCATCCCAAATGGTGCGAAGGGAGCGATGGTGTTCCAAAGATTCTCCCCAACATCATCTATTTGAATTTTAATTCTGGTCTCCTCAACATTCGATGTTTGAGAATCTTTTAACATCGAATGTTTCCCGACCACTTTAGATAATTTTCCCTCAAGCACTCCAATCTGTTCAAGTGTACAAGAAAACCCACCTGCTCCTGTGTGTCCTCCATATTCAATGAAGGCTTTCTTGGCACCTTTCATAAGCTCATACAAATCTATCCCATCATAAGACCTACACGAACCTTTTATCACTCCGTCACCATCTCTTCCCCATACAAACACCGGTCGAAGATAATCTTCTACAAGTGAATTAGCTACAAGACCTAGTAAACTTGGTTTCCAATCTGGATTACCAATCACTATCACATCAGGAATATCTTGCCTCAAAGATAATTTATGCTTCGCATCTTTTACCAATTGAGCCACGATGCCTTTGCGTTCATTATTTATTTGCTCTAAGTGCATTGCATATTTTTCTGCCTCTAGTTGATTCGTAGTTGATAGTAGATTAAATGCATCCATAGGCACACCCATTCTTGATGCTGCATTAATCCTTGGGGTAATCATAAAAGCCACATCATCTTCAGAAAGATTCGCTTGATCCATTTTCATAATCCTAAAAAGTGCAGAGAGTCCAAGGCGAGGAGATTTACGGAGAACATTTAATCCAAATTTAGCCAAAATTCTGTTCTCACCCACAAGTGGGACCATGTCAGAAAGCGTGGCTATAGCCACCATATCCAAGGACCATTTCTCCATCCCTTCCTTCACCCCAAATTTTTCTTTTTCTAATATGGCTTGTACTAATTTAAATGCCAGCCCAGCTCCACAAAGTTCTTTAAAAGGATAATTTGAATCCTTTCTCTTTGGATTCACTATCGCATACGCCTTAGGTAGTTCATCTGATTCATGATGGTCCGTGATAATCACATCTATACCCGCCTTTTGAGCATGCTCAACTTCAAAATGGTCGGCTGTCCCACAATCTACAGTGATAAGAAGTTTCGTTCCCCTTTTCTCTATCTCGTTTACAGCCTCTTCATTCAATCCAAAACCTTCATCATGTCTATGAGGTATATAAAAAGAAACATTTTCATAATTTATTCGTTTAAAAAAGTCAGCCATTACTACGGCTCCAGGTATACCATCTGCATCATAATCAGAAAAAACCACTATGTGTTCTTTGTTCTTTACCCCCTCTATTACCCTATCTCGAGCCTTCTCCATGTCTGGTAGAAGCAGTGGATTATGTAGTTTAGAATAGCTGGGGTTCAAAAATTCCTCTGCTTGTTCATGGAAAATACCCCTTTCCTCGAGCATAGAGGCGAAAATTTGAGCGAAATGTAGGACTTCCATTTATTCATTCTAGCATGCAGGCAATCACTGTTTGTATTATGATTAGCTTATGAAAAATATACTTAGAAAATTTAATGGTGGTGCTGGAGATGATGGTCTTTTAATATTAATTGCTCTCTGTATTGTTATCTTCGTCTTTATAATCCCTGAGAAGAAGCTTGGCCCAGTTGGTGGGATATTCAGAACTGTAGGAGATAAAAATCAGTGGAATTTTTCTAATAACTCATACAATGGGCCAAAACCGGATTCAATCTTTACCTCAGGAATTTTAGTTGGACCGGGTAACGCTTCATATGAATCAGATCCTTTTAATGAGTATGTCACCATCGAAACTAGAGGCAAAAACAAGATAAACATCTCCGGTTGGACACTTAAAAATTCTAAGGACACCAAAACTTATGAGATAAGTGGTAATACATTAAATTATGGTATTGATTCAGTAATGATACCCAGGGCAACAACTTATATTTCTCCAACAGGTAATAATAATTTTGTTGATATAGTGCTCGATGATGGAGATAGAGTGATAGTAAGTAGTGGGTCATTAGGGATAAACTCGCCATATAAGATTGTTAATTTTAGAGAAAATAAATGTTCTGGATATTTAGAAAAGCTACCAGAATACCAATTTACTCCTCCACTCGAAACAAATTGCCCATTAATGAAAAGAGAGGTTGGTTTTAATAGCCTCGATCAGCAATGCAAAGATTATGTTTCTGGGATATCTGGCTGTCACACCCCAAAATTTGATGGTTCAAATCAAAAGGGAGAAGTCTGTACTGGTTGTGTAGATGGAGAATCTCGTTTATCAAGCTCCTGTGTAAACTTTATTAAACAACACGCATCTTATGCAATGTGTATTAATAACCACAAAGATGACCCGGACTTTAATTATCCAGCATGGAGAATTTTCTTGGGTAGAAGTTTTGAAATGTGGTCAAAGAGCAATGATACAATCTCTCTATTAGATAATATGGGTAAATTAGTAAATTATTATTCCTACTAATATGGATGACTGCATTTTTTGTAAAATAATTAAAGGTGAAATACCAAGTGAGAAGACCCATCATGAAGATGGCGATATATTGTCCATGCTAGATATCAACCAATCTAATCCTGGGCACACCCTAGTCATCCCGTCTCCACATTATCGTTGGTTTTACGAACTCCCTAACGACTTATCAGACAAAATGATGAGAGTGATGAAAACATTGGCCATAAAACTAAAAAAGGAGTACTCGGCAGATTATATTGAAGTTTCTATAGTTGGAGTTGATGTACCACATGTTCACGTTCACCTTACTCCACACAAGATACCTATATCTTCTTAAGAGCTTCTATGCCAGGAAGTGTGCCCGTAGCCAGAAAATCAAGCATTGCGCCACCCCCAGTAGAAACAAAAGAATATTTATTAAACAAACCTAGCTCTTCAATACAAGCCAAGGTGTCTACCCCACCGATAATTACCTCTTTTCCTGATTCTGCCAGTAATTGAGCCAATTTTAGTGTTCCCCCCTTAAACCCATTCTCATAATTTCCTAACGGACCATTCCAAAGAATAAATTGTGCATTATGAATCTTCGTTTCCAAATCTTCTAAGGTTCTTGGCCCAGCGTCTAAGATAACATCACCATCGGCCACATGATCTACTGACTCGGCTCGTATACCGTCGTGTCCTTTGACCACCACTTCTACAGGTAAAATTATTTTACCTGTAGCAATTTTATCTAATAATCCAAATTCTTTATTAGAAACAAGGGAATCTCCAATATTATGTTTCATTTCTTTGTAAAAATTGTGGGCCAGCGCTCCCCCAACAAACAAAGTATCTGCAATTTGAATAAATTTATCTATGAGAGGAAGTTTAGTATCAAATTTTGCTCCCCCAAGAATAAACAGGAATGGATGTTTGGGATAAAAAGCCTTTGACAATCTCTTCACTTCCTCTGTGAACCGAAGACCCGCGAAGCTTGGTAACAATTTTGGCACCCCAATTATAGAAGCATGCTCTCTATGCGATGCAGAAAAGGCTTCGTTCACAAATAAATCAATATTTTTTGTTAAGGTGAGTGCAAATTCTCTTGAATTATCCCTCTCACCAACATCATGTCTTAAATTTTCTAATAAAACTAAATCGCTTTCTTTTTTAAACGTAAGTTCTGGAAGAAATTTTTTCGCGCATTCATATACTGGTTCAAGTGAAACTTCTTGTTGCATACCTGTACCAACAGAAGATTCTGCATGGCTAATAATTGTCACCTTAGCTCCATGTTTAAGTAAATATTCAATAGTAGGTAATGCTTCTCTAATCCTGAAATCATCAACTACAGAGCCGTTTTTTATAGGTACATTCCAATCAACACGAACCAAAACTCGTTTTCCTTCCAAGTCACCGACCTCGAGCAAAGTTTTAAAGTCCATATTAATTATTTAGCATTTTAACAATTTTATTAAAAAATCCTGCATCAATTGATGAATGTCCAATCAAGAAACCATTAACGCCAGACCCAAAAATTGATTCTGCGTTAGTTGGCTCCACAGAACCCCCATAGAGAATTTTTATTTTTTCAGCGATTTCTCTGGAATATTGGTCAGTTAATATTTTTTTAATATAAATTACCATCTGTTCAATATTTTCTCTTTCCATTGCATCTTTTGCCCGTTTACCTATAGTCCACACTGGTTCATAAGCGATAATAATTTTAGAAACATCCTCTTTTTTTATCTTATATAAACAGGCAACAATCTGTTCTCGAACAAATTCAAAATGTTCTCCATGCAAATCTTTTTCCTTCTCACCAACACATAGAAGTGGAATCATCCCTGCCCTCAAAATATTTTTTATTTTATGGTTTATTACTTCGTTTGTTTCCCCCAGCTTTCTCCTCTCACTATGGCCAACAATACTTAGTCTAACTCCAAAACTCTTTAGAATATGCATACTCAACTCTCCTGTGTAAGTACCTTCAAACATAAGTGGCACATCTTGAACGGCCAAAGAACCAAATTTTTTTATTTTATCAACGACTTGTTCTAGGTACACGAATGGAGGAGCAATAAAAAGATTAACTTTTTTAAATTGGGTAGGATTTTTGGATATATCTCTAAGAAGATCTCTTACTTCCTCCAAAGAATTTGGATAATTTTTCCAATTAGCAACAAGAATGGGTTTAACCATACCTATAGTATAAATGATTCCAACCGAAGACGCTCATTAGTTACTTACTTCTTGCCAACCATCAATACTCCACCCCCCTGAAGGTCCACTGCTGAAGGTGGTATCGATAATCCCTGTAACATAATTTAATTCTACATTGTTCCCCAGATTAATAGTTTTAGCCGATAAAGCTCTCAGGCTAGCGTTATTTTTCACATTTATTGTTCCATTTGGGGCATAAAGCATAACCGTAGCAGCATTGCCATTACCCATATCTATGGCCAAAGAGGAGGTTGAAAGAGATATAAACATTAGATAACTTCCTGTTGTACCCGAACCGCTTAGATTAACATCATTACCAAGAGAAATATCACCATCAGCGATAACTATTCCACCAGTGGCACCATAGTTTGAAGAAAGATTGATTGTAGCGTTATTTCCTAAAGTAATAGTTCCTGTTACCCACAAGGTGCCAGTAATAGTTAAAGTAGCATTATTGCTTAGGATTAAGTTACCTTGAATTTTCATTGGCCCAAGATTATTATTCGAACCATTTATTGTTTTATTACCCACAAAAGTTGTGGTAGCAGCATCTAATTTCCATCCATCTATTTCAGCTTGTGTCACAGGCATATCTTGAGGTAAAACACCTGTCTGACTCGTTCCCACAGAAACGTTTGAAATTGTCCCAACTGCATTGGCACTACCAGTTATAGAGGAACCATTACCTCCAGTAATATCTCCGTTTGAATAAACATTTCCATTAACTACTGAGTTTCCACCCATAACAAATCCCCCTACTCCTGATTGTACTCCATAGTGAAATGTTACCCCTGTACCGGTGGTTACTTTTGTAACAACAGTTCTCTTTACACTTGGATCTACGCTCGATGTCCCGACAGATTTTATAGTGACTGAGCTACCATTTGCAGATGGAGTGATAGTCAGTGTATAAGTGCCTAACAAATTGTCATTCTTATCATAAAAATTTTTCACATACGGTCCCGCATCATTTGTTCCATCTTTAAAATCACTAGGAGCATGCGATAAATGCCATCTGTAGTACTCAACACCTGCCTCAGCTATCTGGAAGGCTTGTTCAGATAAGACGGCTCTCCTTCCGAGTTTAGTATTTGTAATTGCAAACATAATTAAACCGGAAATAACTATCGTTGCCACTGCTCCAAAAACAAGCACTTGAATCAGAAAGTATCCATTTGTTTTTTTGTTGATCATAAATTATCCTTTAAATTTCTAAGCACAGCTTCAGAGGTGACCGTGACTGACATAGGAGAACGATTTATATCTTTATCAATCTTAACAGTAATCCTAATTATTCTAATTGAAGCCGGATCTACAGGAATAGTCATAGGACTGGTAGTGCCTGCATAATCCTCATCAAAGTAATCAAATAGTGCTGTTGAGGTTCCATTTGAGACATTATTTATTAAGGTTGAAACATCTTCTGAAGCAGAATATCCAGAGGGAGACCCAGAAGCAAGGATTACTCCTCTCTTTATTGATTTAGAAGGAGCATCCAAGTAATATCTTATCTTATCTGAAAGACTATCTCCGTTGGTATCTACATAAAAAACAAGAGTGCTGGTAGATGCTGTATTTATGGCATAAGAATTGTCTACACCTTGAGTGATAGCTCTAATTTCAGCTACCATTGTCCTTAAAACCTTTCTACCCTCAAGTGTTGAAGTCATGCTTGCTTGAGAAGAAGAATTGAATGAAAAAACATCTTTTATGAACATAGTGACCACGACAATAATAATTGTCACCATAGAAACTGCCATCAAAAATTCTATTAGAGTGAATCCGTTTTTTTTCATATTAATTACTTTCAAGATTTTTCGGAGAAAATCTTCCTGTTATAACTACAGGAACGAAGTTTTTACATGTTGAACAAGATACAGTAACCTCAACTAATTTATAATCATTTGGTAAGGTGTCATCCGGAACACCACCAGCCACTCCATCAAACGGATCATCTTTGTATTGGATAGTTGTATTTATATCAAAGGTGATATCACTTCTAACAATTGACTGGTTTGCTTGTATAAGTCCTGTGGGGTTACCACCTACAGTTCCCAAACTTAAATATGGGAGGTTTTTGATTAGTTCAAATTGTTCGTTTGCAAGATCTAATGCGACCGTTTTTGAATGAGATGCCAAAATTGATCCATGCAAGGAATAATATGCATTGTATATTCCAACAACAAAAAGAGAGAAGACAGCAACACCAATTAATAACTCTAGAAATGTAAACCCAAGAGATTTTCTTATAAATTTTTCTTTTCTCATTAAATATAATTAACCATAGAATACGTAGGGGCAAGCATTGAGACAGCAAAAATACCTACACCCAATCCGATAATAATCATAAGCACTGGCTCAATAATTGTAGACAAATCTTTTGTAGCTTCATCAACTTCTTTTTCATAATAATCCGCTACCTCTAAAAGCATGCCAGAAATCTTTCCTGTCTCCTCTCCCACTGCCACCATTTCCCCAACAAACGGGGGGTATAAATCATCATTTTTTTCAAATATTCCAGACATAAGCTCCCCTTTTTGGATAGCAACCCTTATTTCTTCTAAAACTTTCTTATAATACGTATTTTGAACAACATCTATAGTTACCCCAATAGCAACAACAACATCTACACCCGCTGATAATAGTGATGAGAGCGTTCTGGCTGTCCTCGCACTCTGTATTTCCTTTGTGATTGTGCCAATGGCTGGGAGTTTAATAGTAAGCAAATCCAATGTTTTATGACCGGTAGTAGTTCTAAAAAACATAATAATGAGTGTAATTATGCCGATCAATCCACTGACAACAATAAAGGTATGTTTAACTAAAAAATCACTCACATAAATAATAATTTTGGTTGAAAGAGGAAGATCTATCCCTATACCACTAAATGTTGCAGTAAGAGTTGGGACCATATAAATAAGCATGAGAATGGCAATTACCACCATTGCGAAGAGAATCACCGTTGGATATATTAATGCCCCACGTACTTTTTTCACTAATGTATACGACTTTTCTAATTGACTAGCCACGATTTCAAGGGAATCAGCAAGGTTGCCTGACTCCTCCCCAGCTTTGACCATGGATACAAACAATTGAGAAAACACATGTGGTCGTTTCTTCATAGAATCAGATAATGTCTCCCCCTTACTTACATCGTTTGATAGGTCACTCAACAAAGCAGCAAGTATTTTGTTTTTTGTTTGTTTTTCCATTACTGCAAGCGCCCTTGTTACCGCTAACCCCGCTTTGATCATTGAACCAAGATTACGAGCTAAAAGTATCTTGTCATGCGTCTTAACTCCACCAAAAATACTCGCGATAATAGTATCCAAATCAATACTTCCTTTTAATTCTTTCACCGAAAGAACTGATCCTCCTTCTTCTCTAATTTTTGAATATAGTTCTATTCTATTATTCGCTTCATGAAAACCTGTATAGGTCTTGCCGTCTTTATCTTTTGCTTGATAAGAATATTTAATCATAAATTATTCTGAAATTACTCTAAGAACTTCTTCGATAGTTGTCACTCCTTGAACAGCCTTGTATATCCCGTCTTCTATCATAGTCATCATGCCATCTTTTTTAGCTTGTTCTTCTATCTCATGAGCAGTAGCTCCTTTCATAACTAAATTTCTAATTGTATCAGTCATTTTCAAAACTTCGTGTATCCCTATACGGCTTTGATAACCATCCACGCTGTCGACACTGGGCTTTGGTTTATAAAACGGCACCTTATCCCAAGTAGCCTTCTTGTCAATTAAATTTTCTGCCTTTAACAAATCGAGCATCCTATCGAGATCTACGATTGTACTTAAAGATTTTATTTCCTCTTTATTCAAAAAATATTTTTCTTTATTAGCAGATAATTTTCTGATAAGTCTTTGAGCTACAACAATATTTACTGTAGAAACCAGCAAAAATGGTTCAACTTTCATATCAAGAAGTCTCGGGATTGCACCTGCAGCAGAGTTGGTGTGCAAAGTAGAAAGAACCAAGTGACCAGTAAGGGCTGCATTAACTGAAAGGGCAGCCGTTTCATTGTCTCTGATCTCCCCCACCATAATGATATCTGGATCCTGTCTTACGAGAGTTCGTAGCCCCGAAGCAAAAGTGAAACCAATATCAGGTCTAACTTGAGTTTGATTTATTCTTTTCATTTGATATTCAATCGGATCCTCAATGGTGGAAATATTCACGTCTGGAGTGTTCACAATGTCCAAAATTGTATAAAGAGTAGTAGTTTTACCTGAACCAGTTGGGCCAGTGGTAAGAATCATGCCGGTAGTATATTTTATGGCTTTGTGTATTTCTGATAATCCCCACCCATGAAAGCCAAGTCCTTCTAATGTGAACCCTGAAACATTTTCTCTGAGCAAACGCATTACTGTTTTCTCTCCATAATAAGTAGGGAGTGTAGAAACTCTAAAAGAAACCTTTTCTCCATTCATATCAATTTTAAAGCGACCATCTTGAGGCACTCTCTTTTCGTCTAGTTTTAAATTAGACAAAACTTTAATCCTAGCAGTGATTCCTGCGGCAGTAGTTTTCGGTAAAACCATCGCATCATGGAGTAGACCATCAATTCTGTACCTAACCAACACCTGACCTTCTTCTGGTTCAATGTGAATATCCGATGCATCTTGAATAATGGCGTGCTTAAGAAGAGTATCTACTATTCTGACTACAGGCACATCTTCTGCAAGTTTTTTCAAATCGCCCTCAATCTCCGTCTCACCATCTGGATTGTCATTTATAGCTTTAATAGACCCGACTTCTTTTTGAATGATATCTCCGAATTCAGCTTTTAGACTTTTTTGATATGAAAGTAAGGCCCACTTCATAGACTCGTTGTCTGTAAGCCTTGGTAAAATTCTTAAACCTACTTTTTTCTTCACAAAATCTATAGCTGTAAGGTCTTCTGTATCAAGCATTGCCACTTCCAAAGATTCTGCAGTTTTTTTAAAGGCAATAATATTATGATTCCTTGCAATAGGTTCTGGAATAAGAGATAAAACAGAAAAATCCAATTTTTGATTTTTCAGATCAACAAAAGGAATACCTAAAATGTAGGCTTGCATTCTGCGTAAATCATCATCAGTAATAGAGCCTTTTTTTACTAACAATTTTCCTACGCTCTCATTTTTTTCTTCTGCCTCTTGGGAAGCTTCTGTTAGCTCCTTTTTTGATACGAGACCAGAGTCAAGCATAAAGCTTTTAAGCTGTGTGTCATCAATGTGCATATTAAGTTTATTTTACCACGCTTTGAATTTTTTGAAGTCTATTGTTCTTTGAATATTGGTCTAACTTTTATCAAAGCAGGATTAGAAGTTGAACATTCTCCGTGGTTTCCTATTGAATCGGTGATGGTAACAGTAGCCACTCTCAAATTATCGGCTGTTGTATAAGTAATAGTGAAAGGATTTGTAGTTGGAGCAGGATTTGTTGGTACACCAACTCCTCTCCAGACAAATGACACGTAGTTACCATTACCACCAGAAATATTTGTGGCAGTCCAAGTGACAGGCTCGCCGACTTCTGCGTTTGTAGGTGTGGCTACACAAGTAGCAGTGATATTTGTTGGGTTGTTCACAACCAAATTCATGCTTGTGGTTTTATTCAATGGACTGCCCATAAAAGTTATCGGATATGTCCCTGCTGGGGTCCCTGGAGGAATGGTGAAAGTAACAACACTTTGGCATGTTCCAGAAACAACATCTGGCGTACAAGAAACCGGTGACGGTATAACACTTACACCATTAGGTGCACCCGAAGCAATAAGATCAACTTGTTGCGTCGTTCCACTAATCAAATTTACATTCAAGGTACCCTGGGTATACACATCAACCCCTCCTTTGGTAACTGGCGCAGGATCAGTTTTTGATAGTGAATAATTGAATGAAGGGGTATATGAAAGAGTCACATTAGAATTATCACCACCAAACAAAGAGAAAGAGCCAGTCGCAGTCCTTGTTACATCATTGTAGTAAGTCGGCCCGTCATAATTACTTACTGAATCAGCAATAACAGTATACGCGGTTCCCCCACTTGGACTGACAAGGTATGAACCACTTGTCCCTGAACCACAAACATTACCAGGGAAGAAACACCAAGATGAAGCTATGTTGCTTGAAATATTTATTGAAGATTGAGATACGATTGTAAGGACAAATGTCGTTTGAACTGTTGGAGCTCCAGTCCCTGTGCCAGTCACTGTAACGGTATAAGCTCCAGCCACAGTGCTTGGAGCTACTGAATAATTAATAGTTGAAGCACAACCTCCAGATGTTGGAGTACATGGATTTGAGGTAATAGAAGAAACAGTTACTCCGGCTGGCAAACCCGTGACAACAAGTGTAATTGGCACTTGTGCCCCTCCAGTAGAAGTTCGAGTAACGCTATTTGATCCAGAAACAGAAGTAGAACCTTTTATAATAGAGAAATTGCCACTGTTTGAAAGACTGTATGTAGTATCAACAGCGAAAGTAGCAGAGACAGAACAATTACCTGTGATGGTTCCTGTTGTATATGGACTTGAAGTAAATGTTCCTCCACAACCACTAACAGTATTTATATGGTATCCAGCACTTGGGCTAATTGAGAATGCTGTTGTATTACCATAAGTGACACTCTGGGGAGTACTTGGTGAAATTGTTCCTCCCACCCCAGCACTAGGAGTCACTGTATAGTTGTTTAGAGTAAAGGTTGCTATACAAGACTTCGAAGCATCCATGGTCACAGAACCATCCGTACAATCTGCATTACCACTCCAACCAGAAAATGATGAACCAGTGTTTGGAGAGTTTGTAAGATTTACAACAGTACCAGAATTATGTGTCCCTGCCCCGCCAGTTGTTCCTGAACCTGCACCAACAGTGCTAATACTTAGAACATATGTAGGAATAGCACCAACAACAACATTCATATCATCCGTGGCAGTTAATCCAAGATTATCAGTTGTTGTTAGTCGGAAAACATAAGTACCAGCAGTATTCATACCGCTGAAGGTTGGAGAAAGTGTTGAACCACTCGTAATAGTCGGAGTAACTGGTCCTGAAACGAAGGACCAAACATTACTTGCAATAGTGCCATCAGAATCAGATGAAATACCAGTTATGGAAACTGAACTTGTTGGTAAGGTGATTGCTTTGTCTACTCCTGCGTTAGCCGTTGGTGCGTAATTCACATTTACAACAACCTGAGGAGAGGAAGCAATTATGGTGGTGTATGAAGTGTTTCTGCATTGAATATAAAAACCATAAGCACCAGCGGATCCAGGAACGCTATAAATTATTGGGCTACTTACCTGATAAGTGGTTAATGGAGATGAGAGATAATCCAAAAGACGGCATTCGGTTGAAGCGATATTTGTTGTTGGAGTGTAAGTAAATGAATTGCTTGCGCTTGGATTTTTGGCATAAGGAGTAGTGGCTGAAACAGAAACTGTCACTGCAGTAAATGTCGCCGTACAGGTTTTAGAGGTATTCATAGTCACAGAACCATCTATACAATCCGCATCTCCGCCCCAACCACCAAAGAACGAACCCGTGCTTGGAGTATTGATTAAAGAAACAACTGTTCCTACTGTATAAGATCCTGATGGTCCAGATGTACCAGAACCGGTGCCAATATTATTTATCGTTATGTTATAAGTACAAGCGGCTGGGACTATCCCCGAAGCAGCGCCAGTAGCAGCTGAAGATCCACCGGCATTCTTGGCAATTACTGTATACGAATATGTACCACCAAGAGAAAGTCCTGTATCAGAAACAGCTGTACTGGCTGTGTTTAATACGAATACTCCATTTCTATAAACATCATAACTAGTTGCTCCTGCTGAAGCATTCCAAGAGAGGTTTAGCCAATTACTACCACAAATAGTTGGAGCTACAACTGTAAATCCTGTTGGGGTAGCTGGAGCACAAACAGTTGTAGCTGCACAACTCAAGGTGGCAGAACCAACACAATCAGCACCTCCACCAGATGGAGCGGGGTTTGTACAAGTACGAGTCAGTGTGCCACCTGCATAACCACATGAAGTTGGGCAAGAGGTTGTTGGGCTATAAGCACTCCAACCACCATTAATAGGTGTCGGGTAAACACAATTATCACTCACATAAGTAGAATTCGCTGTAGTGTATGGAGCGC
>CAYGIH010000002.1:118950-122225 GCA_964349945.1 uncultured Candidatus Saccharibacteria bacterium | reverse complement strand
CTCGTAGTCCCCCATTGAGTTGCTCCATTAGCATATAGACAAGCTGTACCACCATTGGTTGCAGCAGTTGTGATTGAATATACTTGTTGCAAAACTCCACCTCCACAACTTAAACTACAAGTTGAATTATTTGACCAACTTCCAACACAATCCACTTTTTTATTTGCTGAACAAGAAGCAGTTGTCCCTCCTCCTGAACCAACACAGTTCCATGTCCATGGACCGGCACCAGAAACTAATGAAGCAGTTCCCGCATTGCACAAATTTGTTGATGGAGCTGAATATAAGTTTGAACCATTAGATGAACCACACGAACCGTTTACCACTGCTGGGTAAACACAATTATCACTCACATAAGTAGAATTCGCTGTAGTGTATGGAGCGCTTGGGAATGTACAAGATGGATAGGCACTCTTTACTATCTGTCGAGTAACAGAACCTGAGGTGGCCGCCTGTCCATAACCATTTAGATCACAAGCCACTGTGACGTTTTGAGAAAGTGGAGCAGAACATGTACAAGCTTGAGTATTACAACTCGTAGTCCCCCATTGAGTTGCTCCATTAGCATATAGACAAGCTGTACCACCATATGCAGCTGGTTGAGATATGGAATAAACTTGTTCCAAAACTCCTCCTCCGCAACTATCACTGCATGTACCTGTGTCACTCCAACTTCCAATACAATTTACTGGAGCACAACCAGAATAATTTGAACAACTATAAGTACCCGGATTACAACCACCAGTAGCTAATTGAGCACAAGATACGCCACCATTACTTCCTTCAGTACAAGTGACAGTCTCTGTCCCTGTGCCACAGGTAGTAGAACAGCCAGAGTAATTACATACAGCATTAACTACAACTGGACAAGTTGAGTCATAACAAGATTTAGGAGTGCCATCACAACTGAATTGTGAACAAGTAATACCTACCCCTTGCGCCTCTTCTATACAAGTACCAACCGCAGTCCCATAGCCACAGTTATTTGAACAGGCAGTCCAACTACAGACCGCGTCTTTATAGCAAGTGTTGGCTGTTTCTATATAACCATCTATACAAAATTCTTCACCATACGGGGTGCCATAATAATCTTTGTATATATATCCTCCCGTTGCCCATGAAGGGCAAGAAAATTGATACGAAGCGGTATAGTCACAGGAAGGCAATACAGCTTGGGAAATTTTAACCTCACCCGCACCCCAAAATCCTAAAAATAATACAAAGCTAAAGACAATTTTGAATATATTTTTATATAATGTTTGATTATTTCTTTTCATATAATAAATATATTCTTGATTTTGATGAATCAATCCTTTCTATATTAATGGATACTCCGACAGAATTTTTGGTGGCATAAATTCTTTGTTTAGGGATTTCTGTTTCATCTATAACCTCTTTATCCAATTGAATCGAATACTTTTTTAACTCTAAAAGAGTTTTATATAACTTCAAAACCTCTGGAAAAGAATTGTCATTAGTATAAGCCACGCTAGTGAAAGAAATCTGTTTGCTATCTTTTTCTGCAGAAAAATAACTATTGCTTCTCGTAATATTTGGATTCTTACCCAAAATTAAACCCTCAGAATAAATTTCTTGCATATTTACTTCTAATCCAGGAACATCGGGCACAGAATCTAATTTTTTTGATTTTTCTACCAACAATCCTTGCTTAAGCAGAAAATTTGATATTTCAGATTTCCAATAGAAAGCACCAGAAATCAAAATAACCACAACAATTAGAGCACTGATGATATATTTGAAGTCATTAAAGATCTTCATATCTCTTTAGTCTTGTTTAAGAAGGGTTAAATGCACAACTGTTTTATTGTTTTGAGTAACGATAACAACCGAGAGATTATCCTTATCTTTTGTCCCAGAAATCAATCCTTTTGATTTAATTGAGGTTTCCTTTGGAATTGTGTAGCCATTTTGAGTCATAAATGTATTGTATTCATCCCATTTTTCAGATACTGATTTCAAACTTTCATAGCTCACGGTGTATTGAGTAGCTTTATTGGCTTGATAATAAGCGCTATAACTTTCTGTGATACTTTTTTGCTCCACAGGGATAGTTGTTGGGAATCCTGCAGGAAGTTTGAATGAGCTTCCTATGTCGTTCGTTTCTGCTTGCTTCACACTTACATCACTTCTTGGTTTTAAGTCTGTTGCTGTTGGTGGGTTTGGTTGCGCCCAGTCTACAATTGTTTCAATTTTGCTGTTGCTGTACCAAACATAACCAGCCAAAACTATAACAATCACTCCAGCTATTATTAACAATGTTTTTGTTTGTTGTTGCATATATTTTTAATTATTGTTCCTTAAATGTTGGATTAACTTTTATCTGAATACTAGAAGCATCACAATCAACTGATTTCAAACTACCAGCAGAATCTTTAACTTCAACGCTAGCACTCTTTTTACCCGTTGTTGAGTATGTCAATTCATAAGTATCAGCACTTAACCAAGCGCTATCATTTTTCATGCCTGGCCCAGTCCATCTAAATTGATAAGGTGGAGTGCCTCCAGAATAAACGACTGACCACTTAACTATTTGCCCAATCCAAGCTTGGATTAAAGGGTCTGCTTTGCATGATGTAACACTGAGTCCACCACCACCTCCTCCACTAATCACATCCAAATCAAATTTGTATAATTTGTTAGCTAGTGGTGAGCCCTTAATAGTAATTGTGTATTTACCTAGTGCAACACTTTGGTCAACAAAAATATTTATATTTGAGGTACAAGTTGGTGTCCAAGCTGGAATACATTGAGTGGGTTGAATGCTAATACCAGCTGGATTACCAGAAACCTCAAATGAAATTGTTTGAGCTGGAGTATTAATTAATTTTGCAGTTAACACAATTTGTTCAGGAACACCCTTAGTCACAACTTTGCTGGCAGGACCTTCTAATGAATAATCAAATCCCCCACCATTGCACGTTGTACAAGGAGGATTCCCAACAGGAGTATAAGAAAGGCTGAAAGTACCACTATCTCCAGGGAATAATATAAATGTTGAACCACTGCCGGTCACATTATTAGTAATAGTTGGGCCAGTATAATTGTTCACAGTATTACCAACAATTGTATAAGAAGAGCCAGTTACTCCCGGAGTAACAGTATAAGTTTTTGTTGTCTTTGCAGTGTCACATGTCGTTGCATTTATACACCAACCAGTAGAAACATTGCTTGTGACATTTATCGTGGCTGTTGTTATTAACGTCCACTGCGCATACAAGGTCACATTCGATGTGCCCATAGGGAAACTTGCACCA
>CAYGIH010000002.1:0-118850 GCA_964349945.1 uncultured Candidatus Saccharibacteria bacterium | reverse complement strand
TATCAGCTATTGATTGATTAGCCATTGAACCACCAGTGTTGGTATTGCCGTTGAAAATAACGTTGTGTGAAGAAGCAACATTCTGCGTCCACTGCGCATACAAGGTCACATTCGATGTGCCCATAGGGAAACTTGCACCATTGGCATAACTTGTTCCTGATCCATTCAATGCTGTGTTCCAGTTTGCAAATGTATAACCAGTTTTTGTAAATCCGTTGAGGGTAAGATTAGCAGAAGTATTATCAGCTATTGATTGATTAGCCATTGAACCACCAGTGTTGGTATTGCCGTTGAAGGTTATAGTGTGAACACAAGCTGAAGAAACTGTCCCAGATACTGGGCCAGCGGCTGAAGATGTTCCTCCTGTATTAGATGCAGTAACTGTATATGAATGATTTGAACCTAAAACAAGTCCTGTGTCAGAACCAACGCATGATGTTGCACCACAACTATAACCAGTAAGGGTAACTAAGGAACCGTCTCTATAAACTTTATAACTAGTTGCACCTGTTGAAACATTCCAAGAAAGGTTTAGCCAATTGTTTCCACATGTACTTGGTGTAACAGAAAGACCCGTTGGGGTATTGGGAGCTGTGACAGGAGTAGAAAAATCTACATAAACACTTTTCCTTATAATACCAGATGGCAATCCTGTTCCATCACTGCAAATTAAAGTGAAATTAAAACCACCATCTGAGTAGGGAGTGAATAACCCATTTTGATTACTAAAATTTAATGGTAGCCCATCCCCACTTACACCAACACCTCCCATATTTTTATAAGTCTGACTTGGATCATCAGGACCATAAGCCATCATATCGCAACCAACCATTCCTATTACGCTTCCTGAAAAAGTTTGATATGAAGTGGGTGTTCCAATAGTACTTGTTTTTCCATTAACCAAAAAATTTACTAATGGAAGTGGTTTAACAGTAACCGTCTGTGTCTGGCATAATAATAATCCAGATTGCGCATCAACAATAATAGCATTTAATCCAGGAGAACAAGCTGAATAACTATATGCCTTGATAGCATATGTTTCAGGGCCAGGAGAAGTCATGGTAATCTCATAACCAGATTGTGCGTCATGTACAATAAAACTCTCGCTTCCACTCGGCTTGAAATACAAGTCAACATAATCACAAGCTTGATTATGCCAATATAATTTAATTTTTGAACCTGTAGTACCAGATGCAGGACTTGCGTATGGCGTAGTTGCAAGACTGCAAGCAGCTGACTGAACATCTATAGTTTTAAAACTAAAGAAAACAACTAATAACAAAAAGAAAAATAATATTTTTTTCATTGAATTTTATATTTACTCGCTTAATTATACCCTTAATCGTTTTTATTGCTAAATAAATTTTGTTAATAATTCTTCAAAACTGTATGATTAATGTATGAAGAAAAAAGATAAAAAGTCTGGGGTCTTTTGGAGGTATTTAACTAACTTTTGGACCATCGTATTTTTCATCGTCATCATTGCTGACTTTATACACGAAGGAGCTTATTCAGAAATCATAGGCCCAATCGCAGCTCTCTATGCAGTTTGTCTAACTATCTATAGCGCTGAGAAAGAATTCGAAAGATGGCAGTTTTATTATAAGGGTAAACACCCTGGAGAAATGTATGTTTTGGCTTGGACAGTATTGATTATAGGCATATTTATAGCCACTTTTATCACAGAAAGTCATTATAAAATAAGCTCAGAAGTTATCGCTTCTTATATAATTGTTTTGGGTATCCTTGCTATTACCAAAAAATCTAAATCTGAATTCATCGAGCGATGTGGCCCTATAAAATAATATGAAAATCATTTCTTGGAACGTAAATGGACTCCGAGCTGTTGACCGCAAGGGTAATTTTGACCATATTCTTAGCCTTGAACCAGACATTCTCTGTCTTCAGGAGACAAAATCGCTCCCCGAACAGCTACCTGAACATGTAAAGTCTCCAACAGGTTTCTACTCCTATTTCCACTTCCCTACCATAAAAAAGGGTTACAGTGGTGTGGCTATTTATTCTAAAGACAAACCTATTGAGGTCATAAACGATCTCGGCATCTCGGATATGGATCAAGAAGGTCGGCTAATAATGGCTAAATACAAGGGTTTCACGTTGATTAACTGTTACTTCCCTAATGGTGGCGGTGCCCCAGAACGCCTAGAGTACAAACTCACCTTCTATGAGCATTTCCTTCAATTTATAGAGAAACTAAGGAAAATAGAGCCAAATATCATTTTTTGTGGGGATGTAAACGTCGCTCATACAGAAATCGATCTCGCTAGGCCCAAAGAAAATGAAACCCATGTTGGTTTTCTACCTATCGAAAGAGCGTGGATGGATAAACTCGTAGCTCACGGATGGACTGATGTATTTAGACATTTCTATCCAAACAAACAACAAGTATATACATATTGGGATATGAAAACATACGCGAGAGAAAGAAATGTTGGTTGGAGAATAGACTACTTTTTCGCCACTCCAGAAGCATTAAAAAATATTAAATCCATAGAAACACTTGAAAACATTTTTGGTTCTGATCACTGCCCTATCCAAATAATCCTTAAATAGAGCCATATTATCAAGGACAAAATTGTCTTTTATGTTTGTTTAAGTTATCCACAGTTTTTTATATATATTTTGTCCTTTAGGCGTATACTATTTGCAGACGGTCGAAGGAAATTGTTTCACTCTCCAAGGAAGCATTAGAATTCGATTATTGTTCTTCAAGTCTGGCCAAGACCATCGGAAGATTGTCTGGTTACATGGATGGTAAGCGAGGATGACACATCCTCAACTTACATTTTATTTTTGGTGTCGTTCATCTTTTCGCACCATTCATCCACTGGACTGCTCTTCTTGCTCTGACCTTTTGTTAGAGCCAAACCGCCGCGGATCGCCCCGCTGGCGGTTCTTTGTTTATATTAGTGTCTTTATCCCCTGTCCATGAGAAGTCTTTTAATATTACAGTGCTAAAATTGTCTTTAGGTGAAATAGGGCTTTATTTCAAAACAACTATGACACAATTATTTACAGATGTGGATAACTATGGGGAAAGTGGGGATAAAAGACAGTTTTTAAAAGCCATCTGCCCTTTTAGGCATATATGTAGCCGTTCTACGGATATAGATTTCACGTGAAACTTATTGATAATGTTATTCATGAAACAAGACAATAGAACAGAAAAGCGGAAACTTGGAGACATTGGCGAGAATATTGCTTGTGAATACCTTGCTAAACATGGATTTGAGATTATTGACCGAAATTATCAAAGAAAATGGGGTGAAATTGACATTGTTGCCCGCAAAGCTGATATGTATCGGTTTATTGAGGTAAAGAGCGTAAGAGTTCCACATGAAACTATTTCTAATGTTCCACGTGCAACAGACCTATACAGACCGGAGGATAATGTTCATCCTTGGAAAATTAAGAGACTCCATCGAGCAATACAAACATATATGCTAGAAAAAAGATTAGATGCTGATTGGCAACTTGATTTGATTACGGTCAAAATTGAAGAGACAAAACACTTGGCCAGGGTAGAGCTTATAGAAAATATCATTTAGTGTCCTTAATATCTGTAATATTGAATTTTGTGACATAATGAATACATAAAATAATTATTTTAATATTATGAATGAAAGAATTGGTGAAGAAAGTGGGGCCCCTGTAGAAATAGTGCCTGCTGTAACCGACAATTCTCTGGAAATATACAAAATCAAGACGGATATAGCCGCCCTAAACTTAAGGGTCCAAAGAGGTGAGTATATGCCTAGTGGCTTTGCTGACAGTAAAATGAAGGAATACGAGGATAGAATCCATCAATTAGAAAAGGAAACAGCAGAAGCTAATAAACCTATTGAATCAAAGGCGATTTCAACAGAAATATCTGAGGAAGACAGATTAAAGAAAGAAATAGAGTGGTTAAACAAATCAGTTCAGCACGGCACAGATCTTGACCATGATGCTATAGAAAAGAAAGTCTTGGCAAACGAAGCTAGAATTAGGGAATTGGAAGCAGGGGCAACACCTTCTACAGAAATACCTCCTGCGACACCCGAACCAATACCCGCTTCAGTGGAAGCCGTCCCTCCGACTGCTCCTGCGCTTGAGGCAGCTCCCGTGGTGACGCCAACACCCGAAATAGTTCCACCTACTCCAGTCACACCAGAAGCATCTCCTATTGCTGGTGTGAGACTAAATCCAGAAAATCAAAGCAGATTTAGCAAAATGACAGAAGGGGCAAAAAGAATTGCCACCAAACTCTATGAAGGTATTAAAAATATACCTGTAGTTCAAGAAACGGTGGGGAAGATGCAAATTGCATACAACCAAAGGAATGCTGACACATATGAAAATCATATGGCTATTTTCAAAAAGAGAATGGGTGGTTTAGACACCAGAATAAAATCTATTGAAGCCTTTCAAACAGACGCGAGGAAAATGATTGATCAAGGAGGTCCCGGTGCAGAAGCTCTTGAGGTAAAAATCAGAGAGATGGAACAAAAGAAAGTTAAACTCCAAGGTCAAAAAGATAAAAATCAAAGCCAGTTTGAAGGAAGAGACAACAAAAGAAAATTGTATTTAGAAAAGAGAGATAAGGTAGCGGATAAACTAATTAAACTTTATGAAGCAAAACTAGAACCAGTCGAAGGTGAGCTTGTTGCCGCAAATGAAAAACTAGATCAAATACTTTTAGATATTGCAGTCACAGAAGCAAAACATCAGAACCGAAAAGAAGAATTGGCTAGAATAGAAAAAACACGAATACAAATCGAAGAAGGTTTAAGGGCTTCAGGAGAGAAAGAAAGAAACATCAGAAAATTTGAAGTTATAGAAATCATCAATCAAAAAATTAAAGAAGGTAATGAAGAGATGAAGAGAGAAGAGGAAGAACTATCAAAAGCCAAAGCTAAGATAAAAGAAGAAATTGCAAAGATTGATGAGAAGGCTAATCCGTTTAGAGATAAGAGAGCAGAATATGTAAGGATAAAAAATACTAGAGGAGCCAACCTCACTGTAGAAGCAAGGGCGAAGGAAATAGATTTGAAAGCAGAAGAAACCATTAGTGGTCATCCTAGAGTTGACTTCGAACCGAACGAAGTGGAAACTGCTGAAACGACCGCTTCTGTAGAATATCAAGAAAGGAAGAAAGAAACTCAAGAATTTGTTTCTCTTTGGAACGAAGCAATAAAAGAAAATGGGGGAGACACGACCAAACAAATTGACCTCACTAAATTTACAAAGGAAACAAGATTTCTGGGTAATGAAAAAATGGATGCAGAAAACTTTAAAAACATCTTGGCTAAATATTATAAAAAAAACAAAATACCACTAAATACTTTTATTCAAGACATGAGAAAGTTTGAAGAAAAATTAACCAAATAAACATGACTGATCAAAACATACAAAATTCACAAGATCCACAAGACGAATTAAATTCCTTAATCCAACAAGTGGACAAAATAAATACTGAGAGGAAAGAAGACAATAGCAAACTCTTGGACAGATTAAATACGTTGAATAAGGAGGTTGATGAGTTATCAAAGAAAACCGACGAGGCTGTAGTAGAGTTAACACAAGCAGAAGTAGATGCTGGTGATGAGCTTGATGCTCTAATACTTGAAGAAGCAGAAAATCAGGATTTAGAAGAGGGAGAAGATATTGTTTCTGAAGAAGATTAATTGGTGCGGCCAGGGAGAATCGAACTCCCATCTCTTCCTTGGCAAGGAAGTGTTCTACCACTAAACCATGGCCGCAGTGGAGTTGATAATAACGTATCTAAAGTAAAAAATCGAGTATTTGAGAAAGAGTCTTCTCGTGTTAGGATGTTTCTTTA
Organism: uncultured Candidatus Saccharibacteria bacterium; assembly: GCA_964349945.1. GTDB lineage: Bacteria > Patescibacteriota > Minisyncoccia > Phycocordibacterales > Zambryskibacteraceae > JAIFWN01. The sequence goes on along the minus strand of CAYGIH010000002.1, from coordinate 113,008 downwards.
CGGGGCGTAGTATAGTGGTAGTATACTTGCTTTGGGAGCATGTGGTCCGAGTTCGATTCTCGGCGCCCCGAAAGAATGGTGAATTTATGCGGGATTAGTTTAGTGGTAAAACGACAGTTTTCCAAACTGTAGTCGGGAGTCCGATTCCCCCATCCCGCACAAAATTATTTGTGTTACACAGTGTGCAGAGGGGATATTTTTCGTGTAGGATAGCCATAGAATGTTATTTGTTTCTCGCTTGCCCCTGTAGCTTAATGGATAAAGTACTTGTCTTCGGAACAAGTGATGTGGGTTCGATTCCTGCCAGGGGCACCAGAAGTGTGAACTAGTTTCATATATACTTAATTAGATTAATGACTACTCTAGAGACAAAACTCATGGTGCCTAAAACGGTGAAAGAAGTTTCATCTATTCTTTCTAATGCAAAGTTTCAAAACTACCTCGTTGGTGGTTGCGTCAGAGATTGTTTGATTGGAAGAACACCAAAAGATTGGGACATCACTACAAATGCGAACCCAGAACAGATCATTGCTCTTTTTCCTCATACTTTTTATGAGAACGAGTACGGTACAGTTGGGGTGGTGAATGATGAAGAGAAAGATGAAACTTTAAAAACAATCGAAGTCACTCCTTATAGAATTGAATCTGGATATTCTGATTTTCGTAGACCAGATAAAGTAGAGTGGGGAACTAACATCGAACAAGATTTGGCTCGCAGGGATTTCACCATGAATGCCGTCGCTTATGATGTAGAAAACGAAAAAATAATCGATCCATATGATGGTTTAGAAGATATTAAAAAAGGTTTGATAAGAACCGTAGGTGAACCCAAAGAAAGATTCGGTGAGGATGCTCTTCGTATGCTCCGAGCCATACGACTTTCTAGTACATTAAACTTCGCCATAGAATCCGAAACTCAAAAGGCTATTGAGGAAAATGTAAATCTGCTTGCACACATTTCTAAGGAAAGAATCAGAGATGAATTCATAAAAATAATTATGTCTGATTCACCTGCTGTCGCTCTGGATTTATGTGCACGATTCGGAGTTCTTAAATATATTTCAGAAGATTTCATTAAAGGTATTGGAGTAGAACAAAATCAAGCACATGCCTTTACTGTTTGGGAACACCTTCTTCGTTCGTTAGAGCACAGTGCCAAGAAAAACTTTCCTCTCCATGTTCGCCTCGCAGTTCTATTCCACGACATAGCCAAACCTCATACTAAGAGATGGCAAAACAATCAATGGACCTTTTATGGACACGAAGTGGTAGGAGCCAAAATATCTAAGACTATCCTTGTGGATTTGAAGTTTCCTAAGGACATTATAGATAAGGTGACGAAGCTCGTCAGGTGGCACATGTTCTTCTCAGACACGGAAGAAATCTCCCTCTCTGCTGTACGCAGAATGGTCAGAAATGTCTCTCCGGAGCTCATTTGGGACCTCATGGATGTGCGTTCATGCGACAGGATAGGCACTGGTCGTCCAAAAGAATCTCCTTATAGACTACGCAAGTATCATTCGATGATAGAAGAAGTGATGCGTGATCCAATCTCTGTGAAGCAACTCAAAGTAAACGGAGAAAAAATAATGAAGCTCACTCTAAGAGAACCTGGGCCATTCATAGGATATATATTAGAAATACTTTTAGCTGAAGTCTTAGAAAATCCAGAATTAAACACAGAAAAATATTTGGAAGATAAAGTTCTAGAGTTATCTAAATTAGATATTAATAAACTCTCAGAACTCGGAAAACTGGCTAAAGAGAAAAATGAACTAGAAGATGAAAAGGAGGTGGAAAAAATAAAACATAGCCACGGAGTTAAGTGAGTGCAAAAAATTACAAAATAAAAAACCGAGAGTGATTTGGCTCGGTTTTTTATTTTGTAATTTTTTAAACTACTTTACTGCGTCTTTGAGGGCCTTTGCAGGACGAAACTTTGGAACTCTCATTGATGGAACTGAGATTGATTCACCAGTTCGAGGATTCCTTGCTTGTCTTGCAGCACGAACCTTGGTTGAGAAGATACCTAGACCGGCGATTGAAACTTCACCTCCTTTCTTCAAAGAGTGAACGATAGAATCAATCACTACATCTACAACTTCTTCTGCTTGAACTTTTGTTCCTCCAAGTTTTGCGTGTACAGCCTCTACTATTGCAACTTTATTCATTTTTTTCTTTCATTAAAACTTACTTATAAACAAGGTCCGATCAGGATCTTTGCCCAATAAAAATTATATACTAAGCCATATTTTAAGCAATGCCATGAAAGACTTCGTCTAAAGTCACAAATGACTATTATCTGGCAAACTCTACAGAACGTGCCTCTCGGATAACATTTACCTTTATTTCCCCTGGGTACTTTAATTCGTTTTCTACCCGAATAGCTATATCTCTAGCCATTTTTTTGGCTTCTAGGTCGGTGACCTTCTCTGGGGTAACAAAAATCCTAATTTCTCGGCCAGCCTGAAGGGCATAAGCCTTTTCAACACCAGGGAACGATAGGGCAATAGCTTCAAGGTCTTCAAGGCGTTTGAGGTAGTTTTCTACTGTATCTCGCCTTGCGCCAGGTCTACCACCAGAAATTGCGTCTGCAGTCTGCACAATAATTGATTCAATGGTTTCATATGGATACTCTCCGTGATGTGCTTGCATAGCTTTAATTATTTCTTCTGAAACATTAAATTTCTGTAGAATTCTCCTACCGATCTCTACATGTGTACCACTAACCTCATGATCAAGAGCCTTGCCTATGTCGTGGAGAAGCGCGCCTGTTTTGGCTACGGCTACATTTGCTCCAAGCTCTTCGGCGAGCATCCCAGCAATGTGAGTCATTTCTATGGAGTGAGCGAGGACATTTTGCCCATAAGAAGTACGAAAGTGCAATCGCCCAAGTATTGCAATGAGTTTTGGGTCAAGGTTATAAACTCCACACTCAAAGGCCGCAGCCTCTCCTTTCTCTTTTATTATTTTATTTGTTTCTATTTTGGCCTTCTCCACGAATTCTTCTATTTTGGCCGGTTGAATTCTTCCATCAGTGATTAAGTTTTCGAGCGCGAGGCAAGCCACAGCCCTTCGAATCGGATCAAAAGAAGAAATGGTGATAGCCCCAGGAGTATCATCGACAATCACTTCAACACCAGTGACTCGTTCAAAAGCTTTTATGTTTCTACCTTCCTTTCCTATAATTTTTCCTTTTATTTCATCTGATGGGAGAGGAACAGAAGTGATCATGATTTCTCCAGAGACAGTTGAAGCCAAACGCTGGATAACTGTAGCTAAAATATCCTTGGCCTTGTCTGTCAGTTTCTCTTCAGCTTGATTATCAAGCTTTTGCATACGAATAAGTAGGTCTTCTTCGGCTTTTTTCTCTACTGTATTTAATAGTTCCTCTTTGGCTTCAGTCTCCGAAAGACCGGCTACCTTAGAAAGTTCTGAATTTCTCATTTGGATGAGCTCGTCGGCTTTTTCTTTAATAGCCCTTATTTCATTGGCTTTTTCTTTGATGTATTCAGCTTCTTTGTCTATATCTAACTGTCTTTTATCCAAAAATTCTTCCTTTTTTATCAATCTATCTTCAGTTTTATTTATCCTCTCATCTCTTTCTTTCAATATTGATTCTGCTTTCTCTATAAGCTCTGTGGCCTTACTTTCTGCTTCAGAAACAATCTTTTGAGCTTCATCTCTGGCTTGAATCTCCATCTGTTTGATATCAAGCTCCATTGAGCCCTTCTTGCCCAAGGCAATAATAAGGCGCAACAAATAACCCAAACCCATTCCGGCAGATGCAGCAAGAAGCGCAAGTAGCAATGCTAATTTTAGTGACATGTGTGTGATCGCAGTTCGGTCAAGCGGTCAGTCGAGTAGGTAAGTCAGTCAGATAGTCAGAAAACGGAGCGAACGTTTCAATTAATTCAATAATAAGTGAACACCCGAAGAATACTATATCTATAATATTTTGTCTATAATGCCGTATTTTTTGGCTTCTTCTGGGTCCATGAAAAAATCTCTGTCCATATCCTTTTCAATCTTTGATAATGTCTGCCCAGTATTCTTTACAAGTATTTTATTCAAAATAGCGCGATTTTTAAGAATTCTCTTGGCCCCTATCTCTATGTCCGAAGCCTTGCCTTCATATCCACCAGATGGTTGGTGAATCATAACCTCAGAATTGGGAAGAGCAAATCTCTTGCCTTTAGCCCCAGAAGAAAGAATCATAGCACCCATAGAAGCGGCCATGCCAATACAAAGAGTGGAAACATCCGGCTTAATGTGATTCATCGTATCAATAATGGCAAGTCCAGAAGGAACTTCTCCACCAGGAGAGTTAATATAAAGAGTGATATCTTTCTTTGGGTCTTCTGATTGGAGAAACAACATTTGAGCAATAACTATATTAGCTGTATCAAAATCAATAGGACCAGCTAAAAAAATAATACGTTCTTTTAATAAACGTGAATAAATGTCGTAGGCTCGTTCGCCGTTTTGTGATTTCTCAATCACGGTTGGGATTAAATAACTCATGCCGATACTATATAGAAAATAACCCTCTAAATCAAATTAACAAAAAACCCGCACTTATGCGGGCTATAAATCAAGGAACAGTGAGAACGGTTCTTCGACGATGCGGAGCAAACCATTTCATCACTTCACGAATGTCCTCCAATGTAACCAGAGAAATTCTGTGGTTATCTTCAGTTGACGTTGTGAAGAGATGATCAGTTTGAAGTTGATTCATCACATTATCGCGCAAAGCTCTGCCAGTCATATCCAAATCATGAATATCTGAAACCAATCGATGAACAGTTTCAGAAAACAAATCAGACATGTCTGGTATTGATTCTAAACATGATTCAATAACAGCTTCTATCCGATCAAGCGCCTCGAGAGGAATACCTGAACAAGAGATTGTTGCTTCACGAAAAGCTTGATGGTTGTAATTATTCAAACCAACTGAATAAGTCCAACCACGCCTTTCTCTAATCTCATCAAAAAGAAGCCTGTCGACCATATTCCTAAATACCGTAAGAATAGGCCAATCGATTGTTCCAGGAACAACCACTACACTAGAATATGAAGCTCTCTCCATGGGCACTTCTGTCTTAGCGATCTTGTGCATCTCAACCACATAACGATTTTCTGACGGGACATGAAAATCACTTTGTGGTTCAGGAATTATTGATCGTTTTCCTGTTTTCATTAATGAAAACGGACTGTTTTCCAAGTATTTCAACACTTCTTGAGAACCCAATCCGCCAACACACACCACACTCATGTTGGCTGGGGTGTAATGCCAATCATAGTAATTCTGCAAATCCATTTCAGAGATACGACTAATTGAACCAGGCTCTCCCAAGGGAGACAAGAATCGCTCAAGCCAAGTTCCATAGAAAACTGTCTTTCGTTCTCTCCACCTCAAATCCATCTGGGCAGGGATGGGGAACTTTCTATGAAATTCACTGAGAATCACCTTACGCTGTTCCTCAATGAATCTTTCGAGTCGGAGATCAAGAAGCATATTCCCAAAATAGCGAAAAGCTTTTTTGAGATTATCTGAATCAGATGGAGCGAAGAAACTGTAACTAGTGCTCTTAAAATTCGTTACTCCAAGCATGCACGAACCACCGATTCTGTCGAAAAACTTTTCGACATCACCATAAAGCATATTCCCATTTCTAGACACCAAATGCTCCACGAAATGAGCGGTGCCTTCAAGACCAATCGGATCAACTCTCGCTCCACTGTGAACCACAAAGCCCACAGCAGACCATGGTCGATCAGGCCAATGAGCCACATGAACGGTCAAACCGTTTGGCATCACGGTAGTTTCAAAACCAGCATATGGATCCCACATTATTCACCTCGTGAGTATAAGTAAAGGTCAAAATCAGACCTTAAAGTATAACTATTTTTGTCGCTTGTCAACATTCTCCAAGAATTCAAAGACTTTTTGGTTTCGCATTTGAGTATAGAGATATATTCGAACACGTAACGGATCAGCATCAGGATAGTGCTCTAGGATGTGTTTAGCCTCATGATCTAATTCCTTCTCATCTGGTTCTATTTTTTCTTCTATAGCAATTTTGGACACGATAAGTTCTGCTTTGGCTCTGTCTAATGCTTGTTCCTTCCACTCTGCCTTCACATCATCTTCGGTTTTCTTAAGAGTCTTCAAATATTCATCCCATTTAAGTCCTGCGCGAGCCACATCGTCCATAAATTGATTCATCATCCTATCAAGTTCTGCTTGAACCAAAATTTTAGGCACTACCACTTCAGTTTCTTTAATCATTTGCTCCAAAGCCTTTTGTCTATTTTGTTCTTTGGCTCTGAGTCCTTTCTCCATCAAAAGATTTTCTCTAATTTTAATATTTAAATCTTCACCTTCCTTTAAATCTGGTTTGAGGTTGTGCTTTTTTATTTCTTCTAAAACATCTTCTACTTCCTTGTCTATCACTTCCACTTTTTCCTCTTTAGAAAAGATAGCCTTTGATATTTTTTTATAATCAGGAAGTTTAAACTCTGGTTCTACGGCAGTGATAATTTTAAATTCAAGGGGAATCCCAGGAGCAAGCTTGGTGATGGTTACCGCTGGACGACCGATGGCCTGAACTTTTGTTTCCTTTATCACCTCATAGATTTCTTTTCCCAGAGCAATTTCAGCCGCCTCTTCGAGGACTGCAATTTCTCCAACTCGTTTTATAAGTATATCTTCTGGTATATGACCCTTTCTAAAACCATCTATATTTGCCTTCTTACCAAGCTCCTTAATAGCCTCTTTTCTACATTCATTTATAAAATCTAAACTAATAGAACCAGTGATTTCTACTTCACTCTCTGGAAGTGTTTTTGATTTGATGTCGGTGAAATGTTTATTCATGTTGAGAGCATAAAGAAAGTTGAAGATAAAAGCAAACCCCGCCCTGACGTGTGTCAGGGCGGGGTTATGCGACCTATAGAACCAAAACTTATTGTACGAGGGAAGCGTCTAATCCAGTTGTGTCTGTTGCCTTTAGATCTGCTTCTATTGAAGCTGTATCATCTGAGGTTGATTGCTTTTCTATCGCTTGAACGGCGTCATTTGAAACAGGTGCAACATCAGTCAAACCTGCAGGTTGTGTGGTATCTGCTCCTTGTCTTTGACTCCAGAAGTAGAATCCTCCTAGGATAATAACCGCGAGAATTATAACTGTAGCAATAATTGGTCCAACTCCTCCTTCATTTGAATTTTGATTGTCCATTTTATTTATTATTTATTACTAATTTTTATTGTGTTGGAGTAGCGACTGGTTTTTCTACTTCAATTTCCTTTGGAGCATCATCATTTACTTTCTTGACCTTACCTAATTCTCTTAAATCATTTGTAACCCTCACAAGGTCTTTTCTTACCTTGTCGTACAAATCTTTGGCTAGCTTAGTTTCTGTTTTTATTTTCTCAAAGTTTGCTTTTACTGTGGTGCTTGCTCCAGAAAGATCGATTGAACCAATGGTGGCGATGTGAGTTCTGGCTGAAGCCATATCTGTCTTAGCTGTTGCTATGGCTGCCACTAGTGCTGTAGTGTCTCCCTTTGCTGCGGTTATCTTGGCTAATCTTGATTCAATTCGAACAATAATTGCATCTAATCTGTTGGCTGTAGCTGTAAGCATCCTAACTGTATTGTTCACTCGGTTTGTTAATTCAATACCTCGAATATTATTTTTCTTTTCTTGAATTTCTTTTTTTCCTTCTTCTCTAAGGTCTTTTATCTCCTGCTTTCCTTGTTCTCTTAAATCCTTAACATCTTCTCTTTTTTCTTGAATGTCTTGTTTGAGTTGAGTCCTTGCATCTCTGACCTCTTCTCTAATTTGAACTGGTCGAGGGGGAACTGTTGGAGCTGTTTGAGCCATGGCAAAGAAAGGTAGGGCTGAAAGCGCGGCTCCCACGACTAATATTGTGTGATTTTTTTTCATCCGTCTTTAAGGTTAATTATAATTTTAGCTACACAGTTATATGAACTGTGTAGACACTATTATATCAAAATCCGAGAGCAAATGCTCTCGGATTTTTGTTCATGTAATTAGCCTTATTTTAGTTTGTTTCTGGAACCGCTTCAGCATCTGCGGTAGCCAGTTCTTCACCCTTTGCTGATTGGATATCAATCTTCCAACCTGTGAGCTTGGCTGCAAGGCGAACATTCTGTCCACCTTTACCTATGGCTAGAGATTGCTGATCTTCAGACACGTTTACTGTAGCTGATTTGTCCTCTTCGTTTATCTTAATGTCCAAGATTTTAGCTGGGGAGAGAGCCTCTTCGATAAATTTCTTTGGATCTTCGTTCCACTCTATGACATCAATCTTTTCTCCACGGATTTCAGACATTACTGTAGAAACCCTCACTCCACGTTGGCCAACTAGGGCTCCAACTGGGTCAATGTGAGAATCTGTGGCGAAGCCTGCAATCTTCGAACGATAACCTGCTTCACGAGCCACGGCTTTTATAACAACAGCACCATTTTGTAGTTCTGGTGATTCTGCTTCAAAGAGTTTCTCTAGGAATTTTGGATGGCTCCTCGAAAGTCTGAGGAATACTCCGCGTGGAGATTCTTCTACTCTATAAAGATAGGCTCGTACTCGTTCACCTTGGTTAAATCTCTCTCCAGGTATTTGTTCTTCATATGAGAGAAGTCCAGGAGCACGTCCGAGGTTCACGAAAATGTTGCCTCGTTCAATACGTTCTACTGTCCCGCTCACTATTTGACCCTCTCGTTGTCCAAATTCTGCAAAGACAGAAACTTTTTCTGCTTCACGAATCTTTTGCATTATCACTTGCTTCGCAGTTTGAGCAGCGATGCGTCCGTAGTCACCCTTGGATTCAATAGGGAAGATTATTTCTTCATCAAGTTGGGCATCACGTTTGATTTTCTTCGCATCTGCAAGGAGAATATGTTGTTCTGGATTGTATAAAACTCTTTCATCAGCCTTTTCTTCTGCGGCTTCTGGATTTTCATTGGCCTCATCTTCTAATCGAGCTGCTTCTTCAGGGAAGATGACACGAGTATCATCCACAACCACCTTCACTTGGAAGAAATGGGTTTCACCAGTCTTCACATCAAAAGTAGTTCTGATTATTTGTCCGCGTTTGCCGTACTCCTTTTTATAAGCAGTGGCTAGAGCAGATTCTATGGCTTCAATAATTTTGGCACGAGGAATACCTCGAAGTTCTTCGAGTTCTCCTAAGACTGAATTGATGACTTTTAGATCAAACATGATGTTTATATATTAATCTTCTAACAAAGAAGTCCGCCGTGAGGCGAACTTCTCGTAAACTTATTACCTCAGTATTATATACCTAACAACCCAGTTTTGTCAAATATTTTCAAGTGTTTGAGCTATCCCCAATATATTAGATATATAATTATATATAAGGTAAACTTAGTTAAGTAAAACCGCCCCTGAGGACGATTTTACCTTCAAACTTAAGCTTTGGTCATCCCATCATCCAGTGATGGGATTTCCTTTTTAGGAGATTTGCTGTTCTCCCAACAGATTGGCTTGCCATCTGGTCTTCGGTATTTCTTACCGTTTCTCAAAGTGATCCACATCCGACATATGTATGCCATTGGTGAATTCCTGTCATAACGGGGTCAATTGTGACAGATTTATCTTCTAACGGACCCCTCTCCTCGTTTAGGTCACTAAGTAAGAAAAATCGACAAAATTGATGCATCCAATCGAAAACTACTCTCCATAATACACCAAAACAGGACAAAAATCAATCCGTAAATAGTCAATAAAACCTATATTTATACCTCTATTTCCTTCTAGAATGGAATTTTTTGTGATTGATATATAAAAAATCAACCCGCGTCCAATTGGATGCGGGCTTTGTAACATTTCTGCTAATCGGTATGTATATCGCTCTCAAATTAGAGAGTTTATTTGAACACAGCTGACAGTATTCACGCTGTGGTGGACTTGTTTCCTAACCACAAACGCTACACCTATCAGCCTAAAACCCGCCTATTGGCCTAGTGAGTACTGATTCTGGCTATTCAGAGCCCAGACTCAGAGAAACTTACTCACAGCTCGGATTACGAGGGATTTTGCTTTCCAAGTACAATAATACACCTTTCACAGAATTTGTCAAGCGATTCTATTTTCTCCTTGTGTGGAATTTTTTGTGGGTGTCTCGAAGGGCTTTGTCTGTCACATGTGTATAAATCTGCGTAGTAGAGATGTTCGCGTGGCCAAGGAGCATTTGGACACTTCTTATGTCTGCACCGTTCGAGAGTAGGTCAGTGGCGAAGGAGTGGCGGATAACGTGAGGAGTAACTTTCTTCGATATCCCAGCCTTAATAGCATATTTTTTGACTAACCTCTCTATGGACCGACGAGTGAGTTGGGTGGGTTCTTTCTTCTTAGACTCACCACCCACAGAGACAAACATCGCATCACTCATATCTTTCCTCGCAGCCAAATATTTCTTCAAAGCATCCTTGGCTTCGTCCGAAAGGAAAACTACACGCACTTTACTGCCCTTACCTCTGATAGAAAATTCATCAGCCTTTAAATCCAAATCATTTGTAAGCGACGCAAGTTCAGAAACACGAAGACCGGTAGAGAAAAATAATTCTAAGATGGCTCTATCTCGGAGAGAAATTAAATCATCACCCTTCGGTGCATCGAGGAGTCGAGTGAGTTCAGAAGGGGAGATGAGGTCGAGGTGTCGTTCAGGCACTTTTGCTAATTCTATTACTTCCGGTGAAAGAGATTTGATTCCTTTTTTGGCCAAAAATTTTAAAAACGCACGAAGAGCAATCATATAATAATTCTGAGTCTTTTTAGAAAGAGTTTGCCTCGTCGCTCTATTGTTGCCTGTTGATTGTCTGTTCAACCACAACCTAAATTCTCTAATTAAACTTTCATCTATATCCTTTGCATTCTTTGCTTTAGAAAAAGTTAAAAACCGAGTGAGATAGTGATCATAGTTCTCAATAGTTTTGAGTGCACGACCTCTCTCAATCTCCGTGTGTTCGAGAAATTGCCGTTTTAAATTTTCAAGTTCTGTCGTAGCCATGTCGCACAATATTATAACATTTACTCATATTTATAGGCTTTATTTGCTCTATTGACAAATAGGTTTGAATATGCTAATATTAAAAAAGATAGTGCGAAGAACCTTTACTTTGATTCATTGGTTGCGAATCGTTCGCAACTCAGAGACCACACACCACGGAGCTACAAATGCGCAAGTATTTGCTGTCCATGTTCATCGTCGTCCTCACCTTCGGTGGAGCGTCTAACGCTCTGGCTCAGCGGGGAACGTACGCAGCGCCGGCCGAGGCCGAGCTGAACAAGTACCCGATCATGAAGCAGGGCGAGATGACCCCGGCCATGCAGGCCAAGCTCGGTCTGCACGCCGTTGAGCTCGCTGACACCGTCACGGTGCTCAACTACTTCAACAACACGAATCGTTTCGTCCTCGAGACGCTCGTGCGCGGCACGATCGTGTGGGCCGACCAGGATGGTACGCTCCGCTACAAAGCGGATTGCACCAACCGCATCGTGAAGGCGAGCGAGTGCCCGAAATGTCGCGAGATGCTCGCGGACCTCGAACGGCAAGTCGCCACCATGAAGGAGCAGAACAAGGAGCTCTACACGGCGGTGAACAAGACGCTCGCAAAGCAGAATGGGGGCTGGTTCGAACGGGCCGCCAACTGGCTTTGGGACCTCTTCAAGTTCCTGCTGAGCATTCTCTTCCTGGGTCTGCTCCTCGCGGTCATCTTCTGGTTCCTGAGTGAGTTGTGGAACTGGTTGAACGGACGGAACACTCCGCCCAAGACGCCAGCACCCGCTCCGGTTGCTCCGGCACCGACGCCTGTGCCCGCGACGCCGACCCCAGTGGTCGCTCCGCCGGCTCCTGTCGTTCCGGTTCCTGCCCCGACCCCGGCACCGGCTCCGTCGATCGTTATGCCAGTTCGGCATGAGGTCGTTCTCTTCTACGAGGACGGCACTCGCATCGTGTTGCCACCGCCGGCGCGTTCGTAACACCAGAATCAAAGCACCTTAGTACCCGCGTTGCAGAGAGAACCTTCTCTGCAACGCGGTTTTCTTTTGCTTAATTTTATAATTGACAAACCCTCTACAAATATGTAAAAATCGTCTTGATTTCGTCGGTTGACGAATCCTCGGACATAAGAGACCATTTTGAGTCTACTGCTCCGAGATGCTCTTTCACAGCCCAATTACATGGAGATGGGCAATGAACGCACGTAAGGCTGATGCGCCTATCCGCATCATCCACTGCGCTCTCGACGAAACCCCAAAGGGGGAAATCGTCCTGCGTGGTGTGGTCGACCAGAATAGTCTGGTCCACCTGAAGATCGACGACTACCAGCGTGAGGCTGCGCCGATCACTGCTCTCAGTAGCATTCTGGGAGCCCTCAAGGGAGGGGAAACTCTTCCTGACATCGAACTCGGCATGCGCGGTGAGAACTTTTCCGAAAGGGAAGGTACGGCTCTGCTCAAGGACGAGGTTTACATCATCGACGGCCTTCAGCGCGTCAATGGTGCGATCCACTTCCTGGCCCAGAACTCAGCTGCGCAGGTGCGACTCGGTGCGACTATTCACTTCGGCACAACCAAGGAGTGGGAACGGGAGCGTTTCCGCATCTTGAACACCTTGCGCAACAAGGTGTCGCCGAATGTGATTCTGCGCAACAGGCGAGAGGACAGTTCTTCAGTGGCAACCCTCTATTCGCTCTCGACGAGCGACAAGGGCTTCCCGCTGAATGACCGTGTCTCGTGGAATCAGCGGATGACCCGCGGGGAGCTCATCTCCGCTCTCACCATGCTCAAGGTGGTTGGTCACCTGCATTCGCACAAGGCTCCAGCGCGACGGACTTCCGTTGACGAACTGGTGCCTGCTCTCGATAAGGCGGTTGATGTCTTCGGTGTTCAGATCCTTCGATCGAATACCAAGACCTTTTTCCAGCTCGTTGATGAGTGCTGGGGAATCAAGCGCATCCAGTATCGTGAAGGTGCCATCTACGTGAAGAGCACCTTTCTGAACGTGCTCGCTCGTCTCATGTCGGATCATTACGATTTCTGGCGTGAGTCGGATGAGAAGGTCTTGACCGTCGAAGCGTCGCTTCGTCGCAAGATTTCTCTCTTCCCGATCAACGACCCGCAGATCGTCAGTCTGGCCACCGGCAACGGTAAGGCTGCTGACATGCTCTACATCCTCATGCGTGACCACATCAACAGTGGCAAGCGGACCAAGAGGATCCGTTCTCGCCGTGGTGATGCTGTGTCCATGGATGAGTCGGAAGAGCCGACCGAATAAGGTCTGTCCTTCAGCCCGGGTAAAACCGGGCTTTTTTATATCTAAAACGGCTTACTTGCTTAATATTGGCTTATATGCTATTGTTTTTAGATGATTTCAAAGACCAAAAAGTCCAAAGCTATCAAAGAAGCTCAGATCCACGACAAGGATACGGGCTCTGCTGCGGTACAAATTTCCATACTTTCGAAGAGAATTGAGGAGCTTGCAGCTCATTTGAAGAAAAATGCCAAGGATAACCACTCAAGACGAGGTTTGCTCGCAATGGTGGCTGACCGCCAGGCTCATATGAAATACCTAGAGAAAAAATCTCCAAAGGCCGCTCTCGCACTTCAAAAGAAACTCGGTTTGAAGAAGTAGGATACTATTATAGTAGTGGGTGTTTGAAATCAGAATTTTTAATAATAGTTTACTAAGTTATTTTTCATGTCAGTAATAAAACACAAAGCTCAGCGTGTCGGCGTATTCATAGACACACAGAACCTTTATCATAGTGCGAAGAATCTTTATCATGCGAAAGCAAATTTTGGAGCCATACTCAAAGAAGCCTTGGATGGACGGGTGCTCGTGCGAGCTATTGCTTATGTAGCCACCACTGAATCAGGAGATGAAGGAAGTTTTTTTGACGCTCTTTCTAAGGTCGGTATTGAAACCCGTACCAAACCTCTACAAGTTTTCATCGGCGGAGCCAAGAAGGCTAATTGGGACATCGACCTAGCCATAGACGCAGTCAAACTCGCGCCTCGACTCGACACAATCATCATCTGTTCTGGTGATGGAGATTTTGTTTCACTCATAGAGTATTTACAAAACACTCACGGCACTCAAGTAGAAGTGGTTTCATTCGGTAAATCTTCTTCATCAAAGCTCATAGAAGCATGTGATGATTTCTTAGATTTAGACAAAGATCCAAAAAAGTTTCTAATAAATTCAAATGAAGGAAAACCTCGTGGGAAAAACCAAAGATAAGATAGAATAGACTTATGGAGCCAGTAGAAAAACAGCCAGATTTAAATGTGCACGAAGTAAATAAGAATACAACAGAGGACACCTTCCTTAAACAAATTCGTACTTTTCAAGGAGATGTAGCCTCGGCTATTGAAGAACAAAATGAAACACTCATTTCTATTCAACGTGCCCAAGAACAAAAAAATGCAGAAGATATAGCTCTAGGCATCACTCTTTCTCCAGAAGAAAAAGCAGAAAGGGAATCAAGAAAAAAAACCATCATGCTTTTAATAGGGATTATTGTGCTTTTTGGTTTTGGTACTACTGGAGCATTATTTGCATATAAAGCATACAAGGCAAAAACATCTCTCCCTTCACCACAAGTTGTTCCAAACAGATTTCTTATTACTGAAGAATATGAAAAATTAAATGTTTTAACTTTAAACAGAGATTCCTTCATCCAAAAAATTCAATCCGAATGGCTTCCGATGACTGGTTCTGGAGTTAAACAAATTCAATTAGAAAAAAATTCTGGTTCCACTACAGAAATAATCACTACTGCTGATTTTCTAAATCTAATCAGAAGCCGTGCTCCGGGGAGCTTGGTGCGGGCCTTCGATCCATTGTTTATGTTTGGATTGATTGACATGAACCCTAAGCATACTTTTATTCTCATAAAACTAGACTCATTTGATCTAGCTTTCGCTGGCATGCTTAAATGGGAAATGGATTTGGCAGATGACATTTTGCCTTTATTTGTTCCTCTTGATGTAAGCCAGAATGTCCCTTCTCAAACAACCTTTGGTGACCTTATCATAAGAAACAAAGATGTGAGGATTCTAAAAAATTCAACCGGTCAAACAGTTCTCATTTATACCTTTTATGACAACAATATGCTTATTATCACAGATAACGAAAACACCTTAAAAATCATTTTGGATAGACTTGATTCAGAAAAACTTTCTCGCTAGCACTATTTTTTTGGTTTGATAGAATGGTCGTATGACAATAGATACTAAACAAATAAAAACCAAACTTGAAGAAGAGAAATTAGCTTTAGAAAAAGAGCTTGCTAATGTTGCAAGGAAAAATCCAGATAATCTAGAAGACTGGGAAGCTGTACCGGAGAAGGATGGAGGAATCGAACCAGATGAAAACGATCAGGCTGATAACATTTCTGAGTATGAAGACAATAATGCCATAGTGAACAGACTCGAACCAAGATACAGGGATGTTAAACTGGCCTTAGAAAAAATTGAATCAGATAACTATGGTCTTTGTGAAGTTTGTGGAGAAATGATAGATGAAGAAAGACTTTCTGCAAATCCTGCTGCTCGTACCTGTAGAGAGCATATGAACTAAGGATCCTTTATGAGCTTCTCCAAGGTCTACAGCGCTCAAACTTTGGGGTTATCAGTAGGAATAGTTTCTGTAGAGACAGATATTTCTCGTGGACTTTATGCTTTCAACATTGTCGGACTCCCAGACAAAGCAGTTGAGGAATCAAGAGACAGAGTTAGTGCAGCAATAAAAAATACCGGTCTCGGCTCTCCAAAATCAAAAAATCAAAAAGTAATAATTTCTCTTGCTCCAGCATCAGAAAAGAAAGAGGGGCCATCATTTGATGTGTCTATCGCTCTATCCTATCTACTTTCTGCAGAAGAAATAGATTTTGACCCAGAGAAAAAAATTTTCCTTGGAGAATTATCCTTGGATGGTTCTCTTCGTCCTATTCGAGGAATTTTACCCATTACTCAATTTTGTAAACTAAAAGGTATAAAAGAAATTTATGTGCCTAAAGAAAACGCAGAAGAAGCTGCTATTATCTCCGGGATAGATGTTTATGGAGTTGATTCTTTAAAGTCACTCATCTCACATTTATCTGGAGAAAAACTTTTAATTAAAAATCCTACAACTGAATTTAAAAAAGAAATCAAAGTCTCAACCATAGATTTTTCTGACATAAAGGGCCAGGAGAGGGCTAAGAGAGGTCTACTCATCGCAGCTGCTGGTGGTCACAATGTGGCTATGTATGGACCTCCGGGGACGGGTAAGTCAATGCTCGCGAAGGCATTCTCAGGCATCTTGCCTTCACTTTCTTTTGATGAGGCGCTCGAGGCCACCAGTATTCATTCTGTGGCTGGCACTCTTACTAATTTTATAACTGAACCACCGTTTCGTGCCCCACACCACACTTCATCTTATGTCTCACTTGTTGGTGGAGGAGCCACACCAAAACCTGGAGAAATAACTCTCGCCCACAGAGGGGTCTTGTTCATGGACGAGTTCCCAGAATTTGAACGCAGAGTTGTCGAGAGTTTACGCCAGCCTTTAGAAGACAAAGTTATTTCTGTAGCTCGGGCCAAGGGCACAGCCAACTTCCCAGCCAATGTGATTTTAATAGCTGCGATGAATCCTTGTCCTTGTGGTAATTATGGATTTAGAGGTAAACCTTGTATTTGTACACCCACATCACTCCAAAGATATAGAAGAAAAATGAGTGGTCCTATTATTGATCGTATTGATATATGGCTCGAAGTAGACAGAATAAGTTCTGAACAACTTTCTGGAAATGACGAAGGTGCAAAGAGTGAATTCTTTAAAAACAAAGTGACTGATGCAAGGAATGTTCAACGGGCTAGATTCAGTGAATCAAATAAAATCCACAAAACTCATTTACTAAAAAATTCTGAAATGAGTGCGAGGGATTTGGTGAATTTTATTGCTCTTGAACCAGATGCGAAGTCTGCTTTAAATTTAGCTGCAGATAGATTAGGGTTTTCTCCTCGTGTGTATCACCGAATGCTTAAGGTCGCTCGCACCATTGCGGATTTGGATAACTCCAAAGAAATTACTCGTGACCACATCCTTGAAGCAGTTGAATACAGACCAAAAAAATTCGACGTTTAAAAAATTAAAATATAGTTTTTGTGCCTTACGGAAAGCTTGGCTTGAGTAGAGAAATTTCTAGCAAGAAATTATCGTGCAAAGAAAACTATATTTTAATTTAATATTAGAAAGGGTTTTTAGCTCCACGGACCTCGAAGTGTAGGTGGTTGCCTGTAGATTTACCTGTACTACCCATATTTCCTATTTGTTCGCCCTGCTTCACACTCTGACCAGAAGAAACCAAAAGTTTACTCATATGAGCATAGAGTGTTTGAGTACCATTTGGATGACTAATAACCACATAAGTACCATAACCACCATTCCAACCAGTCCTTGAGATAATAACCACACCGTCTGCAGCTGCATAAATAGGTGATCCATATCGATCCGCGAGGTCTACACCGTTGTGTCCATGCATACCCTGACTTCTCCTTCCTCCATTAATCGGCCTCATATAGTATCCAGCAAAGGTTGGAAGATTATTAAATTGAGCACTTTTCGATGGAGACGAGCTTACCCCCAAAGTGACCTCTCCATCTGGGACTATAATCACATCACCAACATTAAGTTTGGAATTTATTAAAACATCATTGAAAGCCAAAATATCATTTACATCTGCCTTATATTTTAGAGCAATAGATTTGAGTGTATCGCCCTTTTTAACCGTATGCTTCACTCCAGAAATAGGGAGTATAACGAGCTCTTGTCCTTCTGAAATCTTGCCCCCTTTTATATCATTAGCCCACGCGATTGTGTTAGTAGAAACACCGAACATTTTGGCTATCGCAGGAAGAGTATCCCCCTTATGAACGATATAAACAGAGATTTGTCCGCCCCCCGCCTTACCGGCGTCAGCGAAGATTACTCCCTGGTCAGATTCTGGAGCAAGTGCATTATTATCAACAATAGCCAAATGTGGAGTAGCTGTGGATATCGGAGTAGTGCCAAAATGGCCTTCAAGTAGAGCCATATTTTGAGAATTCTTGGCTTCTATTATTGTGGGAGTCCTTGAAAACTTTATACCTTGAGAACGAGCATTCACAAACGCGGGCACTCCTATGACAAAAACAGCTCCGATGATTAATGCTCGACGGAGAAAGAAGGTATTGGATGAATTAATTTTTCCAAAAAAGCCTTGTTTATAGCCCTTTTTTGGATTATAACTGTTTTTTATACTCTTTGGTTAAACTGTTTAATATTGGCCTGAATTTCTGAAAAGTGGCCAGGAAGTCCTGAATGACCAACCCGACCATTTTACTACAAAAAATGGGTTAGGACAACGCACAAGGTCAATATGCTATAGTGTCCAAATGGCCTTTGAAACCCTAAATCCAGAGCAAAAAAAAGCAGTTTTAACCTCCGAAGGACCCCTTCTTATCCTTGCTGGAGCCGGAGCGGGAAAAACCAAAACAATAGCCGAAAGGATTAGGCATCTAATAAAGACGGGTACCGCCCCATCTTCAATTTTGGCTATCACCTTTACTAACAAAGCTGCCAAAGAAATGAGAGAAAGGGTTGGGGTGATGCTTAGTGAGGACAAAGACATAAACAGACCCGTATCAAGCAACGAAAGGCCTTTTATTTCCACCTTTCACTCACTTGGAGTTCATATCATCAAGGAACAATCCTCCAAACTTGGGCTAAAAAGGCATTTCACCATCTTTGATAGAGATGATTCAAAAAAAGCAGTTAAGGAAGCATTGGAGAAAAACGGCCTAGACCCCAAAACACATGATGCAGGAAAAATCTTAAGTATGATTTCAAGGGAAAAGAGTCGAGGACAAAACAGTGGAGAGTTTTCAAACAGAATAGAACGGAGTTCCTTTTCAGAAATTGTGGATGTGGTATGGAGAGAGTATGAAAATATTTTAAAGCGAGATGGAGCGCTTGATTTTGATGATTTACTTTTAAAAACCGCTTGGATATTAAAAAACGATTTGGATGTTAGGCATTACTACCAAAAAATCTGGGATTATATTCATATTGATGAGTATCAAGATACAAATGGAGTGCAGTATGAGATTTCTCAAATGCTCGTTGGCCCAAAGAGAAACATTTGTGTAGTGGGGGATATAGACCAAAATATTTATTCTTGGCGCGGAGCAGACATAAAAAATATTTTAGATTTTGAAAAGGATTATCCGGATGCCAAGATAATTTTACTTGAAGAGAATTATCGTTCAACAAAAAACATCCTTGATGCAGCCAATTCAATTATAGAAAAAAATATTGTTCGTAGAAAAAAAACTTTATTCACCTCAAACTCCGCAGGGAAGAAACTTGGGGTCTTCCAAGGTTTCGATGAAACCAGTGAAGCAGAATTCATTGCTTCAAAAGTTGAGAGTCTTATTAAAGATAAAACAAAACCAGAAGAAATCGCGGTACTCTATAGAGCCAACTTTCAATCAAGAGTTTTGGAAGAAGCCTTCATGCGTCACCGCATACCATATCAACTTTTGGGCACAAGATTCTTTGAGAGAAAAGAAATTAAGGATGTGCTTTCTTATCTCAAGGCATCATTAAACAGAGACTCACTCGCAGATATAAAACGCATCATAAATGTCCCAACCAGGGGCATAGGGAAGACAACAATAGCCAAAATTTTTACCGGTGGAGAGGAAGATTTGCCCAGCGCAACCAAAACAAAAATTGCTAATTTTTATAATCTCCTCGATGAGATTAAGAAAACAATGGAAACAAAAACTCCAAGCCAAACTATTCAATTTATTTTGAAACATTCTGGCTTAGAACTTGAGTGGAAACATGGTAAAAATGAAGACCTTGAGAGGTTGGAAAATGCTTATGAATTGGCCTCATTCGCAGAAAAATATGATGGATTAGAGCCACTAAAAGGCATCGAGGAACTCCTAGAAGATTCTGCTCTCCAGAGTGATCAAGATGAGATGAAAGAAGACATAAGCGCAGTGAGACTAATGACCGTTCACGCTTCTAAAGGACTTGAATTCGAGGTGGTTTTTATCTCTGGACTTGAAGATGGACTCTTCCCACACCAAAAGATAAATGAATCCGATATTACCCCAAGCGAGGCAGAAGAAGAGAGGAGATTATTCTATGTGGCTCTCACTAGAGCAAAGAAAAAAATTTATCTTTCTTATGCTCAGATGCGAATGATTTTTGGCCAAAGACAAGTGAATATTCCTTCAGAATTTATTTTAGACATCCCAGAAGATTTAATCGAAGAAGAATTATTTGAATCAGACGAAGGGTGGCGCAGAAAACCACTTCTTGATATATCATTTGATTAACATGAAACCAAAAAAATCTTTAGGCCAAAATTTTTTAACCTCTGAAGGGGCTGTTGAATCAATTCTTGATGCTGGAGATGTGATGGGGGAAGACATAATTCTAGAAATTGGACCAGGTAAGGGAACACTCACTAAAAAACTTTTAGAATTCGGAGGAAAAGTTTTAGCCATAGAGAAAGACGATAAATTGTATTTAAATCTAAAAGAAAAATTTAAAAAAGAAATCAAAAATAAAAAGTTAGAACTTATCCATGGTGACGCATTAGATTTTAATCCAAAAGATTTCAAACTAAATAAGAATGGTTATAAATTAATTGCCAACATCCCATACAACATCACTGGACAAATTATCCGCAAATTCCTTGAATCAGAAATTCAACCTGAGAGGATGGTACTTATGGTTCAAAAGGAAGTGGCTCAAAGGATTGTGGCCAAAGACAAAAAAGAAAGTATTTTATCTGTTTCTGTGAAGGCTTACGGTGAACCAAAATACATTCAAACAGTAAAGGCTGGGTCATTCTTCCCAATCCCTAATGTTGATTCAGCTATACTCCTCATAGATAATATCTCCAAAAACTTTTTCAAAGATTTCTCTGAAGTAGAATTCTTTAAGCTTGTCCGGGCCGGCTTCGCTTCAAAAAGAAAGAAGCTTTCTTCTAACCTTTCTGTAATTGTAGACAAAGAAAAAGTAAGAAATGTGTTTAAAGAATTGAATTTAGGAGACAACAGTAGGGCAGAAGATGTAGATATCAATATTTGGCAACAACTTTCAATTAAAATTATAAAGGGGTAAGACTTGTTCCCATATACTGAATCATTCCAAGTACTGGAATAGTCACAGGAACACAAAATGGTGGCACTCCGGTCAAACAAGCAGCTTGAATACCAGGAGTATATACCCCCAAATGAAAGGTGAGTGGAGTTATCGGGTTGTAATTTCTAAATAAAAAACTTACTGGAAATTGATAATATAACGTTCCTACAGTTGGTATTTTGGTATTATTATAGAAAGGAAAATATGAAATAATGGCTCCGCCGCTACATGTGCAGGGAATCACCACGTTAGTCAATCCTCCAAAACTTACTCCTATAGCAGCAGAAGATACGGAGGGGGACAAAATTAAGATTAGCATTATTAATGTTTTTTTCATTCATTTATTATATCACGCACAATAAGTGCTAATAACACATGTAAAACAGTAATAGTTTTGCTATACTTTAATAGAACATGAAGAAAATTTCTCCAGTGATTATTGTCACTACAGTATTGGCACTGTTTCTCATAATTCTAGCTTTATTTATTAGATTTAACGACTCAGTTGCTAGAAGCGTTGGGTTATCGGTTGAATCGAGCCGAAATCAACAAAATTTCGCAGTAGGAAATACTAATACTGAATATGTTTCTCCTGACTCCTTGAACTCTGGTTTAAACCAAACAGATGAAATTAGTAAAAAACTGCTAGCCCAGTTCTTAGACCTTAAACAATCTGGAAATTTGAACGAAAACACCACAAAAAGCCTTGTAGAAAGCATCTCTTCTCAAATTAAAATTGTTCCTCCCAAAATATACACCGCAGTCGATATTAAAATAATACCAAATCAAACAAAAGAGGATATAAAAAACTACGCTAATTCATTTTGGACTATCAAAACTAAATATAAAAATCTATTTATACAGAGAAAATCTCCAGAACGAGACCCTGCTCTAGATTTTGCTGGTTCGCTTTTAACAAAAGACATATTAATCGCTGCTAACCTATATACTCAAATGGGAGAAGAAGTGTCTAAGTTAACCGTGCCCGCATCTCTAGTGGATCTTCATCTAAAATTAGTCAACAATTACATAGCTAGTGGGGTCAGTCTAAAGCAACTTGAAAATTCAGAAACTGACCCAATCTCCACTATTGCTGGTTTAAATAACTTTAGTAATTATTCAGATTATGAATCTACAACATTAATTATTATGGCAGATTATTTTAAGGCTAGTGGTATAATTTTTAACAAGACAGATCCTGCCTTTGGTTGGAACTCTTTATGACAAAAATACTTAAAACAACATTATTAAGTTTCATAATTATATTTTCTTTAATTCTTCCTTTTAAGACTACTTTTGCGATATTACCGGCCTCTCTTGACGCTGACCCTGATCCTTGTGTAATACCTAATGGGCCAGTAACCGCTGCTGATGTTGATGCTCCTTTGGTAACTCTTGCTGCAGGCAACACTTTACTTTCAGTACCGACCAGTAATGCTGTTATCGACCCAGTGATTATTAATTTGAGAGCAATAAACTGCGCCACTCAAAAAAATACAAAAGCAGTAAAGGATAAAACTGTAGGGCCAACTCTTTTGGGAGTACCTATGCCTTTCTTAAGTTGGGACTCAATAGCTAAAGTTGTCATCAAGGGCATAGTGAAACAAATCACAAATTCTACGGTTAAATGGATTAACGGTGGTTTTGAGGGTGGTCCGGCATATGTGACTGATCCAAAGGGGTATTTTAAAACAATCGCAGACAACGCTGCTGGAGATTTTATTCATGGTGCCGATTTAGATGTTTTGTGTTCTCCATTTCAAGCAAAAATAAAAGTTTCACTTTCAGAACAATATGTGGATACATATCAAAGAACATCATCTTGTACTTTCACTTCAGTGAGCACAAATCTGCAAAACTTTACCAAAGATTTCAGCAGTGGTGGTTGGAATGAGTGGTTTCAAATGACTCAAGATAATGCGAATAATCCATATGGTGCATATATGGACGCAAAAGTTGAAATGGATCGAAGAATTTATGACAAATTAGGAATGAAAAAACTAGAAGCAAATTGGAATAAGGGTTTCCTATCTTTTAAAGGTGATTGTAAGGTTCCTGGAGATGAGATAGTGGCTAGTGACGGGACAAGAAGTCCTGGTCCTTGTAAGGAAGAAGGTCCAACCAAAACTCCAGGAAGTATCATTGAAGGACAACTACAACCTATTCTTGGGCAGGGTATAACCGATCTGGGACTAGCTCGTTCATTCGATGATGTGATTAGTGCACTTGTGACAGCCCTTACGAAAAAATTATTCTCTGCGGGTAGCTCTTTGTTTGATACAAATAATGCAACCTCAGACTATGCAGATAGTGGCACCGCAAATCCTGATGAATTTGGAAACAATGCAGGAACAAGCACCGGTGGTAGCGGGGGAACAGGTGGGGGAACAGGAGGAGGGACCGGAACAGGTTCAATCAGTTGTTATGCAGATAATACAGATGTTGGGATTGGACAATCAATCACTTGGACAGTAAGAGACACCTCTCCTACAAGGGCAACAAATACATACAACTGGAGTGGAGATGAGATAGAAAAAGCAAATACATATGACACTGACCTTACTTATGCCTTTGGATCAAACATTTCTATCTCTTACACAACAGAAGGTCCAAAATTAATGACTATTTTAGTTAACGATCAAAATGAAAATGTGATTGGTGGTGGTCCAATAAATTGTACTTCGATTTATGTAAATGCTCTAAATCAACAATGAAAAAAGGGATCTATTTCATTTTAATATTTGTGACATTAGTTGGATTTCTTACTCCTCATTCCAATATCTACGCACAATTATTACCTGGACAAGGAGGATTAGGACCTGCTAGTGGTGGACAAGGTCCAGCACCAGGAGCTGCAACCCTGCCGCCAGCCCCCACGGCCGCCTCAAACCCAGGAGCTTCCGGAGCTGCTCCAGTGTTAGCTATGGCTGCCGCGCAGACTGACGACACCTGCGGTTTAACAAATCTTACTGGTTGTCTTATGAAGGGTGTCGGCTGGATTGCCCTTACTATCATGAGACTACTCAGCTTAATAACCTTACTAGCTGGAGCTCTTTTGAATTTCGTTCTCTTGTATACCGTTGTCGATATGGCAGAACATTATAGAGATATCGGGGCTATAAAAATAAGTTGGGGAATGATAAGGGATCTCGCAAACATGACCTTTATCTTTATTCTCCTCTATCAAGCTATAAGGACCATAGTTGGTGAAGGCAAGGAAACTCAAAAGTTTGTGGTGAATATGATCATTGCAGCGCTCCTTATGAACTTTAGTTTTTTCTTCACTTCACTAGTAATAGACGCTTCAAATCTTATAACCCTCACTTTCTACAAAGCAATAGTTAGTGGAGATGTGAATGAAGCAAATCTTCTTCAAACTGGTCTATCGAATGCAATAATGAAGCCACTTAACCTATCTAGTATTTGGAATCTTAGTGACAATTTATCTGGAACCAACCTCATTACTATAGGTATACTCGGATCTGTTTTCACACTCATCGCGGCGTTCATATTTTTTGCAATTGCGCTTATGTTTATTATTAGGTATGTAGTCCTGATATTTGTTTTAATTCTTTCCCCAATATTTGTAGTTGGAAGCATCATCCCAGGGATGAAAACTTATGCTGACCAATGGAAAGATGCCTTAACTGGTCAAGCGTTGTTTGCACCAGTTTATATGATTATCACTTGGGTTGTGATTAAAATATTTAATTCTTGTACTTTTATATACGGAAACAAAATGGTAAATGGGGTCTGTACTCCTTCTACATCAACACTGGGAGATGCATTAACTGGGAGTTTAGTAGAAAAAAAGAATGCCGCCGGGGTCATAATCCAAAGCGCAGAAGCAGGAGTGGGCAATATTGGATTAATTATGAATTTTATTGTTATTATCGCGTTCCTAATCGCGACCATATTAATAGCTAAAAAGGTTTCTGATAAATCTGGAAGTATAGTCTCTGGAATGAACCAATGGGCAATGAAGAAAGCTGGATCTGCGTCATTTGGATTGGTTTCGAATGTAGGAAGATCAACCTTGGGTGCAGGATTTCAAAATATCGCTGATAATGAAAAACTTAAAAAGGCAGCCGCTGAAGGTAGTATGTCTGCACGACTTGCTCTTATGGCAGCAAATAAGGGGGCAAAAAGTAGCCTTGATTTGCGTGGTTCTGCTTTGGGTGGGACACTAGGAGCTGGTAGTGCACCTAGCGGCGGCTACGCTACTGATAAAAAGGAGTTAGAAAAAAGATATGCGTCGTATAAACCTAAGGTTGACCAAGTAAAAGCCGCAGAGGAAGCAGAGGAGCAAGCCAAAAAAATACATGATAGTGCTGTCTCGAAAGCAGAAGAAAAATTTGAAGCAGAAAACCCCGCTTCGGTTGAATATGCTGGTGCAGAAAATGAATTGAGATTAGCAGAAGAGGATGCAGCTAAACCAGTATCAACAATTGTTGATTCAAATGGCAACCCATATGGAGGCACAGCTGAGGAAAAATCTAGAAAAGTGGCTGCCGCCAAGGCAAAATTCGATGAACAAAAAAGGTTAAGAACTGAATCAAGGAACAATTATGTAGCTGAGCAATCAAGATCAACAAAGGAAGCTCATGAAAAAGCAATTGAAAGAAAAAATAATACAAAAGTATCTAGTATGGAAAGAGCTGCCAGGATACAAGAAGGATACAAAGTTGATCAATATGGGAATTATATAAACAAAAACGGAGAAATAACAACAAACAAAGAAGAAGCTGTGAAGACAATCTCTGGAAGGATAACTTCATTTGTTAGCGCAGGGGGAAGACAGGCTGCTGCTATTCGAACAGCTTCAAAAGAAAAAAGTAAAAGAGAAAAAGCAAAAGATTTATTAGCAGAAGCAGAAGTAGAGGAAGCAGCAAAAGATAAAGCTGGTAGCGAAAAACCAAAAGAGGAAGGTGGGAGTAAAAAGGAAGGCGGAGACAAAAAAACAACACCAGAATCATGAACGACTTAGACAAATTAACTCAAGCACAATTAGAAACTCTCCCTCAACCACTACAAGAGGCTATTAAAACTGTGTCGTGGAAGGAATCGATCAGGGGAATTGGAGAAAGTGCTGGACTTGATGAAGATAAATTAAAAACTTTGGAAACAGAAACTCTCCTTATAATTTATTGTTTTGAACCACAAGAAAACTTCAGAGAAAATTTAAAAAGGGAGCTTTCTATAGATGAGAAAACAATAGATACTCTCATAAAAGAGATCGAGGATGAAGTCTTTTCACCAATCTTAATGATGGCAGATAGCTTGGATGCATTAAACACCCCCAAACCAGAAGCATTAATTGATTTGCCTGAAGAAGAAGTTCTTATCCCTGAACACACCGAAGAAAACAAGCCTGTTTTGAATGTAGAACCAGAAGCTCAACACAAAAATATTAACTTATTAGAAGAAAAACCTGTTGTAGAGAATCCTGTAGTTGTCGAGTCAAAACCAATTATTCAACCAGTTCAAGCAGAAACTTCAAAGAATATCGTAGAAGAACACCTCACCCAGTCTGTCACCGCCACTTCTAAATACGTGGGTGGTATAGATCCTTATCGAGAACCGTTGGTTTAGTGTAAACTATATAAAGTATGAGATTTAAAGTACCACAATTCATTGATGTGGAAGATAAAATTATAGGCCCTCTGACCTTTAAGCAATTCATATACCTTGGAGGAGGGGTGGGGATTTGTGCTGTTTTATTCAAGTTTTTAAACATATATATAGCCATAATTCTTGGTTTACCAATTTTAGCCTTTGCTGTCGCCCTTGCGTTTTATAGACCAAACTCCAAGCCTTTCATAGAACTCGTTCAGGCTTTTTTCGAGTATATGATTTCAAGTAGGTTATATGTATGGAAAAGAGAAGAAAAAGCTCCTATACAGAGGGTTGCTGGAGAGGAAAGAGAGGTTCCTCAGATTTATGTGCCTAAACTTTCAGAATCAAAATTAAAAGAGCTAAGTTATGCTCTTGATGTCCACGAGGAAGAGAACAAGGAGAACGAAGATAAGATATAATACAAACATGCCAGCCGGAAACAGCTCTACTCAATCATTTGTACCTATAAAAGAAGTTCGCGACGGTATCATGATCCTCAAGGATGGTGGGATGAGGGCTGTAGTCTTGGCTTCGTCGGTCAACTTCGCTCTAAAATCAGATGATGAGAGGGCTGCCATCCTCTCTCAATTTCAAGATTTTTTAAATTCTTTGGATTTTTCCATAGAAATAGTCATCCAATCAAGGAGGCTGGACATAAGGCCCTACCTCGCCCTCCTCGATGCCACAGAGAAGAAACAAGTGAACGACCTTATGAAGATACAAGTTCAAGAATATATTCAATTCATAAAGAAATTCACAGATGATACCAGTATTATGACCAAGCAATTTTTTATTGTCGTTCCCTATACTCCACCTGTTTTATCCACAGGAAACGCCTCTGGTTTATCCTCTCTCTTTGGAAGCAAAACTACTAAACAAAAAGTTGATGAGAAGGAGGCAACCTTCGAAGAGAACCGAACCCAATTAGAACAGAGGTTGTCTATAGTAGAGCAAGGATTAGTAAGAACAGGTATTAGAGTGAAGAGAGTAGGCACAGATGCACTTATAGAACTTTTCTATAAAGCCTTTAACCCAGGAGAGACAGAGAAACCAATAAAACCAGAAAAATAATATGAGCTTTTTAAGTAACATTTTTGGAAAGAAGGAAAAGGAATCCAATATTCAGTCTATTTTACCGCAGGAAATCTTTGAAGCTGGGGTACTTGAATTAAAGGATATTATAGCTCCAAGTGCTCTTAAAATTACCCCTAAGGAGTTAAATCTAGGGGAAAAAATAGTTAGAAGTTTCTTCGTCATCTCATACCCAAGATACCTCGCAGAGAGTTGGTTTTCTCCAATTATAAATATGGATAAGGCGTTTGATGTCTCAATCTTTATCCACCCCATAGAAACATCCAAAGTTCTCAGACAATTTCAAAAGAAGGTAGCAGAAGTTCAAAGCCAAATTCACTCTAGAGAGGATAAAGGTCTCGTACGTGATCCAATGCTCGACGTAGCCTATCAAGATCTTGAAAATCTCCGAGACGAACTCCAACAAGCGCAAGAAAAATTATTTGATGTTGGTTTATATATGAGTATTTATGCAGATTCTGATGCAGAGCTAGATAAAGTAGAAACAGAAATCAAATCTATACTGGAAGCCAAGTTAGTTTATATGAAGCCCGCTCTCTTTCAACAAGAGCAAGGGTACAAGAGCACTCTCCCATTAGGCAACGATTTACTTGGAGTTCATTCGAAGATGAACTCGACTCCGCTCTCGTCTCTTTTCCCATTTACTTCTTTTGACCTCACTTCGGATAAAGGCACTCCAATACTTTATGGGATCAATAGGCACAATTCTTCTCTTGTTTTGTTTGATAGATTCTCTATGGAGAACTATAGCTCGGTGATGTTCGCGAAGGCTGGAGCAGGAAAATCGTATGCCACAAAATTAGAAATCCTCAGAACTCTTATGTTTGATGTAGATGTGATAGTGATAGACCCAGAGAGGGAATATGAATATATGGCAGAAGCCACAGGAGGAAGATACTTTAAAATTTCTCTTAACTCCGAGCACCACATCAATCCATTTGACCTCCCTATACCTGCAGCTGATGAATCTGCAGCCAACATTCTCCGCTCAAACATTATTAACCTCGTTGGACTATTTAGACTAATGATGGGTGGTCTTACTGCAGAAGAAGATGCGATTATTGACCGAGCCATCACTGAGACATACGCTTTGAAAGACATAACCGCAGACTCAGATTTCCGCTCTGTTGAGCCACCTCTTATGAGTGACTTCGAACTTGTACTTTCTGGATTAGAAGGAGGAGCGTCACTTGCCCAAAGACTTACTAAGTACACCAAGGGTACTTGGGCCGGCTTCATAAACAAACCTACAAACGTAGATATAAACAAAAAATTTATTGTCTTCTCTCTCCGAGACATGGAAGATGAGCTTAAACCTATAGCAATGTATATAGTCACTCACTATATTTGGAATGCCATCAGGCGAGAACTAAAAAAGAGACTGCTTGTAATAGACGAGGCGTGGTGGATGATGAAGTCTGATGATACCGCAAGCTTCCTTATGAGTTTGGTTAAGAGAGGAAGAAAATATTATTTGGGTGTGGCTACCATTACTCAAGATGTTGGGGACTTCCTTAAGAGTCCGTATGGTCTACCCATTATCACTAACTCTTCAATCCAGATTCTCCTTAAACAATCTCCAACAACAGTAGATAATCTCCAAAAAATATTTAACCTCACGGATGAAGAGAAGTTTCTTCTCCTTGAATCTGGTTTGGGGGAGGGAATATTCTTCGCTGGACTCAAACATGTGGCTATAAAAAACATTGCCTCTTATACAGAAGATCAAATAATTACTTCTGATCCATCACAAGTGCTTGCGAGGAAGAAAGCTGAACAAGAAGCGGCGGCCATAAAGGATGAAGCCTTGGCATCTAAACCAGTTTAATATGGGTAGTAAAATATCTAATACAGAATGGGGTTTGGTTATAGGAGCCCTGCTTGTAGTGGATGGGGTCCAGGCCTTATTGAACTTTTTTGCTGTTGGGGTCCTTGTGAACAGATTTATAAATATATTTGTTGGTATGATGATACCTCTGTATCTTAAACTTCGAGGGGTAAAACTCGATACAAAAAAAATTGGAAGTATGATTGGAGGATTCGGTTTAGAAATGATCCCTGTTTTTGATTTTCTTCCTGTATGGACTGCAATTGGGGTTAGAAATATGATGCTTGATAAAGCTGATAAAAAACTTAAGAAGTCTGGTGGACAAGCACAAGAACAAGGAAATCAACAACCTGTAGAAACACAGAAATAAGCCTATAGTGTATAATAAATATATGAAGCGTTTCTTATTTTTTACCATCTTCCTTCTTGGTTTTTTCCCTTTTTTTATATACGCTCAGCTCACCCCCACTGATGCATTAAAGGAATTAACTGAAAATGTCTCAATAAAAGTTAGCCCCGAGAATCCTAAACCTAATTCTACTGTGGTAATTAATATTGAGAGTTATTCAGTAGACCTTAATAGTTCAACTATTACTTGGTCTGTTGAAGGGAGAGTTATGAAGAATGGTGTTGGTGAAGTGTCTTTTTCAACCATTCTAGGAAATTTAAATTCTCCAACCACAGTATCAATAAACATTAAACCCCTAGAGAGTAGTGAATTTACGAAAACCATTATAATCAGACCAGCAACAGTAGATTTATTAATAAAAGGACTATCTTCTGTTCCTGTGTTTTATAAAGGTATTCCTCTTTTCACTAAACAAAATTCTGTTTTGTTAGTGGCGATACCAAACAACACGAATTCCAATGGTTCACTTATTAAATCTGATAATTTCATTTATACTTGGTCTAAAGATGGTACCGTTTTAGGAAACTCTTCTGGTTATGGGAAAAATTCTTTAAAAATAACTGACACTAATTTTAGTCAGCCAATGAAAATTACTGTTAGAGCGACTAATATAAATAAAACCTTCCAAGCGGAAAATTCAATGATCATCGCTCCAACAGACCCTTTTGTTCTTTTTTATGAGAACAATCCTTTATATGGATTAAGATTAGAAAAATCATTACAAGACAATTTTACTATGAAAGAAAAGGAGATGAGCATCGTTGGTTTTCCTTTCTATTTCGCATTGATTGATCTTACTAATGGTGGTCTAGAATATATTTGGTCACTTAATAATAAAATCATTGATACACCAAGCAAAACTTCAATAACATTACGACAAGGAGATTCTGGATCTGGTGTTTCATCGCTTGGTTTGCGAATTACAAATTTAAACAGGTTTATGCAAACTGGGGAAAGTGTGGTTAATATAAAATACAATAATGAAACGGCTTTATAAATTTTTAGATAAGATTACATTGGTTTTATTATATTTTTCTCCATTTATGTTATTTGCAGCAGATGTTCCAGCTACTTATGAGACTATTGCAGGAAACGTCCCAGAAATAGCCCCCGGTGGCACTGCTACGATTACCACATTTCTTCCTGGTCTTTTTAAATTAGGGATAGGGATAGCTAGTGCCCTTGCAGTTATCTACATAATCATTGGTGGCATACAATATCTTTCAACTGATGCTATAGAAAAAAAGAGCGATGGTAAGGATAAAATAAACAACGCTTTGTTTGGGCTTATTTTAGCCATAAGTTCTTATGTTCTTTTAAACACCATTAATCCTAAGTTAGTAAACCTTGATCTCTCAATAGAAGTTTTTGCGCCGAGTGGACCAATTGGTGGTGGTTTAGGAGTCGGCACTGCTGTTGACTGTCGAGACGGTGTAAAAAATGGCAATGAAACTGGAATAGACGTTGGTGGTCGATGTGGTGACGGTACAAACGGTACCTGTTTTGATGGAATAAAAAATGGTGACGAAACAACTGCAGATGCTGGTGGGCGTTGTGTTGGTTCTGGTCCTGGCCCAGCACCAACAGGGTGTTTAACTTGTGTTCCCGCTGCTGGAACTGGCATTCCTCAAAAAGGAGTTGCTCCTCAAGGAACAACAAACGGTGCCTGTAAATACCCTGGACCGTGTGTTGTTAGTCCACAAATGCTAACCATATTAAGAAATCTTACTCAAAAAATGAGTGTTCGTAGGTGGCAAGTAACAGAAATGTTTCCACCAACAGTTCCACATGCAGACTCTTGTCATAATAATGGGACTTGTGTTGACGCTACAGTAGAAGACAGAACAGATAATGGGTTAAGAGCCTTCTTTCAAGCTATTAGTGAAAGTGGTGCAAGAACTTATACATACGAGGTTTGCGGAGCAAGGCTATCAGAACTTCAAAATAAAACTGTCTTTAATGTGTTTAAACCTAAACTTATTATTAGTTGTCCAGGTACCACCACGGGGGAGAGTGTGCATATAGAATTATGATATGAATAATAAAAAATTATTAATTTTAATACCCATTGCGCTGATAATCATTGTTGGTGTTTGGTTTGTCTTTTTTAGATCTTCTACTCCAACTACCCCCGCCCCAACCAGCACCACTTCTCCATTTGGATATGGTGGTCCAGATGTTGTTCCTGCTGGTCAAACTAACAAAAGTCCAAGCTCTGGATTAGACGCCAGTGGTCGTCCTGTAGCCAAACTTTTCCAAATATCAAACACTCCTGTTTCTGGTGCAGTGGGCATAATTAAAAACGGCTCAACCATCATTAGATATACAGAAAGAGCCACAGGACACATCATTGATGTGAACCCAGAAACAATGGAGAGAGTGAAGATTTCAAACAAAACCCTGCCTAAAATTTATGAAGCATATTATAAAAAAGATGGTAGTGGGGTTGTTTATAGGTCATTAGACAATAATGATTCAATCATAAACACATCTATCTCTCTCACTGCACCAAAATCAACATCAACTGGTGATGTTTTATATACATTAAACGCTTCTATGCTTCGTGGAGACATAGGAGAGATTAAAGTTTTGTCTTCTGGCGACTTGGTTTATTCAACTAATAACCCTGGAGCAATAGTCACTTCTGGGTTTGTTGGAGATAAGCCAACTAATATTTACACCACCCCCTTCACAGAGTGGAGAATTTCTCCTTCAGGTACTAATGAGGTTTACATCACTACGAAGGCCGGTGGGAATTATGATGGTTACTCGTATAAATTAAACACAAAAAATGGAACACTATCGAAAATTGTTGGTCCTTTAAATTCTCTCACTCTGCTTCCTAGCCCAAATGAAGATGCCGTTATTTACTCTTATAAAATCGGTGGGGTTATTAATTTTTCAGTGAAAAACAATTCCTCTAAAACCATCCTTTCTCTTGTCCCAGCAACATTATCTGAAAAGTGTGTGTGGAGTTCTAAATCAATAAAAATAATATATTGTGGCGTGCCAGACTCAATCGGATCAAATGAACCAGATGATTGGTATCAAGGAAAGACTTCCTTTTCTGATAGAATTTGGGGATTCAACACATCAACCACACTTACTGATGTCTTTGCAGAACCAAAGAAGGACCAAGGCGTTGATATAGATGTTTTTAATCCAACACTTACTCCTGATGAAGATTATATGATCTTTATGAACAAGGGTGATCTTTCTCTCTGGGCCCTCAAACTTAACTAATCTTTACTGTTTCCATTGAAATGCCTCTACGTACAACTATCTCTTGACCAATAGTGAAGAGATTAGAAACCAACCAATAAAGTGCTATCACTCCAGAAATGTTATAAGAAATGAAGAAAACAATAATAGGGAAGAAGTATTTCATTTGTGTTTGCATACTCTGAGCGAGGTCTTCTCCAAAAGAATTTTTAGTTTCTGTCTTACCTTTTGGTTTTGATTGATTTGTCGTTGCTAGTTTAAGTTGAAAATAAGTACTTATTGCAGCAAATAATGCCAATGGCATACTTTTCTTGGTTATATCTATTAATCCAAGGAAAAAGGTGTTGATATGCTCAGGAGCATGAATGAATGGATACAACAAACTATCGTTTACATTTGGGAATCCTGCATTAAGAAAGATCCCGTAAAGGGCGAAAATAATAGGGAGTTGAATCAAGAGAACCAATATACCAGAGAAAGGATTGACCCCTTTTTCCTTATATAGTTCCAGTGTTTTTCTTGCTTGTTCCTCTTTGTTTTTGTATTTATCTTTTATTATTTTTAGATCATCATTTATTCCTTGCATCCTTACCTGAGTTAAAACAGCCTTCTTGGAGAGAGGGAACAGAATGAGGCGCACAATGACCGTAAGGATAATAACAGCAATACCTGCGTCTATCCAAGGAATGAGAGTAAAAAGACTTATTAGGAGATTATATAGGGGGTTAAAAATAAACCCATGATAGAAAGCTGACATTTAAGAATTGTATCCTTTTTGAAACCCAAAAACAATCTTACTTTAATTCAGAAAATAGTTGTTTTATTTCTGTCTCAAGTTTTTCTCCTCTAAGGGTTTCTGCCCCTTTTTTGGCTACAAATAATAATAAATATCCTTGTTGGTTTTTTATTTGTAGTGCAACAGCAGAATACACTCTTCTCCTGGTTGTGTTCCTTGCGACAGCGCTTTTAGCCACCTTTTTTGACACAGATACGCCAACCAGACTGTTTCCACTTTTTATCCCCTTAAACCTTAATGAGAAATGAGTAGAGTGCACAAAGCGTGAACCAGAAAGAAGCTCTTTGTAGAGCTCTCTCTTAATTCTCAATTTCTTTGGAAGCATGTTATACCGTTAATTTTGCTCGTCCTTTTCTTCTTCTAGCCTTAACTGTGCGTCTTCCCCCTGTGGTTTTTGCTCTTTTTAAAAATCCGTGGGCTCTCGCTCTCTTGCGTTTTTTTGGTTGATATGTTGTAGACATCTCTTTTTAGTTATACACACATTATAAACAGTTTTAACCACCTTATCAAGTTTTGCTCTGTGCTCCCCGAGGATATACTACTAGCACAACAATATCAGTATGGATTATAAACAACTATGGCAAGGCGTTCTGGTAGAAATAGAACTTGCAGTTTCTAAAGCAAACTTTTCCACTTGGTTTAAAGACACAAGGATAGTCAAAGAGGATGGTGGTGTGGTGGTGATTTCTGTTCCAAACGCTTTTGTGAAGGAGTGGTTAATTCAAAAATATAACAGCACAATTCTAAAATCTCTTAGAAACCTAGAAAGCTCTATACACGCGGTTGAGTATGTTGTTAATAAAGAAGAATCAAGAAGAAGGGAAACTGTTTCAAACCAGATTCCATTCGGCTCAAAGGAGTTGCCCCTTCCAGAAGCCCAGATAAATAAAGAAGACAACCTTAATCCAAGGTACACCTTTGATACGTTTGTAATAGGACCATTTAACCAACTTGCACACGCAGCTGCTCAGGCTGTATTGAAGTCTCCTGGATTGATGTACAACCCGTTGTTCATTTATGGTTCAACGGGGCATGGAAAGACCCATCTAATCCAAGCTGTTGGGAATTATGTTAAGACAATGAATCCAAATAAAAAAGTCTTTTACATGACTTCAGAAAAATTCGGGCAGGACTGTATGAATGCCCTTCAAAACCAAAAAATGAACGTTTTTAAAGAAAAATATAGAAAATATGATGTTTTGATTATGGATGACATTCAGTTTTTTTCTGACAAACAAAAGTTCCAAGAGGAGCTCTTCCATTTATTTAACACCCTATATGACAACAATAAGCAGATTATTTTTTCTTCCGATAAACACCCCCACTTTATCACTGGGTTAGAAGAGCGACTCAAGTCTCGTTTTTCTGCCGGGATGGTCGTGGACATTCCTCCCCCAGATGAAGAGTCTCGGATTGCTATTTTATCCAACAAAGCCAAGAGCCAAGGACTATCTCTGTCAGATGAAATAATTAATTATCTCGCTCACTCAATTAATGGCAACATCCGTGACCTTGAAGGGGTAATAAACACCCTCGTGATCCAATCCCAATTAAAAGGGAAGGAAATTTCTCTCTTGGATGTCCGTCATTTTGTGAAGAATAATGCCAAACCAAAGAAAACCATTGCCATCAAAGATATAGTAAAGATTGTTTCTGATTTTTATTCAGTTGAAGAAGAGAGTATCTATGAAAAGACAAGAAGAAAGGAAGTAATCAAGCCTCGTCAGGTAATCATGTATCTATTAAGGGAAGATTTTAGTATTTCTTACCCTTCTATTGGTCAAAAACTTGGGGGAAGAGACCATACGACTGTTATTCACTCTTGTGAAAAAATAAAAAACGACATTAAAGAAGATGTTCTTCTTTCTCAAGAGATAGATAGGATAAGAAATCTATTATCTGTATAAAACTATGTTGATAACTAACCAAATTACTGTGGAAAAAGTCTTGATTCCCTCAATGTTTTCTTTGTTCTTTTGGTTTTTAATGACTTCAATAAATCACTTATTAGTTCTTGTCCCCAGTCATGTTTTTTCTTTTCTTAAAAATATGGTCCAAAATAAAGATAGATTTGTTGTCCCCATATCCACAGTACTAATAGTAGTAACAAGTATTTATATATGAAAATAGAATGCATAAAAGAAAAGCTCAGTGAGGTATTAGGGAAAGCAGAAAAGATAGCTATAAAGAATCCAACCCTTCCTTCTCTTAGTGGAGTTTACTTTAAAGCTGAGAACAACACTCTATCAATAAGAACCACGAACCTTGATTTGGGATTTTTTTCTAAAATACCAGTAAAGGTTATTGAACCGGGGGAAGTTGTTGTTCCGGCTCAAGTAATAAGTTCTTTTTTAAATTCTTTACCGAAAGAGAAAAATATAATTATTAACACGAGCGGGCAAACAATTTTAGTAAAAACAGGTAATACAGAGACAAATATAAAAACACTACCAACTGAAGATTTCCCTATAATACCCACATTAAAAAATGAAGAAAATTTTACCCTTCCTATAAAGGATTTTATTTTAGGTTTAAAGTCTGTTAACTATACAGCAGCAATTGGGAGTATGAAACCAGAATTATCATCAGTTTATATTTATCATGAGAATGAGTTTTTAATATTCGCAGCCACAGATTCATTTAGATTGGCAGAAAAGAAAATAAAAATTAAAAAAACACCAAACTTCAAATACATATTAATCCCACAAAAGAATATTTCTGAAATAATAAGAGTGTTTGATTCAATCGAAGATGATGTCTCTCTTTCTATTCATGATAACCAGATATCGATGTTTGGAGGAGGAATATATTTAACTTCAAGAATCATCGAAGGTATTTTTCCTGATTACAGACAAATAATACCAAAAGAGACAACAACAAAATCGTTGGTTCTTAAACAAGACTTAAATAATTCACTAAAAACAGCCATGATTTTTTCAGATTCCTTTAATCAACTAAGGATAACGATTTCCAAAGCCAAAAAATTATTTGAAATAGAATCCAAAAACACAGCAATCGGAGAAAATAAATACAACATAGACGCTGTTGTAGAAGGAGATGATTTGTCTATAAATATTAACCAAAAATACCTCACAGACAGCTTTGCCTCTATCTCTGGAGACACAATAAGTTTGAGATTTAACGGCCAAACAAAGCCAATAGTAGTAGAAGGGGTCGGAGATAAAAGCTTTATGTACCTAGTGATGCCGATGAATAAATCGTGAAAAACCTAAGCTCATTATTAGAAAGATTTAAAAAATCATTAGGAAATGATTCCTTCATAAAGGAAAAAATAATCTTGTGTATAGAGGACAAGACTAAAATCAAACTTTCTTTAGAAGAAGTTTATTTGAAAAATGCAATTCTTGAAATAAAATCAACCCCAATAAAAAACAACGAGATTAGATTGAAAGAAGATTTAATAATTAAAGATTTAAAAACAAACCAAAAACTAGAAATAAATAAAATTTTTTATAAATAACAACCGCGTTTAATATACTGTATTTGGGGATGTGGTGGCTGTGGTGGAATTTATTCTTGTTTGTAGATAAGAGATTGCATAATCTCTATATTGAGGCGAATTTGCCCAAAAACGGACACTGTATTCCCAAGATTTATATTGAGGATCGTCTTCGGGGGATTGTGGGTAGGGACCAAGAGGGTTGTCTTTATCTACATAATGAAGAATGTCGTGTACAGAGCCTTGAGAAAAATCATTTTGTTCTACATTTTCTAATACCCCCCTTAACACAGGCTTGATACTCTGGTTGGTTGGAGACGGATCAACAAAAGGTTCAACTTGAAAGGACGGAAGTATCTGATCCATCAATTTTCTCCAAAGAGGAGCAACGATAAAACCAGCTACCTTTTTTTCCATAGGGATGTTTTCATTGTTTCCAACCCACGCACCAACAATAACATTTGGTGTATAACCCATTATCCAAGCATCTTTATAATCATTTGTTGTTCCTGTTTTTACTGCTACTGGCCTTGAAGGGATATACAAAGCGGAACTTTCTCCATATGCCGGAGCGCGCGCGGTGTTGTCTGAGAGAATTGAATTAATGTTACGAGCAGTTTCTTTTGATAATACATCTCTTGGATTTGGAATAAATTCTTCTAATATGTTTCCATCTTTGTCTTCTACTTTCAAAACAGCATTATAAGGATTTCTAGCACCATCATTCGCAAAGACAGAATATGCAGAGGTCATATCAAGTAAGGAAACCTCACCTCCTCCAAGTACTAAGGTTAGACCGTATTGATTCTGGTCTCCTAATTCCTCAATTCCCATACTTCTAGCCAAATCTAAAGAATCCTGCACTCCTGCTAAATAAAGCGCTTTTACTGCAGGAACGTTGATTGATTGGGCAAGTGCATCTCGTATTTTCATCGGACCACGAAAGACATGGTCATAGTTGTCTGGTGAGTAACATTTGTTTTCAGAGGTAAAATTATCCACATCACAACCAGAATTGAACTGAGTTCTTAGATCAAAAAGAATTGTATTTGGTGTGTATCCTTTGTTAAAAAGAACTGAATAAACAAATGGTTTAAATGTGGATCCTGGTTGTCTGTGGGCTGTTGCAACATTAAAGTTCCCATTAATTTTTGAATCAAAGTAATCTTTCGAGCCGACCATTGATAGAATGTTTCCAGTTTTTGGATCTATGGCCACAATTGCATTATTGTCTGCACCAAAGCTTTTCTCATTAATTTGTCCGTATTCCTTTGCCACCTCTTCGGCCTTAGCTTGAATATCATAATCAAGGGTCGTGGTGACTTTTAATCCATCACTAGAAAGAACTTCTTCCCCATACTTGTTCGCAAGATAATCTATAACAAAAAAAACAAAATGAGGGGCACGAAGTCCACCCCTATCAATTTTTTGCAAGAAGGAAACAGATTCTTTTTTTGCTTCATCGTATTCTGTTTTTGTGATTAACCCCCCACTTAACATTTCATTTAAAACCAAATTTTTTCTTTCCTCTAATTTATCTCTATGTTCACCATAGGGCGAATAATATGTTGGGGCCTTGGTCATAGAAGCAATATATGCGGCTTCCGCAAGCGTAACGTCTTTTGCTTTTTTACCAAAAAAATTAAGAGAGGCTTCTTCAACACCATAAACACTCCCCCCATAAGGACTCTCGTTCA
Source organism: uncultured Candidatus Saccharibacteria bacterium (assembly GCA_964349945.1). Classification (GTDB taxonomy): domain Bacteria; phylum Patescibacteriota; class Minisyncoccia; order Phycocordibacterales; family Zambryskibacteraceae; genus JAIFWN01. The sequence continues at coordinate 73,649 of CAYGIH010000002.1, read as the reverse complement.
AGTAAATGTTCAATATCTGATCTTTTGGTAGAGCCTTATCTAGTTTTTCAGCTAAAATCAACTCTTTTATTTTTCTTGTTGGAGTTTTGTCTCCATTTAAAATTGTGTTTTTTACAACCTGCTGAGTAATTGTTGACCCCCCTTGGCTAAAGGAAAGAGTAGACAAATCAACAAGGAGAGCTCTAATGAGAGAGCTAAATTTAACTCCGCCGTGGCTATAAAAATCCTTATCTTCGATTGCAAGAGTGGCTTTTTTTAAATAATCAGAAATGTCCTCAAACGGCACTACGGTTCTCTTTAGGTTGGGAGACATATCATAAAGCAAAATCAACCCAGTTTTATCAAAGATTTTTGTTGATTGAATAACTCTTCTTCCCCCTAGATCAGAAAGATCAGGAATTCTAAGGGTGGCAGCCCAAAGGAGAAAAGCCCCAAGGAAAAATAAGCCGAAAGTAACCACAACCAATATTTTGTTATGAAACAACCCTCCTTTTTGATGTCCTTTCATAAAAGCATTCTACCATGTTAGATTAAAGACATGGAAAGAGATATAAAAGAGCTTCTCACCAGGGGGGTCTCAGAAATAATTGGTCAAAAAGAACTAGAAGAAAGGCTTCGCTCTGGTAAACCAATGCGAATAAAACTCGGGATAGATCCAACGAGCCCGAACCTACACTTGGGTCGATCTATTCCGCTACTCAAACTTCGAGATTTTCAAAAACTCGGACACACGATCGTTTTTATCGTTGGAGATTTTACCGGTATTATCGGCGACACATCAGACAAAGATGCTGAAAGACCAATGCTTTCAAAGGAAACAATAGATGAGAATAAAAAATCGTATTTCGAACAGGTCGGTAAAATAATCGATTTATCCAAAGCAGAGTTATATCACAACAGTGAGTGGTTAGAGAAACTCACATACAGAGAAATAGGGGAACAAGCGGACTGTTTCTCTGTTTCTGATTTTATTGCTCGAGATAATATTGCCAGAAGGTTAGAAGCGGGGAAGAGAGTTTCTCTAAGAGAAATTTTATATCCATTAATGCAGGGATACGACAGTGTGATGGTAAGGGCAGATGTAGAACTCGGAGGGATGGATCAAAAATTTAACATTCTTTCTGGTAGAACACTCCAGCAAAAATATGGGCAGGAACCACAGAGCATCATCCTTGGACCTCTTATAGACGGGCTTGATGGTAGAAAGATGAGCTCAAGTTGGGGGAATACAATCAGCGTCAGTGCTGAACCGAGTGATATGTATGGCAAGGTGATGAGTATGGTAGATGCCCAAATCCTCACATATTTTACACTTTGTACTAGGATACCAATGGAAGAAGTAGAAGAAATAAGAGGCAAGCTTGAGTCAGGGGAACTCCATCCAAAGGAAGCTAAAATGAAACTAGCCAGAGAAATTGTAAGGTTCTACCACGGAGATGAAGCTTCGGAGAAAGCAGAAGAAAATTTCATAAAAACATTTTCAGAAAAGGGTGTGCCCATAGATTTACCAACAACAGAAGCGAGCCAAGGCTCATTGTTAGTAGATATTTTACTTTCAAATAAAATAGTAGAGTCTAAAACAGAGTGGAGAAGGCTTGTAGAAGATGGGGCCATCACAAACGCCGAGTCTGGAGAAAAGATAGAAAAGGCAGATGAAGCTCTCAAGGACGGGATAACCCTAAAGGTAGGTAAGCGAAGGTTTATAAAGATAGAAGTGCTATAAAAAAACCGCCCGCGGGCGGTTTTTTTGTTATAAGTCTTCTTCGTCAAACATTTCTTCCTCTTCTTCCTCTTCTGCGTCAGCTAAGTCATCTATGGATACTATGTCTGGATCCCCAACAACCTCAGCGTCTTCTAGCTCATCATCTATTAAGGGGATGGTAGCCTTGGCTGGATCTATATCATCTAGATCAAGCTCATCATCTTTTATTGTGACGTCGTCCATTGTTATATATGTTTAAGGTCAAAAAATGCTTTTAATAAAGGCTGACATTTTTCGATTTCATATTTGTAGCAAATACGATTTTCTTTTGCAAATACAAAACAGTTAAAATGTGGATAACCTTCTTTTGTGCTTGACTGAAGCGAGGTGAGTAATACCAACTGCAATAGCGTCTATCTCATCATCGAGCTCTGGTAATTGCTTTAAATTTAAAATTCTCCCCACCATGTCTTCCACTTGTTTCTTGGTGGCTTGCCCAAAACCAGTTGTCGCAATTTTTATTTCTTGTGGACCATATTCAAATATTTCTAAGTTAGCGAGGGATGCCTCATAAAGAATAACCCCCCGAGCTTCAGCCACACCGATGACGCTCGTGGTGTTCTGATTAAAGAAAAGTTTTTCTATGGCCAAATATTCTGGCCCCCACTTCTTTAAAATTTTTTTTATTTCTTTTCCAATCATTCCTAATCTCTCTGCACGAGTTTCTTTTCTATTTGTGACGATACAAGTCGAATACAAAAGTTTTTCTTTAGAATTTTCTTTGACTAAAACTGCCACCCCAACACGGTCAAATCCAGGGTCTATGGCCACCACGCAATTACTCCGCATTAGTATAAACTTCTTGGATTTCTTCATTTTCTTCTAATTCGTTTATGAGAGCCTCTAGGACGACCTCGTCTTCAGGAGATAATGGAATTGTCGCATTTGGTGTCCAATCGTTGCCGTGGCCCTTGGTGAAGGCCCAGGTGGCAGATCCTGGGTGAGCCAGCTCAAACCCGTGGCTTGAAAGGATGTGTTTTATTTCTTGGGCAGCTTTATTTCGGTTTGAGGTTAGGGTTTCGATTATAAGTGCAGAACCACCCGGACCATATGCTTCATATGTGATTGATTCAAGCACTTCTCCTTCACCACCCAATCCTTTTTTGACCGCCCTATCGATGTTGTCTGAGGGCATATTATACTCACGAGCTTTTTCTATGACCGCTCGCAGAGCTGGTGAAGAAATATCGCCTTTATGTTCACGAGAGGCAGTGGCAATGAGTTTGGCCATCTTGCCAAATATTTTTGATTTAGCCGCGTCTGTGGCGCCCTTCTGCCTTTTAATTTTTGACCATTTATTGTGTCCTGACATGTTATAAAAGTTTAGCTTGTAAGTTTTTAGGAACCGCGAGGTTCAAGTGTTTGTAGCCGAGAGGGGTGAGAGTTCGTCCGCGAGAAGTTCTCTCTAGGAATCCGAGCTGGATTAAATATGGTTCATTGAATTCCTCAATAGTGGCTTCTTCCTCAGATAGTGCTGCAGCGAGAGTGCCTAGACCAACTGGCCCACCATTAAACTTGGTTGCTATTGTTTGCATTAGTTTTCTATCCGATGGAGAAAGACCTGCTTCATCTATACCCAAAAGTTTAAGAGCTTCCTCAACCACATCACTATCTAGATTCTTTTTATGTACTTGGGCAAAATCACGAGCACGTTTGAGGAAATAATTTGCAGTACGGGGAGTAAAGCGAGAGCGCATAGAAATTTCTTTCTCTGCAGAGCCGTCTGTCTTTACCCCTAAAATCTTTGCAGACCTTTTTACTATTTTTTCTATTTCGGGAGCTGAATAAAATTCTAGTCGGAATACTCCACCAGAGAATCTGGAACGAAGGGGGGAGGAAACACTAGCTACACGAGTGGTGGCGGCGATGAGGGTAAACGGAGGAAGCTCAAGCTGGATAGTACGAGCTGAAGGACCTTTACCTATAATGATGTCTAAAACTCCGGACTCCATGGCTGGATATAAGACTTCTTCAATTGATTTATTTAAACGATGAATCTCATCTATAAAAAGAATATCGCCAGCAGAGAGATTTGTGAGGATAGATGCGAGGTCTCCAACCTTCTCTATGGCTGGACCAGAAGTGATTTTCATCGCTCGGCGGGTCTCCTTGGATATGAGGTGGGCGAGAGTGGTCTTACCCAATCCTGGGGGTCCATAGAAAAGAATGTGTTCAGGAGGAACCCCACGCTCAGAAGCTGCTTTTAGTAAAATACGAAGGTTTTCCTTGATAATTTCTTGACCAATATAGTCCTCCCAATGAGTTGGTCGAAGCTCTTCACCAACAAAAGCCACCTCTTCAGCTAAATTGACATCTGGTTTGTTTTTAACTTTCTTACTTGACATAAAATGTATTATGTGCTAGACTTCTTGTAGTTCTCCAAATCATAAATCTCTAAACAACAACTGCCGCAAGGCACTTCGGACTTCTCTTTGAGGACGTTTTGGTTGGTCTTGTACCAGCTGAAACTATCCTAGAAAGTCTTGTCTAACTTTTAGCTACCCGTTAAAAGTGTTGTTTGGAGATTTATGCTTTTGAGCCAAATCTCTATCCCTAATTATTCACAAATCTACCCCCAGTTCAACCTCGCTTTTTAATAAAATTGTGTCTTATTCAAAACTCGAAAGGTCGATAACTCGTTCGAGTTCTTTGATATCCGTTTCACCTTTTAGAACCTTGATTATTCCATCTTCTGTTAGGGAGAGGAGGTTTTGACTCTTGGCTGCAGTCACAATATCTCTTTCGCCGGGGTTTGTAAGGATCGCTTTTTCTATATTTTCATCCATAAGTATCGCTTCATAGATACCTTCGCGACCCTTATAACCAGTGTTGTGGCATTTCTCACACCCAACTGCTTCCCATATATGTTCAGTCTGAAGATCTTCTATATAAGTTTTGTCTGTTATTCCAGAAATAGTTTGTTCAACAATTTTTTTAGAACGACCATCAGGGGTAACTTCTTTTTTACACTCCTTACAAAGCTTTCTAACCAATCTTTGGGCAATAGAAATATTAAGAGCCGAAGAAACCACTTTTGGATTTATATCTAGGTCAAGAAGACGGGGAATAGAACCTGCAGCATTGTTGGTATGAAGTGTGGAGAGCACAAGGTGGCCAGTGAGGGCGGCGTTGACTGCAGTTTTGGCTGTTTCTGGGTCTCTGATTTCTCCAACCATGATGACATCCGGATCCTGACGTAAAGCACTACGCAGACCTTCTGCGAAGGTATATTCTCCATCTGGGTCAGTTTGGGTTTGAACAATACCAGTGAGGTGGTATTCAACTGGGTTTTCTATAGTTATAACTTTAATTTCAGGATTATAAATCTTTTTTAAAAATGCATAGAGAGTGGTGGTTTTTCCTGAACCAGTTGGACCTGTGGTGAGAATCATACCGTTTGGTTTGGCGATTTCTTTTTCTAAAATTTTCAAGAGTCTAGGATGAATACCAAGTTGCTCTAAGGGGACAGAAATAGAATCTGGGGTAAGGATACGAAGCACCACGGATTCATTGTACGGACCAGGGAGAAGAGAAGTACGCACTTCTACTTCCTCATCACCAAGGCGGATAGAAAACCTCCCGTCCTGGGCCTGATTGTTTAAGTTTAGTTTAAGAGTGGAAACAAGTTTTATACGAGAGAGCAATAGGTTGAATGTATCTGTGTCTAAGTGGAGAATATCCATGAGCACTCCATCGAGTCTGTAGCGCAAACGGACTGAATCTTCTTCTGGTTCTATGTGAATATCTGAAACCTTTAGAGCGATAGCTGAAGCTAAAATTATTTCAAGGATTTTTGAAATACGATATGATTTTTTTGCTGATAGGACTTCTTCTATAAGGGCTTTCACATCACCGACAACATGAACCTTACCCACAATTTCTATAATTTCTGTACTTGAAATATCCAAAGCTCCGGAAGTGGTTTCAAAAGAATAAGACATGTCTTTGTATCTGTCCCAAACTTTATTGAGTGATGCATGAGAGACCATATAAATAGTGGGGATGTAGCCACGACCTTCAAGTTCAGCGATGGCGACTTTTGCCTTATCGCTTTCAGGAGATAAAACTCCGACATCAATCTTTTTATCGGTGAGATTAAAAACCGCAATCTCCGCTGCTCGTGCGTCTCCTTCCTTTATTATTCTTAGAGCATCTATGTTTATTGGATGAGCAGAAAGATCGAGATAGGGAACACCGTATTTCTTCGAAAGCATAGAAGCGAGCACCTCTTCTTCTTGTCTTTTGAGGAGGGCGGTTTTCGCTTTCTCATCATCTTCATCGAATTTAATCATGACTCTATTGTATCTTATATAAGACCAAATACCAGAATAAGCCTATAATCCTAGGCTAAATTACTCTTGACAAAAAGTGACTTTGGGTATATAATATAGGTATACAAACGCTGGCAAACCAATTCGGACACGGAGGTCACCATGCGCAAGTTCCTTTCAACCCTCATCGTTGTGGGTGTCGTGATGAGCCAGAGCGCATGTGCTCCGGTCATCATCCAACAGCCACACGGGCCAAGGTTTGGTACGGTCTCGCTTCAACAGCGAGTGCTGGTGACCGTGCAAAACAATTGTGTGCCGTATATTGATGTTTTTACGGGCACAGTCGTTTACAGCGTTGGCTTGCCATATGCAGATCACGTTGTTGCACCACTGGTTCGCCAACCTTTCACAAATGGCGAATTCACTCTCGTTGTCAGAGGTTACAACGAGAAGAAAGAATTTCTCGGCACCGACACCCGTCGCTACTCGATCTCTTCGTACGAAGGGGAGAAGAACGAGGTGTGGGAGGTGAATTATCTGAACCTCCCGAACGGCCGAGGAGGGTGCATCAAGTAGTGGAAGCTCGAGCCTTTCATGGGGCTAAGGCGGAGGAGAATCCTTCGCCTTTTTTCATATAAATATTTGTTTTTGAGAAATGTTATAATGCCCAAATGAAGTATATTTCTAAGAGTTTAGAAGAAACACGAGAAGTGGCAGAGCAGTTTGTGAAGACTTTAGAAATAGGAGAAAAGGCTCGTGTTATAGCTCTGGCTGGGAATCTTGGTTCAGGTAAAACCGCTTTCTCTCAAGCTGTTGGCTCAACGCTTGGGGTGATAGAGAATATGCATAGTCCAACATTTGTAATAGAGAAAATTTACCCGATTGACTATCATGGTTTTAAACACCTCATTCATATTGATGCGTATAGACTAGATCACTTTAAGGAACTCCTTCATTTAGGGTGGCAAAAAATAATTAGTGAGAGGGAGAATTTAATATTGATTGAATGGCCAGAGAGGGTAGTGGATATTATTCCTGAAGGAGTTCAAAATATTTTCTTTAAATTTGTAGATGAGACAACCAGAGAAATAGATATTTATGAAAGTGAAAACTGATAAAAAGAAACTCGTTCTCCTAGATGCTCATGCGATTATTCATCGTGCTTATCATGCTCTACCTGACTTTCAGACGTCGACCGGAGAACCAACAGGAGCGCTCTTTGGTGTGGTGACTATGCTCATAAAGATAATAGAAGAATTAAAACCACAGTTTATTGTGGCCTGTTTTGATCTCCCAGACAAAACCCATAGACATGAAGCTTATGAAGAGTACAAAGGTACGAGAAAAAAAATTGATGATAATTTAATCCTCCAACTCAATAGAGCCAAAGATATTTTCACTGCGTGGGGTATCCCTATATTTTCTATGCCCGGCTTTGAAGCCGATGATATTTTAGGCACGATAGTAGAACTAGAAAAGAAAAATAAAGATTTGGAAATTATCATCGCTTCTGGAGATATGGACACTCTCCAACTTGTACGAGGTAAAGAGGTGCGGGTTTATACTCTAAAGAAAGGTATAAAAGACACCATTCTTTATGATGAGAAGGCGGTAGAAGAGAGGTTTGGGTTTAAACCACTTTTACTCCCAGACTACAAAGGTCTTCGTGGAGATCCTTCAGACAACATCATTGGGGTGAAGGGTATTGGAGAGAAAACAGCCACACAGCTTATAGTTAAATACGGCACAATAGAGAAAATTTATAAGGCTTTGAAGAAAGGCAAAGATGAATGGAAAGAGGCAGGTATTACTGAAAGAATTGGAGAACTTCTAATTGAGAACGAAGAAGAAGCCCTCTTCTCTAAAACCCTAGCCACCATTCGACGAGACGCACCAATAGATTTTAAACTTCCAAAAGAGTGGAAAGAAAGTTTGGTAATAGAAAATTTATTAGAATTGTTTAAGCAACTTGAATTTAGAACTCTTGGGGAGAGAATCAAACAATTGGTTGCAAATGATGGGAAAAAACCAGAAATAAAAGAAAAGATAATTAAAGAAACAAAAAAAGAAACCAAGCTAGAGACAAAAGAAGATAAAAAACTTTGCTTAGCTCTTTGGGTTATAGATTCAAACTTTACTAACCCAACTCTTGAAGATGTTTATACATTTACTAAAACAAACAACCAAGATGTGGCTTGGAAAGTTTTACAGATAGAATTAGATAAAAGAAACTTAAAGAAAGTCTTCGAAGAGATTGAACTCCCACTCATACCTGTGGTTGAAAGGATGAATGCTCATGGGGTTAAAATAGATAGAAAGAATTTAGAAAACCTTTCAACTACTTATCATAAAGAATTAGACAGGTTAGAAAAAGAAATTTGGTCAGCTGCAGGAGAAGAATTCAACGTGAATTCTCCAAAACAGCTTGGTGAAATTTTATTCACCAAGATGGGCTTGGCTGAGAAGAGACAAAAAAAGACTGCCACAGGCGGATTCTCGACTAAGGAATCAGAGCTTCAAAAACTTGTAGACAAACATCCAATCATCAACAAAATTTTGGATTATAGAGAATTACAGAAATTACTCTCTACTTATATAGATACCATTCCTAAATTATTGGATAAGGAAAACCGTTTGCATTCAAACTTTATTCAGGCAGGAACAACTACAGGAAGGATGGCTTCAGAAGAACCAAATCTTCAAAACATTCCTATTCGTTCTCCACTTGGTCAGGCTATTAGACACGCATTCATCGTAGACAAGGGATACAAACTCCTTTCTTTGGATTATTCCCAAATAGAGCTTCGTATAGCCGCCATTTTGTCCAAGGATGAGAAGCTTATAGAGATTTTCAAGAAAGGTATTGATGTTCATACTGGTGTGGCTATGAAAGTTTTTAAAGTGAAAGCAGAGGAAGTAGACAAAAGCATGAGGGCCAAGGCTAAGACTATTAATTTCGGAGTGTTATTTGGTATGGGCGTGAGTGCTCTTCGAACAAATTTAAAAACAGATAGAGCTGAAGCACAGGAATTTTATAATAATTATTTTTCAACTTTTTCTGGGTTAGCATCATATTTAGATAAAACAAAATCAGAAGCAGAACGGATGGGTTATACAGAAACAATGTTTGGGCGTAGAAGATATTTCGCCGGTCTAAAATCTCCGCTACCTTTTATAAAAGCCGCTGCAGAAAGGATGGCTATCAATGCACCCATCCAAGGCACAGAGGCAGATATAGTGAAGATATCTATGCTTCGAATAGATGAATATATAAAAAAGCGAGGTTGGGAAGAAAAAGTTTTCGCAGTACTCAACGTGCACGACGAAATTGTTTATGAGATAAAGATGGAATTAGTAGAAGAAGCTATGAAAGAGTTTAAAAAAATTATGGCTGAAGTTATCCCTAAAGACAAAACTCTCGGTGTGCCCATCTTAGCTGAAGCAGTCGCCGGAGATAGTTGGGGAGCAATGCAATAATATGGACGAAGAATTTTATCACAAAGATATATTTGGTTCGGTAGTAGATCTTGATCTTCAGAGAGATGAAGAAGAATTTAGTATTGGACCAAAAGCGAGAAATGAATTTAATATTTGGGCACTCACTGATGCGATAGCTGAGAGAAAGAAAAAGGATGCGTGGGTTTTGTATCAAAAAGCTCTGGCCAGCGGAATGGTGGCCGAAGAAATATTTTGGAAACTGGTTTGGGTGGTAAAGAGTTTGCTCATTGCACAAAGAACCAAAAATTATACTGAGACGGATATGAAAGAGTACCCATACAAAAAAGCGAAGGCTAATCTAAAGAATTTTAAAGAAGGAGAACTAGAGGAACTATCAGAAAAGCTAGTATTAGGGCTCCATAATGCTCGTCGAGGAGAGGGGGATATTGGGGGTTTAGTAGAGAAGATGCTTTTGTCTTTATAAGGTATATAATTCATCCGGCATGAGAATAGAAAATGAAGTCAAACTGGACTATGCAGATGTATTGATTCGTCCCAAGCGAAGCACTCTTTCGAGTAGAAAGGAGGTGAATTTAGAGAGGGAATTCAAGTTTCCTCATACGAAGAAAATTTGGAGTGGTGTGCCCATCATTGCTGCCAATATGGATGGAGTAGGGACAGTGTCTATGGTGAAGTCTCTAAAGAAAGAAAAACTCCTTACGGCTCTACACAAATTTCATAATCTCAAACACTTTGAAGAAGTAGATAAAAAATTTAGTTTTATAACAATTGGAGTTAGGAAGGAGGATAAAGATTTTCTAAAAAAATATATTAAAAAATTTGGAGAGCCATATTTACTCTGTATTGATGTAGCTAATGGTTACACAGAAAGATTCGTAGATTTTGTGAAGGAGGTCAGAAGTGTGTGCAAGGGAAGCATTATCATGGCGGGCAATGTCGTCACCGGAGATATGACCGAACAACTCATACTCTCAGGGGCAGATATAGTGAAGGTGGGCATTGGTCCAGGGACAGTTTGCACGACTCGACTAGTCACCGGTGTTGGTTATCCTCAACTTTCTGCGATTATTGAATGTGCAGATTCTGCTCATGGATTAGGTGGACTTATTTGTGCGGACGGAGGATGTAGAACATCAGGAGATATAGCCAAAGCATTCGGTGCGGGGGCAGACTTTGTGATGATTGGAGGTATGCTCGCAGGACACGATGAAGGAGAAGAAGAAATAGTAGAAGAGAATGAGAAAAAATTTGTGTATCACTATGGTTCGAGCTCTGCAGATTCTATGGAAAGACATAATGGAGGTAAGGCACATTATAAAGCTCCAGAAGGTAAGAAAATAAAAATTCCTTATAGAGGAAAAGTATTGGACACTGTTGGTGATATCCTTGGAGGACTCCGTAGTGCTTGTACATATGTAGGAGCTAAGAGATTAAAAGAACTACCTCGTCGCACCACTTTTGTTTTGGTTAACCGCCAGCTCTCTCCAGAAATTTTAGATAAATAAAAAAGAGCACCTATTGGTGCTCGATAATCTCACTTCATTTTCCTCAGTTCACCACGGAGCTCCATCCAGATTCGACCGAGGTGATTCATACCTTGCCAGTCTGGTCCGCGACCCCAGAATGAGTCCCTGTGCGAGTTCTCGATGAGGACGGCATCACCAGTCTGGAGAAGTTTCTTCTGGACATACGGATGCTGTTGAATCTTCGCATGGATCAAACCCCGCATGATGTCGAGCTTCACAGCTTCCCAGTCTGGCCGAATGCAATCCTTGCACAAGTATGCAAGTTTCTTGGCCTCATGCGCCGACAGAGCATCCTTGATTTGTGAACGGATTGCAGAGTAACGCTTCGGGTCGAATTTCAAACCCTGATAGGCGTGCTCCACGGTCATCCAGAGTTCTCCACCAAGCACAAGCGCGAAGGCGGAGAAGTTCGACAGGTAATAATGCACGTCTTCATAGAAACAAATTGAACTACCGTCATTGAGGTAATTCAACCACGATTGAGGCCCAACGAAGTTCGGGTCTGGTTCTGGTACACGGATGAGTGGCTGGGTCACTTTAGGCTCCTTATGTAGGTACATGAATCTTCGAATACCCTAGCATGCAGGGTTATTAATTCAAGTTGTGCGCCCGATAGGAATCGAACCTATGACCATCTCCTTAAAAGGGAGCTGCTCTACCGACTGAGCTACGGGCGCATACTAAAAGCCCCAAAACTATAGCTAAAAATAGGCTTATTGTCTAGATTATAAAGGGATATCGTATGCGTATGCACCGGCGCCTGTGAGGAGAAGAGAGAGGGCGATGGTGAACATGAGGAGATAGAAAACAATATCGCGTTTCAAGACCTGTTCTTCTTTATACTCTACATATAATTCTAATCCATAAACTACTACAAAAATGAGAGCGGCGATTTGGGTATACAAACCGAGGATGAGACCAACCGCTCCTATTATTTCTACGAACCCAAGAATAGAAACTAAAATATCGGCAGGTTTTAGATGAAGCGCTTCGAATGAAGCAATCCAACGATCTCGTTCACTTCTAAATTTAAGAACGCCTGTCTCGGCGATTATGACACCAAGCACCACCCGAAGAATAAAGGGCCCCATTAATGAATAAGTTAATAGTTCTGGAAATGGATTTAACATAAGTGTATTCTAGCATAATGAAAACAGCTGTCCTTATACTAGATAATATTCGCTCAGTGGAAAACACTGGTTCTATTTTTCGCACCGCAGAGTGTTTAGGTGTTTCAAAGATTTTCTTAATAGGGACTACGCCAGCACCAATAGATAGGTTTGGCCGAGTACGTACTGATTTTTCTAAGGTGGCACTAGGGGCAGAAAAGCTTGTTGAATGGGAATATCAAAAAGAGATAGATGGGGTGATAAAAGGATTAAAAGAACAAAATTTTAAAATCCTAGCATTAGAACAAGATGATAGGTCGGTGAATCTAGAAAAATATAAATCTCCAGAACAATTTGCATTAATTGTTGGGAATGAGGTTGATGGGGTAAACAAAAATGTTTTAGATGAATGTGATGAAATAGTGGAGATAGAGATGAAGGGGGAGAAAGAATCACTCAATGTCTCTGTGGCTACAGGGATAGCCCTTTTTGAATTACTTAAATAGTTTTTGATGAATAGAACAAAAATGTGCACTACGTGTGGCGACTACATCCCGAGTGATTACTCCCTTGCAGTTTTTTCTTGAACATTTATCTCCAGTTTTTCTATAAGCATTATGTTTATTTTGAAATTTACCTTTTTCTCCATAGATGTTTCTGTAGTCGGACATAGAATCACCACCAAAATCTATGCCTGTTTTTAGGACTTTTTTTATTGCTTCTAGGAGTAATTCGGCTTGTTTATTGGGTATTTTGTTGGGGGTTGAGCGAGGATGGATACAGGAGAGCCAGAGGGATTCATCAGAATAAATATTCCCAACACCAGTGAGGAGCGATTGATCCATAAGCATTTGTTTAATGGGACGTTTTTCTTTGGACAGAACTTTTTTAAATTTTTCTATGGTGATGTCCAGCGCATCTGGTCCAAGGTGAGAGAGCTCAGAATCCTTTTCTCTTTCTTTTGTTTCTATTAGAGTAATCTTTGCAAACTTACGCATATCAGAGAAAGCCAGAACCTTTTTATTGTCTAAATAAAATTTTACTCGCACAAATCTTTCGTCTGTTGGTGGATTGTAGAAGAAGAATCCAGTCATTTTCATATGAGCAAGAATTGTTTTTCCACTATCCAAACTGATCAAAATATTTTTTCCTCGTCTTTCGGCTTTTAATATTTTCGTGCCCAAGATTTCCTTTTTAAAAATTTTAAAAAACTTTGGATTTTTTATATTATCCTTGCCTGTATGGAAGTCACTTTTATAATCTGTCCAGACATCTAAAATAGTCCTGCCCCTCACAGTTTTGTTTAGACCGTTCACGGTTGTTTGGACTTCTGGTAGTTCAGGCATATAAGTTTGATGGGTATATAATACATATAGAACTTGTAACCACCAGTAGGACATTCCCGAACGGAGGTGCCATATGAATCGGTATCTTTTGCTCGAGGTGAACGAGGGTGGGCGGGTGAGTTCATTTCTCACTGGGATGGGGAGAGAGGGCTATGTTGTTATGCTTGGACCATTGTCTGAGGAGGTTTTCAAAAGGTCTCCCTGGGAGATCAAGGAGGTCAGGGAGTTCATGAGGGGATTGTACGACCTCAACCTCAGAGCCTGGCCGGAACCAAGGATAAACGAAGAGCCTCTCGGAGTGGTAATGGCCAGGATTGAAGGTGTATTTGATGATTCTATATCCATTGAGGAAATGGGTGATTCAATCACAAGATACTTGGGTGAAATCGAGCTTCACTACAGAGGTCCAGTTGGAGATGTTTGTTGAGTTGACCACACGGAAGTGTGGTTTTTTATTTTTTATTTGAAAGGAGTTTCAAGGCTTGTTTGACTCGTTCACTTGGACTGTCTATTTCTTTGGACACTTTCTTTAGAGCTTCACGAGAGTCGCGTTCTGTGTATCCAAGAGAGACAAGTGCTTCGAGTGCATCACCTTCGGCGCGCATATTTAGACCCTGATCAGATTCTTTGATAATTAATTTATCCTTAAGTTCGAGAACAATTTTTTCTGCGTTCTTTTTCCCTATACCTGAGACGCGAGTAAGGTATGAAGTGTCGTTCTCGCTAACTGCTTGTCTAAGGATAGAAGGGGATGCCACATTCAATATCCCAAGAGCCGTCTTTGGTCCAATACCTGAGATGGTGATGAGAAGTTCAAAAATTTCCAATGTTTCCTTATCAGAAAAACCATAAAGGTCGAGCGCTGTCTCTCGAACAGCAAGGTATGTCCAAAGAAAAATAGGCTCACTGGGTAAGGCGTCGAGGGAGGCTTCGGTGGTCACAAACACCTTATATCCAACCCCTCCAACATCTACGATTAGATAATGGAGATCTTTGTGGCGGACGGTCCCGTTTAGGCTTCCTATCATACTTCTATCATAACAGGTTGATTTATAGAGGTATATACGCTAATATCTTGCCCATGGCTATAACACGTTCAGCAAAAAAGGCATTCCGCTCTTCTCTAAAGAAGCAGGTTTTTAATACTATAAGGAAGGATAAGGTTGCAAGGACAGTGAAGACTCTCAAAAAACTTGTGAAAGAAAATAAGAAAAAGGAAGCCATGCTCGCTCTCAGAGAGGTTCAAAAAGCATTCGACAAGGCAGCCAAAGCACATACACTGGATAAAAACACAGCTTCAAGAAAGATTTCAAGGTTCTCAAAGATGATAAAAAAGATTGCTTAACGAAATCCGCCCTCAGGCGGTTTTTTGTAGAAGTGGGTTAAATGTGCTAATTTTGATTCACGCTCCCATCGTTCAATGGATAGGACATAACTTTGCGGAAGTTAAAATGTAGGTTCGATTCCTACTGGGAGCACTAGAATCCTAAGAATTCCAAAATGTTCTCCATGAAAGGAAGCTCGTGATATTCTTCGGGGAGATATTCTTTTAATATTGCATTAACTTTTTCAAAGTTAACTTCTTCACCAAGAGGGACGACTATAAGAGGCATAAACATTTTTTTTGAGCGAAGGATTATTTTTTTGTGCGGGTGTTCTATATCTATACAGAATGAGTGAAGAGTCTCAAAGGGGTAATAAATTTTATTTCTGGCTATACCCATAGAGTCAATCTTCATTTGGAGAGTTTCTGGTGGACGGTTTATGTATAGGGAAAGAGAAAAAGCTGCTACCAAAATAAAGATGCCGAAAATGATGTTCCCAAAGATAATTGAAGCAATGGAGATAGAGACAGTAATAATCCCTACTGCCCAGAACCAATCCTGAGTTCTTTCTTTATGTTCATATTCTTGAGCAGTCCATTCAAGACGAAGATCTGTCTTTGCCATACATAAATTCTAGCACAAAAATAAATCTAAATAATAAAAAAAGAGCGCGTGCTATTGCATCGCGCCCGTGGGAAATCTTACTGGGTGCCGTAGCCGGCCGGCTTGGCGTGAGTGTCCCAGAAGTGTTGGTTGGCCACTGACCCGTGGGAAAACAATACTGCATATTCATTCCAGATGCAGTATCCGCCACTTGCGAGGGGTGTGCCGTATGATCCGCACGAGCCCACCCACTTGATCTTGTAGTGCCAGGACTCTCCGCTTCCTCCGGCCACCTTGCCATTCCATTCATTGTCGGTCCAGGCGCCGGTGCAGTTCGTGACGTTACGATTTGCGTTGCATGCATCCCATGCAGAGTTCCACTTCATGACGAGGTGATCTGCGGCATAGGTTGGGTCACCCCAGACCTTACCGTCGAGAACCTTGTCGGTTCCATCCGCGGGGCCGTTGAAAAGGCCGGCGCAGTAGTTGTAACCGAGGGCGTTGAAGCCCGGAGCCACAACCCGACCATCGGCGAGAGTGCAGCTGCCACCCTTGAGAGCCATCATGTCACTCGAAGTGGAGACAGCCTGCTCCACCGCCTTTGGAGCAGTGGGCTCGCTCGTGCACGCAGCGAGCAACGCCGCGGACAGGAGCGACATCATACGAATACGCATCCAGGACTCCTTGTGATGAGGGAGGGCCTAAAGAACGACCCGTTCAAACCATATCATAAAAATATAGAATATCAAGAATCACAATTTTGGCGGAGGAGGTGAGATTCGAACTCACGATCCAGTTGCCCAGATTCCACTTTTCAAGAGTGGTGCCTTAAACCGCTCGAGCCACTCCTCCGTGAGGTCTATAAAAACACAAACGGAGGCTAAAATCAATTTTTAACTCTTAATTACCTCTACTTTTGAGTCTTTGGCAAAAAAGTAAATATAAATAATGTCCAAAATACCAACAGTATTAATGAAGAGTAGAGCTATAAACCAATATTGTTCATTGCGTTGAGCTGATTTCCACAAAGCCAAGCCCTTCCAAGCTATAGACCAAACCATGATAATTATTACTAATATTGGATGGGCACTAAACCAATTAGTTACTTCTTGGGTGTTTGATATTAAATTCATGATTTTTATTATACTATAATGTTTCCTATGAAGATTATGGCTGTAGATTATGGGGCAAAAAGAGTGGGGATAGCATCAACTGATGAATCAGGAGAATTTGCTTTGCCTAGGGCGGTTTTACCAAACGACCAAACCTTTCTTGAAAAGATTCTTAAAACTATAAATGATGAAAAGATAGAAAGGGTAGTGGTCGGTGATTCAAAAAACTTAGACGGATCACCTAATATAATTTCCCAAGACATAAAACTATTTGTAGAGAAATTAAAAGCAGAGAAAATCGATGTGGTTATGCATCCGGAAGTTTATACTTCTATGGAAGCAGACAGAATCCAAGGACAGAATGAAATGCGAGATGCTTCCGCCGCAGCCTTAATACTTAAAAGTTATATAGACTTACAAAATAATTAGTTTTCTTTGCACGCATAATTCTCTACTAAGAATTTGCTCTGCTCGGACCGCTGTCCTGCGCAAGGCACGAAAACCAATTATTTCTCCATATTTAAGGCACGAAAGTAAATTATTTTGTATGATAATAATATGATAACTATAGATGAATTTAAAAAGGGAGAAATAATGATAGGGGAGATAATGAATGTAGAACTGATTGAAAACTCAGATAAGTTGCTTAAATTAACAGTAGACTTTGCTGAAGAGAAACCAAGAACAGTTGTCTCTGGTATAAAAAAGTATTTTGAAGACCCACAGACCCTTGTTGGAGTGAAATGTGCTTTCGCCACAAACCTTGAACCACGACCACTCATGGGTATACCCAGTGAGGCGATGATTCTAGCTGTTTCCACTGACACCACCTTCTCATTGCTTCGTGTAAGTGAAGATACCCCCAAAGGAACGAGAGTTAGTTAATGAGAACTGTGTGGGGTGAGTGTATAATGTATTCATGTCAGGTTTTTCAAATGTACCTAAAAGAAAAAGAAATTTTTTTGATTTTTTCCCCACTCCTCGTTTTCTTGAATTATCCAAAGTTGGTGTAGCTTTTTCTGATCAAGATATACATGTAGTAGAGTTTAAAAAGTCACATCGAGCTGGAGACCTGGCCCTAGATAACTATGATAGTGTTGTTTTACCAAAAGGAGTTATTCAAGGGGGGTATATTTATGAGACGGAGGCTCTAGTGAAAGCTTTAAAAAATTTAAAATCAAAACATTCCTTCGATTATGTGAGAGCTACTCTACCTGAAGAAAAAGCGTATCTTTTCACTGCAGTGGTGGACAAAGAACCGTTCGATAGTCTTAGGGATAGGGTGGCTTTTATTATTGAGGAGAATGTTCCTGTCTCCTTAGCAGAATCTGTTTTTGATTTTGATATAATTGGGAACATAAAGGATAAAGAACAAATTCGTGTAGCGGTGTCAGTGTTACCACTCAAGGCAGTTCAAACATACACCAGTATTTTTGAATCGGCGGGCATAACACCAGCTTCCTTTGAAGTTGAATCTCAGGCTCTGGCAAGGGCAGTTATTCCTGATGGAGACGAAAGGCCTCAACTAATAGTTAATCTTGGAGAAAGCAAGACAGGTTTATATGTTGTTGAGGATGAAATAGTTCAATTTAGCTCCACTCCAGCTTTTGGGGTAATTAAGGATGAAAATGGTTATAAAGATTTATTAAGTTTAAAAAGCGAAATGAGAAAAGTTTTTGCTTTTTGGAATACTAAGACTGACACCAATGGAGAACCTGGTAAAAAAATAGAAAAAGTTCTCATTGCTGGTCGCGGAGCTAAGGATGATAAGTTTGTCTCTTCTTTGATGGAAGATATGGACATAGAATATGAAGTGGCGAATGTTTGGGTAAACGCTTTTTCCTTGTTTGGAGATTTACCAGATATATCGTTCGAAGAATCGCTTACTTATGGAGTAGCTATTGGGGTAGCACTACCAGAAAAAGAACCGCGTTATGTTTAAATTACTCACAGATAATTCGCGAGTTAAAGCAAAAAAAGAATATTTTCTTCGCAGATTAATCGTTGGGTTAGGAGGGGTTTGTCTAATTCTTTTTATTGGGGTTGTGGCCCTTTTACCTTCATACATCATTTCCAAATCCAGGATGAATGAGGCAAAGACAAAAATTGATGCATTGAATAATCAATCATCAACACAGGACGCCCATGCGTTGGTCGAGTGGATGGATGAATTAAATAAAGAAATATCTTCACTTTCTCAAGTTGATGAAAAGGCGCTTCCATATGAATTATTTGTAAAGATAATAAATTCAAAACCGGACGGGATAATCATAAATAGTTTTGTTATGAAAAAAGATTTGAAGTCAACGACAATCTCTATTGCTGGTATGGCCAAAGGAAGAAAGGATTTGTATGATTTTGAAAACATCTTAAATAATTCTGGTAATTTTTCTGAAGTTAGTATTCCTGTTTCAAATTTTGCAAAAAATAGTGATATAAATTTTCAATTTAATCTATCTCCAAAATAATATGTCTAAGAACAAATTACTGTTGTATATACTTGGAGTCCTGGCTGTGATATTACTTGGAATTTTAATTTTTGGCGTTTATATCATCAGAATAGAAAATCAAAATATTTCCCAAATAACTAACCAAGCAGATGAAGCTGCAAACGAAAGTACCTTGGCTGGTTCTGTTAGGTCTATAAAAAATATTTATCAAAAACAGATAGATAAAATTTTGGTTCTCCTTGTGCACAGTGATGATCTTGTACCACTTATTGATTCTGTAGAGCGGTTAGGAAAAGATATGGGGCTGGACACAAAAACCGTTTCGGTAGTTCAGGATAAAATTAGTACTAAGGGGATAAAGTATCCACTAATTGTTCATATAAATACAGAAACAGAGGGTTCATGGGGAAACAGCATGAGATATCTTCAAGCTTTAGAAAATTTACCTACCAATATCACTATAGAAAACGCTAGCTTATCTTTAAACAATTCTACTAATGATTCGGATAAAAACACAAAAACTTTGAACAGAGTTTGGCGTTTAAACGTGACTTTTGCTATTAATATATTTAAATAATATGCCTAAATTACCATTTAAACTTCATCTACATCTGCATAAAAATGGCAAGCTTTTTGGATGGGGTGTTAGCCCAAACGCAGATTGGAAGGTTTTGTTTACTATCTTTTTGGCTCTAACAATCAGTGTTTTTGCACTCGGTGTTTATATGTTTATAGCCATAGCTAATGGGAATATATTTTTAGTAGATAAACCATCAACAATAGAAGAAAAAAAACTTGATGCAGAATCAATAGAAAAGACTGTTTTATTCTATGAGGCAAGAGTTAAGAAGCTTCAGGAAATAAAATCTGGTAGTAATAGTGTTATAGATCCATCTATCTAGTGTCCTCGGCAGGAATCGAACCTGCATCAAAGCCTTAGAAGAGCTCTGTTCTATCCATTGAACTACGAGGACAAGCGGTCCTCATGGAGGAAATTACCAGAGGACGTGGTGCGGGATACAGGACTCGAACCTGTGACCTTCTCAGTGTAAATGAGTTGCTCTACCAACTGAGCTAATCCCGCGATGGAATGATACTAACATATGATGTATCCTCTTGGTATACCTATGATTGATTTAACCAAAACCATCCTTTTTGAAAATGAAGATATCTTGGCCATAAACAAACCGGCTGGGATTATTGTGCATGGGGATGGAAGGACCAAAGAAGACTCTGTTTCTGGTTGGCTTGTGGAGAAATTCCCTGAGGCCAAGGGGGTGGGAGAGATGATTAGACTCGAAGGGGGAGACATCATAGATCGCTCTGGAGTGGTGCATCGTTTGGATAGAGATACTTCCGGTGTTTTACTCTTGGCCAAGACTCAGAAAGGCTTCGAACATTTGAAAAATTTATTTCTAAAGAGAAAGATAAATAAAACTTACTATGCATTCGTGTATGGCAATATGAAAGAAGATCACGGCACCTTATCTATGCCTATAGGCAAGAGTCCAAGTGATTTTAGAAAATATTCTGCGGGTCGTGGAGCGACGGGGGAGATGAGGGATGCAGTCACTTATTTTAGAGTTCTAAAAAGAGGAAAGGAGTTTAGTCTTATAGAAGCCAAACCAAAAACAGGAAGGACTCATCAAATCAGAGTACACTTCCAGTCTCTCCAAAGACCAGTTGTTTGTGACAAACTTTATGCATCCTCAAAACCTCCAATGCTTGGATTTAAAAGATTGGCTTTGCACGCAAAGGAAGTGACCTTCAAAGATGAAGATGGAGTTGAGCATACAATTAAGGCTGATTTCCCTGAAGATTTTCAAAACTCCTTTAAAGAGATAGATTTTAAGCCATAAAACAAAACCATGAAAATACTTGACTTTTAGCTGTATTGGTGCTATTATATATGTAGATGGCTCACTATTCCACATAAGCACGAGGTCCACCATGATGAAGTGCGACAAGTGCGGCAAGCATGTCCCAAGCAACAATGATGCAGCGATCTTCGCAGCCTATGCTGCCAATGATCCGACGATCATGCTGTTCGGCTCGCCACGTCACCTTCTGCCTATCATCGAAGATGGCAAGGTGGTGTGCGAAGGGTCGCCGTCGAGGGCTCAGTATCTCGAGGGGCAACCCCACGATCCTCGTCCGGAGTACAAGTATCGCCCTGAGCACGAGGCACGATTCCGGGCTGCGTACGAGCAGATGGTGGCAGCGGCGCGTTCTGCTGCTTGAACCTTTTCTGGGGTTGGGCGGTGTCTCTAGGAGACACCGCCCTTTTCATTTGCCACAGGTCAGTGCTTGTGGTAAATTAGTCTGACTTATGAAAACAGTGCATTCACCAGTAAACACAGAAGAAAGAGCGAAACTTGACCTACGTTCAGGCGATACTGCTCGTGTTTGGCAGAAGATTCAAGAGAAGGGCAAGACTCGTCTACAGGCTTTCGAAGGATTGGTGCTCTCCAGGAAACATGGCAAGGAGGCCGGAGCCACCTTTACTGTTCGTCGAGTTTCTTCTGGAGTAGGTGTAGAAAAAACCTTTCTCCTTTATTCTCCAATGATAGACAAGATAGAAGTGGTGAAGAGATCCAAAGTTCGCCGAGCCAAGCTCTATCATATTAGAGACCGAGCAGCCAAGGATATCAGACGACAAATGCGAAATACTCGTATGGCTAAGGATGTCGAAGAGATCAAAGAGGAAAAATCAGCAGAATAAAAATTCCGGAATTTCTTCAGTTTTTTTGTTTATTTCTTAGGGTAGACACTATCCCCTTGAGCGGGATATAATATATTGCATATGGGGGATAGAGGAAGAAAATCAAAAATAGTAATAAATACAAAATGGTCAGGTAATTTGGCTTATGCTATTGGTTTGATTACGACAGACGGTTATTTATCTAAAACCTCATATCTTATTGATCTGACCTCAAATGATAGAGAACAGCTCGAAAATTTTAATAAATGTATTGGTGTAAATATAAAAATTGGTTTAAAGAATTCAGGTTTAAATAAAAAAGGATTAAGAGTGCAAATTAAAAACAAGAAATTTTACGAATTTCTTTTGTTGATTGGTTTAACTCCTGCAAAATCAAAGACAATAGGTGCAATTGATATACCAAATGAATATTTCTTTGATTTTTTGCGCGGATGTTTTGATGGAGACGGGTGCTTTTATTCTTATTGGGACAAGAGATGGAAATCAAGTTTTATGTTTTATACAGAGTTTGCTTCTGCTAGTCCAAAATTTGTTCTTTGGTTGCAGAAAAGAATTTTTGAACATTTAAGTATTAAAGGGCATATAACCAAAGATGGAAAGGGTAGTACAGAACAATTGAAATACGCAAAGGCTGATTCAATCAAAATTTTGAGCAAAATGTACTATTCAAGGGATGTTGTGTGTCTTTCAAGAAAGAGATTGAAAATAGCTCAATCTTTCGCTAAGATAGGCTTGAAAGTAAAGCACATAAATAGCTCTACTTAATGCACAAGTGGCGGAATTGGTATACGCGTACGATTGAGGTTCGTATGGGGCAACCCGTGGAGGTTCAAGTCCTCTCTTGTGCACATGTTATACACAAAAAAAGGTGATGATGGGACTACAAAAACTTTTGGTTGTGACCAAAGGATTTCTAAGAGCTCAGCCATAGCTGAAGCACTTGGGTCTTTGGATGAGATTAATTCATTTCTTGGATTATGTAAGGTGAAGTCAGAAGAGGCGCAACTCAAGGTTGGTGGTGATTCTTTCGCTCGTATAGTGCACATACTCCAAGAAAATCTCTTTATGGTTCAAGCAGAACTCGCCGGTGCAGATAAACACATCGGTGAAGAGAAGGTGAAGCAAGTTGAAAATTGGATTGACCTCGTAGAACACGAGATGCCTCCAATTAAAACTTTTTTCATCTCTGGAGGGTCGGACATTGCAGCCACATTCGACGTCGCTCGCACTATCGCTCGTCGAGCAGAAAGGCGAGTAGTAGGGGTGAATGCAGAAAATTCTATAAAACTTGGAGAACAAACGCTCAAGTTTATGAACAGGCTTTCAAGTATACTTTATGCTCTGGCTCGACTATCCAACCATAAATCTGGTATAAAGGAGACTCCGCCGAGTTATAATTAGATTGTGCATATAATGGTGGCTATGGTGTAACGGTTAACACTCGAGTTTGTGGAACTCGCAATTCGGGTTCGATTCCCGGTAGCCACCCCTAGATGTATCTAATATAAGTTTCTCTTTTCCTTTGTTTTCAACGGCTTTTCTGCCATATGGGCTTTTTATGGAGAGGGCGTTTAAGTTCAGTAATTCTTGGAACAATGGGGAGTATCGGTCTTTTACTATAAGTCCGTCTTTAACATCAAATCCTTCAAAGAAAAGACTTATGAATTTCTTTTGAAGTTCCTCTGGTGCCTGCATGTAAGTGTTATATATATTCTTTGTGAAGCCTAATATCTCACTGGTAAGATCTATATTGATATCATGGCCAATCTGAAGATTATTCAACTCTTTATCAATCCTAGAAGTATCTGCTATCACAGCTTCTTTTATTCGCAAGTAATCTTCTTTTGATAAGGTCTCATCGAGTAGGCGATTTTCAGCACTGCTTAATTTCGCATTACATGCATTCTTTCTGCTTTGTAGTGTTTTTTGTGCTGACTGATATACATTTTTTCTTTCATCAAAAATAGATTTTACTTTTTCTATAATTGAATTAATAAATTCTTGGTTAAACTCTAAGTGTTTGAATTTTTGTGCCACTTGTTTTTCGAGATCAGATTTTTCAACATATTTACCACAACCTTTCTTATTTGAGCAGTGATAGTAAGCCTTTGATTTATTTAAGTGCCATTCTGCGGTGTATCTACAATTATGTTCAGCACAAAACATATAACCATTAAGTAGCCAAAAATACTTCCGTCTTCTACATCTGTTCTGATTCCTTTCGGATAGAATATTTTGCACTTGGTTAAAAGTATCCTTATCTATGAGTGGTTCGTGTTTACCATTTTTATTATGTATATCCATCCAATGTATTTCACCAAGATAAACCTTATTTTTTAACATTGCGTAAACCATACTCGGACTCAGCTTCTTTTCACTATTGCTCACAAGTCCCTTTGCATACATCAAATCATTGAGCTCGTAGGCGTTATATTGTCCTGTAGCATATGTTTTAAACGCTTCGGTTACCAGGAGTCCTGTCTTGGGGTTAGGTATGATGATTCTCTTTGCCACTTTCTCACAATTTTTATTTGGGTTAGAAGTGTTTATATAACCAACTGGAGCGTGAGTTGGGAAGTAGCCCGCTTCTGCTTTAGTATCGACCGCCTGTTTAGTTTTTTCTCTCGTGTTATCACTGTGGTACTGATTAATCGTAGCGAACATGTTGTCAGCCATAATTGACGAAGCGTCGTCGAGTGAAGATTGTCCGTTTAGATATTTTAAAGTTATGTTGTTTGCTCGTAGAGTGTTTCTTAAGAATGCGTGGTCGACGATATTACGAGCCAGTCTATCAGAGTGGGTAACATATACAATTGAGATTTCTCTTTTCTTAGCGAGATCAATAATTTCTTGAATACCTTTTCTTTTAAGGTTTGTTCCACTTTTACCCTCATCTCTAATAATGAGGACCTCGTTATCGTTATAACCATCTTTTTCTGCTGCTTTTTTACACTGTTCCTCTTGGTAGTCTAAAGATATACCCTGATCTGCCTGATCGTCAGTACTAACACGGCAATACCCCACGGCCACTTTACTGTTTTTATCGTTTGTTTTATTCATGATTTTATTGATTAATTATCCATTGGAATACGTGATAATTCACGGAGAGTTATGCCACTGTTTTGTCTTGAGATTTTGGTGTAATTACTCATTCATATGTTCTAAGTGGGTAGCGGATTGATATTCTTCCCTTATATAAGAGGAGAATTTCAATCTACTCGTTCTCGCTAAAAGGCTTTAGTGAATAATATGTACTATTACCGGAACCTTTTCTCTCAAAGAGTTCTTCATCTAAGATCATCTCTTTGGTTGCCATACTAAATGTTGAATTCCCGACATTTACACCTAGCGCTTTTATGCACTCAAAGAGTTCCTTTCTAAGAAGGTTGTCTCTTGTTTTCAAAGTTTCTTTTATTGCTTCTATTACTTCATCTTTTTTGTCTTGAACAGTTCCATTGAATTGGAAATGACAATGTTCTTTGTCTGATATCAGTTCAAGTTGGAAAGGCTTTGATTCTTCTCCGTCTCGTATTTTTGTCTGCGTAACTGTAACCACTCTTCCTCCAACTTTTCTCGAAAGAGCAATATGGACTTCTATTGAAGCAAGTAAATCAGACGAACCTCTCATATCTTGAGCGGGATTTGATTGCCCACCACTAGGCTTGCGGTTGTGGTGTGTAAAGATCACGGCTATATCATTTTTAGTAAATCTCTTTAACAATGACGCTACCTTAGCCATTTCTCGAGAACTGTTTTCATCGCTTTCATGAATTCTTACTAACGAGTCAAAAATGATGAGTCCTACACCTTTTTCATTTGCGGACTTAATCAAATAATCAACCGTATCTTTTGTTAGTTTGAATTCGTTAAGGGACGTCCAATATAAAGGGAGATCAGAACTTTCTGCTTTAAGAATGTTGAATCGTTTTTGAAGCGATCGCTCTCCATTTTCCTCATCAACCAAAAGTACTCCAGTTTGCCCAGTTTTAAATTTATCAAAAAGAGTTTCTCCTTTAGCTACCTTTAATGCTAAATCTAAAATAAACCATGTTTTGTAAGAAGCGGGATAACCCGATATGCCTATGACACTTGATACAGGCACGAGCTTATCCACTAGCCATTCGACAGGTGGAAACTCTATTTTCATTAATTGGGATAAAGGACGAATCCTAATATCTTTTTGTTGTTCTTTCATAATTATGTTTATTAGCTTTTAATTTTTTGATGTTTTTTGCCTCATGTTTGTTTGTAACCAATTCGAAGAATATATCTGCAAGTAGTTGAGCAGCTCTTTCAATCTCTCTATTGGTTTTGACGGATTTTCGAGACATAGATGATCGTGCTTACGATCTTCTTTATCTCAACAGAATTAGACAAAGAATCCCTTAGACATGCGTTAATTTAAGATAAAAAATAAACGGCTCAATATAGCCATTTTAAAAGTTATCCACAGATGATTGTTGATGTCTACGAGATGTTCAAATGTTTTTTCACCTCTCTAATCACATATTTACTATTGATTCGGTATTTTCCGCTAGTAGTATCTCGTTGTATTAAGGAGTCGCGAACTCCACAATGTTTTTTGAATTGATCATTAATTCTTTTGCATGTATCTGAAGCCATATTTGGTCTCGCAAGTTTTGCCTCTCTCGATAATTCTGAAGCTGACAACTCGTTGTTGCTTACAGCCATTAAAACGTTAAAGCTCTTTTTTGATTTTCCATTTTCTGTATATGGTACATATTGATTTTTATCTGCTTTATAAAAACCATAATCTGGTTCAAACCAAATTACTTCTTGTTGACCTCCATCAGTTGCTACAAATTTCTTCAAGTACTCAGTAAGAGGTTGCACATCCGCATCAAATTTTATGATATATGCTTTGTGATAATTATCAGGATCGCTCCCAGCAGTTTGGAGATTTTTAACGAGTCCTTTTTTTGTTAATTCAACAACGAAAAAATGTTTTATATCGGAAACGGTATCCTCAATGTTATTTGGGTTTGAGGCTGTTCCAAGCCCAACAGATAAAGGTGCGTAGGTACCACAATCTGTAATTTTACTTAGTTCTTCCAAAATTGCTTGAGCAAATTCTACCTCGTGTTTGATTTTGCTTCCGTAAGTCAGATTATATATATCCAAGTCTTCCTTTGTCTGCGGGTTATTCATGGATTGAATACTATCACTCCATAATCCATTAAAACAGCGCAGACATCTCATTTGTGAGCTTTGTAGGGCTATTTTAAGGGCTGTTCACTAAGTATTAATATCTTGTGCTAAAGTTAAGAGGATAACTTAATAAGGGAAGGACCTAAACCTTTGGAAACAGAGGCATGGTTGCAAATCGTCGTAAACAGAAACCCCATCTTTAGGGTGCGTTTACGACGTTATATCGGGAAACCGGTATAGGCCTTCGGGCCACCTAGAGGTGGGATTTTTGTACCCACCATGAAAACAAAATCATGGCGTTTGAAATCGAAACTATCATTGAGAGATTAAAGAAGAAGAGACCGATCTTCCATTCAGAGGCAGATTTTCAATACTCTTTAGCTTGGGAAATACAACTTGTTCATCCAACAATAAACATTCGTCTTGAAAAACCCTTTCCTTTAGAAAACGACAATATCCGTAATTCTTACATCGATATTTTTATAACAGACGATAATAAAAAATATGCGATAGAACTAAAATATAAAACTTGCGGATTAGTGGTTGATGTCGCTGATGAAGACTTCCATTTACGAAGTCATGGTGCACACCGAGACAATAGAGTTCATTTTGCAAATGATGTTCATAGACTCAAAAGAATGAAGGAGTCAAAACAAACTGACTACGCTTACGCACTTATGCTTACAAATGAATGTCTCTATTGGCAAACTCCCATACTGACAGATTTGGAACAAGACATTCATTGGTGCGAGTACTCAAAGTTAAATGACAACAAGAGGGGTCAGTTTAGGTATTTGTTATTGGAGATATAAATTTAATTACCCTGAGCATATTTAACTATTGTTATCTGTATAGGATCCCCACCTTCTCCTGTTATAGCTTGAGAAGCCTTACCCCATGCTCGGTCAAGAAGTTCTTTAGTCGCATGAACATCTCCTTTTTTAGCTTTCTTAACCAAAGCCTTACAGATTTCTTCAATATGTGGGTTCAGAAATTTAATAAGAAGCTCTCTTTGTATCTGAGCTTCAATAGTATGAGGAGCTTTACTTCCCATCGGTCTTCCTGCTCCCAGTCTTTTTCCGCCATTTTTCATAATAGTTAAAAAATCAGAAAATCAGTTTGCTTAATAAAGTTGATTATATGAAGACAAATAAAAATACTCACGACAAAGACAAGTTATCCATTGAAGAATGTCGAGAGAAATTAGGTGATATTGCTATCGGTATGACCGATGAAAGGGTAGCTCAAATTAGAGATTATTTGTATGCTTTGGTTCATAGTATTATTGATAACGAATTGAACAAATTTAGGAGTAAGATTAATTAATATGAAAGTATTTTTATGGATCGGGGTAGTCATTTCGGGCTTCAGTCTGTTAATGGATTCTGCGTTACTTTTTGGATCTTGGTTTAATGGAGAAAGAATACATCCTCAATTGTTAGACCATTGGCCTATGAATTTAGTTTTGGTTGGGGTTTTTATATATTTCCTAAAAAGAAGCTACAAAGCGAAGCTTTAAATTGATTACTTGGTACAGAGTGCTAAAATACTCGCAAGTCCTTTGAAATGCTAGTGGGAGAGTCTAGGGTGCCGAACTTTATCCTCTAGGGGATCAACCTATCCTCCTCCCCCTCCTTAGTGCTTTTATGAGCATTAGGGTGGGGGCGCGAGTAGGATTTGCCCCCAGATTATTAGTTAAGTAACACTGTTATGACCAAAATCAAAACAGGTGGCACAGCTCCTAAGTCAGGACAGTATCAAGTTTCGGCAACGAAGCGAGAGATTACTTTGACGAAGGGCGAGCGCGTTCCTCCTTATGGCGGAAAGGCTCAGGCGTTTGTTCTTGTCGATAAGACAAAGCATAAGCGTTAGCCACTAAACTTTTCCTACTAGCATTTCAGAGGGGTTATCTCAATTTTATGACAGAATCAACTGACAAAAATAGAGTATCTTTAGCGGGAGAATTTGCCGTCCTTTCTCAACTCGCCTTAAAAGGTATGGATGCAAGCATGACTTTGGGGCACACAAAAAGCGTTGACATTCTAGTTTCAGATCCAAAGACTGGGAAACTTTATCAACTTGAAGTAAAGACAAACTTACAAAAAGACAAAAAGAAACCTTCTGTTTCTAAAATTCATGGCAAGTCTATTAGCGATTGGATGATGAATGAAAAGCAAGAAAAGATAGACATCTCCACATTATTTTATTGTTTTGTGAATATATCAAAAGACACACACCTTTTTAGGTTTTACATTGTCCCTAGTAAGGTTGTTGCTAAATATGTTAAAGACGAACATCAAATTTGGATTGATGAGAAAAAGAAAGAGGGTAAGAAAGTAAAGTTTGAGACAGATAGGCGTATTTTTAGAATAGGTATTAAAGGTGAACAATACTCAATCAGTACACCTACTACAGAAGAATACGAAGATAATTGGGAATTTAAGGTGTAAATCTCTACGATTCTGTTTTCAAAAAGATACCGTAGACATTTTCTCTGTGCCATCTTAGAGAATCTTTATCTGGTCTAGCACGACTATCTTCTGGAACCGTGATGCTTTGTCCGTGTTTTTCCTTTAAGTAAGGTATTTTCATTGCTTCTGGATGAACCTCGACTTTGTAATCATTAGTGATTGTAAAAAAACCCTTATCAAAAGACCAATGCAGGTTTCGCTCAAGTGCAATACCATTAGAAGGATTACCTCCGCCACCCGCAGCTCTTGCTCTTAAATGTGCAGCTTCGAGATTGTTGAAATCCTTATGATCAATAAAAAATGTCTTGTCAGTAATCGCACAACTATAATTGTAAAAATACAAAACAAGATCGCGGAATGATTTACTTCTGATTACCTGAGTGACCTGTTCTTCTCTTACTGGTTCATGATATACAGGCTCTTCAAGTGCTTCGTCAATTATTTCCTGGGGAATAATCTTGACCCCAACTTTTATTTTTCTTAATGCTTCGAGAAAAGTTAGAGAACTTAGAGGGACTAGAGCATGGGTCTTATTTCGACCAGAACTATCAAATAATCCTTCTAGTTTTTTATAATCCTGACTATCGGGCTTGGTATGAAGGACTTTATACAAAAGATCTTCATCGTTATACATTTTTAGTATTACGATAATGTCCTCTGGCTTAAAGTAATCGCGGCCAGGATCATTTCTACTATTTAAGTATATTCGGTACTCGTCCCTATCCTCGGTCTTTACCGGAGTTGCGTACTTACTATTGTGAAAAACATAATTTGTGAGAACCACCTCGTCGTTATGGGGAGGTATTAAGTCTAAAATTACGTGATCATTGAGTTCCACCTCGCTCAGAGGAGGAAAGTATTCGACACAGGACTTGGAAATATAAAAATACCGACCAGCACCACCAGGTTTGCCGTTTCTATAGCCCAACTCCTGGGCATTTAGCTTATGTATATACGCTGATTCGTCGAATTTCAGTAATTGCTGACTCATTGGTATTCAGTATATCGGATGCCAGATATTTCTCCAGTACTGCCTTAAGTGACAAGGCAACAGCCTTGGCCAACAACGGAGGCACTGCATTTCCTATCATTTTGTATTGATCTCCCATACTACCTAAAAACTCAAAGTCATCGGGAAAGGTTTGTAGTCGCGCAGCTTCTCTTACAGTTATTGATCGGGCCTGTTTTGGATCAGGATGTATATGCCTCAATCCGTCCTTGTGGAGATGAGCTACAATTGTATTACTAGGCTTATCAGACTCCAATACATAATATTTATGAATACTGGATGTCTTACCTGTTTTTTCAGTATACAATTTTTTCAAGTCATCAATCGTTTTATATTTCCTACTCTTTCTTGTTAAGTCAGTGGCTAGTTCTTCAAATATTTCAACATCTCTTGGATTGTGGTATCTCGGGTTGTGATTTAAGGCCGTATTTTCTCCTACTACTTCATGGGAAACGTTCATCTTTTTTGAAACCTTCATTTTTGGTAAATCCGAAATAGCATCTGCAACAGTTTTCATCTTTGTTTTATAAGTCGGAAGAATATTATTATAGAAATCTAACAAAATATCCTGAGAGTCATCCTCAAAAGCGTTTTTCCTTAATCCTATTATCACCAGTCTTTTTCTGACTTGTGGTATCCCGAACTCTGATGCATCAACTATCGCTTCATGAAGATCGCTGATTATTTCATAACCAATTTCTTTAAAAGCATTTCTTATAAGTTCTGGGATTGGGATACCTTCTGGGTTAGCACTTAATAGGCCCAATACATTTTCAAATACAAATGCTTTTGGTTGAAATTCCCTTACTACCTTAAGATATGTTTCAAAAAGGTAGTTGCGATAATCATTCTTCATTCCGTCTTGATCTCGTACTCTTCCTGCTATTGAATAAGCCTGACATGGCGGACCACCAACGATGACATCAACTGCCTTACCACTTTTTTTTACAAGTTTCCTTAACCCTTCATGAGTCCCATATTTTTTATCTTCAGTCCAACCTTCTAATAGGTCATTAGTTCTCTGCATATCAAAAAGAAGTGAGGATGATTCAGCATCATCTTTTTTCCACTTTGTTTTCATTCTATGAACCAATGTTTTCAGGGCTGATTTCTCCCATTCAACTATCCCGATAGTGGAAAAAGCACCAGACATTTCAAATCCTTCAGTTAGACCTCCACAGCCTGCGAACAAATCAATTGTTCTTAATTTTTGAGACTTGTTTCTCTTCATTATTTAATGTATTTAAGAATCTCTCTACCAATATAATAACCCAGTAGTGGAGGCACGGCATTTCCTACCTGTCGATTTTGTTCAGTACGTGTCCCGACAAACCGAAAACTATCAGGAAAGGATTGGAGTCTGGCATTTTCCCTCACAGTCGGAATCCTGTTGTATTTATAGTGGAAATGGTTTCTGTGGCCGGTATCAATGGTTCTAGATGGTTTTTTGCTGTGATACCTAGTCCATGCTTCATTGAATTTTCGGTTATCCCCAACCCCTTTTGGTAGGTTCTTATAGTTTCCACCTTCGGGGACCTGAGCAATTATTGATTTCACAAGGTCCGTATGACGACTAGCCACATGATTTAATAAAATATCTCCATTGTCCCTCATCTTTTTCTGATAATTAGATTTAGGAGAATGACTATATTTATCAATTTCATTTCCAAAATCATCTACTCTACTAGGAAGGTCTCCAATTGCATCCTCACAAGTCAGATAATTAGTGGGGGATAGTATTGGCTTTGGAAACTCAAACTTACCAAGAGTTTTTTTAATACCTATAAAAACTACTCTGCGCCTAATTTGAGGCACACCGTAATCTGCTGTACATATAATTTGCATATTGACGTTATAACCAAGCCTTGTAAATCTTTTTATTATTTCGTCTTTAACTTTTCCTTCATATAGACGAGCAAGTCCAGGCACATTCTCAATTAGAAAAGCCTTAGGCTTAAATTCTTTAACAGTTTCAATCATTGCCAAGTAAAGCTTGTTTCTCTTGTCGTCAAAGTTTCTTGGCCCAGTGAGTGAGAAACCTTGGCAGGGAGGACCTCCTACAATAATGTCTGGTTGGTTGCTTCCAAGAATTTTTTTAATTATTCCAATACTTTTTTTATCTGAAAGATCCAAGTTAATTGCATCAGCTCCATTGTGGTTTAACTTGAAAGTTTCAAGAGCAGAGTCGTTATTATCAACACCGAGAAGGATGTGATAGCCTGCGTCCATAAAGCCTCTTGAGAGGCCCCCGCAACCGCTAAATAAATCTAAGACTGTTGGTTTTCTGTGCGCCATGTTTAATAAGAATTATACCAGCAATGGGTATAAAAAGCTGGCCCTTGCGCTGACCTTTAGTATCTGGTGTAAAAAGTCTATAATAGGCTTATGGCAGTACCAAAATTTGACGAGCTATTTAATCCAGTTTTAAATTCTTTAAGAAATCTTGACGGCTCTGGTTCTTTAGGAGCTGTGTAGTAATATTTGAATACCATTTCCCATGTCGGTATTATTTGAACTTTTTAAAACATAATATAATGAAATATCTAGTCTATGCAAAAATTCTTGGTTCTTTTTTGCCAACTAAACGTAAGAAAATTGAAGACTGTGTCATTGAAAAACATCTAAATCCATATTTTTTAACGAACTCTAATAAACCAGAGATTCCGATCATGGATTCAGAAATGTATTATTTCAATATAGAAAATAAGCAGAGAAACTTTATTCAGTACCCACAAAAGCCAGTGAGTACAAGAAATTTTCAATCAGAATATAGTATTAAAACTGAGGTAGAAACTCACACACCCTCTCAAGCAGTAGAGGAAGCAGAAAAAAGATTTCATAGGGTAATCGATTGTTTATCGTTAGCAATAAAAACTACAATTCGCAATATAAACGGTAAAAGATTTCGAAGAAATGATGAGCATTATGATTTTGAAATATCTAATATTTATGTAAAAACTAAAGGCCAACTTCTTGAAATGAGATTACCAAGACCACTAATTAATGGTCATAATGTTTGTCCCAAAGACTTTCCAAAAAATTTTGTAGCAAAAACAAAGAAATTTCTTAATAACAGAGATTACGTATTTTTTAAAGCATTATCGTATGTGTCTAAATCAGTACGTATGAAGGATACGGGTAACTACGATCAATTGTTGTGGCTTTTAAACCTGGTGAAGTGCATAGAACTTATATCTCATTCATTGAATATTAAATCGACAAAAATTAATCCCAAAACGAATAAAAAAGTTGATCTCACAACTAAAGAGCTTTTCGAGTTGGCGGGAAAAAAATTGGGGGTAACTAAGGAAAGTATTAAGTATTCCAAGAAAGCATGGGATGAAAGGAATAAAAGTGATGTTGCACACGCCAATGAGAACTACACATTTATTTCAATTAATTACTCAAAGGTAGAAGGAGCTGCAAATGAATTTTTGATTAAATACCATACTTATCTTCAGTTAAATCCGCCTAACATGTATACTCTTGGGGGTAAACATGGTTGGGGCAGATGGAAAGCTCATAGGTCATGACCCCAAAATCAGAGAAGAGTTGATGCTAAATCAACTTTAATAGCATGATATCTTGAATAAAGTGAAGTCATGTATTTCTCATCCTCTAAGATAGTTATAATAGTGTTCGAATACTGACCCAAGATCAAAAACACTTCTCAACCTGAGAGGTGTTTTTGTATCTCAGTAGTCACCCAAATTGTTTGTAGATTAAAGAACTCCTATTATTCTTGACTTAAATAGTGTAAAACTATGGTACGATTTTTTTATGATTAATATCCCAAATTTACAGAAAAATGTATCACTAGCTCCGTATACTACTTACAAAATAGGAGGTAATGCAGATTATTTTATTGTTGCCAAATCAAAAGAAGAATTAGTTGATATTGTAATAAAGGCGAGAAAAAATAGGATTCCATATTTTATATTAGGAACCGGTGCAAATATTTTGATAGGCGATAAAGGTTTCAGAGGATTAGTCATTAAAAATGAAGCGAAAAGTATTATATTTCAAAACAACCTTGTGACTGCAGATAGTGGAGTTGTTATTTCAGAACTTATTGAGAAGACATTGAATGAAAACTTATCAGGTTTAGAGCACTACGCTGGTATTCCAAGTACAGTTGGTGGAGCAATATGGCAAAACCTTCATTTTCTTTCTCCTGATAGAAACTCCACTTTATTTATTGAGTCCATTTTGAAATCCGCAGAAATATTAGATGAAAATAATCAATTGAGAGAAGTAGATAAAACTTTTTTTAATTTTGGATATGATTACAGTATTTTACATGAGAAAAATTTATTAGTAACAAAAGCTACTTTCGCTCTCACCCCAAGGGATAAAAGTATAATCGAAAAACAAATTAATGAAAATTTAAAATGGAGAAGTGAAAAGCAACCACAACTCAATGAATTCTCATCATGTGGTTCTGTCTTTAAAAAGATAGAAGAAATAGGGGCTGGGAGATTAATAGAAAAGGTTGGTTTGAAAGGGTATATAATCGGCGGAGCGCAGATATCCAATAAACATGCAAACTACATTGTTAATTTAGGAAATGCAAAAGCAATAGATGTTATAGAGCTGATACATTTAATCCAAGAAAAAGTTAAATCAGAGTTAGGATATAACCTCAAGACTGAAATTGGTTTTATTGGAGAATTTTAAGCTTATTAGTCTAACATTATTTACTAGTGCACTAATTAATTCGAAGCTGTTATTATTATTGAATGTCACATTACAAAAATAATTGTGTTTTTTGCAAAGTTGCCCAAAGAAAAATAGAACACTCTCAATTTTGGGAAGACAAATCACACATCGCGTTTTTAAGTAGAGAGCCACAGGCATTTGGGCATACCTTAGTGATTCCCAAAAACCACAATAGTTATGTTTTTAATTTGCATAAAAAAGAATACCTAAAGCTTTTATTAGCAAGCGAAAAAGTTGCAAAAGCGTTAAAAAAAGTTACGAGGTGTAAACGGATAGTATTAGCTATTTATGGGTTCGAGGTTCCACATACTCATGTTCATCTAATACCGATGAATAGTCTGGCAGATACAAAACATAAAATAAGAAAACCAAGCAGGGAAAAAATTAACAAATTCATACACAAAATCGAAGAACTAATTGATTAACCAAGTTCTAAATCTATCCACCCACCCACCCACCACCCCAATGTTTGATATACTTTTCTTATGACAACAACATTTTTGGCACAAGCTATTGGAGTATTATTTATAATAGTAAGTATATCTTTGGCCACAGAGAGAAAGATGGTGATGGGTGTTTTCAAGGAACTTTTTGCACATCGAGTACTGACTTATATTTGGGGAATTATCACGTTAGTAATCTCTCTAGTCATGATACTTGAGCATAATATTTGGAGTGGTACCACAGCCCTCGCTGTCACAATATTGGGTTGGTATCTCTTCTTAGAAGCATTAGTTTATGTATTCCTTCCACAAAAAATGTTTTCTGTATTCTATAAATTGATACAGAAAAAAACTATATATTACACCTTGGCTAGCGCTTTTCTTCTTGTTGGTTTTTATTTCACTATTGTTGGCTTTTTCAACTAATATGGACATAAAAGAAACTATTTTTGAATTAGAAAATAAACTTCTACAACCAAATATTAGAAAATCAAAGGAAAGCCTCAACGATTTAATTTCTGATGATTTTATAGAATTTGGTAGTTCTGGAGCGGTTTATAAAAAGAAAGATGTTTTGAATAATCTACCCGCTTCATCAGAGATTAAATTCATAATGACAGATTTTGAAGTAAATGCATTATCTTCAGATGTTGTTCAATCAACATTCAAAACAGAGAAAATAAATACTCAGACAAATAAAATCACCAGGTCTCTAAGAAGCTCCATATGGAAAAATGAGAATGGTAAATGGAAAATGTTATTTCACCAAGGAACACCACTTATTATTTGATATACTTTTGGAATGCGGAGAAAAAGATTATATGCAGATTTTTTGATACTACTGGTCAGTATTTTGGTGGCTATATTTATTCTTGAAGAAAGTTTTATCAAACAATTTATTTATTCTTTGGGGGATTATAGGTGGCTGGGTATATTTATTTCTGGGATGTTCTTCACCTCACTAATAACCACTGCTCCGTCTATTGCTCTACTCAGTGAATTTGCCCAAACTACCCCTATTTTCCCTATGGCTTTAATCGGAGGCCTGGGCGCTGTTGTGGGGGATTATATTATATTTCGTTTTATAAAAGATAGAGTATCCAAGGATGTTGAATACCTTTTTTCCTTTTCACAAAAAAAGAGATTTAAACAAATATTTAAAACACATCTTTTTAAATTTTTAGTCCCATTTATAGGGGCTCTCATTATTGCATCACCACTACCAGACGAAATGGGAATTGCGATGATGGGTATATCAAAAACCAAGGATAAATATTTTCTTCTAATTTCCTTCGTGATGAATAGTTTGGGTATTTATATAATAGGGTTTGTGAGTAAGCTCTTAGTTTTATAAAGCTACTAGAATATTTTTTCTCCTCTAATTAGACGAATCAAGATCATGATGACGGCGATGACCAAAAGCACATGGATGAAACCTCCGATTGTATAAGAGGTCACAATACCCAGTAGCCAGAGAATAATAAGAATGATTGCGATTGTGGATAACATATATTTATAGGTTAGTGATAACTGCTTCAATTATCACACATTAAGTATTAAATTGCTTGATTTGTCATTATTCGTATGTTAGTTTGAGCTCGGTCAAACCCTTTTATAGAGGAGCCCCAATGCAATTTAGGGAATGTACAACGCTCGGTGAAGTGCATGAACTTCTGTCTAAAACCATCGGGACTGTCTCATATGGCGACTTCGGTGAGCTAATCCGCACCCTTTCGAGATTCGGGGTTTACCCAGAGACTCTCGCGGAAATTACTGGAGTAAAAAGAGCGACAATCGTTCGTTGGCTGGGGAGTAAACAGGCTCCTCACAAGGAACGAAGGCTCATTGTTCTAAGAACAATCCAGAAACACATTGTTTCTTCGAAGTAGTAACTACCCTAGGGTAGTTATTTTTATTTCTTTCTTTCATCCCAACTCCAAATTCCTGCTCCACCCTTCATAAAGTATAGAAGTACAAAAATGAAGATAACGTGATTATCTACAATCATCGAATGAGCATCAGGATAAATAATACCTAGTGGGATGTAGTATAGAAGCATCAAAAGAGCCCCAAGAGGCGCAGAATATTTAATATAAGCACCAAGAATAAGAGAAATGCCGAGCAGAGTAAGTCCCCAAGAATTTACAAAGTTAACATAAGGAAGTACAGCAGGAGAAGCAAACCACATATATAATCCAGAAAGAAGCTTGGCCCCCTTTAAATATCCTTCTGCAGACCAGTTTGGATCAAACACCTTTGTGATCCCAGCATAAAAGAAATACCAACCTAATGAAATACGAAGTAAGAACAATGATACTTTTTGTGACATTAAATTAAATTTATTTATAAAAATACAATACAACAATAATTCTACAGTCGAAGTGAGTTTAAACATAATCATTGCCTCGAATATTTTATTTGACTTGAACACGTCTTTCTGGTTATATAAATGAGGGCTAGAGCCCTTTTTCATTTTCACAGCCAACCTTGAGGCAGATCCAATGGCAGTAGCAACCGAACGCGCAGGTTCCGGGACCGCCCGTCGGGCAAGCCACACGAATGACATGGTGACCTTGAGCGATCACACCATGTGCTTCGTTGATCTCTTTTCACCCTCTATCACTGAGAAGGAGCGCAAGCGTCGGCTGAAGATTCTGAGGGAAACCTATAACCTGACCGAGAAGGAAGCGCGCCGCCTGACCAGCACTCATGCGAAGGTCGACGGCCCCGGCGTCGTCAACTGCTTTCTGCGTGAGAGACTGAAGGACAGGAAGGCTTGCTTCGATGAATATCTTGGCAAGTGCCACAGACGTTTCCAGTCCTGACCGACTGGTTTCACCAAGCCCACCAATACTGGTTGGGCTTTTTTTTTTAAATTTATGATAGGCTTTTAGTATGATTTCATTTCATAGATGGGCAAAGACCTTTCTATTTCTGCTTGTATATATAATTTCGGGCTTTGCCCTTGTGCTTATAATAGATGGGCTGATAAGTGGGACGGAGTTGACTCCGTTTAATACAGCTATAGAATCTGCGATTCTAGTTATCAGGGCTCCTTGGCTTACATCCTTTATGATTTGGATAACTAATGTAGGTAGTCCGATGACTCTTGCTGTGATGACTATTGTTTTGGTAGTCATCTTACTTTTAAAAGGAGAAACATATGACGCTCTGCTTTACATAGTGTCTATGAGTGTAGGAATGATTACTTTAATAATAATGAAGGATACATTTCAAATGGCTCGTCCGGATGCGGTCCTCATAGGTATCTCTGGTTGGAGTTTCCCATCGGGTCATGCGACAGTGGCGACAACATTTTTCTTCACTACCGCTTATTCGTTTTATGACTGGATAGAATCTATGTGGGGCAAAGCCGTATTGGTTGTTGGTTGTATAATTGGAGCCAGCTTGATTTCATTTTCACGAATTTATCTTGGAGCACACTGGTCTCTTGATATTCTAGCCGGATTTGCTCTCGGTCTTATGGTTGTTAGCTTCTCTGCTCTAATATTTAATATTTTCTTAGAAGAACGAAAACCAATGAGGAGAAAAGCATAGTATGCTAAAATAGGTATATTAGTAGATAATCCTATAAATATATGGATAGAGAAATAGTAGTAGAAGTAAAAAAGTTTTTTAAGTGGGCTACGTGGGCAGTAATTTTCCTTGCTGTATTTTTGCTCGGACAATCACTCAGTGTTTTCAAATCAATAGATAATACGAACCCTGCCTATAATTCAATTCAGGTGACAGGTAAGGGTGAAGCAGTTTCTATTCCTGACCTCGCCACATTTTCTTTCACTGTTTCAGCTGAATCAAAAAATGTCAGTGACGCTCAAGGAACAGTGACTAAAAAAACTGATGAGATACTTGCCGGTTTGAAAACCTTAGGTATTGAAGACAAAGATATTAAAACAACTGACTATGCAGTTTGGCCAAAGTATTCTTATGTTCAACCAGTTTGTACATCCATGTATTGTCCTCCTTCAAGACAAGTAGCAGACGGTTTTACTGTTAATCATTCTATTTTAGTGAAAGTCAGAAAAACAGATGATGCGGGTAAGGCACTTGCTGTAGTTGGAGACAAGGGAGCAACAAATGTTTCTGGTCTAACCTTCACCAACGATGATCCAGAAAAAGTAATAAAGGAAGCCAGAGCAAATGCAATAAAGAACGCCAAGAGTAAGGCAGATGAATTAGCTAAAAACCTCGGAGTAAAGATAGTAAAAGTGGTTGGGTTCTATGATGCTCAAAACGGTTATCCGATTTATGGAGAGGGAATGAACGGAGTGAGCATGATGAAAGCAGTAGCTGCTCCAGATGCGGCTCCAACTGTACCAAAGGGTGAGAATAAGGTGACAGCCAATGTGACCGTCACCTACGAAATCCGTTAAGTTTAGTATTTGACAAAGAGACTACTCTTGTAGTAGTATTAAGGGACGCCACGGGGCGTTTTTTAATATAAAGCCCATGAATACATTCATTAATTATCTCAAAGATACTCGCGGAGAACTCAAACATGTTTCTTGGCCTACTCGCAGGCAAGCGATTGGTTTCACTGTGATAGTAATCATTGTGTCTATTTTCACAGCCTTTTTCCTTGGATTCTTTGATTATATTTTCTCTCTTATTATCCAAAAGTTTATTTTAGTTTAATCGCACATGTCCAAACAAAAAATCTCAGAAGGTAGACACTGGTACGTCATCCACACTTATGCTGGATATGAAAATGCTGTACAGAGAAATCTCAAACAACGTATTGAGTCTCTGGGGATGGAGGATAAAATTTTCAATGTCATTGTCCCTACAGAGAAGAAAATAAAAATCAAAGGCAACAAACGCGTAGAAGAAGAAGAGAAAATTTACCCAGGTTACATCTTGGTAGATATGATTGTGACCGATGATTCTTGGTATGTGGTTAGAAACACTCCACGTGTG
The DNA here is from genome assembly GCA_964349945.1 of uncultured Candidatus Saccharibacteria bacterium. Taxonomy (GTDB): domain Bacteria; phylum Patescibacteriota; class Minisyncoccia; order Phycocordibacterales; family Zambryskibacteraceae; genus JAIFWN01. The sequence continues at coordinate 33,215 of CAYGIH010000002.1, read as the reverse complement.
ACCGGCTTCGTTGGTTCAGGAGTTTATCCTGTGCCTATAGAAGAGAAGGAAGTTGAAGCTCTCTTCGCTCGAATGAATGATGGTAAAGTGATGCACACTATTAATCTTGTACCCGATGATGCGGTTCTCATTGTGGACGGTCCGTTTAAAGACCTTGAAGGCAAGGTAAGTGAAGTGGATGCTGAGAGGGGCAAGGTTAAAGTACTTGTTTCTATGTTCGGGCGAGAGACCCCAGTTGAGCTCGACTTCTTGCAGATTAAGAAAATGTAAGGTAATCTAGCTTTCTAATACTATGGCAAAAAAAGTTACAAAAATACTCAAACTACAAATCCCTGGAGGCAAGGCAGTACCTGGTCAGGCTCTTGGACCTGTGCTCGGAGGTGCGGGGATTCAAATCGGTGAATTCGTGAAGCGTTTTAATGATGAGACCAAAGACAGAGTTGGGGATATCGTCCCTACAGTTGTTGAGATTTATGAAGACAGAACTTACAAGATGACTTATAAGACTGAACCTGCAGCTAATCTTATCCTTAAGGTTTTGGGTCAAGAAAAAGGTTCTGGTAAACCCAATACAGCGAAGATTGGTTCTATAAATCAGGCCCAACTCACACAGATTGCAGAGAAGAAAATGTCAGACTTGAATGCAAACGATATGGAGGGAGCTAAGAAAATTATCGCCGGCACCGCAAGGTCAATGGGCGTGGATGTGAAATAAACCTAAAAAACCGAATCTTCTTGATTCGGTTTTTTTATTCAATTTTATCTAAGAAATCTTTCCAGCTGGCTACTCTAGTAATGGATGGGTGTGAATCTTCTTGGTTATATGGCCAGGAAAATAAAAAAAGTTTAGGTACATGTCCAGATAGTGGTACTAGTTTTACTAGGTCGTCATCTATAAACACATCACAATCTTTAGCCACCATTTTATCCATCCCGTATTGAACTGAAATAAAAGGAAGATCTACACCTCTTTTGTTTAACCATTTTCTTGCTATCTTTACCGAACTATCACCCCTAGAAGTTACCACAACCACATTATGGTCTTTCATTAAATTCTTAATCCCATCTATTGCCCCCATAACTTCATTTATCGTTAAGCCAATTTCTTCATCCTCATAAATCTTTAATTGAAGGTTTCTGTACTCTTCAGGTGTTAATAGTTTTCTTTCAAAAACAATTTCTTTTTTAAAATCATAAGGAGGAATATCCACCCCATACATTTCCTTGGCAAATCTGGATTTCATCTCCAGGCAGTCAGAAATTACCCCATCAAAATCTAGTCCAATTTTCATTGCTAGTATTATAGCAGTTTGTTACCCTTTGGAGAGATAGTCCTTTGACGAGTGGAGCCACAATGCTAAAAAGACTTGATCTTGAGGAGTTTGAGCACAACACCGGCATGAGGCATGAGGATTTTTTCAGTGGGTGGGATAAGGTTAGATTAGTGGTTTCCCTTCGCGAGCTCATTCGGGTGAGGGAAATTAGGGTCATGCCTATGGAGTATCTCAAGCAAATTCTTTCTAGTGTTACTCTGGCTGGAGACAGTAACATAAGGCCATACGAGGGGGCTATTATTACCACCGCGAGAATTGATCCATCGATTCTTCTTGTGGGGCAGACCTTCGTGGAAAGGAAGAAATATCAATCACTCATTGAGATGTTCTCAACTTTCTTCGACGGTTTTTGTACTACGAAGGGTGTAGCCAAGTGCACAGCTCTCATCGTGTACGGTGAACTAGTAGATGGGACACTTGCTCTCGCCCATTACCTTCCACCAATAGTTGAACAAGGAGAAAGAAAAATCCTTCTCGATGGAATGCATCGCAACTTTTTAGTGATGCGGGTTGGCACTACTCTTGAGACGATTATCGTGAGCGGGGTGAAGGTGCCGTTTCCTTGCACTCCGCAGATGTGGGAGAAGGTTGTGGTTGTCGAGGAAAAACCCCCTCGTGAAAAAAGATATTTTGATCTTCATCCAGACCTTTTCCGCCAACTCGAGAGAGTTGGCATCGATGGATAGCCCTATAAGAGGGGCTTTTTTATTATTGTTGACATCTGTATTCATGGGAGTATGTTTTAACTATGAGAAAAAATATATTGATGTTTGTGGTTCCTCTATTATTTATAGCTTTACCAGTGTTTGCGGATACGACCCCAGTATTACTACCAGAGGCTGATGGATTTTATAGACAATGGATACCAAGGTATGGAAAGATTCAGTATCAACAAGTAACGGAAACTTATTCGTGTGATGGTACAAGGACTTATGATAGTACGACCACATTAAACAGCCGTGATTCATTTCGAATAGGAGCTACTTATTATGTACCAAACGGTTCCCAAATTACAAAAATTGATATCACACCATGTGCTTCAAAGAGCTCGAGTGGTAAGGCTAATTCAGAAATGAAGGTTTTTTATAGAGTAGATGGGGTAGATAGCGAGGATTCAACTAGTTATGAATTAAGAGGTACAATGCCGTCTGATTTACCCACGTATTCTTTTTCTGGATTGAATATCCCTAAAGGCTCAACAACAAACCTAGAAATTGGGGTTGTTTATAGTGGAGGAACCAAGGGTGTGAGGTTAAGTAGAATATCTGCAGTTGTCACATATACACCACCAGTGGTGGCTTCGTCTGGTCTTACTGCGACGGCATCCAAGAGTTCTTCGTTTTGGTCTTTCTTTGATTTTCTTCGTTAAAAAAAGTTAAAAATTTGAACACAAAAGCTCCATTTATGGAGCTTTTGTTTTTCTTATGAGCAAGTAAAGTAAGAACAGACTTTGGTCCTTGTAAATACTTTCACGGAGGCTTTGTGACACCAAATCTCAAGGGTGTTTTGGAAGGCAGTAGTGGTTTGCACGGGAAGTACATCCCCGACTTCAATGATCTTGAAGTGATGGTTCGACTATTGCGTGAATCTGGTTACAAGATTGTACTCACACAAGGTGTTTACGACATGTTCCATGTTGGACATGGTCGCTACCTGCAGGAAGCCTCGCAGTTCGGAGATATCCTCATCGTTGGGGTTGACTCCGACGAGCTGACGCGTCAAATGAAGGGCCCGACTCGTCCATTCGATGGGTTCAATGAACGTATTGAACTCCTGTCGATGCTTTCGTTTGTGAAGATTATCACTCGGCGAGATGTGGACCAGCACATGTACGACCTCATCAGGTTAGTGAAGCCGGATGTACTCGTGATGTCCAAGACGACGAGCTCATTCACAGACAAGGACAAGGCAATCTTGGATGAGTTCTGTGGTCGGATTGAACATCTTGATCCCCAAGCTCCACCTGAGAGCATCAGTACTTCAGCCAAGATGCAACGCCTTCAGAGAGAGGGAGCTGAGAGTTTGGCCAAGGACTTGGCTGTCGCTGTTAAGGAAGTCGTGGACAGGCATTTGGGTCTGGAGCAAAAATGACCCAGAACCTCATTGCGTATATCCCGACGCTGAACCAACGCCACATCGATTGGTTGTCGAAGTATTCGGATTGCACCCTTTTGCTCGTGTCAGAGAAGGATGCATATGATTTACTGCCTCGGCTCGCTCGCAACATGGCCGGTTTGCCGGCCGTGACCATGCTTCGCATGATCAGTTCTCTGAACTTGGTTAGAAAGGTGAGAATCTTCAATCCTTTGTTCCCAGGTTTGGACAGCTCACCTCATGCGGAAGAATGCATCATTCTTCCAGACGAAGATATTTCACATCTTTTGGCAGAGAAATACTTACTGCCAGCTGAGTGCAATGTGGCCTATGAGATGATCTGGGCGCGTTGGGATATGACGGCAATTCTACAGAATCAACCAGTCATTCCTCATGTGGAAATTTCCACTGACCAGTTCGATGTTGAGTTTCTCAGTGAGCTGAAGAAGTTCTCTGGTCGGAGTCCAGATTGGTGGAGACGTGTGGCCGCTGCGGCTATCAGTCGAGACGGGAAGGTGTTGGCCACCGCATGCAATACTCATATGCCGAATGAGTACGAGACATACATCTTTGGTGATCCAAGCATCAATCGCGATGCAGGGCAGATGGGTAAGTCCTGCGTGATTCACGCAGAGCAGTCAGTCATCATCAAGTGTGCCAGATACGGCCATGCGCTCGAAGGGGCGACGCTGTATGTGACCACTTTCCCTTGTGAGATGTGTGCCAGAGAAATCTCAGCCAGTGGAGTACACACGGTGTATTTCTCTGAAGGATTTTCATCTCTGAATGCACAGGAAGTTTTCAAGACTCATGGAGTGAAGCTCATTCAAGTGAAGGACAACCTCGTTTCTGTCTAACAGAACGAGGTTTTTTTTATTATTAAAAAAGCCCGACCTATAAGGTGCGGGCTTCAACATCAACTGCCGAGGTAAAACTTAATTGCCTCACCGCCGAGCTCGGCCTTCGCGGCGATGTGTGCGTGGATGTGGCGTACAGTACCACCAGTCCACAGGCATTCACCGAAGCGCATGTAGAGACCACCACCCTTGATGCCGTATTCTTTCATTGCCCAGACGAGAATGGTGTGGAGCTCTCCAAATTCAGCGACTGACATGTCCTCTGGACCTTCCGCATGATACTTCAGGAAAGCCACCAGATGAATCTTGGAGCCGGGGTATGGCCACATGTTCTCGCTGACAAACCAGTGGTCTCCGGACCACAAAAGCGGCTTTTTGTGCCATCTGTGGAAATTACTTGCACAAAACGGGCAAACTCCAGCATCGAGGATTTCTTTCATTGCCCTGCGTTGTTCGTCTGTGCGACAATTGCGCATCTCGATGAATGGGTTATGCGGAGAGATTCGTGGAATCCTCTCATACACTTCCCAAGTGAAGGCAAACTCATTCTCTTCATCTTGAGCATGTTCTTCGCTCGAGAGAAGTTTCCAGTCGCTCATGTCGAGCTCAGGAAAGAAGGTGTCACCTTCGACTTCAGCGTGAACGCGAGTGATAAAAAGTTCATCAGAATGGTCGAGAGCGAGTTCGTATACCCTCGATCCGCCGATGACGAACATGTCCTCAGTTTCTGCTCGATGGAGAATTTCCTTCCACCAGAGTACGTGTGTCACGTTATCCATCTGTGCATTCGGGTTTCTGGAGAGCACAATATTCTCTCGACCAGGAAGCGGCCGAAACTGCTTTGGGAGGGACCGAAAGGTATTCGAGCCCATGACCACTGGATGGCCAAGTGTTATGTCCTTGAATTTGCGGCGGTCAGCGGGGAGATTGAACGGCAGTTTGTCACCCCGTCCGATCACCCCATTCGTTGCTACTGCAACGATGATCTTGAGCATGGGCACTACTCCGTGACGGGGAACTTCATCCCTGGGTTTGGATTGTAGTCAGTGAGTTCAAAATGCTCCGGGCGGAAAGCCAAGATATCCTTGACCGACTTGTCGATGATGCGGAGAGTCGGGAAGGCTCGAGGGCTTCTGTCCAAAAGGACTTTGACTTGTGGAAACTGGTTCTCATAGATCTGAGCGTCGAGGAAGTAGTGCGAATACTCGTACGGCTCGACGCCGATCACTTGCGCGACCATAAGGAGCAGTGCCGCATACTGAATGATGTTGGAAACTACTCCAACAGGCATATCAGCAGAGCGTTGCACATGCTGGAGTGACAACTTCCCATTGATGATGGTGAACTTCAGGAAGTTGCCGTGGCATGGAGCCACAACCACCTTGCGCTTTAACCCACTGTGTTGAAGGACTCCATAAGGGATCCATGAAGTGATGCAGTGCGTAGCCAAGTTCGGCGATTCTTTCATGCTTTGAATGAGATGCACGAACTGGTTGAAGGACTCACCGTTGGGCATTGGGAACTTCCCGTATGCTCCACCATAAGACGCCCAACCGAGGTCACCTTCTTCGAGTCCGAAGAGCTCACACTTCTCCTTCGTGGTCCACATGTCCCACCAGGCACATCCATATGCATGGAGGCCTTCGTTGGTAGTGACGCCGTTCATGAAGGCGACGAGCTCTGCGATGGCTACTTTCCAGAACGGAATGTTTCTCTCCGTGAGGAGTGGGAAACCGTTAGACATTTTGTAGATAAGCGGAGGCAGGGAAAGATGGGTTCTCCGCCCCATCCCTTGTTGGTGGGGGTGAATAACCATCTCGCCTTCATTGTAGATTCTGCGAATGAGCTTCAAATACTGATGATCTGGTTTGCGATCTGCAAAGGGCAAATACTGGGGGTCCATAAGGATCCTCTTAGTTGATGTGAAAGGACGAATCTGACCTCATATTACTCATATTTAAGAGGCTGTCTAATAAGCAATTTTCTTCTTTTTTGCTATGATTGGAGCAATGAAAGAAACAATAGAAAATTTAATAAGACAGGCATTAACTGAACTAAATCTCGGTGAGTTTAAAAATGTGAATTTTAGTGTAGAACACCCAACCAATATGACTTTTGGGGACTATAGCTCGAATATAGCACTAAAAATATTACCAGCAGGCAATGTATCAGATATTGTAAATTGGTTAAAAGCAAATCAACCACCAGAAATTGAAAAAATAGAAGAAAAAATGCTTTTTATAAACTTCTATTTATCCAAAGAATTTTTTAAAAAAAGTATTGGAGAGATAGTAGAGAAGGGAAGCGAGTTTGGGAAGAATGAAAATATGAAAGGAGAGAAGGTGATGGTTGAACATACTGATCCAAATCCTTTCAAGTCATTTCATATTGGTCATCTCATGCCTAATATAATAGGTTCAACACTTGCAAACATTTTTGAATGGAATGGAGCTGAGGTGAAACAAGCATGTTATCAAGGAGATGTGGGTATTCATGTGGCCAAAGCTATTTGGGGAATGATGGCTGGAAGTCAGGAACCATATGTTTTCGGAAATAAGAAATTTGAGGAAGATGAGAATGTTCGCAAAGAAATCCAAGAGATAAACAAAAAGATTTATGACAGATCAGATGAATCAATAAACAAACTTTATGATGAAGGCAGAAAGGCGAGTCTAGAATATTTTGATTCTATATATAAAAAATTAGGAAGTCACTTCGATTATTATTTTTTTGAATCAGAAGCTGCCCCAAGAGGTAAGAAACTCGTAGAAGAAAATACAAATAAAGATGGTAAAAAGATTTTTAGGAGTAGTACTGAAGAGGAGAGATACCCAATAGTGTTTGATGGAGAGATGTATGATAAAAATTTACATACTCGAGTTTTCATAAACTCCGAGGGCATCCCTACTTATGAAGCCAAGGAGCTTGGTTTGGCTCCAATGAAGTTTGAGAAGTATCCATACACTAAATCTATCGTAGTGACAGGCAATGAGGTCAACGCATATTTTAAGGTTTTACTTCAGGCGCTCAAACTTATTTCTCCAAATCTTGCAGAAATAACCAAACACATTGGACACGGCATGCTTCGCTTACCTACAGGTAAGATGAGTTCAAGGACTGGTGAAGTGACTCTCGCAGAAACTCTAATTGATGGAGTAAAAGAAAAGACCAAAGGTGACGAAGCAATAGCCATAGGGGCGATTAAATATATGATTCTTCGTCAATCAATCGGCAACGATATTATTTTTGATATAGAAAAATCAGTTTCTACTGAAGGTGATTCTGGAGTTTATCTGCAATACGCTTATGCACGAACTTGTTCAATCCTTGAGAAAGCGAATATGAAAGGTAATGCGAGTGCAGAGAGAGAAAATATTCATGAAGTAGAGAAGCTTCTATATAGATTCCCAGAAATAGTTGAACGAGCTTCCAAGGAGTATTCTCCAAACATCATCACCACTTACCTCACTGAAATTGCAGGCAGTTTCAATAATCTTTATGCGAACGAACAAATAATTTCGGATAAACCAGAATCTGCTTATCTCATCGCTCTCACTCGTGCCTTTAATATAGTCATGAAAAACGGCCTTACTATCCTCGGTATTCCTACCCCAGAAAGGATGTGATAAGATAAGCCCACAATGCCTGAAGATAAAGGGCTTACTCGTTCCCAAAGGGAGGAGAAGGTCCTCCAATTTTGGAAAGACAATCAAATATTCGAAAAGACCTTAGAGAAACCCGCAGACAAGGGTGAATTTGTGTTTTATGAAGGTCCTCCAACTGCGAACGGCAAACCAGGTATTCACCACGTCGAGGCCCGCGCCTTCAAGGATGCTATTCCGCGCTACAAAACCATGCGAGGCTTTCATGTGCGTCGAAAGGCGGGTTGGGACACACACGGACTGCCAGTCGAACTCGAAGTAGAGAAAAAATTGGGATTAAAATCCAAGAAAGAAATTGAGAGTTATGGAGTAGAAAAATTTAATGATGAATGCAAGAAATCCGTTTGGACTTATGTAGATCTCTGGAGACAGTTCAGTGACCGCATGGGGTATTGGGCAGATTATGAAAACGCGTATGTCACTTACCATAATCCATACATTGAATCTATTTGGACAATCCTTGCTGAAGTAGAGAAGAAGAAACTTTTATACAAGGATTATAAAGTTGTCCCTTGGTGCCCAAGATGTGGGACAGGACTTTCTTCACACGAACTTGCTCAAGGATACAAAGATGTGAAGGATATTTCTCTGTATGTGAAGTTTAAAATTGTCGGGTTTCCAAAAGCATATTTCCTTGCGTGGACTACTACCCCCTGGACTCTCCCAGGGAACATTGCGCTTGCTGTTGGAGCAGATATTGATTATGTAGAAGCGAAAGTGGGTGAAGAGATTTATGTTTTAGCCAAAGAAAGACTTTCAATTATTAAAGAACCTTATGAAATAATCGCAGAGCACAAGGGCTCTGAGATGCAGGGTATGGCTTATGAACCCTTGTATCCATTTGTATCCGGATTGGCTGTAGACGCTCCAAAAGAGGCATTAGATAAGGCCTTTAAGGTTCACACAGCAGACTTTGTTACTACTACAGATGGGACGGGTATTGTGCATACAGCGGTGATGTATGGACAGGAGGACTTTGATTTGGGCACTAAAATAGGTTTGCCTAAAGTGCATCTTGTTTCTCCAGAAGGTTTGTTTATAAAAGGTACAGATTGGTTGGAAGGAAAATCAGTGGTAGATGAAACTCTGGCTGTGGAGATACTCAAAGAACTTCAAAGTCGAGGACTATTTTTTGATAAAGAAAATTATACTCACGCATATCCGTTTTGTTGGAGATGCGGCACGCGACTCATTTATTATGCTCGAGATTCTTGGTACATAAGAATGTCTGAGGTTCGAGATAAATTAGTTGAAGAAAATCAAAAAATAAATTGGGAGCCGGATTATATAAAAGAAGGTCGTTTTGGTGAATGGCTACGAGAGGTGAAGGATTGGGCTATCAGCCGAGAGAGATATTGGGGCACACCACTGCCAATCTGGCAGACAGAAGATAGTAAGGAAAGAATGGTTGTTGATTCTTTGGATACAATTAGAAAATATACAAAGAAATCTGGGAACAAATATTTTGTGATGCGTCATGGAGGCACAGAAGGAAACAAGAATGAGATTGTTAGCTTCAAGAATCAAGAGGGTGACCATATAACTGAGGATGGCAAAAAACAAGCGGAGAAATCCGCAGAAGATTTGAAAGATAAGAAAATTGATTTAATCATCTCTTCATCTTTCACTCGTACTAAAGAAACCGCAGAAATAGTTGGTAAGGTTTTGGGTGTCGAAGTAGCTTTAGATGACAGAATTATAGAAATAAATCCAGGGAAGTTTGATGGTGGTGATTGGAATGAATATCACAAAACTATGTATGCAGCAGGACCAGATTGGTTCAATGTGACAATGCCTAATGGTGAATCACTCGCCGATGTTAGACGAAGAATGGGTTCTTTTATTTATGATTTAGAAAATAAATACAAAGGTAAAAACATTTTGATTGTGACTCATGGTGGCCCAGCATGGCTTCTTTATGTAGTTTCTGGTTTACATATGCCAGATAATAAAAAATATTCACTTTCGGAAGGTAAAGATTTTGTGAATGATTTCCAAAGATTTAAAAATGCTGAAGTGCGTCCATTGGATTTCTCCCCACTGCCACATGATAAGGATTTCGCTCTAGATTTACATAAACCATTTATAGATGAAGTGGTGCTAGAGAAGGATGGTAGGGAATACAGACGAGTGAAGGAGGTGATGGATGTGTGGTTTGATTCTGGTTCGATGCCTTTCTCCCAAGACTCTGATGACAGAGAGAAAGCTGGGGATTTCTCAAACATTATGTATCCAGCAGACTTTATATCTGAAGCCTTAGACCAAACCAGAGGGTGGTTCTACACCATGCACGCACTCGGAGTACTGATGGGTAAGGGAGCAGCTTATAAAAATGTCATTTGTCTTGGATTACTTTTGGACAAAGATGGTAAGAAGATGAGTAAGACTACCGGCAATGTTGTTGATCCTATGGAAGCGATGGAGAAGCACGGAGCTGATGCGGTGAGATTTTGGATGTATTCGATTAATCAACCAGGAGATCCGAAGAATTATGATGATAAGACAGTTGATGAAGTGAATAAACGAGTATTCAACATGCTCGACAACATATATTCTTTCTATGATTTGTTTAGAGATAAGAGTTTAGAGAATAATGATTCACCAAAATCAGAAAATATTTTGGATAAATGGATTCTCACCAGATTCAATGAACTCACAAGCATCATGACTGAAAAACTCGATGTTTATAATTTAATTGAACCAACTAGGAGCTTTAGAGATTTTGTGGACGATCTTTCTACTTGGTATCTCCGTCGTTCAAGGGAGAGGATTAAAGAAGGGGATAAGGAAGCCAAGCAGACTTTGTATTTTGTGTTGAAAAACATCACTAAACTCCTAGCCCCATTTGCACCATTTATTGCAGAAGAGCTTTATAGAAAACTCCGCATTGAAAATGATGTAGAAAGTGTGCACCTAGAAAGCTGGCCAACTGCTGATACAAATGTAGACGAAGAAATAATAAAGAAAATGGAAGCTACCAGGCAAAAAGTTTCTGTCGCTCTTGAAGCTCGTTCAAAAGCAAATATAAAAATCAGGCAACCTATCGCTTCGCTCACTACTTCTACAAAAGATGTTTATGTAGATTTGATTAAGGACGAAGTGAACGTGAAGGAGGTAATAGACAAAGAGATAGAAGGGGTAGAAATTGATACAATCATCACTCCAGAGCTCGCTGAAGAAGGTAGGATGCGAGATGTCATTCGAGTTATCCAAGATTTAAGGAAAGAAAAGAATTTGAAACCTAGTGATGTGATGCCTTATGAAGTTAAATCAGAAGAAAAAGATTTATTTGAGAAGTTTAGGAAAGAGATTACTTCGGCTACAAATATTGAATTCTAATGTCTTATACCATTCATACGACCCCTGCTCTTGTGCTTTCCTCACAGCCTTATAGAGAGGCAGATAGGTTGTATTCACTTTTGACCAAAGAACTTGGGTTAATAAGAGCCAGTGCTCAGGGCGTGCGCAAGGAACATTCCAAACTCCGTGGTTCGCTCGAACCCATCTCTCTTTCTACTGTTTCGTTTGTGAAGGGTAAGGAATTTTGGAGAATCACGAGTTCATCAGTGGATGAAAATATTTCTATAAAATTAAGTGATAATAGGAAACTTTTGAAAGCCATCTCGCAAGCACTCGCCCTTTTAGAAAGAATGGTTCAAGGAGAAACTCCGCATGGAGAATTATTTGATGCGTTGGAAAAGTTAGTGAAAGAAGCGGTGAAGGATGGGGTAGAGGATATAAAAGAATTTGAAACTAAATTTGTGGCCACCATTCTCTTTCACCTCGGATATTTGAATAAAACAGATTTGAATCTAGAAACCAAAGACCTGATCAAAGCCATAAACCACGGCCTCGAAGCCAGCCAGCTTTCATAGAAATGTTATACTTTATTTATGTTGCATGAACCTCAAAGTGATAAAGAAAGGCCAGCGAGCAAGTTGAGCGAACTTGACCAAGCTCTTTATTCTAGGACGAAGTATCAAAACCCAAATATGAATCGCTCGACTGTTGAGCCACTTGATTTACCTACACTCGAAGCAGATTGGAAAACCAAAAGCATAGACGACATTATTAGAGGTGACAACAGGAAACCTCCAACCCATCCAATTATGAAAAAGTTATTTATTATGGCGGTTGTATTTTTTGTCCTTACGCTCGGGTTTACTGCCTATGTTTTCCTTGGAGGATCTAATTTTATATCTTCAAAAAATGTGGATATCACTATCCTTGGTCCAGCATCAATTTCGGCTGGAGAAGTTTTAAACATGAATGTGAATATAAAGAATAACAACAATGCTGATCTCACTAATACCAACTTACTCATAGAATATCCTTCGAGTACTCGTTCTCCTGATGATTCGAATGCACCTCTGGTTCGTTCAAAAATTCCTGTAGGCACGATTGTTTCTGGAGGAGAGTATAACCATGTACTTAAAGCAATCATTTTTGGTCAAAAGGCTGATACAAAAGAAATAAAAGTTTCTATTGATTATGGAGTAAAAGGTTCGAATGCCACTTTCACTAAAGAAAAACTTTATGATGTTTCTATCGGCACATCGCCTGTGACCATGACGGTAGAAGAACCAACAAGTGTTGTTTCGGGTGATAATTTTACTACTACTGTGACCATTGTTTCTAATTCTAGTGAAATACTAAAAAACGTTCTACTAAAAGGTGAATATCCTTATGGTTATAGTATGATTGATTCAAATCCAAGAACGATTCTCTCTGAAAATATTTGGGTTCTAGGTGACATGGCTCCAGGGGATAAAAAAACAGTGAAAATAAATGGTGTTCTTACTGGTGAGGACAAAGAAGAAAGAACATTTAGATTTTATGCAGGAGTAGCTAGCCCAAACAACAACCAAAAATTTGATGCCACCCTTGCTCTCCAAAGTAATACTATAAGCATCAACCATTCTTCTTTGGGTCTAAAATTGTTTTTAAACAATGATGAGTCCTCGAGTATTGTTGCTCCTATAGGAAAAATTGTTGAAGGTAGAATTGATTATGTTAATAATTTGCCTCAGAGTGTGGTGAATGGGAAGATTCAAATAAAATTGAATGGTGTAGCATTAGATAAATATTCAGTAGTTGCTCAAAATGGAGGATTTTATAATTCTTCTCAAAACACTATCACTTGGGATAAGTCAAAAACAAATGATTTGTCAGCAATTTCGCCAGGGACAACAGGACAGGTTTCGTTTAGATTTGCTTCTCTGAGCACTCTTCCTTCTGGCAATAAGAATTCAGAGATATCTTTGAATTCTAACTTTACTGCTGTGCCTCAAAATGGTGACACCACCATTAATACGTCAGCTAATGACTCTGGGTCAGTGAAGATTGCTTCAGAAGTAAGCCTCACAGCAAAATCACTTTATTCTCGTGGACCGTTTACTAACTCCGGCTCGACACCCCCAAAGGCAGACAAACCAACTACCTATACCATTTCTCTTACTTTAGGGAATACTCAAAACGACATTGTTGACTCTGCTGTTTTTGGGACGTTGGGGACAAATGTGACATGGGTAGGAGAAACTAGTCCAAGCAGTGAAGATATTATGTTTGATGAGACAACCAATTCTTTCAAATGGAATGTAGGGACTTTGGTTTCTGGGGCGGGGTTCTCTGCCACAGGTAAGCAAGTATTCTTTAAAGTTAGCCTTACCCCTTCTATTGGCCAAGTAAACACAGCTCCACTCCTAGCCCAAAATATCGGTTTTAGTGGGACGGACACGTTTACTAAGGAGACAATCAGGGTTAATGTCCCTCAAGTGACCACCCGCTTTGATACTGATCCAAAATATGTCCAAGGTAATGATATGGTTGTGAAATAACCTTTAAATATATAAGATACGATACATGACAGAAAAAAATCCAGACGTTTTAGAGAAAATAATCGCAGTAGCCAAGAGCAGAGGTTTTGTTTACCCTGGGTCTCTTATTTATGGAGGACTTGCGGGTAGTTTTGACTTTGGTCCTCTTGGTTTAAAGCTCAAAGAAAATATAATCAAACTTTGGTGGAAAATGTTCGTAGATGAGAGGGAAGATATGCTCGGGGTTGATTGTGCCATCATTATGAATCCAAAAGTTTGGGAGGCTAGTGGACACGTCGCTGGTTTTGCTGATCCTCTTGAGAATGGTGAACAATTCAATGTGATGTTCAAGACAAGTGTTGGTGCAGGGGAGAATGCTATAGAAAGTTTCTTGAGGCCTGAAACCGCCCAAGGTATGTTTGTGAATTTTAAAAATATCATTGATTCATTCCATCCAAAGCTTCCATTTGGTTTGGCTCAAATAGGCAAGGCTTTCAGGAATGAAATCGCTCCTAGAGAATGGCTTTTTAGGAAACGAGAGTTTGAACAAATGGAAGTTGAGTATTTTACTAAGAAAGAAGACTGGGAAAAGCATTTTGAAAATTGGAGAGAGATAATGCAAAATTTCGCCAAGGCACTTGGTTTAAATAAGGTCCATGAGCTTGAGGTAAAGGAGCCCGCACATTATTCTAAGCGCACTATAGACTTTGAGTTTGATTATCCATTTGGAAGGAGGGAGCTTTGGGGTTTAGCTTATAGAACAGATTTTGATCTCCAGGCACACACCACCACGAGCGGAGTCGATTTAACATATTTTGATGAAGAAAGTGGAGAGAGATTTATTCCTCATGTGATAGAACCTTCTCTTGGAGTTGATCGAACAATGCTCGCGGTTCTTATATCCGCTTATACAGAAGATGAACTCGGAGGAGAAACAAGAAATTATTTCAAATTTCCAAAGGAGATTGCTCCGATTCGTGCAGCCGTTTTCCCACTTCTAAAAAACAAACCAGAACTCGTGGCTAAGGCTAAAGAAGTTTATGTGATGTTAAAAAAGGAAATTCCTAATGTAGTTTTTGATGATAATGGCAACATAGGGAAGAGATATAGGAGACAAGACGAGATAGGTACGCCGTTCTGTATCACCATAGACTTTGATACCTTGGGAGAAAACAAGGAATTACTCGATACAGTGACCCTAAGAGATAGAGATACTGGAGAGCAAAAACGGGTGGCTATTAAAGATTTGAAGACTAGTATTTGACAAAAACTGGAATTAATGTATTGTTGTTTATAGAACTCTCATTTGGAGGTAGGTGATGCGGATTCCAAGAGGATGTGATCAGATAGAGGAGGAGATGAAACTCAATCTTCATGATCTGGAAAGTGCCCAAATGCGAAATATTGCTCTAGTTAACCTTGTTGGGGGAATGGACAAGATGAGCGATGAGCAGTGGCGGGTGTTTAACAGCAATGCTCGCATGATTAGCATTTTGCGAGGCAGGGTTGATGCCATGAGGTCACGCAAGCCGTGACCTTTTTCTTTTGTATATTTTCTTGCTACACTTCTCCGCATGCAATATACAAAGACAAAATTAAAAAATGGTTTAAGGGTTATAACGATACCAACCAAGGGCAACCCTTCGGTAACGGTGATGGTTATGGTCGAGGCGGGTTCAAATTATGAGACCAAAGAGCAAAACGGTCTTTCACATTTCCTTGAACATATGTGTTTTAAGGGTACTACCAAAAGACCAACGATTTTAGATATTTCTTTGGAATTCGATAATATTGGAGCATACAACAACGCTTTTACCTCTAACGAATTTACCGGCTATTATGCCAAAGCAGAAAAAAGACATTTTGTTAAACTCCTAGATATTATTTCTGATATGTATCTCGACCCTCTCTTTAAAAAGGAGGATATAGAAAAGGAGCGGGGAGTAATATTACAGGAAATTAGTATGAATGAAGATAAACCAGACAGACAAGTTTGGTGGGCTTTGTATAAACTCATGTATGGTGACACACCAGAAGGCAGACCAGTCATAGGACCAAAGGAAAATATAAAAAAATTCACCAGAGAAGATTTCATAAATTATAGAAAGAAGCATTATGTAGCCGAAGGGACAATTGTGGTTGTTTCTGGAGATGTGAATCCAAAAAATGTAGAGAAATCAGTAGAGAAGTATTTTTCTAAAATTTCTACAGCTAAAAAAGCCAAGAAAGGTAAATTAAAAGAAGCGCAAAAGACCCCAGCTGTTATTATTAAAGAAAAAGAGACTGATCAAATTCATATGGCCATTGCCTTTAGAAGCTATAAAATCAATGACAAAAGGACGCCAGCTTTATCAGTACTTGCTCAAATACTTGGTGGAGGCTTCTCTTCAAGGTTATATAGAAAAATTAGAACAGAGATGGGGGCTTGCTACTATGTCATCAGTTTTAATGATCCATTTACCGATCATGGGATGGCGGGAGTGGTGACTGGTATAGAGAAAAGTAGGGTAAACGAAGTTATAAAAGCGATCTTAAATGAACTAAAAACCCTAATCACTGAACCAATTTCAGAAAAAGAACTTCAAAAAACCAAAGATTATATGGTTGGTCACCTTTATATGGGTTTAGAAACCACAGATTCTTTAGCTACGTTTTATGCCACAGAAGAGGCCACAGCAGGTAAAATAAAAACTCTAAATGAAATGGAAGAAGAAATAAGAAAGGTGACGACTAAGGATATCCAGAGAGTAGCTAAGGAATTATTTAAGAATGAAACCTTGAATTTAGCTGTGGTGGGCAAGGGTTTAGACAAAAAATCACTTCAAAAAATCCTTAAAATCTAAATTTAGACTCAGTTTTCAAGGAAGCTTCTGAGGTGCTATGATAGTCGTATGACAGATCGATCAAACAAACAAGAAACAGAATTGTCCATAACCACAGGAAGCTGGGTAAGGGGGATTTTAGTCCTCATCGCTTTTGCTGGTTTGTTTCTAATTAAGGACTTACTTTTGATATTTTTAACCTCTATAGTCATTGCTTCTGCGGTTGAACCTGTGGCAACATGGGCCAAGAGAAAAAGGATTCCTCGTGTGCCAACCATTTTGGTTTTATACATATCAGTAGCTATTATTTTCGCTGGAATATTTTATTTTCTAATCCTTCCGCTTCTTGGAGAATTCTCTGGGTTCATAAGATCATTCCCAGAATATTCTAGCGCCATGGCAAGTGATCCGATGTTTTTGAATGCGTTTGGTTCATCTAGTATTTTTAATAATGTAACGAACGCTGTTTCAATGACTGATTTGGTTGAACATGTGAATTCTTTTGTAGAGTCATTTTCTAAAGGAGTGTTTTCAAGCGTCTCGTTTATTTTTGGAGGATTCTTTAGTTTTATTATTATTGTTATTCTTTCCTTTTACCTTGCTGTTCAAGAAGATGGAGTGGGGAAGTTCCTAAAAGTTGTAACACCATGGAAGCAAGAAAAGTACATTTTGAGTTTGTGGAAGAGATCACAAAACAAGATTGGGCTATGGATGCAGGGACAAGTAATCTTGGCTGTTATAGTGATGGTTTTAGTATATTTAGGGTTATTACTTATTGGAGTAGAGCATGCGTTGTTGCTAGCAGCTGTAGCCGGCATACTTGAAATAATACCTTTATTTGGACCAGTTATTGCAGCCATTCCCGCGGTCCTCATCGCTTTTTCAGGTGGGATGACTCAATCCTTAGTAGTGGTTGGTTTATTCTTAATTGTCCAACAATTTGAAAATCATCTTATTTATCCTTTGGTGGTAAAGAAGGTGGTGGGAGTGCCTCCGATGGTTTCTATTATTGCTCTATTGGTGGGAGGAGCACTTGGAGGATTTCTAGGGATTGTTATCTCAGTCCCTGTGGCCACTATTATTATGGAATATTTTGCAGATCTTGAGGCAGACAAAAAGGTACTTAATGAAGCACTAGAGAATATAAATTAAATGAGGGAACAAAAAAGTTTTTATATTACAACAACTCTCCCGTATGTGAATGCAGAGCCACATATTGGGTTTGCCATGGAAATAATCCGTGCTGATGTAATAGCAAGGTGGAAAAAATCTCAAGGTTTTGAAGTATTTTTTAATACTGGCACAGACGAACATGGACAAAAGATCTATGAGAAGGCCAAAGAAGCTGGTGTTGAAACTCAGAAATATGTCGATAATTCTGTAGAAAGTTTTAAGAGTCTTATCCCACTACTCGGCATTAGTCCAGATGTGCATTTCATTCGTACAACCGATGAACACCATATAAGGTCCGCACAAGAATTTTGGAAGAAGTGTGAGGCGAACGGAGATATCTATAAGAAAAATTATACGATTAAATACTGTGTGGGATGTGAACTTGAGAAGACGGACTCTGAAATAGACAATGGCCACTGTATCGTTCATCCTCATCTTGAACTCGAGGTAAGGGAAGAAGAAAATTATTTCTTTAGATTTTCTAAATACCAAAAACCTCTTCTTGATTTGTATAAAAATAATTCAAACTTCGTTGTGCCTGATTTTAGATTCAATGAGATAAAATCGTTTGTAGAAAGGGGGCTCGAAGATTTCTCTATCTCGCGTTTGAAGTCCAAGATGAGTTGGGGGGTACCAGTGCCTGGAGATTCAGAACATGTGATGTATGTTTGGTTTGATGCGCTGGAAAATTATATTTCAACACTAGGTTGGCCTGAGGATGAAGAAACGTTTAATAAATTTTGGAGAGATGGTAACCCAACTCAATATGCGGGCAAGGATAATCTCCGTCAGCAGAGTGCAATGTGGCAAGCCATGCTTCAATCTGCTGGTCTACCTTATTCTCACCAAATAGTAATAAACGGCTTTATTCAAGGAGCCAATGGCCAAAAAATGTCTAAATCTTTGGGTAATGTTATAAGTCCAGACGAAGTAGTAGAGAGATATGGTAAAGACGCACTCAGGTATTTTGTTTGTAGAGAACTTTCAACTTTTGAGGATTCAGATTTTACTTGGGAAAGATTTAATGAAGCTTATAATTCTGGGCTTGCGAACGGGATAGGGAATCTCACATCTCGTATTCTTACTATGTCTGAGAGGTACTTAGATACAAAAAGTGTTAAACACTCGGTGTTTAACACCAATGAAGAGTTAGAAAAATTTGAGCTAGCCAAGGCTATGAATATTATATGGGAAAAAATTGGTGAGTTGGATAAGAAAATTCAAGAAACCGAACCATTTAAACTAGTTAAGACAGATAACGATAAGGCCAAAGAAATTATTGCTGAACTTGTTAGTGGTCTTGGGGGTGTGGCTGAGGCGCTTACTCCGTTTATGCCTGAGACTTCAGAAAAAATATTAAAACTAATAAAAGAAAATAAAAAACCATCTGAACCCCTATTTCTACGCAAAGATGCTTAAGTATTTTGATATTCATTCTCATTTAAATTTTCACGACTACGATTTAAATCGTGAGGCTGTGATGGAGAGATTGGCTTTAAGTGAGACAGGCACGATAGTAGTGGGTACAGATTTAGAATCTTCTAAGTGGGCAGTGGAGATTGCAGAAAAATATGAAAATGTTTATGCCTGTATAGGTGTACATCCGGTTGATGATCCAACAAGAATCTTTGATAAAAAGTTATTCGTTGATTTGGTTAAACACCCAAAGATTGTGGCTGTAGGGGAGTGTGGTCTGGATTTTTTTCATAATAAAAAAGAGATAGATTTTGAGAGACAGAAAAGTGAATTTTTAAAACACATTGAATTTGCACTTGAGTATGATAAGCCAATCATGATTCACTCTAGAGATGCTTATGATGAAGTTCTAGAAATACTAGAACCACTAAAGAAGGAGTATGGAGAAAGACTTCGAGGTAATTCTCATTTCTTTACAGGGTCACTTGAACAGGCCAAAAGATATTGGGCTATTGGTTTTACCACCTCCTTCACTGGGGTTATAACCTTTACTCATGATTATGATGAAGTGATTAAAAATACGCCACTAAACATGATTATGTCTGAGACAGATGCGCCGTGGGTGGCTCCAGTCCCATATAGAGGTAAGAGAAATGAACCAAGTTTTGTCGTAGAAGTGGTTAAAAAGATAGCCGAAATTCGGGGAGAAGACCTTGAAACAGTCCAAAAAGCTCTAGTAGAAAATGCTTGTAGGGCCTATAAAATCGTGCTAAAGTAGCCAAACCTCTACTGTACCCCGTTGTTTAGCTTCGGGGCTGAGGTTTATAAGTTAATAAACAAACTGATGTCCACTACAGTAGACCACGAGGATGTTTTTGTTACACAAGTATATGAATTAGGTTATCTAGTTCTACCAAGTGTCACCGAAGACAATATCCCTAAAGTGGTCTCAAATCTTGTTTCTATTATTGAAAAGGCAGGCGGCAAGCCATTAGACTCCGAAGATCCATATTTGGAAGATCTCGCTTATGCGATGTCCAAGACTATTGGTGCAAGGAAATATGTGGTTAACGACGCTTATGTTGGTTGGATGAAATTTGAAATCGCTTCAAGTGAAGTTGAACAAATAAAAAAGACAGTAGAAAAAGTAGAAGAAATCCTTCGATGTCTTCTTATAAAAGTTCCTCGAGAGACAACATTCACATTTGCAGAAGCCCGCAAGGCTCGTGCAGAAAAAGAACAGGCTTTAGAGAATCCAATTGTTGAAGTTCAAGAAGAAGCTCTTGAGGCTATAGAGAAACCAGCCGAAGAAGTAGTAGTAGAGGATGTGGTAGTATAATCGTATTAGATTAACCACACCAAAATGTATTACAACAAAGCAATCATTATAGGAAATCTAACCAGAGATCCAGAGTTAAAATCTCTACCCTCGGGTATTCAAGTTTGCTCTATGTCTTTAGCTACAAACAGAGTTTGGAAGGATAAAAATGGTGCCAAGCAAGAATCAGTTGATTATCACAACGTTGTCGTATTCGGAAGACAAGCAGAAACAGCGGCTCAATTTCTAAGAAAGGGAGCCAGCGCAATGGTTGAAGGAAGAATGCAAACTCGAAGCTGGGATAGTCCAGATGGCAAGAAAAACTATCGAACAGAAATTGTTGCTGATAGGGTGCAGTTTGGTCCAAGAGCTGGAGGTGCACCAACAAGTGCCCCAGCGGTTGCTCCAAAAGGGAACGAACAAACTCCGCCTCCAATAGACACCATTGAATACCCAGAAGAAGATATTAACCCAGAAGATATTCCTTTCTAATCCAAAATAAATTAATAACAAAATGAAAAAGCAAGATTACTTCAAAGAACACCACATCGAGTATGTAGACTACAAAGACGTAGATACACTCAAGAAATTCTTGACCCCTCATGCTCGAATTCAAGCAAAGAGACGTTCAGGTGTGAGTGCCAAGAGCCAGAGAGCAGTCTCCATGGCCATCAAACGTGCGAGATTCATGGGATTTCTGCCCTATATAACCAGATAACAAAAAAACTCCCTTCGGGGAGTTTTTTGATTGATTAGAAACTATTCCCGTTGATTCGGTCGGTATATTCTCCTGTTTCTGTATTGATGCGGATGATGTCGCCTTCTTTGATAAACATAGGAGTTTGTATTTCGGCACCAGTCTCTACCTTCACCATCTTTGAACCACCTTGGGCGGTGTTACCTTTGACTGCTGGATGAGCTTCGATAACTTTAAGGTCCATCTTGATAGGGAGCTTGAGTCCGATAATTTTTCCTTCTTCACTCTTACCATCATCGAATATCATCGCATCTACAATGATGTTAGCTTTGAGGAATTTACCAGCGTCACCAACCATCACAGCAGGGAGTTCGAATCTCTTTGAAGGATCTTTAACTTCACAGAACCAATACTCACCTTTGTTCATATAAAGATATTTAACTTCACGCTTAGAAATATCTGCCTCATGGACTTTGTCTGAGACGTGGAATGAATGTTCAACAATGCGTCCAGTGAGAAGACTGCGCATTTTGGTCGCATTAACTGGCTTTCGCTGTTGTTTGCGGAAGACGTGTGAGTCTAGGACTTCATAAGGTTCTCCTTCGAAGACCACATATTTATGTTCGGTAATTTCGTTGTATTCAAGCATAAGACTCACATTTTACATAATTAATTCGGAATAGCAAAGGTTTTTAATAAAAGCAAAAGAGCCTTAAAAACCACCCAATAATTTTCTGCTGAAAATTTTGGTCGTTCTCGACTCGTCAGTCTGCGAAAGGGTTTTAAAAACTCTTTATGCTTTTATTCTTCACTTAGTTTCTTTCTAATTTCTTTAAGGATTTGGTCAGTGACTTTTTTATTTTCTTTTAGGAATTGTCGAGTAGCATCATATCCTCGTCCAAGTTTCTCCTCTTCACCGCCTTCGGGGGAGTAGGAGTATGAATTGCCGGTTTTCTTTATGAATCCCATCTTTTCTCCCAGAGCGATGATTTCACCCTCACGGCTGATACCTTCGTTGTACATTAAATCAAATTCTGTTTGTTTGAACGGAGCGGCGACTTTATTCTTCACCACCTTTACTCGAATTCTTCCTCCCATTATTTCCTCACCTTTTTTTATTTGAGCAATTCTCCTTATATCAATTCTTACAGATGTATAAAACTTAAGAGCCTTACCCCCTGGAGTAGTCTCTGGATTACCAAACATCACTCCGATTTGCATTCTGATTTGGTTGATAAAAATAACTATCGTCTTTGATTTTGCCACTATGGCTGTAAGCTTCCTGAGAGCTTGGCTCATAAGACGAGCTTGTTTACCGACGTGGTGCGCGCCCATATCTCCTTCGATTTCATCCTTTGGAGTCAATGCGGCCACAGAGTCTATGACTATGACATCCATCTTGCCTGAACGAACAAGTGATTCAACAATTTCTAAGGCCTGTTCGCCTGTGTCTGGTTGAGAGATGAGGAGTTCGTTTATTTTCACACCAAGTTTCTTTGAATATTCTGGGTCCATAGCGTGTTCTGCGTCGATAAAAGCACAGATACCTCCAAGCTTTTGAGCTTCGGCTATCACGTGGAGAGAGAGGGTAGTCTTGCCTGAAGATTCTGGTCCAAAGATTTCAACTATTCTGCCGCGAGGAAGGCCTCCTACACCGAGCGCAGCATCAAGTCCAATAGAGCCTGTAGAGATGGCATCAACGCCAACTCTTGGTTTAGCCCCAAGCATCATAATTGAATCTTCACCGAACTTCATCTTTATTGCATCGAGTGTTGAGTCAATATTTCTTGACTCGTCTCTATGGCCCATTTCTTTTGGGGCTTTTGGTGTTTTTTTAGGTTTCATTTATCTATTATAGACGATTCTTAAAGTTTTTTCTGTAGATCTATTGAAGCGATCTTTGGCCCACATTTTAATGAAATTTGTACCATCTTGGGCAACAATCTTCTCACTAAAGTTACCTTTCTCGTCAACAAATATAGGTCGATCATCCAAAGTTATGTAAGCGATATTTTCAGCACGTCCAGTGACGAAAATTGTAGATGATGCGACGGTCTCATTGTTTCTAGGAGTATAAATAGATATTTGTGGACCAAAAACAATAAATCTCGCTTGAAAGAAAATATAAAGGATAACAATCAAAAGCCCCAAATAAAGTGCTACTAATCTTGGATTCGCCTCTATTTTTCTCATAAGATCTCTTCTTCAGCGAACTCTGCAGAATTGTTTGTGGTGCCAATAACATCTCGAGGTTTAGCTCCTGAACCTGGTCCAACCACCCCTCGTTCTTCAAGTATATCGATGAGTCGAGCTGCGCGAGCATAACCAATTCGAAGTTTTCGTTGGAGATATGAAGTGGACGCCTTACCCGCACTGACCACTATTTCTCTGGCTTCTTCATATAATTCATCGTCATCATCACCAAGGTTATCATCATCGAGAGATGCAGAGAAAATAGAAGTGTCTGCTTTATCATTAGTAAAATCTATTTGAGTGCCCAAATCATCTATATAAGTATCTACAAGGTATTTAACAACCTTTTTTACCTCTGATTCAGAAATAAATGCAGATTGGATGCGTTCTGGTTTACTCATTTCTCCACCAGCGTAGAGCATATCTCCAGCACCAAGTAGTTTTTCGGCTCCTGCCATGTCTATAATCGTACGCGAGTCAATTTGAGAGGAAACTTGGAGAGCTATACGTGCAGGTATGTTGGCTTTGATAAGGCCAGTGATGACATTTACAGATGGACGTTGGGTAGAGAGTATAAGGTGAATACCCACGGCGCGAGACATCTGAGCCAATCGAACAATTGCTGACTCAAGTTCTCTTGGATATGCGGACATAAGGTCAGCCAACTCATCAATGATAATAACTATAAACGGCATAGGGTCTGGTCCATCTTCTTCATCTTTCATCTTCTTGGTAGTACCAGCAAGTATGGCTTTGTGATACGAATCAATATCCCTTACAGAATTTCTTTCAAGGATGTCGTATCTACGTTCCATTTCCTTGGCTGACCATTTAAGAGCTAGAATAGCTTTTTTAGCATCAGTGATAACTGGAGTGAGGAGATGGGGGATTTTGTTATAGAGGGTGAGTTCAACACGCTTTGGATCAATCATTATGAATTTTAGATTCTCTGGAGGGTTACGGAAGAGGAGTGAATTAACTATCGCATGGATGGTTACAGATTTACCTGAACCAGTAGCACCAGCAACTAGGCAATGAGGCATTTTGCCCATGTTAGCGAAATGTGTTTCTCCAGAGACATCACGACCAAGAGCAACTAAGAGTGGTTTATCTGATTCCGCATATCCTGGTTCAGAGAGTAGGGAACCCAGGCCAATAGTCGCTTTAGATGTATTAGGCACTTCTATACCCACAAGAGATTTTCCTGGGATTGGGGCTTCAATACGAACAGGGTGGGCAGCGAGAGCGAGCTCAAGATTGTTTTGGAGTCCGAGAATTTTAGAAAGTTTTACACCTTCGGCAGGTTTAAGAGCATAGCGGGTAACAGATGGTCCAATAGAAATTTCGTCCATCTCAACGATGATGCCAAAGTTTTGAAGAGTTCTTTTTATTTGGTTTGCATTTGCTTTTATATCTCCAACTCCTGGTTTACCTCTGTCTCTATCAAGAAGTGAAAGTGGGGGAGGAGTCCAAGCTCGTCCAAGACGTTTGGTTACTGTGGGGGCAAAGCCTTCGCTGTCATCTTGGTTTAATAATTTTTTCAAGGCTCCTTGAGCTTCTTTTGGTTTTTGTTCTTTCTCTTCTTTTTTCATCTCTTCAACAGCCTTGTCAACCTTAGCATTCTCAGCTTGTGCCATTTCTATTTGGGGATCTTTCTTCTTAAAAATTTTATAGAAGAGCGCAAGGAAATTAATTTTAATAGATGTGTCAAAGGTGATAAGGATAGAAATGACTATAAGTGCTACTAAAATAATAGCGGAGAGATAAACATCAAAAAGCGAATGCAACGGTCTCGATATAAACCCTCCTATGAGTCCACCTCTAACAAAGAGTAAGTCAGTTAAGCCAAGTGAGGCAATAAAAAACAGAATTGTGCCCAATGTTTGGGGAAGAGCGAAATTTTTTTCTCGTGCTTGGAAAAAAGAAATACCCAACATAAGAAATGCAATGGGGACAAGGTAATAACCTATACCAAAGAGAAAGGTTAAGCCAATATATGTGAAATTGCCCACTGGCCCACCTTTATCAAAAGCGGCCATAAAAAGGAATATGGTAATAACAATAGAAAGTACCCCAAGTACAGCATTAAATGTTTCTTTAGAAATATGATTTAACAATGATCCTTCAGAATCACCCTTATCTGATTTACGTTTTTTAGCCATATGTGTATAACACTTAATAATAATCATATCACAACACAAACTGTGGATTTTGGTATTGCATTTTATGTCCTTAATGTCCTATACTTTAGACACTTGCAATAAAGGACAAAATATGGTAGTATTAAAGGACAGTTTATAAAAGACATATATGAAGCCAGAAATCACCAAAAAGACACAAAAAATAGCTTCGGCAATTTACTTAGTCACTGGATTTTTTGATGAGAAAGAGCCTTTGAAATGGAAGCTTAGAAATCTTGCTTCTAATTTGATTTCTAATTCAATTTTAATAAAAGACAATAACTATTCTCAAAGTGATAAAAATGTAGTTGATTTAAGACAAAACCTATTAGAAATTGAAGGTCTTTTTGTGGTGGCAAGTCATGCTGGGTTAGTTTCTGATTTGAATTATGAGATTCTAGTGGGTGAGTTTAAGAAGTGTATTGATGTTATTTCTGTTCCTGTTGATATGTTAGAAGATCCGCAAAATCTTCTTTTATCCAAAGACTATTTTGGTTCTCAAACAGGGTTTTCTCGCACTAATTTGAGGTTAGACAACATTAAGGACAAACCTGCCTCAAGCACTTTTTATGCTTCGAGTCTTGAGAAGAAAGAGGACATTGGATTATTGCCAAGTGTGGAACAAATCAAGGGAAATAAAGGACATAATGAGGTTTTAGAGCAAAAACCCTTAAAGGAATTTGGTGCAGTGGCTGTGAAGAAGAATGGTCGTCAAAGTGTTATAGTTAACCTTCTAAAGCGTAAGAAGGAGATTATGATAAAGGACGTTTCGCCACTTATTGATGGTTGCAGTGAAAAGACTATTCAAAGAGAATTAATGGCTATGGTCCATTCTGGGATTCTTCATAAGGAAGGAGAGAAGCGTTGGAGCAGATATTCGCTTGCTAAAGTCGAATAAATGCTATATTCTAAGGGAGTTATCCACAGAACATTAGGTGTTTGTTTTGTCCCATTCTATAATAGATTGGTGCAATAAATTAATTATCAGCTTGCCGGCGAAGGCTTATCCGTTGTCGGCAAATTAATCCACGCAGTGCGTACCCGACACTTTAGAATCACTGGGGAAACATATGCGCATTAGTATTTAAATTTAAAAATGACAAATAGAATCGCAAGAATTGCTGCGGTTTCTGTAATGGTTCTCAGCTTTGCATCACCTGCATCAGCTGCAACCGTTGCTGAACTACAAGCACAAATCAACGCCCTAATGGCACAGCTTTCAGCTATGTCAGGAGGCGCAACAGTTTCTTCATCTTTCACTACTGACCTTACAGTCGGTAGCAAGGGAGCTGAAGTTACTGCATTACAAGACATGCTCGTCGCAGGTGGTTACCTAACAATGCCAGCAGGTGTTGCTAAGGGATACTTCGGAGCATTGACAAAGGCAGCAGTCGCAAAGTGGCAAGTAGCTAAGGGAATTACTCCTGCAGCTGGTTACTTTGGACCTAAGTCTCGTGCTGCAGCAGCTGGTTCAGTAACAACTACAACCACTACTACAACAACTGTCCCTGCAGTAACCGGAATTTCAACTCCAGGTGCTGAAGGTACAATCAGCAAGAGCGTTGCCACTGTTTCAAACTCAACTGTTTACTCAGGTGATTCAATGGTCCCTGTTTTAGCTTTCAAAGTGAAGGCTACAAACTCTGACGTTGCTATCCAGAGATTAAAGGTTGATTTGGGAACAAACAACAAGGTATACACCAGAGCTTTCTCAAAGATCTACCTAGTAGATGAATCAGGAAAGACTGTTGCATCATCTGAACTTAATTCAAACACTGTTGTCAAAGGTACAGAAGGTACACCTCGATACACAATCACATTGACAGGATTTAGCTCAATTGTAGCAAAGGATGCTACAAAGACTTTCACTGTTAAGGCTGATGTTATGAGCTTTGGCAATGATGCAGATGTTAAAAACGTTGCTTGGACATTCAGTTTGATGGACAATGCAGTCCGTGGTGTTGATGGAGCAGGTATTGACCAATATGAAGGAACAGGAACTCTTTCAAAGGCCATCACAACCGGTGCATCTCTAGTCGATAGCGCAAACCTTACCTTGTCAACAAATGGAAATACTCCATTGAAACAAGAAGTAATCGCATCTACTGGTTCACTTAATGACCAAGCAGATAAGGTTTCTCTCTTGACATTCGATTTGAGAGCAGAAAAGGATGCAGTTCTTGTTACTGACCTTGTTGCTACTATCGCTGCAGTTGGAACAGGAGCTGAAGCTTCAAGCACTTACCTATACGTAGGTGATACTCTTGTAGGCACAGCTTCTCTAAGTGCTGCTGCTGCAACATTCGCAGACATTAACTACACTATTCCAAAGGATACAACCAAGACCTTTACGATCAAGGCTGATATCACAGGTGCAACATCCGCTCAAGCAACTATCACAGCATCAGTTGCAACCAGCGGTATTAGTGCAGAGAATTCAAATGGAGACACTGTATCTGGTTCTAACCTAACTGGTTCAGCAACAGGAAACAACATCTTGGTTACAAATCAAGGTCCTGTCTTCTCACTTGTTGGTACTCCAACAATTGTTAAGGGTGCACGACCAGTACAGAACAACTACGCAACATCAACAGCTACAGCAACCTTCAACTTGAAGATTGAGGCAGTTGGTGCTCCAATCTTACTTGGTACTACCGCTTCAGGTACTCCAATGGTTGGTAACGTAACTGTAGGTGGCACTAAGTCATTTATCGTTTACTTGAATGGTGCTGCAGTAACACCAGTTGCTGCTTCATCAACAGACTTCGCATTCCCTTCATCAGGAAATGTAGTAGCTACTGGTTCAAACAGCGTTACCTTGGCTAAGGGTCAAAGCATCACACTTCCTGTATCGTTTACCATGGAAGGTAATCTTGCAACAGGAGTTGGTGTAACCGCAGGAAACTACTCAATCGGTCTTGAACAGATCAACTGGGTAAATGCTACTGCAGGTACTCTAAACAGCTCAACATTCATGAGTGGTCAAACAAACTGGAGAAGCTCAAGCGTAAGCTTGCCTTAATCCGAGTTTAGTTTCTCCAATCATTTCCAATCCCGGCTTCGGCTAGGTGAGGAAAGTAACAAAAAACCACCTTCGGGTGGTTTTTTGTTGTATTGGGGATAAGTCTAAGCGAATTATTTTTATAAGGATATACTTAAACAATGAGTTATTTTGATAAGGATTTCTTCAAGTTTTTCTTTGGATTTTTGTTCCTTATCATTCTTAGTCTTGGAGTAATTCTTTATGCGAGGACAAATTTCTAAGGGTTATTTTTTATATTTTTTCTTTTTCTCCTTTTTGTTTCCATCGTTTTGTTTCGCTCAAATAGTTATTAATGAGATTATGTATGATTCTCCAGGGGCTGATGATGACTGGGTGGAGATTTATAATGCGGGATCAGAATCCGTGACAATTGTCACCGGTAGTGTAAACGGATCTTGGAGATTCGTTGATTCAAGTGCCCATACTTTGAGGCCTATAACTGGAGGCAATGTATTAGCCTCTGGTGATTATGCGGTTATTACCAGCGATGCATCTAAGTTCACGATGGACTGGCCATCATTTAGTGGAAAGCTTTTTGAAAGTTCCTTTTCTCTTACTAACACAAGCAATACTATTTCTATAAAAGATGGTAGTGGTAATGTCACTGATCCTGCGGTTTCATACGCGTCTACTCAGGGTGCAAAGGGGGACGGGAATTCTCTCCAAAGAAGTGGGACTATTTGGGTTGTTGCTACTCCTACACCGGGGACAATAAATTCTCAAACACAAACAAACGCTTCGAGTACGAATGATCAGCCAGTCTCTTCATCAGGTAGCGATACAAACAGTAGTTCTTCTTTTTCTAGTCACTATGAATCAGTTGGTGTTTCAAATTATAAAGCTCCAGAGAAACTTTTGGTGACGATGGGTAGAAATAGGCTCACTACTATTGGGTCCCCAACAGAATTTGAGGCAGAGTCAAATATTGCTGAGGGTAGAGTTTTATATTCTTGGTCTTTTGGAGATGGAGCTATGAGAGAAGGGAAAAGAGTTGAACATGTCTATGACTTTCCTGGTGATTATATAGTTGTTTTAAATGCGTATCATGCAGATGATTCATCAGTTTCTAGATCAACTATTAAGGTGATTGACCCGAAATTGTCCATAGAAGAAGCAAATAATTCGTTTATAAAAATAAAAAATAATTCCAAATACGAAGTTAATTTATATGGTTGGGAGCTTTCTTATGGTGGTTTTGTTTTCAAATTCCCAGTAGATACTATTATTTTACCTGGAGCAAGTATAGGATTTTCCTCTAGAATAACAGGGTTAAAACCAATGAATGAAAGAGAGGTTACGCTTGGCACAAGTAATCCAAATCTGCCTCAAAATCAGAATAAAAATATAACCACAGAGCCAAAAAATGAGATTTCTACTATTTATCAAAAAGCCAAATTGATACAAGACGAATTATCTACAATGAAGGAGATTGAAGCTCCGAAGAATATAAATCAAACGGCAATAACTCTATTATCTCTAACCACGTCTACGACAACACCAATTAAATCTAATTGGTTTGAAACTCTTAAGAGATTCTTGTTTAAGAGAAACTAGGGCTTCACATAGAAAAGAGCCTCCGTACCATCCCACCACCCATCACTGTCTGTGTCTCTTTTTTCTGGATTAGTCTTCACACATGTTGAGAGAGCATTTTCTCTACATGTTTCCAAATAATCAGCGAGACCATCTTGGTCACTGTCTTTAATCATAGCTTGTATTTCTGCGTCAACTTGCTCATTTGATTTATCTTTGGTTAATACATAAGCACCAACTTCAGGGTTAAAACTCAAAAATTTAATGTTACCGCTCGTACCACGGGTAAAATAAATGAATCCTTTATAAATCCCTCTAACTGTTGTTGTGGCTACAAAATTTTCTTTGGTTAAAAGAATTATTTGTTTATCATCAAACCAAATATTCACATAATCTTTTTGCTGCATTTCACCCCCGTATGCATACACATTGTCCATCAATGCATTGCATCCTTTTGTTTGATTTGGGTCCTTGCATGTATCTGAAAGCTGGTGTGAAAGTTCGGTGACTGTTTTCAAATCATGTTTTTTGGCAGCTTCTAAATATTTTTGAAAAACTGTCCAAGCTTTATTGATAGTGTCTGTTTTCTCATCAATTGGTTTTATATTGATTGGAGTAGTTGTTGCGGGGGAGCTGGTGGCAGATTTATCAATGACTACTGGAATTTGAATTGGATTTAGGTCTTTAGGAAAATAAACAGCCAGCTTCCAACCAATCAAGATAACGACTAATAAAGAAATGATAATAATGATGCTTCTGTTTTGCATTGGTCGATTATAGCAAAAATGATCAATTTCTTGAATTTTATGTCAATTTTATCCCCATAATATCCCCATTTTTGGTGTTTTGGTGTTGCAGTTGACATATAAACAGAGAAAAGCTAATATACAGAAACCCTAAAAATGTTAAAAAACCTTAATTTCACAAAGCAAAAAAGCTAGCCAAACGGCTAGCTTTGGTCTCGAAATGACCTCCGCTTTGTGAAAAGCGGAGGTCTTCGTTTTAGGGAGTACTTTGACAACTTAATTCCACCACGTGTGTCACCACATTCATTCATGAGGATGGATGGGACATTTGTTGCTGCAGAGTAGCAAGTGTTTTTGGGTCTTTAAGCACATGGAGGTGGGCAGGAAAAAATAAATTGCTAAATGGATTGATTTCATTTAGCAGAACAGAGCAGGTGAGTGTCTCGCTGGACGGCGGGACACTCGCACTCCTTCGTATCAACATTTTGTTGGTCGAAGTAAAAGTAAGTGGTTTTTAAATTTCCTAATAGGAAATTTAAGGGCGTATGGTGGATGCCTTGACTCCAAAAGGTGATGAAGGACGCAGCATGGCGGCGATACGCTTCGGGGAGGTGCCTAGCAACCTTTGATCCGGAGATGTCCGAATGGGGAAACCCGCTTGCATTTGCAGGCACTGCATCAATTAGATGCAGAATATACCCAGTGAAGTAAAACATTTCAGTAACTGGAGGAAAATAAAACAATAGTAATTTTCTTAGTAGCGGCGAGCGAAAAGGAAGAAGCCCAAACCTAGTTTCACTCTTTGCTTATGAGCAATCGTAAGTGAGGAGTGATGCTGGGGGTTGTAAGGCAGAAACGGCACTAATTTATTAGTGCGAAGAGTTAAAAAACGTCAGGTTAGGTGAAGCTTTTGGAAAGTAGCACCCTAGAGGGTAATAGTCCCGTAACCGAAAATTTGACGACTCTTTTGTTTCTGTTCTTGAGTACCTCGAGACACGAATAGCTCGGGGGAATCTGCCGGAACTAACCGGTAAGGCTAAATACTTTTGGAGATCGATAGTGAACTAGTACCGTGAGGGAAAGGTGAAAAGCAGCCCGGTGAGGGCGGTGAAATAGATCTGAAACCATATGTTTACAAGGAGTCGATGAGGGTATTTATATCCTCTACGGCGTGCCTATTGAAGAATGAGCCAACGAGTTTATGTATACTGCGCGGCTAAGTCCCGATAAAGGATGGAGCCATAGGGAAACCGAGTGTGAATAGCGCGTTTGTAGTATGCATAAGACCCGAAGCCAGAGCGAGCTTGTCATGAGCAGGTTGAAGTTTGTCGAAAGATAGATGGAGGACCGAACCGGTGGCCCGTGCAATAGCCTCGGATGACTTGTGATAAGAAGTGAAAAGCTAATCGAGCCTGGTAATAGCTGGTTCTCTCCGAAATAGCTTTTGGGCTAGCGTCGTGTGTTCCCCTCGGGGGTAGAGCACTGGAAGGTCTGGACAGGGAGAAATCTCGCTAGACCTATCAAACTCCGAATACCGAGGATTAAAAACACGGCAGTTAGACGGCGGGGGCTAAGCTCCGTACGTCAAAAAGGAAACAGCCTAGATCTCTATTTAAGGTCCCTAAATTCATGCTAAGTGCACTTAAGGAGGTGAAATTTCTCAGACACTGAGGAGGTTGGCTTAGAAGCAGCCATCCTTTAAAGAAAGCGTAACAGCTCACTCAGTAAGAGATATCGCACCGCAGATTCATGGGGCTAAGTGTAGTACCGAAACTGAGGATTTAATTCTGCTTCGGCAGAATTGAGTGGTAGGAGAGTATTCGCATCTGCTGTGAAGGCAAAGGGGTGACCCATGCTGGAGCGTTGCGAAGTAAGAATGTTGGCACAAGTAACCACAATGCGGGTGAGAAACCCGCACGTCGAAAGATCAAGGTTTCCTTGGCAATGATTGTCAGCCAAGGGTTAGTCGGGCCTAAGGAAATGGTGAGAACCGCATCCGATGGACACAGGGTTAATATTCCCTGACTAATACAGCAAGTGATGGAAGGACGGGGATAAGTATGTATCGCGCATTATCGGATTTGACGTCCGTGACTTAAGGAAGTGACCGAGGAAAATCCCGGCACTGGATTTAATTCCATTCCAAATGTAGCGGAAATGTTCGGCTTCGGCCGGGCAAATGATACAAAGCTATCCTCCAAGAAAATTTTCTAAACTTATTGTTGTATTATCCGTACCGCAAACCGACACAGGTGATCAGGTCGAGTAGACCAAGACGAACGAGTGAGACGTCCCCAAGGAACTCGGCAAAAAAGCAGCCGTAACTTCGGA
>CAYGIH010000001.1:378824-381535 GCA_964349945.1 uncultured Candidatus Saccharibacteria bacterium | reverse complement strand
GTGGTGGAGGAGGAGGTGGAGGGGGGAGTTGGTAATAAAATATGTACGATCAAACACTTACAGACAAAATATTATCCAAAAGCTTTCTGTTGCTTGTGCCCAAATGGTTGAAACCGAACGCCTTCACTTGGTTTAGATTTATATCTATTCCTTTTGTCATATGGTTGCTCTTATATAAACACTTGAGCTACGGTTTCGCCTTATTTATCATTTCTGCTTTCTCTGATGCCATAGATGGATCACTCGCACGTACGAGAAATCAGGTGACTGAGTGGGGTAAAACCTTTGATCCTCTTGCAGACAAACTTCTTATTGGTAGTGCGACATTAATTCTTGTGTCAAAATACATAAATATATACTTAGCGGCCACAATCGTGATAGTTGAACTATTCTTGATTGGGGGAGCGTACTATCGTTTAAAAGTACTCGGTGTACCAATTCAAGCGGAAATGTCTGGAAAGGTTAAAATGGTTCTGCAGTCAGTAGGTTTAGGAAGTCTTCTGGTATCTGTTATATTTAATTTGCCTGCTATGCTAATAGTGGCAACTTATCTTCTGTATGTGTCTATTGTATTTGCCATCATTAGTTTGGTTGTACATAAATCAATTTAATAATTCGTTAAAGTAAGGAAGCGTCGCATAGTGGTCTAGTGCACCACCTTGGAAAGGTGGCAGGGTCGAAAGGCTCTCGAGGGTTCAAATCCCTCCGCTTCCGCAAAGTATGAAAAAACCTAATATAGAAACTGAAAAGTATAAAAAATTATCACCGTCAAAAAATTATTATCTCTCACTTTGCAGCTCCATCATATATCAGCAAATATCCACAAAGGCCGGAGATTCAATTTATAAAAAATTTTTAAAATTATTTAAAAACAAAAATCCAACTCCAAAATTATTTTTAATAATTCCAGAAATTGAAATTAAACGCGCAGGGATATCTCCACAAAAACTTTCTTATCTAAAAGACTTGGCAGAAAAATTTATTAATAAGACTATTGATGAAAAAAATATTTATAAAATGAAAGATGAGGAAATTATTGAGCATTTAATGCAGGTAAAAGGAATAGGGAATTGGACTGCTCAGATGTTCTTAATTTTTGGATTAAACAAAAAAAACGTGCTTCCATGTGCTGACCTGGGGATAAGAAAGGGTTTTCAAAAAGTTTATAAACTCAAAAAATTACCATCTGATAAACAGATAAAGAAGGTAGCAAAATTCTATGAAGGAAATTTGACGAAATATTCTATGTTTCTTTGGTCAAGCTTGCATAATACATAGTATTTAAACACTCATTTATTGAATGGCTTAAACACTCACTTTCTAAAATAGAGATTATTAATGTTTATATATGTTTATGAAATAACTTTAGTCATAGTCCTAGTGTTATTCTGCCTAGTAATATAAAAAATATTTTAAATAAAATTACAAAAATCAAATTTTTTATGCGTCATTTTGAGATCAATTTATAGGAAATTTTACTTAAATATTTAAGCAATCATTTGCACAATATAACTATATATTTAGGGCTAATTTTCTGTAATTGACTGATATAATATATACAAACAAGAAGAGTATTTTGAAACCAAAAAGTTACATTGCTATAGGGAGAAATGTAATGGTAATCACATTACTTGTGATGACATTTTTTGGATCAACAAATTTGACAGTCTATGCTGTTGGTGTTCCTTCAGTATTGAGTTATCAAGGTAGATTGGCTGATAGTTCAGGTAATCTCTTGGGTGGGTCATCTGGTACTACCTATTATTTTAAATTTTCCCTTTGGTCCAACTCTACTGTTGGTTCAGGAACGAAGCTTTGGCCTACTGGTTCTCCAACCTCATATGGCACAGTAGTTAGACAAGGTGTTTTTAATGTGAATATTGGTGATACTGGAAACGGTTATCCAGATGTTCTTGATTATGATTTCTCAGGAGCAAATTCTTATCTTCAAGTTGAAGTTTCCACAGATAATGTTTCCTTCGAGACACTATCTCCTAGACAACAAATTTTCTCTACTGCTTATGCAAAGATTGCAGGGACAGTAAATGGTATTGGTCAATCTGCTATTGGTACAACTTCTCCAGCAACAAATGTATCCCTTACAGTTGAATCAACAACAGTAAACACCACACCAGTTTTGATTAGAGCTGTGTCTGGTCAAGTTGCAAATCTTTTTGATATTAAAAATGCTTTGGGTACTTCATTGTTTAATGTGAATAATCTCGGAGGACTTTCAGCCGCATCTCTTACTGTCGGTACAATTACTGGTCCACTACAAGCGATTTCTGGTTTAGTTTCTGCCACGTCAACTATATCTGAGGTATTTGGTGGTACAGGTAATAGTACTTATTCTGTGGGTGATATTTTATATGCTTCAGCAAATAATACTCTTTCTAGATTGTCTGCCTCCG
Source organism: uncultured Candidatus Saccharibacteria bacterium (assembly GCA_964349945.1). Lineage (GTDB taxonomy): Bacteria > Patescibacteriota > Minisyncoccia > Phycocordibacterales > Zambryskibacteraceae > JAIFWN01. The sequence continues at coordinate 379,124 of CAYGIH010000001.1, read as the reverse complement.
GTAATACGGGAAAGGTGCTTAAAATTAGTGGTGGAGTGCCTGTTTGGAGCACGGATTTGACTGGAGGTGGAGGTGGTGGAGCTGGTACGTGGGCAACCACTACATCTACAGTGGCAAACCAAAATATAAACGCTCCTTTTGATTTATTGGATATTGTTGCCATAGGAGACTCCTCGACATCTACGGCCAAATTCTGGTTTGACCCAAATGTTTCTTTCGCCAAGATTGGTGGACAACTTCTTATCACTGGTTCCACTACTCTCCAAAACTTCACTGGTCTTAATTCAACCACAACCAACT
>CAYGIH010000001.1:372680-378724 GCA_964349945.1 uncultured Candidatus Saccharibacteria bacterium | reverse complement strand
GTCTCTCAACTTTAACTGGTGGTTTCTTATCACTAGCATCATCAACTCTCCAAAATTTCACTTTCTTAAACGCAACTGGTACTGCCGCAACAACAACCAACTTCTATACATCAGGACAGACAATTTTGGCAGGAACGAACGGAAATGTAGGTATTGGAACAAGCTCACCTTGGGCAAACTTCTCACTTGAATTAGGAACACAAGATGCGGCCCTTGCTGTTTCTAACCTAGGTAGCACTACTCCTTCTCTATATATAGGAGGAGTAAATCAAAATGGCTTTGTAGGCTTTGGGACAACAACCAACCTAAGCTCTCTTGCACGAGTGACAATGAGTGCTTTGTTTACAAACGAAACAGGTACAACAAATGCCATCGGTGGTATGTATCAAAACTTCACCTTTAGCCCAACAACAAACAATACTGCTCAAGTTGGAAACCGTTTGGTCATAAACAATTCTCCTTCTGGTTCTAATGCAACTAATACATCCATTGCTCAAATAATTAGAACAATAGATAACAGCAATATTTCAAATCTTGTTAGAGGTTTGGAGGTTATCTCTAGTGCGGGCAACAATGTCTATGGAGTAAACACTGGTATTCGAACAACAGGACATACATTCGGTATCCAAGGTATTACCACAGGCCTTGCAGGAGGAACTTCTACTCCAGCAGCCATCTATGGGGAAAGCCTTGGTTCAACTCAAGGAGACATAATGAGATTGTATTCTGCAACTATTACGAGTGCCCCACAGATGGCTATCTTCTATCAAGAGGTTCAAACCTTTACTGGTGATGGTTTGGCTATGAATTTGGGTAAGGGTGGCGGTTCGTTCACTGGAAATTTCTTGAAATTTAAAGTAAATGATAACCAAAAATTCCAAGTTTCAAATACAGGTACTACTACTATCGGTCAATCAAATCAAACTATAGAAACTGCTGGCCTTCTCATCCCATTTGGAAGTATTTGTGTTGATGATGACGGCAACTGTACAGGTACAACCACTGGAGCTGTGGCTGCTGTCTCATTCCTCACTGGTCATACAGCCGACTTGGCAGAAAATTATTATTCAAGTGACTCTTTAGATTCAGGTGAGATCGTCTATGCCATGGGTGGTGCAAAGGTGGGCAGAGCTTCGACGGGCAACAATCCAGTAGTTGGAGTTGTTTCTACAAAACCCGCCTTAGCTCTAAGTGCTGAATACAAAAATCCTGCATTTACAAACAAATATCCAATTGGTTTGACAGGAAGGATACCTGTTAGGATTTCAAATGAGAATGGTGATATTAAAATTGGAGACAGGATTGTAGTTTCAAACATTTCTGGTATTGGTATGAAGGATATAGGTGAGCCAAATACTACAACAGTTGGTATCGCTCTCGAGGATTTCGATGGGACAAAATATCTTTCAGATGGAGTAGTCGAGATAGAGACTCTTACTGTTAATACCGAACCAGTCTGTACATTAAAAGCAGTCACTCGAGATACAAGAATTGGAGGTGGTGCTGATTCAGAACTTTCAGCAAATCAAACTCAGATCGATGGAGTTGTTTATGAAAGAGTTTGTCAGAGTGAGAAGATTGATGTGGCTCCAGAAAATGCCAGTGCGATGGACAGTGTGACTTCAACGGGTAAAAACGTAAAGGTGGGTAAAATAATGATGTTTATAAAACTTGAACAGTCCAAACTTACCCTTGGCTCAACACTTACAAACGACATAAACAGCGCCTTCTCCATAGATTCAACCACAGGGTTGGTGAACGTTAGTAGAAGTATGAACTTTATGAGTCATGAGATGGTGGATGTGGCCAAGATTTCATTCATTGGAGGCAAATTGTTCATCGACGCTGAAGGCAATATTCAAGCAGTAAACATCACTGCCAATAATATAAAAGCCAAAGATTCACTCGAAGTGGGGACAGAAGAGAAGCCAACAGGTATCACTATCTATGATGAACAGACCAAACAACCATATTGTCTAAAGATGAGTGGTGGTTCAATCAGTACCACAGCAGGCAAGTGTGCCACAGCCACAACAACTCCAGTATCAAACACCGCAACAGTCATTGAAAGTGTCAAAACTGATACAAGTACAACCACAAATAGCACTAACACTCCAGTAGTAGAATCAACCGATTCAACTACCACTACTCCGACAGAAACAATTCCAACAACTGAATCGACAACAACTGACACCAGTTCAACAACTCCTATAGATACAACTACGACCATAGATACTGGTCAGAATTTAGAAATTAGCACATCGACGCCATGAATTATTTAATTAAATGGCGAAATCCAGCCGAAGAAAGGAACGTGTTAGTAGAAAATCAAAGTAAAAACAAAAATATGAACCAACAACTAGAATCAAAATTAAATAAAAAAATAAAAACAAGAGAACTTACATCAAAAATATTCTCACTCAGATTAGGCTTAGCATTAGGTATTTTAATGTTTTTTACTTTTGGATTTAATATAGGACAAGCTGAAGCAGCAATAACTTATGTAGGAGGTAGAGGTGCAGGAAGAGCAAATGCAAACTCAACTACAAACATTGCTATTAACTCGGGACTAACTGGGGGAAGTGGAACTGCGGCTCAAGCCGGAGATTTAGTTATAGTTTCTATTTCTGTGGGTTCTCAAAACGCCTCACCAACTGTTAATGTTAGTGGATATACTCCTTTAACTGTTCTTAGACCAAATACGGCAACTTATGATACAAATTTCTCGATTAGTTATAAGTTTATGCCAGCCACACCTGATACTACTGTCACTATCCCTGCAACGATAGATGCTACACAAGGACAAGCTTATACAATTCAAGTTTTTCGAGGTGTTGATCCCACCACTCCTTTAGATGGAGTTACTGAAACTTATGCAACTGGAAATAGTGTGGGAAATCAACCAAATCCTGCTTCCATTACACCATTAACATCTGGAGCTTGGATTTATTTTGGTGGTGGAGGAGCTGCCGCAGTTGGAACAACTTTATTTACTGCTTCTTACTTAACTAACTTTTTGACATACAATGGAGCAGATACAACAGATGGAACAGTTGGCTCTGGATATTATACTGCTTGGAGTTCGGGAGCTTATGATGGTGCAGCTTTTGGTGGAGGGTCTACTAACTCGGCAAATTCTTGGGGAGCTTTAACTCTCGTATTAAGACCTGCACCGGTTATTGTTAAACCAACCGTCACCACTCAAGCAGCCTCAGCAGTTGGACAAACTTCTGCTACTTTAAATGGGACAATCACTGATATTGGTAATGCTAACCCTACTGTCCAAGGCTTCGCTTGGGGAACTAGTTCATCACTTTCTGGTGGGGATACATCCACATCAACACAAAATGGAACGTTTGGTGTTGGACCATTTTTCGTTAGCTACGGTTCTGGTAGTTTCGCTTGTAATACTACATATTACTCGCGTGCTTATGCCACAAACTCTGCTGGAACTGGATATGGTTCTATTCAATCCTTTTTAACTTCTCCATGTAAACCAACCGTAACCACTTCAGCTGCAGCCTCAATCACTCAAATTACCGCCACATTAAACGGTAACGTCACAGTCCAGGGTGGAGCTAATGCCACAGAACACGGCTTCGCTTGGGGCACTGATTCTGCTCTAGCCACAGCTGCCACCACCACAGGTGGTGCATTCACAGGTACTGGAGCCTTTACTTCAGCGACAGCCAGAAATATATCTGGACTTTCATGCAACACTATCTATTACTATAGAGCGTATGCCACAAACTCAGGAGGGACAGGATTCAGTAGTGTTGCAAACTTTACTTCTTCTCCATGTAAACCAAGCGTGGGGGCTGGGGCTGTATCTATATTTACACAAACCACTGCCACTCTTGAAGGTTATATATCTGCGACAGGTGGAGCTAATGCCACAGAACACGGCTTCGCTTGGGGCACTGATTCTGCTCTAGCCACCGCTGCTACCACTACAGGTGGAGGATTCACTGGTACTGGAACATTCACATCTTCATCTGCTCGAAACATTTCTGGCCTCTCATGCAACACTGTCTATTACTATAGAGCCTACGCCACAAACACTGGAGACACAGGTTATAGCTCTATCACTAACTTCACTTCATCTCCATGTAACCCCACCGTCTCCACTTCAGCTGCTTCTTCTGTCACTCAAACAACAGCTACATTGAATGGAAATGTTGATGCCACTGGTGGAGGAAATGCCACCGAACACGGCTTCGCTTGGGGAACTGATTCTGCTCTAGCCACCGCCGCCACCACCACAGGTGGAGGTTTTACTGGCACCGGCGCTTTCACTTCAGCTTCTACTAGAAACATTTCTGGACTTTCATGTAACACTGTTTATTATCTTAGAGCCTATGCTACAAACTCTGGTGGTACTGGATACGGCGCTATCATCAACTTCACCACTTCTCCATGTAAGCCTGTGATGGGTTCAAGCGATGTAAGTGCTATCACTCAAACAACAGCAACATTAAATGGTTCAGTCGACGACAATGGTGGCGCTGACGCCACCGAACACGGCTTCGCATGGGGCACTGATTCTGCACTAGCTACTGCAGCTACTACAACTGGAGGAGGCTTCACAGGTACAGGTGCCTTCACTTCATCTTCTGCAAGAAATATTTCTGGTCTTTCGTGTAATACTGTCTATTACTATAGAGCTTATGCTACAAACTCTGGTGGTACAGGTTATAGCATTATCGTGAACTTTACTTCTTCACCATGTAAACCAACAGTAATAATTTCGGCAGTCGGTTCAATCACTCAAACTTCTGCTAGTCTTTATGGAAATATCACTGCCACAGGTGGAGCAGACGCCACAGAACACGGCTTCGCTTGGGGAACAAATATTTCTTTAGCCACTGCGGCCACTACTACTGGTGGAGCTTACACAGGTACGGGAGTATTTACTGCACCATCTGCTACGGATATCTCTGGTCTCTCATGTAACACCAATTATTATATTCGTGCTTACGCTACAAACTCTGGAGGGACAGATTATAGCTCTGTATCATCATTTGCGACTCAACCATGTAAGCCAACGGTTTCAACTCAATCTGCATCTTCGGTGACTTCTACTCGCGCTACCTTCAATGGAAATATAACTAATACAGGTGGAGCGAATCCAACCATTAGAGGTTTCGCTTGGGGAACTAGCGCCACCATGGAAGGTGATACTGCAACCACTTCTGAAATAGGTTCATTCTCTACAGGAGCTTTCACGGATAATAGTAGAACTCTTGTCTGCAATACTACTTATTACACTCGTGCTTATGCATATAATTCTGTAGGTACAAGTACAGGAGCCATCTCTGCTTCGTTCACCACCGGTGCATGTAATTATTCACCTACTACTGCTTTAAACTCTCCTGTGAATGCATCATCTGATCCAGATACTACTCCAACTCTAAACTTCACAGGCACCGATGCTAACTCTGATGCTGTTGAATACAATGTTCAAATAGATACTTTGAATACATTTAATAGTGGCAGTACTACTAATGCATGGAATGCACTAAATGCTACTGGGGCTCCAAAGAGTTGGTTAGGTGTCTCTGTTAATTCATCCAATGGTGATGTATATGCTGTGGTTTTTGGTGGAGATATCTACAAACAAACCGCTGGTACAGGAACATGGAATGCTTTAAATGCTACTGGGGCTCCAAAGCAATGGTGGGGTATAGCTGTCAACCCATCTAATGGTGATGTATATGCTGTGGTTTTTGGTGGAGATATCTACAAACAAACCGCTGGTACAGGAACATGGAATGCTTTAAATGCTACTGGGGCTCCAAAGCAATGGTGGGGTATAGCTGTCAACCCATCTAATGGTGATGTATATGCTGTGGTTTTTGGTGGAGATATCTACAAACAAACCGCTGGTACAGGAACATGGAATGCTTTAAATGCTACTGGGGCTACAAAGACTTGGAATGGTGTTTCTGTCAATTCATCCAATGGTGATGTTTATGCTGTTGTTAGTAACGGCGACATTTACAAACAAACCGCTGGTACAGGAACATGGAATGCTTTAAATGCTA
>CAYGIH010000001.1:72068-372580 GCA_964349945.1 uncultured Candidatus Saccharibacteria bacterium | reverse complement strand
GGCGACATTTACAAACAAACCGCTGGTACAGGAACATGGAATGCTTTAAATGCTACTGGAGGAGCAAAGTGGTGGTATGGCATCTCCGTCAATTCATCTAATGGTGATGTTTACGCTAGTGTTGATGAAGGAGACATCTATAAACAAACAATTGTGCCATTGAGCAAATATTCTATTGCTTCCGATGCTGGTTTTACTGCTGGGCATCCATTCACTTCAGGACAAGCGAAAGAGTATACAGTCCAAGCAGGAGATGCCTTGGCACTAGGAACATATTATTGGAGAACACGAGCTATTGATCCATCAGGTAGCAATGCTTATGGGGCATGGAGTTCAACTAGAAGCTTTATAGTTATAGCTAAACCAACTGTATTAACTAATGATATAGTAGATTCGATTACAAAAACTACAGCTACCCTAAACGGTAGTATTGTTACTACTGGTGGAGCGAACGCAACCCAACACGGCTTCGCATGGGGTACTGATTCTGCACTAGCTACTGCAGCTACTACTACAGGAGGAGGGTTCACAGGTACAGGAGCATTCACTTCATCTTCTGCAAGAGATCTTTCTGGACTTTCATGTAATACGACTTATTACTTCCGTGCATACGCCACAAACCCTGGAGGAACAGGGTTGGGTTCCATTCAATTTTTCTCAACCTTACCATGTGCCCCAACAGTTACCACTCAATCAGCGTCTTCGGTTCTTGAAACCTCAGCTACACTTAATGGAAACATTACTGCTACTGGTGGTTCTAATGCCACAGTGCGTGGATTTGCTTGGGGAACGAACTCATCACTTTCTGGTGGAGATACAGCTACTACCACAGATAACGGCACATGGGAAGTGGGTGCATTTACTGCTAACCTAGCAACTCTCACCTGTGGTACTACATATTACTCACGCGCCTATGCCACAAACCCAACCGGGACAGGATATGGGGCAATCTCCGCATCATTTACAACCACTTCATGTTCTACTCCGGTAGATATTGCTCAACTCCACTATAGATGGAGAAGTGATAATGGCTCAGAAACCAACGCCACATTCCTTTCTGCAGAAGATACTTCTCTTGTAAATAATATTTTCCCTGGAGACAGGCTTCGTTTAAGAGTTCTGTTGTCTAATGCTGGTGGTCCTGCATCAAATTATCTCTACAGACTTGAACACGCATCAAGTTCTTGCTCTTCATGGATATCAGTTCCTTCTTACGCATCTCAAACAACAGAAAAATGGATAATTGATACATCTACATATGTGTCGAACGGACAACCAACAACAAATAATGCTGGTCTTACTGACCCAGCAGGAGCATTTGTGCCGGGCAGGATTCAAACTCAAAATAATCAGACGCAAGCTATGACACTCGGGACAAATCAATTTACTGAGTTGGAATACTCTATCAAATCAACTTCAGCAATAGATACAGATGTAAATAATTGTTTCAGACTTACCAACAATGGTTCGAATTCATTCTTCACTTATAGTGCACAACCAATTGTAGTTGTCTCTTCTGTAGCTAGGAAAAATACTAGCGGAGGAGGTGGTGGAGGTGGTTCAAGTGGGGCATCTTCAGCTGGAGGAGAAACTCAAGGAAGCGCACCCGCACAAACTGGAGGGACAGCGACAACCACTCCACCAGATGAAGGTAGTGGTTCAGGTACTCCTCAGGGTGGCGGGGGTCAAGGTGGTGGGGGTGGAGACCTTGGTTATAATACGAATTCAAACACCATCAACCTTGCCTCGGTGTCTTCATCGGGTATTGTTAACATAATAATTGATTTCTTTAATTCATTCTTTGGTTTATTATTCAGATAGGATGTTTTCAAGAAAGTCTTTCTTCCTATTACTAATAATGTTTTTTACTGCACTTGGTGTTAGGGCCATTGATTATTCTTCTTCTGGTTTTAAGGTTTCTGATCCAGTTATTTTCCCTGGAGGGTATGGGACATCCACCAGTTTTTCTCTAACTGGAGCGGTTTCTCAGTTTGCAATTGGTTCTTCTACGGCGACTACAAAGAATTTGTTTGGAGGGTTTTTATACTTTCCATTCGTTACCACTCCTATAATTAGTGCTACCGCAGGTAACGCCTTGGTGAATCTTTCTTGGACATCTGCTGCAGCTGGTGTTGGTTGGTCTGTGTCTGGGTATTCAGTTGGTCAATCAACTATTTCTGGTGGACCATATACTTATACTTCTGTGGGGAATACTTTCTCTACAACAGCATCAGGTTTAACAAATACTGTTCCTTATTATTTTGTAGTGAGAGTTATAGACGCTCTGGGTAACTATATAGCCACTTCTACTCAAGTGAGTGCCACACCCAATGGTCCAGCCCCAGGCGGAGGTGGAGGCGGAGGAGGTGGTGGTGGCGGAGGAGGTGGTGGAGGGGCCACAACTGTAGATACAGCTGGTGTAAATTTCTCTGGACGCGCCTATCCAAAGAGTGTGGTCACCTTCCTTAAAGATGCTCAAGTGGTGACTAGCACTATAGCTGACACTGACGCAAATTTCGCAGTAAGCCTGAGGGGTTTAACTCCAGGTAATTATTTCTTTTCTGTTTATGGAGAAGATAATGTTGGTCGTCGTTCTAACCCTATAACTTTCCCTGTCAGCCTTACTGCTGGAGTAATTAGTAATATTGGTGGCATATTCATTACCCCTACTATTGCTGTAGACAGAAGTCAGGTTAAAAAAGGAGATGATATAGCCATTTTTGGTCAAACAACTCAAAAAAGTGACGTGACCATTCAAGTGAATTCAGCTGAGCCATATTTCGCGAAGACTACCGCTGATAGTGGGGGTATTTATCTATATAATTTTGATACTACACCACTTGAAATGGGGGACCATAGTACCAAATCTAAAGCTTCTGTAGCTGGAGAAATTAGTTCTTATAGCCAAACTGCCAGTTTTGCAGTTGGTCTGACTAACATTTTTGCTGTTTTGGCTCCAAAGATCTGTGATAAAAGAGGTGATGTCAATAATGACTGTAAGATAAACCTAGTAGATTATTCTATTGTTGCTTATTGGTACAAGAGACCAAACCCTCCATCCAAAGTTGATTTTAATCATGATGGCAAGGTAGATCTTATAGATTTCTCAATACTTGCGTATAATTGGACAGGCTAATGAAAAAATATTTTCTATTATTAATAATATCAGTTATCTTTTTACCAAAGTTGGCTTTAGCCTATACTGCAGTTCTTAATGTAGACACAAACTCAAACTCTATCAATGCAATAGAGGGAACAATACAAATTCCTAAAGATATATCTATTACCAAAATTTATGATGGTAATTCTGTCCTTGTATTTTGGGTAGATAAACCAACTCTTGATAAAAGCACAAACACCATCAGGTTTTCAGGGTTCACCCCTGGTGGTTTCCAAGGAGTCTGGAGTTTGTTTTCTTTGGAAGGAAACTTTAATGAGCAAGATTTGAATAGATTTACTTTTCAAGGGGTAAGAGCTTTGGAGAATGATGGACAAGGCACCGCGGTGTCAGTGAAGTTAACAATTGCATCAACAATAATAAATAAAGACACCACTTCTCCGGAAGTCTTTGTATCAGAAATTTCTAAGTCACCAGAGGTTTTTGATAATTTGTATTTTTTGTCCTTCGTCACTCAAGATAAGGGAATGGGCATTGATCATTACGAATATGCAGCCACAAGATTTTTTAGTCCGAGTGCAGGCGAGTGGAAGCCAGCTGAAAGCCCATTTGTTTTAAATAAGAGTGAATTATCAAAAAGAATTTTCATAAAGGCAATAGACAAATCTGGTAATGAGCGAATCTCCACACTTTTTGGTCCAAAGTACTTTGAGTACACGTTTATTGGGTTTATAATAGGAGTGTTAATACTATGTGTTCTTTCATACATTTTAAAAATGTTTCTATAGCTCTTGTTCTATTTTTTCTTTTTCCGCTTTTTGCCTTTGCCAATACTCTTGGATTAAGTCCTAGCGTGGGCGTTTATCAAACAGGAAAAACTTTTCCTGTAAATGTTTATGTCACTTCTACTAATCAAGCTATTAATGCTGTTTCTGGTACTGTCACTTTCCCTGTAGATAAATTACAAGTTGTTTCTGTTTCTAAAACTTCTTCTATTTTGAGTCTATGGGTAACAGAACCTACATATTCAAATAATTCAGGTACAGTAACTTTCGAAGGGGTTGTGCCTAATCCAGGATTTCAAGGTACTGCTGGTAGGATAGTTACCATTAATTTTAGAGTTATCGGACAAGGCGAAGCTCCTGTAAGATTCGGAGCATCACAACTACTAGCCAATGATGGTAATGGTACGAATATTCTTATAAATCAAAATACAGCCACCTTTACTTTACAGAGTTCTTCAGCAGCAGAACCAGCACCAGTTGTAATTGATACCCCAGCCGTGGTGGCAGGAGTGCCTAAACCACCAGTAATAAATTCAAGCGAGTATCCTGTTCAAGGCACATGGTATACAAGTAAAATTGGGACATTCTCATGGAAACTTTCTCCAGACATAACATCGGTGCGGTTACTAGCAGGCAAGGAACCAACTTCTGAAGGGACAATCGTCTATGCTCCACCAATCAGCTCCAAACAAATTGCCAACACTGATGATGGTATTTGGTATATGCATGTGCAATTAAAGAATTCGAAAGGTTGGGGTCAGCCAGCACATTATATGTTTAGAGTTGATACTGTACCTCCAGAAAACTTTAGTGTGAAGGAGATTCCATCTTCTGATTCGACCGAACCAAGACCAAGCTTTAGTCTTTCAGCTACAGACGTCACATCCGGAGTTAAAAATTATTCAATCCAAATTGATTCACTTGCCCCTGTTATATGGGAGGATGATGGCACAGGAGTTTATCGTGCACCAGTCCTTGGTCCAGGTATCCACACTCTTGTATCTAAAGCTTTTGATTATGCTGGGAATTTCTCTACTGCGTCTACAAACTTTTCTATTACTGGTATAGAGTCACCAATTATTACTTCTTATACAGAGAAGGTTTCAGGCAATGATCCACTGATTGTTCATGGCAAGGGTGCTATAGGTAATCAAGTGCGTATCATCATGAACAAAACTGGTAGTGATGAAGTGTCTATAATAGTGAACACGGATAGCGCAGGAGGGTTTTCTGGTTCTATAGACGGAAGCAAACTCACGAGTGGTGTTTATAAACTAACCGCTGTATCCATAGACAGTCGAGGGGCAGAAAGCCTACATTCAACTTCAAAGGTAGTATTGGTGAATGCTGGTTGGTTTGAATCAATTGGAGTTGGTCTCACTAAATTCTTCTCTCTCGCCATCCCACTTTTGGCCTTGATATTCTTCTTAATTTTTTTAGCCCTTTATGGATACAACAAAGTTAGACAAATGAGAAAGAAAGTTGGTAGAGAGCTCCATGATGTTGAACATATGGTAGATAAAGCACTTGCCTTACTCAAGGAAGATATAGAAGATAGCATTCACTTACTTGAGAAGACCAAGAGTCGAAGAAGATTAACTGAAGAAGAAGCAGTTATCATAGAGAGGTTCAGACAAAATATTCAAGATGCAGAAAAAGTGATTCATAAACAGATGAAAGAGATTGAACATGATATAGGTGAATAGTTAGCCATATTTTAAGGTTTTCCCCAGATGGTTGACAAAAGAGAAAAAAAGGTATATGATAGAGAGTATGTAAGTTTCTCGTTCTATGCTTCCTAGGGAAATCCGAAGAGTGTGTGAGAGAGAAGAGTCCAGCGCTTACATAATTAATTTAAAGGCTGGCAAATTTGAAAGAAGAATATGCCTACAAAGCTATACGTTGGTGGAATCCCTTATACAACAACTGAAGCTGCTTTACGCGATGCATTCGCAAAAGCAGGATCAGTTGTATCAGCAGCGATTATCATCGACCGTATGACTGGCAGAAGCAAAGGTTTCGGTTTCGTCGAAATGGCGGATCAGAACGGTGCTGATGCAGCTATCAACATGTGGAACGGACAAGACTTCGAAGGAAGAAAACTTACCGTAAACATCGCTCGTCCTCTAGAGCCTCGTGCTCCTAGAGACAATCGACGTCCTATGTAATGCTTGAGTGGGTCGCAAGGCTCACACACGTTAATCAAAAAACTCCCTTCAGGGAGTTTTTTGATTATTGAATGTATAATTAATATATGAGTTTCAAGAAAAAAGTTTTTGTCTTATTGATGACAGCAGTACTTTTAACTTTAAGCATTTGGTTTTTGCCTTATCATTGTGATTCAGTAAACTGTTTGGTTAAAACAACACAAAAAAAGACTGTTTTAGTAAAAGATATCCCAATTTTTGTTTCTGTTGCGGAAACTTTAGTTGAAAAAAAGCGAGGATTAAGTGACAAGGGTGAATTGAAGGAGAACGAAGGTATGCTTTTTATTTTCGATGAGCCAGACAAGCATGGATTCTGGATGAAGGATATGAAATTCTCAATAGATATTGTTTGGATACAAGATAATCAGATTGTTTTTATAGAAAAAAATGTTTCTCCAGACACATATCCAACGATGTTTTATCCTTCTAAACCAGCCAATTTGGTCCTCGAACTACCTGGTGGATTTTGCGACGCACACAGTATTTCAGTCGGTGATTTTTTGTCAGAGCCTCAATAATTTTAGGATTTTTTAGCTAATTTTGACCTTTAGACTACTCCTATTTTAAGAGACATCTTTACAGTTGGAGCTTTTTATTTTTTGAGTCAAAAGAAATGGTTATCCACAGTTTTTTGTCTCCATTTTTTCATACAATAGGCACTAAGTCCGTAATTTTACAAACAGTATAAAACAATTAATCCATGGCAAAGTCAAATAGAAAGATAGAGGCAGTAAAGGGAGCAGAGAAAAAACAAAAAAAACTTTTGATCACTCAAGTTCAAAAGAGAAATGGATTAATTGTTCCATTTGATTTGGATAGGATTGCTTCTGCAGTCAACAAAGCCATGGTTGCCACTGGAGAAGGTTCTCCTGAAGAAGCAGAAATGATTGCTAATCAAGTTTATGCAGACATTGTGCGTATTTCTAAGAAACATCCAGGCTTTATCCCTACAGTTGAGGGTGTGCAAAATTCTGTAGAGAAAGAATTAATGCTTTCTGAATACATTGCTACAGCCAAAGCATATATTTTATATAGAGAGAAACGCAACGCTCTTAGATATAAAGGAGTAGAAGTTCCGGAGAGAGTTAGAAAACTTGCAGAAGAAAGTAAATCTTATTTTAAAAACTCACTTGGTGAATTTGTTTACTATAGAACTTATTCAAGATGGATTGCAGAAGAAAATCGTCGAGAGACATGGATAGAGACTGTTGATAGATATGTAAACTTCATGAAAGAAAATCTTGGGAACAAATTAAAACCAAGTGAGTATGCAGAAGTTAGAGAATCAATCCTTAGACAAGAAGCGATGCCTTCTATGCGTTTACTACAATTCGCAGGTAAGGCAGCTCGTGCCACAAATGTTTGCGCATACAACTGTTCATTCATCGCTCCAACGAAATGGCAAGACTTCGCAGAAGTAATGTATATCTCCATGTGTGGTACTGGTGCTGGTTGGGCAGTGCAGAGTGAAAATATTCAACAACTTCCTCAAATTAAAAAACAGACTGGCAAGATGTTACCAACATACAAAATTCCAGATTCAAAAGAAGGTTGGTGTGACGCCTTGGCTTTGGGTCTAAAAACTTGGGCAGATGGCAGTGACATTACTTTTGATTTCTCAGGACTTCGTCCAGCTGGAGCAAGACTCGCTACTATGGGAGGTAAATCTTCTGGCCCAGAACCACTTAGACAACTATTAAGCTTTAGCCGAACCAAAATTTTGGCTAGACAAGGCCGTAGACTTGCAAACATTGATGCTCATGACATCCTCTGTATGATTGGCCAAATAGTAGTCTCAGGAGGAGTGAGGAGAAGCGCCATGATTTCACTTTCTGACCTATATGACAACGAAATCCGTGATGCTAAGAAGGGACAATTTTGGAATACTGATCCACAGAGAATGCTTGCGAACAATTCTGCAGTTTATGATTCAAAACCATCTTCAACAGAATTCCTAGAAGAATGGATTGCTCTTATGAAATCTGGTTCTGGAGAGAGGGGAATATTCAATGCGGGTAGTTTACCTAAGACATTGCCAGCGCGTCGTATCACTCAATTTGATGGAGGTGAACTTCCACAATGGGGAACAAATCCTTGTGGAGAAATTATTCTTCAATCAAAACAATTTTGTAATCTCTCTGAAGTTGTGGCTCGAGCAGATGATGATGAAGAATCTCTAATGAGAAAAATTAGAGTGGCTACTATTATAGGTACCTATCAATCCACTCTCACATATTTCCCATATCTATCCAAAGAATGGAAAACAAACTGCGAAGCAGAAAGACTCCTCGGTGTTTCCATCACTGGTCAGTGGGATTCTCCAAAAGTTCGTGAACCAAAAATGCTTGAGAAACTCCGCAAGGAATCAATTCGAGTAAATAAATTATTCGCAAAGAGATTTGGTATAAATGAATCAACATGTATCACATGTACTAAACCATCTGGTAATCTTTCCCAAACAGTCGATTGTTCATCAGGTATGCATCCAAGATTTGCACCTTTCTATATTCGTCGAGTGAGAATTGCTTCTACAGATGCATTATTTAAAATGCTTCGAGACCAAGGAGTTCCTTATGCCCCAGAAGTTGGGCAATCGATGGATAGTGCCACTACATATGTGATTGATTTCCCAGTGAAGGCTCCCGGAGGTTCAATCTTTAAAAAGGATCAATCAGCGATTGAACAACTCGAATATTGGAAGAATGTGAAGGTTAACTTTACTGAACACAATCCATCAGTCACTATTTCTATTGGAGAGGATGAGTGGATCATCGTGGCTAATTGGTTATATGAGAATTGGGATATCATAGGAGGACTCTCGTTCCTACCTAGGGACAATCACGTTTATCAACTCGCTCCTTATGAAGAAATAGATGAGAAGAGATATAAAGAACTCGTAGAAAGGTTTAAGGATATAGATTTCTCCAAGATTATGACCTATGAGATGAATGATGAGACAGAGCTTAAAAAAGAGCTGGCTTGTGCAGGTGGAGTGTGTGAAATAGAGGAAGTTCCAGCTTTGAAATAGGTTATAATATAAGGATGAAAAAAACGAGAGTAGCCATAAATGGCGCTGGCCGAATTGGTCGAGCATTTTATAAATTGGCTTTAAAACGACCAGAGTTAGAGGTGGTGGCCATAAACGACCTCGGAGATAAAGAGAATATTGCTTATCTTCTAAAATATGACACTGTTTATGGTCAGAGTGATGTGAGTCTAGAAGGAGTAAAGTTTTTATCTGAAAAAGAGGCCAAAAATTTACCTTGGAAGGATTTGGATATAGATGTAGTAGTTGAATCTACTGGTTTTTATACCAAATATGAATTAGCCAAGGATCATATTGATGCGGGGGCAAAGAGAGTGGTGGTGACCGCGCCTATGAAAGACGAACCAACTACTATAGAAGGAGCCACGGTGCTCTTGGGTATAAATGAAGACAAATTTGAGACCAGTATCATCACATCTAATGCTTCTTGTACTACAAATGCAGCTTCACCAGTGTTGGCTATCCTTGATGAAGCGCTTGGAGTAGAAAAAGCAATTCTTAATACTGTACATTCATACACAGCAAGCCAAGGAATTGTAGATGGTCCAAACAAAAAGGATTTCCGAGAAGGTAGAGCAGCCGCACAAAACATTGTACCTAGTTCTACAGGGGCAGCGATTGCAGTCGGAAAAGCACTCAAACAACTGGATGGAAAGTTTGATGGTATATCAATACGTGTGCCAACAGTTATTGGTTCTATCGCAGATATTACTTTTATAACCAAACGAGATACAACAGTAGAAGAGATAAATAAAATCCTCACAGAAGCATCGAAGACAGAAAAGTGGAAAAATATCTTTGAGGTGACGAGCGAACCAATTGTGTCTTCTGATGTTCGTGATTCAGCTCATGCTTCTATTGCTGACCTAAACTTCACTCGAGTAGTTGGGGGAAATTTGGTGAAAGTCCTCGCATGGTACGACAATGAAATGGGTTATACACACACATTAGTGGAGCATGTGGTAAAGCTTGGAAATGCGATAAAATAAAACTATGAAAATATTTATAGGCACAGATCATGCAGGCTTTGGACTCAAGGAGAAATTGGTGCCATATCTTATTAGTTTGGGACATGAGGTTGTAGATTTGGGCGCACGAGAATATACAGAAGATGATGATTATCCTGATTATATAATTCCTGTAGCCAGAGAGGTTTCTATGCATCCAAATGAGGTCAAGGGAATTATCCTCGGAGGTACTGGTCAGGGAGAAGCAATGTGTGCCAATAAATTTAAGCATGTGCGGGCTACTGTTTATTATGGTGATGCCGGAACAGTAGTTGAAGACCGAGAGTCAATAATTAAGTTAGCCAAGGAGCATAATGATTCGAATATCCTTTCTCTAGGGGCTCGTTTTATAAATGAAGATCAAATGAAGCATGCTGTAAGTACATGGCTCGACACTCCATTCTCCCAAGACGAACGTCATATTAGAAGAATAAACAAGATGGACAATATTCATGAGTGAGATTATCCCAGCAATTCTTCCAAAAGATTTTGATGACCTAGAAGAGAAGCTGGGGCTTATGGTGGGTAAAGTATCTATGGTCCACATAGATATTACCAATGGGACGATGACCCCAGATTCAAACTGGCCATACTCTGGAGACATTAGAGAATTTCTAAAGGTTACCGAAGAAGTTGAAGGATTCCCATTCTGGGAAGATGTGAGTTTTGAGGCACATCTTATGGTTAACAAGCCAGAAGAAATAGTGGAGGATTGGATAAAAGCCGGAGCAGAGAGAATTATTGTGCATTTAGAATCATATGAAGATCCAAATGAACTTTCAAGATTTTTAGTATTATTAAAAAATAGGTTTAAAGAAGGGGCAGCTTTTCTTGGTGTAGAAGTTGGTTTGGCTATTGATATGGGCACTCCATTAGAAAAATTATACCCTCATGTTTTAGAGGCAGACTTTATACACATTATGAGTATTGATGAGATAGGTAAACAAGGGTATGAATTTGATTCAAAAGTATTAGATAAAATCAAATCGTTGAAAGGAAAATTTCCTGACACAATAATATCTCTTGATGGAGGAGTGACTCTGGAAAATATTGAATCTATAAAGGATGCAGGGGTTGATAGGATTATCATAGGCTCAGCAATTTTTGGAGCCAATGATCCTGAAGAAGCACTTCTGGATTTTCTTGATGTAAACTATACATAATATGAGTACTTTATCAGATGAGAGAAGGGTGGAGTTAGAAAAAATTGCGAATGATATTCGTGTGTCTATTGTAGAGAGTTTGGTTTTAGCTGGGTCTGGACATACTGCTGGGCCTCTTGGGATGGCAGATGTATTTACTGTGCTTTATTTTCATACACTGAATCATAAAGTTGAAGAGCCAGGTTGGAAGGACAGAGATAGGGTGGTGCTTTCGAATGGTCATATTTGCCCAGTGTTGTATGCAACTATGGCACATAGAGGATATTTCCCCGTAGAAGAATTGAAAACTTTGCGCAAATTTGGTTCTCGTCTCCAAGGTCATCCACATAGGGATTTTTTTCCTATACTTGAATCAAGTTCTGGTCCTTTGGGTTCTGGGCTTTCTCAAGCCATAGGTATGGCTTTGGCTGAAAGAATGGATGTAGGTACTAGTGGTCCAAAGAGAATTTATTGCTTTATGGGTGATGGGGAACTAGATGAAGGTCAGAATTGGGAGGCGATAATGCTCGCGGGCAAGAATAAATTAAATAATTTGGTGGCTATTGTAGATAGGAATAATATTCAGATAGATGGCTTTACTGAGGACATTATGCCTCTTGAACCACTTGCGGATAAGTGGAAGGCAAATAATTGGCATGTGATAGAAGTGGATGGTCATAATATGGAAGACATTGCAGATGCATTTGATAGTGCGAAGACGATTTTTGAGAAACCAACAGTCATTATTGCTCATACCATCCCAGGCAAAGGAGTGAAGGAATTTGAGCGAGATTATAGATGGCACGGAAAGCCGCCGTCTAAGGAGGAGGGTATTATAGCTATTAAAGAATTGAGAACATTAGGAGGTAAAATAATAAGCGAACATCAATAAATTTATGACAAAAAAACTTTCTTGGATTGTAGGGATAACTTTTATATTTATAATTTTTATGGGAACTATTGATCCAATGGCAAATAGATTTCCTGTTTTGTCCTCTTTGTCTTCTCTATTAACATTTCCAAGTATAATGCTTTTATTAATTATTCCTTTTGTATTTTTTCGATCTAAAAAATTAGAAAGAACAGGTAAGCTTGAAACCAAAAATCAGTTAAAAAGTATAGTTGGATATGTAATTCTTGCATTTATTATGGCTTTTTTGTTCTTTGTACTTATTTTCTCAACGGTCTAAATATATGATTAATCCAGATTTAAAACTTAATGTGAAGATGTTTGATAAGGATGTTGAACAAGTACCAATACGCAAAGGTTTTGGAGAAGGTTTAGTTGTGGCTGGAGAAGAGAATCCTCAGGTGGTGGGTCTTTGTGCAGACCTTACTGAATCAACCCAAATGCATTTATTTAAGGAGAAGTTCCCAAACAGGTTTACAGAGATGGGTATAGCCGAACAAAACCTTGCTAGTGTAGGTTCAGGTATGGCAGCGATGGGTAAAATTCCTTTCATCTCTTCTTATGCGATGTTTTCGCCAGGGAGAAATTGGGAACAGATACGAACAACTATTTGCTACAACAATCAACCAGTGAAAATTATTGGTTCACATTCTGGGGTGTCAGTTGGTCCTGATGGAGGCACTCATCAAGCCATAGAGGATATTGCTCTCACTAGAGTTATTCCTCGCATGGTGGTGATTTCTCCATGTGATTCTATTGAGGCCAAGAAAGCCACTATCGCTTTAGCCAAAACAAACACTCCAGTTTATCTACGCCTAGCCAGAGAGAAAACTCCAGTGATGACATCAGTTGAAACTCCCTTTGAAATAGGCAAGGCTCAAACTTTCTGGCAAGGAAATAATCCAAAGGTGGGGATAATTGCCACAGGGGCATTGCTCTACAAAGCTTTAAAGGCAGCCAAAGAATTAGAAAAACAAAAAATTGATGTAGAAGTGATGAATCTTTCGACTATTAAGCCACTTGATAAAGAAGCAATTATAAATTTGGCAAAAAAAATAGGAGCGATAGTGACAGTTGAAGAACATCAGGTTGCTGGAGGGATGGGCTCTGCTGTGGCTGAATGTTTGTCCAAGAATTATCCAGTAAAAATGCGATTTATAGGGGTAAAAGACGAATTTGGCCAGTCTGGCACACCAGATGAGCTCATAGAGCACTATGGAATGGGAGAGAAGGATATCATAAGGGCGGTGAAGGAATTAATATAGTATTATTAAGGTAGTTTATAAATAATTATTACCATATGAAAAGATTTTTAGCTGTTGCCATTTTTACTTTCGTTATATTAATAAGTACAAATTCAGTTCAAGCTGTTATACCTAATAGTATTTTAAAGACAATTGATCAAGCTACTACAAGCAGTAAAGGTTGTTACAAATATCCAAATGGGTCAATTATTGCTCAAAACATGAGCAATTTAGAAGGAAATTATTGTGTTTATCTTGGTTATAATTCATCATCACAGCAAAAAATATATTTTGATCGCATGCAAGGTGTTTTAAACCAGTACCCAAACTGGAATAGATGCACTCCTGATTTATCTCCAATCAGCAAATTAGGAGCTTTTGGTGATCCTACATGGCAACCTCCAGCTCAAGATGATGTAAATTATAATTTATATCTAACATGCAAAGACGCAATTTCTGTTTTGCAATATATTAATCAGAATCGTTTTACAATTCATCCTGCTGTTTGGTTTTACGAAATGGGTTTTTGGTTGGGTAGTAGCGTTACAAACTCTATACCCGCTTGGCCTCCTATAAATTGTGATTCTTGTTTGTTAAAAAATTCTACTTCTGGTTCAACAAATAATTCGGTTACAAATAGAAATAGTATTATTTCTATAACCAGTGATTTGCGCTATGGAATGAGAAACAACACTGAAGTAAGAGCAATCCAACAATTTTTGATTGATAGAGGTTATATGACTGGTGCCCCTACAGGTAACTTTTTTGGATTAACTCGAGCGGCTGTTCAAGCATATCAACGAGCGAATAACATTCAAACAACTGGCTTCGTTGGTGTTCAAACGAGAACATCTATTGCACAGGCTCCAGCTGATGAGGATGAAATTGGTAGTGCGGGTTCTGGCACAGGCACTGGTTCTGGTAATAGCGGTAATACTGGCACAGGGAACGGATCGGGCAACGGTGCGAATCAGGCATTTGTTACTCCGACATTGGATATAAAAGTAAATAATTCTGATGGTCCGGTAATGGTATCTAGTGGCAGTTCAGTGAGTTTAAGGTGGACATCGACAGGTAATTTGTTACTTTGTGCCATATCAACCAACAATCAATACCCAGCAGATATTGTTCAGACAAATGGTAATAGAACTACAGGTAATTTAACTGCTAACACTAAATACGAAATCGCTTGTGCATATATGGACAATACGGGTGTAAAAAATATTAGTGATAGTGTTCAGGTCAATATAGGCACTTCAGGTTCAGGAAACACAGGAGGACCCGCTGCAACATCAACAGCAACTTCCACTTCTCCAACAGCCACATCAACTCCAACAACAACTTGTCAGAGTGATTGGATGCTTAACGGAGTTTGCAGAAGACCAGAAGTGAGTCTTTCGGTCAGTCCTTCTTGGTGGGCTGGAAGTAATGTAGTAGCCCCAGGTTCGTTATCTGCTTTGGATTTTTCTGCCAGATATGCCACAACATGTTTAATGAATGGTGACAGTGTATTTAGTAGAGGCTTGTGTGCAGGCGAAGGGTGTCGATATGCTAATCAACCAATCACTAGGAGTGGCAGTATTGCAATTGGTCCTGGGTGGTTGACTGAGAGCACCTTACCTAGAACATTTACGTATTCATGTACTGGTCCTGGTGGGCAAGCCCAAGCTAGTGTCACTTATATCAATGTGGCAGACACAGTTGCGACATGCAAAATTAATTCTTGGGATGCAACGTCTGTTTGGAATGGTTCTACAAGAAGAAGTGAATGGGTGGTTAACTATTCTGTCAGTCCATCTTGTACGAATGCCACCTTGCTTGGTTATAATCCAAACTATCCTTATGATGCAGGTAGCATAGTGCTACCATCAGGGTCAATGAATATAGGGAGAAGTGATATTGCTCGACCCCTTACTCTTACTGTGAGTGAAGGTGCTCATGGAGTAACTGACAGTCAAACAAAAACCCTTCCAGCTCAGTAAAATGTGAATTGACTCAAATTGATTAAGAAGTTATTCTTCCTAGAGAATTCATGCTCTTTCTCTTTGGAGAACCGATGAGCGGACACTCGAGTCAAAACACGAGGAGAGAAATACCCGAAAAGACTTATCGGCTTCTACGTGACAGTGGATTCAATGATTGGCAGATATACATCATGTGTTGCCATGACTCTGATGTTGACCCACCATTCGTAGTGAGGGTCGAGCTTCCAGCCACAGAGAGCGCCTAGTGGTGCTCTTTTTAATTAATTTTTTGAGGTTTAAAGTCAGAAGGGGCGCTTTGGAGGAGACTCTCAAGCGCTTCTTTTGTTAACAATCCCTCTTGAGCACCAACTTTTTGGACTACAGACATAGAATTTGTGGCTCCCCACATAAGGGCAGTTCTTAAGTCATTACCCAGAGCAATAGCAGAGGCAACGGTTGAAGCGAAAGCGTCTCCAGCCCCTGTGCGTTCGTATGCAGGTCTTTGATCTGGATAAACAGGAGCAAACCATAAATCAGTGCCATCATACGCATATGCACCCTTAGGGCCATCGGTGATAACAACTATCTTTGGACCAAGTTCAAACATTCTTTTAATTAATTCGTTTATACCCAAGGTTTCTATGCCGAGGATTTTTTCAGCTTCTTCAACATTACAAAAGAAAATATCAGCGCGCTTATAAAGTCTCTCCAATTTTTCTTTACCTAATTTGATTTCATTCTTCCCTGGTTGGAAAGCTAATTTTGTTTCTGGATGAGTATCTAAAAAATCTGCGATTGTGTTGTGAAATGGATAGGCATTCTCGCTCACAGAACTAAAGTATAGCCATTTGGGTGTATCAATTTCTGGAAGTGAATATGGATAAGTTTCGTGTTTAATGAGTATGGTTCTATCTGCTTCGTACCACAAAACATAATGATAATTTGTTTTTGCTCCAACATGAATCTTCACAAAACTTGTATCAATGTTGTTTTTCTTTAGTGCATCTAGACAATCTTGACCATAAGTATCATCTCCAAGATTGGTGACAATAGCGGTTTTTAATCCAAGCCTCGATGCAGTAACGACTGCATTAGCAGAATTACCAACAGCAGGGATAACATTGACGCTTTCGTAAGGTACCTTATCAGCAAAGGGGAGGCAGATTTTATAATTGGCTTCATCGGGTGTGCCAACTACCGTAGCTTCCTTGAGTTTTATGAAAGCATCAATAACAGTGTCTCCAATAGCGATAAAATCGTGCATTTATAATATTGTAGCATGACGTGTTAAAATGAGACTATGAAAACACTAAGAGAATATGTGGATGAAGCAGTACAAAAAAAGGTAGCCATAGGGCATTTCAACATCTCAGATTCTGAAGGATTTAAGGCTGTTGTTGAATCAGCCAAAGAACTTGGGGTACCAGTGATTATTGGGGTTTCAGAAGGAGAAAGAGATTTTATCGGAGTTGATGAAATCAGAGCGATGGTAGATGCAGAGCGGTTTAAGGAATACCCAGTATTTCTTAATGCAGACCATACTTATTCTATAGAAAAGGTGAAGGAAGCAGTCAATGCAGGTTTTGACTCGGTCATTATAGATGGAGCCAAACTTTCTTTTGAAGAGAATGTGAAGCTGACCAAAGAAGCAGTAATTTATGCCAAGTCAAAAAATCCAGATATTTTAGTAGAAGCAGAACTTGGATTCATTGGACAATCATCGAAGATAATAGACAAAGTACCAGAAGGAGTAAGCGAAGAAACACAAACCAAACCAGAAGATGCAGAAAGATTTATCAATGAGACAGGCATAGATATGTTCGCTCCATCAGTAGGTAATATCCACGGGATGGTGAAGACAGGGGAGCCAAAACTTAATGTAGAACTTATTAAAGCTATCCATGAGAAGGTGAAAATTCCACTCGTGCTCCATGGAGCATCAGGTAATAGTGATGCAGATGTCGTCTCTGCCATAGAAGCAGGTATCTCTATTGTGCATATAAATACAGAAATTCGACTCGCGTACAAACATGGTGTAGAAGAGGGAATGAAAAAAGACGAAGTAGCTCCATATAAATTCTTGGCTCTAGGAGTAGAAGAAATGAAAAAAGTAGTCACTGCCAAATTAAAATTATTCAATAAAATATAGCTGAATGAAGGAAGAAATACAGAAATTTTTTAAAGGAGATATTCAGGATGATGAAGCGACTCTTAGGTTATATAGTCATGATGCCAGTCTTTTTACAGTCCTACCCAAGCTTGTTGTTTTTCCTAAAGACTCAGCTGATATCCAAAATTTGGTTAAATGGGTCAGGGAGAATAAATCCAAAGATTCTTCGCTTTCTATTACTATTCGAGCAGCAGGTTCATGTATGTCCGGAGGACCTCTAGGTGAGTCAATTATTGTGGATGTGATGAAATATATGAATCATTTGGGAGAGATAAAGATTGATGGGACAGTAGTTGAGCCAGGGGTTTTATACAGAGATTTTGAGCCTAAAACATTAGAAAAAAACCTTATCCTGCCTTGCTATACAGCTTCGAAGAATATGAATGCTTTGGGGGGAATGATAGGAAATAATTGTGCTGGAGAGAAAACATTAAAATACGGCAAAATGGAAGACTATGTTTTGGAATCAAAAGTTATCTTTGCAGACGGCAACGAGTATACAGTGAAGCCTTTGACTAAAAATGAATTAGAAGTGAAGAAGAATCAAAATGATTTTGAAGGTAGTGTTTATAAAAATCTTTCCAATTTAATCTCAGCCAACAAAAAGATAATTAATGATGCCAGGCCAAATGTATCTAAAAATTCAGCTGGGTATTATCTTTGGAATGTTGTGCGACCCTCGGGGTCAAACACAGAGGAGATATTTGATTTAAATAAACTCATCGTCGGTTCACAGGGCACACTTGGGTTAGTGACTGAAGCCAAAATAAAATTGGTTAAAACAGATAAAACATCTAAACTCTTTGTGATCTTTATGAAGGATCTCACTCACCTTGCAGATTTAGTGAATGAAGTCTTGCCCACTAACCCTGATTCACTTGAAACTTATGATGATGCTACTCTTAAACTCGCATTTAAATTTTTTCCTGAGATGCTCAAATCAATGAAAGCAAAAAGTTTTTTCAAACTTATCATGAGTTTTATCCCTGAAGCTTTTATGATGATTCGTGGTGGATTCCCAAAACTTGTTGTACTTGTTGAATACGCTGGAGCTACTGAGGGAGAGGTAAATCAAAAAATGAGTACCCTCAAATCTAAGATATCGCATTTTAACTTTATTATAAGAGAAACAAAATCAGAAGAAGAGTCAAATAAATATTGGACTATCCGCAGAGAGAGTTTCAGCCTTTTAAGAAAACATATAAAGAATTCTCGCACTGCTCCATTCGTAGATGATGTAGTGGTTAGACCAGGAGATATGCCAAAATTTCTACCTGAAATGAAAGCTGTGCTTGATGAATATAAACTTGTTTACACTATTGCTGGTCATGCGGGCAACGGTAATTTCCACATAATCCCACTGATGGATATGCATAATCATAAGAATGTGAGAGTGATCGAAGAGGTGGGGGAGAAAATTTATACCTTGGTGGCCAAATACAAAGGTTCCATTACGGGTGAACATAACGATGGTATAGTCCGAACGCCTTACTTGGATAAAATGTATTCTAAAGAAGTTTTGGATTTATTCAAAAAAACCAAGGATATCTTTGATCCACATAATATTCTCAATCCAGGAAAGAAGGTGGGGGGCACTATAGAATACCTCACTAGTCATATAACTTTAGAATAAAAAAATCACCCGGCTTTACTTTTGCAGGGTGAGGAATAGTTTGAACTTGTATTCAGGGACAGACGGTTTCCCGCCAAGGTCTTGAACTAGCTTATGAAGCATGGACATGCGTCTCATAAGCGTAAGCCGGCCCGTGGCTTTCGGCGCTTCCAATTGCATCAACAAAGCGGACAGCTCCTTGTTGTGTTCATCAATTGTTGGTTGGGCGTCTACAACGGTCATAACCACCTCCAGCAGTGAGTCTTTGCTCATAATTACATAAATACATTAATTGTCAATGGTTTT
This sequence comes from uncultured Candidatus Saccharibacteria bacterium, assembly GCA_964349945.1. Lineage (GTDB taxonomy): Bacteria > Patescibacteriota > Minisyncoccia > Phycocordibacterales > Zambryskibacteraceae > JAIFWN01. The sequence continues at coordinate 353,069 of CAYGIH010000001.1, read as the reverse complement.
TTATATTTAGCTTTATATTTATAGCTAAGGGGTTGATTTATGTATCAAAGTGGGTAAAATAGGGAAATGACAACGTTAAAAGCAGAACTTCGCGATCTAAGCACTAAGCTTGGAGATTTACGAAAATCAGGGAGCATCCCTGCAGTTTTTTATGGCAAAAAAGAGCCATCAACCCCTATTTCTATTAAAATGGTTGATTTTCTCAAGGTATGGAAAGAAGCCGGAGAGTCATCAGTTATAAGTCTTGAGACAGGAAAGGAAACAGTAGAATGTCTTATTCATGATGTAGATTTTGATCCAGTACTGGACACACCTCGCCATGTAGACTTTTATGTCTTTGAAAAGGGTGCCAAGGTTGAAGTGGAAGTACCAATAGAGTTCGAAGGAGTTTCTCCAGCTATCAAAGATCTTGGTGGTACTTTGGTTAAAGTTCTTTATGACCTTAAAATTGAGGCAATGCCTAAAGATTTGCCACACAATGTTGTAGCTGACATTTCTACACTCATAGACTTTAGTTCACAGATAACGGTTAAGGATATAAAATTACCTTCAGGGGTTGTTTCCCTCGAAAGTCCAGACGAAGTTGTAGCTCTAGTATCAGCTCCAAGAGAAGAGAAAGAAGAAGTAGTTGCCCCAATTGATCTTGAAGCTATAGAAGTAGAAAAGAAGGGCAAGGATGAACCAGAAGAAGGAGCAGAAGAAGTTGCTGCGACAGCCTAAATACTAGAGCCAATTGGCTTATAGTTATGAATCAAAGAAGCTCATTTGTTAGATCGAATAGTTTGGTTTCTATAATAGGCGCTTTTGTAATATTTTTTGCTTTAATACCACTTGCTCATATTCAGGCAGATGTTTGTACTATGGATATCGCGGGGAAAAGTAGATCTCAGTTGGCCATTGAACTTGATGCTTGCAATGCAGAGATAGATAAATGGACCAATATTTTAAATAATACTAAGAAGGACAGCGCTTCGTATGCGAACGATGTTGCTTACTTGACTGCCAAGATAAATGCAGCACAGGCAAATATAAAAGCCAAGAATATTGCCATAACTAATTTAGGGAAAAATATAGTTGAAAAGGAAGCCAAAATTACTGCTCTAGATAATAGAATTGAGGAAGGTAGAAATTCATTAGGGGAATTAATTAGAAAAACAAAGATTATTGATGATTTTTCGTTAGCAGAAACAGTGCTTTCGAGTAAAAATCTTTCTGATTTTTTTGCTGATGTGGAAGCTTATTCTGCCACACAGAAAGCTATGGCTGTTGTTTTTGCTGAACTTCGTGGCATAAAGGTCCAAACACAATCAGAAAAAGAAGCTTTAAAAAAGCAACGTGAAGCTGAGGCCGCAGCGAAGGCAGCTATAGAATTAGCAAAAAAAGAAGTAGAAGTGAGTCAGGCCCAAAAGAAAGTTCTACTCGCAGAGAGCAAGAACAAAGAAGTTACTTATGGGAAGGTTCTTGCTGACAGACAAGCTAAAGCTGCACAGATTAGGGCAGCTCTCTTTCCCCTACAAGATGCTGGTCCTATTCAATTTGGAATCGCGCTAAAATACGCAACTGCTGCAGGAATAAAAACTGGCGTAAGACCAGCGCTAATCCTAGCTATACTTCAAAAAGAAACAGACATGGGGGCAAATGTTGGTCGTTGTAATAGAGCAATTGATCCTCCAGAAAAACGTTGGAATATGATAATGCCTGGGCCGATACATTATGCAAACTATTTAGCAAATGGTAAATCATGTAGTGGTGCAAAAACTCCGTGTTCATACAGAGATGATCAAACCATTTTTAAACAAATAGTTTCTAATCTAGGGAGAGATTTGAATAACACTCCGTTATCGTGTCCGTTAAGTATTGGCTATGGTGGTGGTATGGGACCTACACAATTTATTCCAACAACATGGAATCTAATTAATAATAAAGTTGCCTCAGCCTTAAACAGAAATATGCCAGATCCATGGAATGCAGAAGACGCCATCTGGGCCTCAGCTTTTCTTTTATCAAGCAACGGTGCATCAGTAGGTACATATGCTGCAGAAAGAACTGCTGCATGCAAGTATTATGGAGGTGGTAAATCATGTACATCAACAACGGCTGCCTATGGAAATGACGTTTTAGCTAAGGCGGCAAAAATTCAAACCACCATGATTGACCCATTGCAAGGTATCTAATCTGTGCTATAGTAAACTTCCTATGAAAAAGGAGATACACCCACAGGAATATAGACCAGTTTTATTTATTGACAGCTCAAACGGAGCTGAATTTCTCATACCATCAACTGTGGCTACTAAGGAAACAGCCAAAGCTAAGAATGGCAAGGAATATCCAGTTTTTAAGGTAGAAATCACCTCAAGCTCACACCCATTTTATACAGGACAAGAAAAGGTTCTAGATACTGCTGGTCGTGTGGAAAGATTCAAGAACAAGCAAGCTAAAGCAACCAAATCAAAAAAGTAAGTTTCTACTGAACGCAATAATTTCCTGCTGGAAATTTTGCTCATGCTCGGCTCGACAGCCTGTGCAAGTCAGTAGAAACTTACTTTTTTTGGTAAGATAATAACAATGAACGAAGATATTCAAAAATTTAAAGATAATCCAAAAACCTCATACTTGGCTGAGAGCTTTCTTCGTTTAGAAAAAGAAGAAGCAGATATCATGGATATGGCCGGTGAAAATGCAGAGATGAAAGCTATGGCCGAGGAGGAACTTAAGAATATTGAGATACAAAAGAAAGAGATAATGGGGCAGATGGAGAATATTTTAAAGGAAGAAGAGAAAGAAGAAGAGTTCCCAAATGAAGTTATCCTTGAAGTTCGTGCTGGAGCTGGTGGAGAAGAGGCATCACTCTTTGCTGAAGAATTGGCAGTGATGTATTCAAAGTATGCAGCTCTCCAAGGATGGACAGTGGAGAAACTTTATTCATCAGATAGTTCTATGGGTGGATACAAAGAAGCTTCATTTGAAATTCGTGGTCGTGATTGCTACAAAAAACTTATGTTCGAAACAGGTGTTCATCGAGTACAGAGAGTACCGGCCACAGAAAAAATGGGACGCGTACATACTTCTACAGCCACTGTCGCTATCTTGCCTCTAAGGAAGAAAACTAATATAGAAATAAAGCCAACAGATTTAGAAATAGAAACTTCCCGTTCAGGTGGAGCTGGAGGACAGAATGTGAACAAAGTAGAAACGGCGGTCAGGATTATACATAAACCCACAGGCATAGATGTGCGCTCAACCTCACAAAGAAGTCAGTTGAAGAATCGTGAAGCAGCTATGTCTATCCTCATAGCCAAACTTCAAGCCAAGCAAGATGAAGAAGAAGCGTCTAAACATTCAGCCAACAGAAAGGGCCAGATAGGGACAGCCGACCGTTCAGAGAAGATTCGAACTTATAATATCCTTCAAGACCGTATCACCGACCACAGAATCAAAGAATCTTGGCACAATATAGAGAAGATTTTCCTCGGGTATCTCGACCCAATCATAGATGCCTTAGCCAATGCGAAAGAGTTCGGAACAGGGGGGGAAGATGGGGAATAATTGCAATAATAGAGCCCTTTTGTTATGATAGTTCGACCAAATATGGCAGACAAAGTAGTAATAAATGACCCCAAAATCGCAGAGCTCTTCAAGGCAGGAGCTCATTTTGGTTTCGTAAAAAGCCGAAGACACCCAAGTGCCAAGCCTTTTATCTTTGGCTCAAAAAATAAGATTGAAATCTTCGACCTAGAGAAGGTAAAGCTAGAGCTTGAGAAGGCTCTAAAGTTTATTGAGGACAAGGCTGCAGAAGGAGCCACACTTATTTTTGTTGGAGGCAAGAGTGAAGCAAGACAAGGAGTAAAGAATGCTGGGGACGCTCTCTCTATGCCTTATGTACACGGACGATGGATTGGAGGAACTCTTACTAACTTCCCAGAGATAAGAAAGAGAGTGATGAAGCTTGAAGACCTTACTACTCAAAAAGAAAAGGGAGAACTTGGAAAATATACAAAGAAGGAAAGACTCCTAATAGACAGAGATATTGCCAAGCTCACTATGTATTTTAGTGGTCTTCACCTTATGAAAGCTCTTCCAAAGATTATGGTGGTTATAGATCCAAAGAAAGAACATATCGCTGTTGAAGAAGCTAAACGTATGAGGATTCCTGTTGTGGCGCTAGCTGGCTCTGATTGTAATCTCCATGATGTCGAGTTTGCCATCCCAGCAAATGATTCAAGTGTTTCAAGTATAAATCTTGTTTTAGGAGAGATAGTAAATGCTTTCAGGGCAGGCAAAATGAGACAGAAGCCTGTTGAAGCAGAAGCACCAAAAGTTAAATAAGTTCTTTTAATAGGTTTAAGTTTGTTTTTAATATGACAACAATTACCACAGAAGAAATCAAGAAACTCAGAGAGGAAACAGGACTCTCTATAATGCAGTGCAGAAAAGCTTTAGAAGACGCGGGCGGAGATAAAGAAAAAGCAAAAATTTTATTGCAGAAGAAAGGAGGTGAAATCGCAGGAAAGAAAGGGGATAGAAACCTTGGTTCAGGTGTTATCGCCTCATATATTCATTCATCAGGATCAATAGGAGTCTTGGTTGAACTTTCATGCGAGACTGATTTTGTAGCCAAGAATCCTGAATTCAAGGCAGTGGCCTATGACATAGCTATGCACGTCGCAGCGACCAGCCCATCATATCTAAAGAGAGAAGATATAAGTGATGCAGATAGGATTAAGGTCAGTGAGACATTTAAAGCAGAAGTAGCAGATAAACCAGTAGAAATGCAGGAGAAAATCCTTAATGGGAAGGTAGACGCATACTTTGCAGACAAGGTATTGCTAGATCAGGAGTTTATAAAGAACCCAGAATTGAAAATCAAGGATGTAGTAAACAGTGCGGTTCAAAAATTCGGTGAAAGAACAGAAATTCGTCGGTTTGTAAGGTTCTCTGTCTCAGAATAGTGTAAAATAAATCTATGTTTTCTTTTATTATTTTTGTTCTCTCTGGAGTAGTTATTATTCTTCTCTTACTTGCAAAGAGTTTTGAACTACGTAGACATCGATCGGTTTGGGCCCTCAGAATGATAAGCAGAGCTGACGAACATATCAGAGAATATTCAAATAATTTAATTCATAAATATTCTTTCTATAAAGAGAAGTCTGAAGTAGTGATAAAAAAGCAGCTTCCACTGCAAGCAAAGAATATTGCCAACAAAACAGAAGCATTACTTAGAGAAAAATTTGAAAAGTATGTTGGTGATATCAGAAATACTAAATTTTTAAACTCTAGAAACAAGGAGGGTATCTCAGAGTTTTTCAAGAATATGAAGGATTTAGAGGAGGAGACCGCCGAAGCCATAAAGGATATGGATGAAGCGAACAAAGAGACCCTTGAAGGGGGACAGAAAAAAGGTTAGTATAGGGCTCGTTTGCCACCTTAGCTCAGTTGGTAGAGCAACGCTTTTGTAAAGCGAAGGTCCCCAGTTCGAATCTGGGAGGTGGCTCAAAAATTATATTTCTGAACTGGTGCTAGAGGTATTCTGTTTTTTTGTTTCGAGATTTCTTGTATATTCTGCTTTAAGTCTTTTGATGGCTGGGACAGTGGTTTCTAAGGTGTCTAGACTTCTAAATCCATAATAAGGATCTGTATTTATAATAAGTGCAGGGAGGTTGTTCTCAACGTGATAAATTGAGATGAGTGTTTTAACCGCAGGTTCAGTTGAGTAATAATCAAAAGAATATATGCGTAGATTTGGGTATTTGTCATGAAGAGCATCTAAGACATAACCAGTTTTCTCACAATCAGGACACCTGTCTTTATCTGAATAAAAATAAAGTATAAAGGCCGGATAGATTCCGCACTTAGCTGAAATGTGTTTCATTAGTAAGTAATCCTTAATTTCAAGAAGAGAATAATACTGTTTCAAACTTTGTATCTCAGCACTATCAGGATTGTTTTGGCTGGCAGCATAAGAAAGTTTGTCTCCTAGGTCACTCAATTCATGGGAAAGAAAGGAACTGGTTACATCCTTGCAGGAAGTTTCTTGGAGTAAAGCGGTTTGAGTTTCTCCAGATAAAATGTTTAAAGACATTCTGTTCTCTACACTTCTAATATCCTCTAATTTTTTTTGATTTAAAAAGTTACTAGTATAAATTGCAGTACCAAAAATCAAGGCGGTAATTAAAAAAGCAAAAATGTATTTTTTACTGCTCATAATATTTATCTCCAACTAATCTCTTTGGAGAACAGAGTGCTGTATGTAGCCTTGGCTATCCAAGTAGGTACAATTAATGCATAAATTGCAAGGTAATAAAGCAGAGGTTTGCCTATCAAACTTTTCTCTTTAGCCATTTTTGCAGACATAATGAGTAATGCGATGTTTATGGCTACAGCTGTTATTACTAAAAATGTAGTAATGCTTGTACTCCAGAAGAACCAATCTAAATGAAAATTTGGGAATTTAGGAGAGAATCCTACAGCATTAAATCTATTGATCATATCCATAAAATTCTGTCCAAGGTGCCAAATAAGCATACCAGCTGCATATAAACAACTTAGTATAGAAATACTGGCTATAGGGAGAATAAAGAAACCAATGTGGCCATATTTTTTATTGAAAAACATCTCCTTGTAGTCAATAACATTATTTAAAAAACCATAGGTCCAGCGTGTTCTCTGTTTGAACAAGTTTTTAAACTTCTTTGGAGTAATGGTGTAAACATGAGCGTTAACTGAATTTACAATTTTATAGTGATTCTTTTGCATACGAAGAGCCATTTCCATATCTTCTGTATGATGGGCATGTCTGTAGCCACCTAGGTCTCTAAAAACTTTGGTTCTAAATATAGAAAATGGTCCAGGAGTCACATACATTGCCCCCATCGAAGAAAGCATGCGACGAAAGAAAATTCCCCAGTTATATTCAATTTTCTGAATTTTTTGTAAAATATTTGTTTCCTCCTGAACTTTAATGCTTGGTGTTACTGCCATAGTTGCCTTATCCAAGAAAAGCGGAACCATCAACTTTAGTGCATTAGTAGATACAAACGAATCAGCATCTAGGCATCCAACAAGATCAGTGTCAATTTTTTCAAGTGCAAAATTTAAAGCAGAGTGTTTCCCCCCATTTTCTTTTCTAAAGATTTGAATTTGAGGATGGTTCTTGAATCGATTCATAACCTCAAAAGTATTGTCTGTTGAACCATCATCCACGAGCATTAGATACAATTTCTCTTTTGGATAATCCAAGGATAAAAGTGACTTAACCGTCGCAGTGACAGTTTCTCCTTCATTAAATCCGGGGACAATAATAGTCACAGAAGGATAGTGTTCAATTTTCTTTTTCAAAAACTCCTCTTCGCGTTTAAGTTCCTCTTTTGTCTCAAAAAAAGTTATTAATACAAATATCTCAAAAAAAAGTGAGATAAATAGAGAAACAGATAGGATTATCTGGCTGACTGTCATCATGTTGAAATCCCATCAATTATAGCGTTTATTTAGACTTTTTCAACCTATTTTGTATAATTAAGGACTAATGAAAAATACGTACAAAGTTCCGCTCGATGAGCAAAAAAAGTTTGTAGAAATGCTTGGTACCAAGCATGATTTTGATTCAGAGAGAATAAAGCGCTATCTTTCTATGCCCGATCTTTCGAGGACCAAGGGTAGCCCTATAAACGATATAGTTGAAAAGATAATCGCTTCTCCTGACTTTAAGGACCTTGATGTCATAGAGGTACCTGAAATAGTCAGGGCTGATATAAGCTTTGATCTATTTGATTTCCCCGCAGATCACCCAGCACGTTCAAAGTCTGATACATATTATGTGGATGACAAACATATTCTCCGTACTCACACAACAGTAATGTGGTATTACTATCTGCTTGAACCTGAGGTGAAGAAAAAGATGGCTGAAGGTAAACCAGTGGGTTGTTTCAGTTATGGCAAAGTTTATCGCAAGGATGAAATAGATAGAAATCACATGAACGTCTTTCACCAAATAGATGGATGGTATTTGGTTCATAAAGATGAGAAAACAATTGGAATAGAAGATTTGCAGAATGCGCTTATAAGCATAGCCAAGGCGGTTTATGGCCCAGATGTGAAGTATAGATTTAATGAAGACACTTTCCCTTATACGCATCCATCACTAGAAATGGAAATAGAAAAAAACGGTAAGTGGTTAGAAGTACTTGGAAGTGGAGTGGTGAAGGGGAGTGTTTTAGAAAAGTTTGGTATTGATTCGAGCATCTGGACTGGCTGGGCTTTCGGACAAGGTATTGAACGATTGGCTATGGTTAGTATGGAACTTCCAGATATTAGGCTTCTTTGGTCAGATGATGAGAGAGTAAAAAAACAACTAGTACTTGGCCAAACATTCAAGGAGGTCAGCAAGTTCCCAAGCGTGGTTAGAGACATTTCTTTTGTTGTTTCCAATAAATTTATACCGAATGATTATTTTGATCGTATTAGAGAAGTAGGAGAAGGTTTCGTGGAAGAGGTAGAACTTTTGGACAAATATGAGAATGTAGCGAAATTCGGAGAAGGCAAATTGAGCTATACCTTCCGCATCACTTATAGACGCTTGGACAGAACCTTAACTAATGCAGAAGTGAATGATTTCCATTCAAAAATAGAAGAAATGACGACTTCTGAATTTGGAGGTTCAATTAGGTTAGTTTAGACAATTTTATCCCCATTTTAAGCCATAAAATGACTTTCCTTTGGTTATTAAATTTGCTATAATATAAGGCACACATACAATGGCTAAGGAAGATAAAAAAGACAAAAAAACGGCTAACTATAGCGCCGAATCTATCACTGTTCTCGAAGGACTTGATCCTGTTCGAAAACGACCAGGAATGTATATAGGGACAACTGGCCCAGATGGTTTGCACCACTTAGTTTGGGAGATTTTTGATAACTCTAGGGATGAGGCTATGGGTGGATTCGCGAATGATGTTGAGGTGGCATTTTTGCCCGAAAACAAAGTCCGAGTAGTAGACAATGGACGAGGTATTCCTGTTGATGTTCACAAGCAAACAAAAATTTCAGCTCTTGAGATGGTAATGACCCAACTTCATGCTGGAGGAAAATTTGGAGGAGAAGATAGTGGTTACAAAGTTTCTGGAGGTTTGCATGGAGTAGGGGCATCGGTGGTGAATGCACTCTCAACATATTGCAGAGCTGAAGTACACAAAGACGGAGGTATTTATGTCCAAGAATATTCTATAGGCAAGAAACGAGGTTCTGTAAAAAAAGTTGGAACGACAAAAAACAATGGAACGATAATTACCTTTCAACCAGATGGTTCAATTTTCCCTGACACCACATTTGATTTTCATAAAGTAGTTGAACATCTTCGTCAGCAAGCATATTTGGTCAAAGGTCTTCGTATTACTGTCATCGATGCTCGAGAACTTTCGAATGTAGAAGATACAGAAGTATTTTATATTAGAGAGCTTGAGCTTGATGTACCTTCGATGTCATTTTATTTTGAAGGAGGACTTGTGTCTCTCGTTCGATTTGAAAACGCACTTCAAAAACCAATTCATAAAAATATTTTTTATGTAGAGAAGGCTACGAACGGCAATGATTATGAGACAGTCGAAGTGGCGCTCCAATATGTAGATGATATTTCTTCTCGCATCCTACCGTTTGCGAACAATATTTATAATGGTGAAGGAGGAACACATGTCACTGGATTTAAAACTGCTCTTACGAGGACTATAAACACCTATGCCCGCAAGAATAATTTGGTGAGCGACAAAGAGGACAATTTTACTGGTGAAGATGTGCTCGAGGGACTCACTGCGGTTATCTCAGTTAAACTCCGAGAGATTCAATTTGAAGGTCAGACAAAGGGTAAATTAGGTTCAGTAGAAGCTCAGAGTATGGTAGGAACAGTTTTTGGAGATGCTTTTACTGCCTTTCTAGAAGAGAATCCAGATGATGCAAAGGCGATGATTCAAAAGGTTGTTTTGGCCCTTAGAGCACGTAAGGCAGCCAAAGCAGCCAAGGATTCAGTACTCAGAAAGGGTGCCCTAGAGGGTATGACTCTCCCGGGTAAACTCGCAGATTGTCAGTCCAAATCAGCAGAAGAATCAGAAATATTCATAGTAGAGGGAGATTCAGCCGGAGGTACAGCCAAAATGGGACGTGACCGTCGAACCCAAGCCATACTGCCACTTAGAGGAAAGATTTTGAACATTGAACGTGCTCGTTTAGACAGAATGCTTGCATCAGAACAAATCAAAAATCTTGTGGTTGCTCTAGGGACAGCCATCGGGGATACATTTGATATTTCTAAACTCAGATATCATAAAATAATTATTGCTACAGATGCCGATGTGGACGGTGCACACATTCGTACATTGCTTTTAACCTTGCTTTATAGATTCTTCCGTCCACTTATTGATTCTGGATTCGTATACATTGCTCAACCACCTCTTTATAAAATAAAAATAGGAAAAGAGATTCATTATGCGTACTCTGATGAAGAGAAAAATAAAATAATTGGTAAAGATGTAAAGATAGAAGATATTATTGAAACGGATGAAGCCCCAGAAGTTGAAGAGGTTGAAGAAGAAACAAATGAGAAATCCAAAAAATCTTCGAAGGTTTCAATCCAAAGATATAAAGGTCTCGGAGAGATGAATGCAGAGGAGTTATGGGAAACCACTATGGATCCTGCTGTGAGAATCCTCAAACAAGTGACAGTAGAAGATGGTCGTGATGCAGATAAAGTCTTTGATATCCTTATGGGTACAGATGTCCCAAGTAGAAAATCTTTCATTCAATCAAACGCAAAGAAAGCCAACATTGATGCCTAGTTTTAATGTGAGATAATAAACAAAGAAACTCCAAGGAGAGTCTATGTCGACGAAAGACTTGTTTGGTGGTACGTTTGAAGAAGATGACAAGATTGATCTTTCCATTCATGTTGAAACAGAAGCAGCTGGGCTAGATTTTTGCTCCGCCATAAGCAGAAAACAAGCTCTGGCGGCAGGGGCCAAGGATGAAGTTTGTCCGAAGTGTCAGAAAGTTTTCTTCGCACATGATACGAGTGTTGTGGTGAGATGTCACAACAATCCGTGTCACTACGATCCACAACAAAGCGTCTAGCTTTGTTTTTTGTTTTGTATTTCTTCAGTGAGTTTTGAAACCAATTCTTCTCTAGTAATTTGTCCGAGTTGACCGTGGTCTCTGGATTCTAGGGTGACAGTGTTTGATTCGACTTCTTTGTCTCCAATAACTATCCAATAAGGAATTTTTTGATTCTTGGCTTCTCTAACTTTGGCCCCAAGGTTTTCATCTCTTAAATCAAGATTAATACGAACACCTTGTTCTTCAAGTAGTTTAGAAATTTTCTCTGCATATTCATTGTGGTTGGTTCTTACAGGAATAACTTTCACTTGAGTTGGAGAAAGCCAAAGGGGTAGATTGCCTGCTGTGTGTTCAAGGAGAATCATCATAAACCTCTCAGCTGAACCGATGATAGCTCGGTGGAGCATTACTGGGCGTTTTTGCTTCCCATCTGAATCTGTATAAGTTAAATCAAACCTCTCAGGCATAACATAATCAATTTGAACTGTAGAAAGTTGCCATTCACGTCCGAGTGCATCAGTGGCTATAAGGTCCATTTTGGGTGCATAAAAGGCAGCTTCACCGGGTCCAGGGATGAATTCAATATTGTTCCTCTGCATAATATTTTCTGCCCAAGCTTCTACTTTGTCCCAGATTTTTGGGTCACCGAGGTAAGAGTCAATTTTGTTTGGGTCTCTGGTTGAAAGTCTGTATTTATATTTAAGGCCAAAAGTTTCCATGATTTTTCTAGTCATCTCTAGAGCCACATCTATTTCCTCATCTACTTGGTCCTCTCTGCAGAAAATATGACAGTCATCTTGGGAGAAAGAACGTACTCGAGCCAGACCAGAAAGTTGCCCAGGTTGTTCGTCTCTATAGAGCATGGCGAAGTCAGAGTAGCGAAGAGGCAAATCTCTATAGCTTCTTGGTTGACTCGCATAAATCTGAGTATGTTGAGGACAGTTCATCGGCTTCAAGAAAAATTCTTCTTCGGTGTAGTTTGAAACCACTCTAAACATGTCGTCTTTGTATTTGTCATAGTGGCCAGATTGTTTGAAAAGGGAGGCCTTGGCTATTTGAGGAGTCCAAACCTGGGTATATCCAGATTTGCTTTGGAGTGATTCTACATAGTCATTCAAGAGTCTTCTTATCAGTGCGCCGTTTGGAGTATATAGAGGCAAACCACTGCCAACATAATCAGAGAAAGTGAAAAGGTCCAACTCCTTGCCAATCTTTCTGTGGTCTCTCTTGCGAGCTTCTTCTTGTTGCTTTTCATAGACCTCAAGTTCTTCGGCTGTAGTGAAAGCCAATCCATAAATACGAGTAAGCATTTTATTCTTCTCATCTCCTCTCCAATAAGCTCCGGCAATTCGAGAGAGTTTGAAAGCATCCATAGAAACATCTTTCATATTTTCTACATGTCCTCCACGACAGAGGTCGGTGAATTTACCTGAAGTATAAAGTGTAAGCTTCTCTCCCTTGGCCACAATCTCTTCGATGAGTTCGAGTTTGTATGGATTACCCTTGAAAACTTCCTTGGCTTCTTTCTCCGTCACGTCTTTTTTTTCAAAGCTCTCCCAAGTGTTCGAGAGCTTTTTCATCTTCTTCTCTATATCTTTCAAAGCGCTTTCAGGTAGTGGGGCAGAGAATTCAAAGTCATAGTAGAAACCATTGTCTACTGCTGGTCCAATAGTGTTTAAAGTATCAGGATAAAGTTCGAGAACGGCCGCAGCGAGTAAATGGGCGAGTGAGTGCCTTATTTTTTCTATTTCTTGCATTTGATAATAGTATCAAATTTAACCCAAAAATAAACATTAGATTAGTATAAAAACAACAAAAAAAGTATTATTGACAACACTATATTATTGTGATAACAATTAGCTCGGCACAGTGGATTTATTCTGCTGTAGATCTTTATTTAACCTCAACAGAGGAGACAGAGTTCTACGGAGTTAGGAGAGTAGTAAGAATCATAAACCTTCTCATGGAGGGCGGCAAATGCCACCCGAGAACCTCAGGGACAGAAGTGACCTGGTTTTGAATCCAGGTGAGTTTGCGTTCGTGCAAGACCGTTCGAAAGGCAACATCAGCGTCAATGTCGGACCACTCAAGACGAGCATGTCCGACACCGAATCCACCGTGATTTGGGACAACGCGTCGCGTCGTTTCAGGCCTGTTGATCAGGTGGGTGCGGTGCAGTCCTTCGTTTCGGCTCCGGATGGATCATACGTGGTCCTTTCAAATCCGGCGAAAGGAAACGAACGCCCACAGGCCGGCAAGTCGACCAACGTCATCGAGCTCGAGCAGGGACGACGCATCCACATGAGTGGCCCCGTCCATTTTCCGCTCTGGCCTGGTGAAGTTGCCAAGGTCGTCGAAGGCCATCAGCTTCGTTCGAACGAGTACCTTGTGGTACGCGTTTACAACGAGGAAGTGGCTCGCAAGCACTGGAAAGATGTGGTGATGAAGCAACAGGTTTCGGCGAAGGTCTCGACCGATGAGGTTGCTGAAGAGGTTCCTGCGCAAGTGGTGGATCTCATCAGTGGCTTCAAGGCCGAAGATCTTCGGACTGGACAGCTCATCATTATTCGAGGCAACGAGATTTCTTTCTTCATGCCGCAAACCGGCATCGAAGTTGTCTCTGCGTCGAACAGTTATGTTCGTCGCGCGGTCACTCTCGAACGTCTCGAGTACTGCATCCTCCTGAACGAAGATGGTCAGAAGCGCTACATGCGCGGGCCGGCTGTGGTTTTCCCCGAGCCGACCGAAGACTTCATCGAGAAGGAAGGAGAGGTCAAGTTCAAGGCCACTGAGCTCAATGAGAACAGTGGCATCTACGTGAAGGTAATCGAGGACTACGAGGAGGGAGGCACGGAGTATAAGACCGGCGATGAGCTTTTCATCACGGGCAAGGAAACTCCAATCTACTTCCCGCGTCAAGAACACGCTGTCATCAGGTACGGCAAGGACAAGATCCATTTCGCTGTCGCTGTCCCTAAGGGTGAAGGACGTTATGTCCTGAATCGCCTCACGGGTGACGTCAGTTTGGTGATTGGTCCTGTCATGTTGCTTCCGGATCCACGCAAGGAAGTCATCGTTCAGCGGGTCATTGACCCGAACACGGTGGCTCTGTGGTATCCAGGGAACGAGGAAGCGAAGGCTCACAATCAGAACTTGATGGCTCTCTCGTCCTCCGGACGAGAGGATTACATCACCAAGGGTCTGGTCGATGATACGCGTGAGCGTACCTTCGGCTCTCAGAGTCTCGCACGTTCTGCCGAACTGGTCGGCGACAGCATGAAGCGTGGGAGTTCGTTTACTCCGCCTCGCACTGTCACCTTGAACACGAAGTATGATGGTGCTGTTTCTGTCAGCCCCTGGACCGGCTTTGCCATCCAGATCACTGACAAGAGTGGCAAGCGTCGTGTGGTCAAGGGACCAGCAACGGCACTGCTCGAGTACGATGAAGTGCTCACGCTCATGGAACTTTTGACTGGCACCCCGAAGACGGATGCCAAGACGGTGAAGACCGCGTATCTACGCGTTCTGAACAATCGGGTGTCGGACATCGTCGAAGCCGAGACGAACGATCTTTGCAAGGTGAACGTGAAGCTTGCCTACAGGGTGAATTTCGAAGGTGACGACGAATTGCTTTGGTTCGCTGTTGAGAATTACGTTCGCTTGCTGACTGAACATTGCGGTTCGCGTATTCGAAACGCAGTGAAGCAGTTGGGCATCGAAACCTTCTACGCAGACCCTGTGACCATTATCCGTGACACCATCCTTGGTGTCTCATCTGATAAGGGTCGAACAGGTCGGGCCTTCAAGGAGAACGGTATGCGGGTCTATGATGTCGAAGTGATTGATGTTTCTATCAAGAACGCCGACATCGCAAGCTTGCTGACCGATGCTCAGCACAAGGCAGTCAGGGAAACTCTCGAGATTGCTCAGGCTGAAGCCAGACTGAATCGGACCAGGCGTCTTGAGGAAGTTACTCAGACTGAAGCCAAGGTCAAGGATGCCACCAAGGTTGTTCTTGATGGTATCAAGGGTGAAGGCATCGAACGTGATCGTGAGATTCGTTTGGCAACCGCTGAGGCAAATGCTGAGGTGAAGAGTACGGAGAAGAAGTTCGAACAGGAGCTCCAGGTAATCATCGATGCTATCGCCGAGGCGGAACTCGCCCGTCGTAAGAAGCACGATGATCATGAGCTTTCGCTCGACAAGGCCAAGCTCGACGCTGAAGCCGAGGCTCTCAAGAAGCGGATGGATGCTATCAGCGACAAGGTCGCGAATGCACTCACCGTCTTCTCGGATGCCCAGCTGACGCAGAAGCTTGCTGATGCTTTGGCTCCGCTCGCCATCCTTGGCAACGAGGATGTGATGACCATCATGGGTCGGTATATCGAGGGAACGCCCTTCCAGTCTACTCTCGACAACCTCCGGACTCGCTCGAAGGATCGTACACACTAACAATACAACCAAGTCCTGTTTACAGGCACCGGCACGAAAGTGTCGGTTTTTTTTATAGTATTTAAGAAAGAATTTTTTATTTGTTATACTGTCTACATGAAAAAAGAGAAAGAAAAATCTCAAGTTTTGTATCGCAAATATCGTCCTCAGACTTGGAAGGAAGTGATAGGCGAGGAGCAGGTGGTTAAAGTACTTGAAGGAGCTGTAAAACAAGGCAATATTTCTCACGCCTATCTTTTCTCTGGCCCTAGAGGTACTGGTAAAACTTCTGTGGCGCGTATCCTTGCACGAGAACTGGGGACTAGCCTAAATGATTTATATGAACTTGATGCTGCTTCAAATCGAGGTATAGACGAAGTGCGAGCAATCAGAGATTCTGTCTCTACTTTGCCTTATGAATCCAAATATAAAGTTTATATTTTGGATGAAGTACACATGCTCACCAAAGATGCATGGAACGCATTTTTGAAAACCTTAGAAGAACCACCTTCGCACGTTATCTTTATCATGGCGACTACAGAATTGGAAAAGGTGCCAGAGACAGTGGTCTCAAGGTGTCAGACATTTGTTTTCAAGGCTCCAAATCAAAAGATGCTCAAGGAGTTTGCACAGAATATTTCCAAACTTGAAGGATTTTCTTTAGACGCTGGTGCATTAGAACTCGTCTCAATTCTTGGTGATGGTTCATTTAGAGATACTCATGGGATTTTGGAGAAAGTTTTATCTTCGACTAAAGACAAGAAAATTACTCGATCAGAAGTGGAAGCAGTGACCGGCGCCCCAAAAGCTGAATTAGTGAAAGCAATTTTAGAGTCCATTGTATTAGGAGATTTGGAGAAAGGATTGAAGGCGGTGAGGGGGGCGAGTGAAGCGGGCGCAGATATGAAATTGTTTACTAAACTTATTCTTGAACGACTACGTTTCCTTTTCTTGCTACGACTAAAAGCGGAGATGGATGAATATATAAAGAAAGAAGTTGGAGAAGATGATTATAAATTCCTTTCTGAGCTTGCGGGTAAGGCGGGGAAGAACCTAACAGGAGATGTGCTTGTCCGATTTATTACTGCTTATGAAGATTCTGGCCGAACTAGCATTCCAGAATTAGCGCTTGAATTAGCCATTTCTGACGTAGTGAAATAGTTTTATTGACAAATAGGATAAAAAGTGCTACAATAGCAATAGAGTAGTGGTCTTTGTCGTTAACCTTCTTGAGGGTTTCAGACATGAGCAGAATCAAGTCTTTGATGTTGCTTCTGGGTTCTGGATTTGCCACGTGGCTCGTGTATTACTGGGCGGCAGTCTATTTCGATAGCCAGATGCCCATCTTCATGGCGTCCATGATCCTCACGAGCGTACTGATTCATGAGTTTGGTCACTGGGTGGCCATGGAAATGAACGGTGTCCGGGCCCATGTCTTTATCGCTGTTATTGTCGGCGGGACTGTGCCGGAAGACGAATCGCGCATGAAATCACTTTCGTGGGCGAAACAGTCAGTTATCACACTGGCGGGTCCTGCGGGTAGTCTCTTGGTGGTCGCTCTGGCGGTCATCATGAACTACGCTGGAATGCTCGACGATCTTTCGATGAGTCGCATTGCGAACGCGAATGGGGCATTACTCCTATTCAATCTTATCCCCATCGGACCTCTCGATGGCGGACGGTTCGCGAAGCTTCTCTTCGACAGCGTGCCTGAGCAAAAGGATTGGCTCTACGCATTGACTATCGTCTGGTCAGTGCTTGCAGTCATCCTGTTCGTTAGCACGGTGAGCACGGAGTCGTACTTCTTCTCGGCCCTGCTCGTCTTGTGGTCGACGAAGAAGCAGTCATTGAAGGACGACCCGTGCGGCAGTTCGAACAAGAAGGCGATGACCACAGCCGAGTGCCAGATTGCTACGGCAATTTTCCTGGCACTCATCGGCATGGGTATTATGCTCGAGGCCACGAGCTTGTCCTGGCCAGCCTGAACAAGCGCCCCCGACTAAACAGTTTTAGTCGGGGGCTTTTCACTTGATAAATTTATACAAAAAAAAGCCCTGACTACATTCAGTCAGGACTTCGCTCGCTTTCTAGGCTGTCGTCAGAGCGAGCTTGAGAGCATTCACTCTCTGAATCTCTTGAATGCAGATATGAAAATTGTTCGCATTAACCCTTGCTTCACGGCCACCAGGGAGCATGGGTGAACAGTACTTCCTGAGCCATCTTTCGATCAATTTGTGATCAGCCACTTCGCTTGTGCACTCCCAGAATCCGACCAACTTTCCTTCGATGCGAGCCCAGAAGAAAGTGAGGTGGATAGGGCGTCTGTCCAGTGTGCCAATAGGACAGGACCAACCAAAATGGTCTTGCTCCCAATTTACCTTCTCATGCCATTCCTTCCAGAGGTAATGCTTCTCGAAAGAGGAAGCTTCGACGAAGAAGAAGGTATTCCTGAATCGCCGGTCAACTGGCGGAACGGACATCATCCTTGCTGAAGAACGTTTGTTTCTGGGCATTTGCTCCTCGCTGGAGTAGGGTGTACAACTTCAAATTCCACAAAGAAAATATCACATTAATTAGTATATGTCAAACTCATCCTCACAGAGACAGAGAAAAAAGTGGAATATTTTGGGGTTTTTTGTTATGTTTGAATTCATTGGGGGATCGTCTAATGGTAGGACAGGAGCCTTTGAAGCTTCTAATCTTGGTCCGATTCCAAGTCCCCCAGCCAAAATAAAACTTGTTTGGTATAATTAATTCATGAACGATAATACATATTATTTCAAAAGTTTTTTTTGTTTAATACTTTTACTTCCCTCAATACTTGCAATAATGTTTATGGGAATTTTTGCTTTCCCATTGATAATTTTGTTATTAATATTATCAGTATTTTTTGGTGTAAAATCATTAAGATTTGAAATGAAGCAAGAAAACAATAAAAAAAGTCTATTAATGAAAATTATTAGCTTAGCTCTTATTTTTTCACCACTTATTTTGCTTATGTTTTTTTATTTATTCGCACAATCTCTTAGTGGAAGAATGTAGGAATTAGAACTTTTTTTTACAATAGTTCCAACTTCGTACCTCGCCCCAGCTCGTTTAAGAATAGATATATGAATTTAATTAAAAAATACATTGAATACTTGAAGGATAACCCTGAAAAATATTGGTTCAAGAGAAAGTTGTATGGATGGGGGTGGACTCCCGTGAGGTGGCAGGGCTGGGTAGTGATACTTGTGGCTATGGGCTTCTTATTTTTAGGTGTCTATGTTGGAGAAACGGACGATTCACCGGGGGCAGCCTTTTTGGGTTTTTTATTAATGTTGGGGATTATCATCTTCTTTGGTTATAAGAAAGGTGAGAAGCCTCGTTGGCAATGGGGAAATGATGGGAAGTAAAAATTGGTATAATACATAGATGAAGAAAGCACTCACATTATGTATGGTTTTTAAAGATAACCAAATACTATTAGGTATGAAGAAAAGAGGTTTTGGGGAGGGAAGATGGAATGGGTTTGGAGGCAAAGTAGAAGACGGGGAAACAATTGAAGAGGCTGCCCATAGAGAATTAAAAGAAGAGATTGGGATTGAAGCAAAAGATATCAAAAAAATTGGTATATTAGACTTTTCTTTTGAAGAAAATCCCAAGCTCCTTGAAGTTCATATATATAGAATTAATGACTTTAGTGGGAATCCTATTGAAAGCGAAGAGATGAAGCCACAATGGTTTCCATTCGAAGAAATACCCTTTCACCAAATGTGGTCAGATGATGAACATTGGTTCCCATATTTACTAGATGACAAGTTGTTTAAAGGTCATTTTCATTTTGACAGAGCTTCAGACAGCGAGTATTCAGCCAAAATCATTTCCCAAAAACTCTTTGAGGTCAATGAGATTTAGAATTTATTTAAGATTTGTTATAATAAATGTATGAGAAATATAATAATTCAGAAGGATACGCTTAGTGTTCTTTGGACAATCGGTTGGTTGTTTAGTATAGGATATTTAAAATTAAGTTTCTGGAGAGGGGTGCTCGCATTATTCGTTTGGCCATATTTCTTAGGCAAGAAATTCCACAATCAATAAAACTATGAAAATCTTTAGAACTTGGATGTTTAAGTGGTGGGAGGTCTCACTAATTAAAATTTGTCTTATTTCTTTGGGTATTTTATTAGGTTTGTATTTCTTTGATGTTTTGATTGGGTTTATGTGGCTTTGGTGGACTTTGTTTGTGGTGACAGCAATATATTTTGTGGTCCGTTTTTTCACTGATAATTAATATCTATACAATTATCGAAAATTTGGTATAATTTAGTTATCGAAAATCTAAATCACAATAATTTTTGGCATAATATTCTCCCAGCATTGGTTGTGTTTTTGGTGTTGGGTGGTTTTGGGGCGTATCAGTTTAATAAGATTACCGTTCTAACCAATAATGTTAATAGTTTAAATACTGAACTCGCTTCTACTACTGCCAAGCTGGCTCAGACAACTGGCTTGCTTTCAGATAATTTAAAAAGTTTAAATGATCAGAATGCTGGTTTCTATAATACTCTCACGAGTACACAACAAAATATTGACACAGTGAGGAATCAGGTTGGGGGAGTTGAACAGACTGTAGGCACTCTCCAGAAACTTTCAGAGACAGACCCAGAGCTATTAAAGAAATATTCCAAAGTATATTTTATGAATGAGAACTATACTCCAGCTCATTTGACTAATATTCCGACCGAATTTTTATACAGTGAACAACGATCAGAACGTTTTCTCTCAGAAGCTTGGCCTTATCTCCAAAACCTTTTGAATTCAGCCAAGGGTAGTGGGGTGAAGCTTTATGTGAAGTCTGGCTACCGTTCATTCGCAGAACAACAAAATCTCAAATCAGCATATTCAATTGTTTATGGAGTGGGGACAGCTAACTCATTCTCTGCTGATCAGGGATATTCAGAGCATCAAATAGGTACTACGATGGATTTTATAACTTCTGGATTAGGTGGACAGTTGGATGGTTTTGATGGGACACAAGCTTTTGAATGGCTAAAGTCTAATGCCTATAAATATGGCTTTATACTCTCATATCCAAAAGGTAACACTTACTTTGTTTATGAACCATGGCATTGGCGTTTTGTAGGTATAAAACTAGCCACATATCTTCATGACACTAAATCAAATTTCTATGATTTAGACCAAAGAGACATAGACAAGTATCTCGTAAATATTTTTGACTAAGAAAAACATATTTGGTTCGTGTTATAATGGGTTTATGAAAAACACTTTTATCACGATTTTAGCCATAGGTATTATTATAGGAGGGTATTTTTTTATTAAGAATTATTCAAACCCAACCAAAGTAGCCGAGGTTCCAAGTGCTTTAGATGTAGACATACCCACAGGTGAAGCACCAGCTAATCCAGCTCCAATTACTCAAAATAAAGAAGAAGTAGTTATAGGTAGATCAGTAGAAGGAAGAGATATCACTGCATATTACTTTGGGACAGGAGATAGAGAGTTATTACTCGTTGGAGATATTCATGGTGGATATTCTTGGAACACGGCTCTTGTTGCATTCGAGACAATGGATTATTTGAAGGCCAATCCATCTGTTATTCCCACCAACACAAAGGTTACAGTTATCCCAGTACTAAACCCAGATGGTCTGTATAAAGCCACAGGCAAGACAGGCAGATTTGCTCCAGAGGATGTATCGAAGTCACAAACAATACTTACTGCGAGCAGGTTTAATGCGAACAAGGTAGATTTGAGTCGCAATTTTGACTGCAATTGGCAAACAAATGCCAAGTGGCAAAATACAACAGTCAGTGGAGGAGGGACAGTATTTTCTGAACCAGAAAGTCTAATTATAAAAAACTATGTAGAGAAAAATAAACCAAAAGCGGTCGTCGTGTGGTACAGCGCTGCTGGTGGGGTCTACGCTTCAAGTTGTGGAGATGGCATCCTTCCTCAAACAAAGACCATCACACAACTTTATGCCAAGGCGTCTGGCTATAAGGCTTATGATACCTTTGATGCGTATGCGACAACTGGTGACATGGTTAATTGGTTGGCCAAGGTTAAGGTTCCAGCCATTAGTGTTCTCCTCACAAACCACACAGATACAGAATTAGATAAAAACCAAAAGGGAATTAAAGCTCTCTTAGAATATTATTCTCAATAATGCGAACCTACTCAGGTAAGCAAGTATTCGTAGTCAGTCTGGTATTTATTGTTTTAGCCATAGGAGTTTTTCTGTTATTAAAAAATAAAACAGAACCCCTTCCTGTATTACCAGTTCCAGAAGATGTTGTTTTAAGTACCGTTCATACAGTTATCGGAGAATCTGTACAAGGTAGAAAAATTAATGCTTATACTTATGGCACAGGCGAAACTCATATTGCCTTTGTTGGAGGTATACACGGGGGTTATGAATGGAATAGTGTTGTTTTGGCTTATGAATTTATGGATTATTTAAATGCGAATCCAAGATTTATCCCAAATTATTTAACAGTGACAGTTATTCCTTCTGCCAATCCTGATGGTTTGTATAAAGTTGTTGGGAAGGAGGGACGATTTGATAGTGAAGATGTACCCACAAACAAAGAAGTCTTGGCTTCAGGTAGGTTTAATGCGAACAAGGTTGATCTGAATCGAAATTTTGATTGTAAGTGGCAACCAAAGAGTACTTGGCAGAGCAAGGTGGTCAGCGCTGGCACCGCACCTTTTTCTGAACCTGAAGCACAGGCGATTAAAAATTTTGTTTTTAAAGATAAATCAGCCGTGGTGGTTTTTTGGCACAGTCAGTCAGGCACAGTTTATGCATCACAATGTGAGAACGGAATACTCCCAGAGACACTGAGTCTAATTACTGCATATGGAAAGGCTTCTGGATATAAGGTTTCTAAAACTTTTGATGCTTATGCGACGACCGGAGGTGCGGACGACTGGCTTGCTTCTATAAATATCCCAGCGTTTACTGTAGAGCTGACGACTCATGAGGGAATTGAGTGGGAGAAAAATCTAGAAGGTATAAAAGCGATTTTTGAGCACTATAAATAACTTTTGGAGTTATAATTAAGGAGTTAAAAATAATCAAATAAAATGACCGCATTAAACATTTTGTATATTTGTGGAGTGATTGGTGTTTTAGATACTCTTTACCTCATTTACCACAAGATGAAGGGGACAGACGTGGCTTGTATCTTCTTCCCTAAAGAGTGGTGCTACAAAGTTCAACATAGTCCACAGAGTAAAACATTGGGGATTCCTAACTCGTACGCAGGGTTTGCGATGTATGTTTTGATTCTAGTCTTCACTTATTATTTTAGTTTGGGTCAGGCTTCGTTTCTTTGGGTAAAGTATATTGTCACTTTCGGCTTTCTCTTCTCAATGTATTTTACTTATGTTCAAGCTTTCGTCCTCAGAGCCTTCTGCACGTGGTGTGTTGTCTCGGCTATAAACTTCACAGTCATGGCTTACGTCGTTTGGTTTATGTAAATTGGCGCAATTTATGGTATCCTCGTAGTCTATGTCGAGCGGAGAGGTAATACTTAGATTTGAAAATTTAAGCTTTCATTATGAAGAAAACAAACCCATTCTAAATGAGGTGAATTTTAGTGTACGCAGGAATTCGAAGATAACCATTATGGGTCAAAACGGTGGGGGAAAGAGTACTATGTTCGGTCTCATAACCAAAGCCCTACGACCAGAAGAAGGTAATGTGATTATTTCAAACAATATCACCATAGCTATCGCGCGTCAGGTAATTCCTAGAAATGAACTCGATCTCACAGTCAGGGACTTTTTCCAAAAGGCTTTTCAGGATTCTGCTGAAGCCGGCCTTCGTAGAAAAACGGGCAAGATCCATGACATAGATCCAAAGATTGATGATGTACTCGAGGTTGTGAATCTCAAGGGTCATGAGAAGATGCATGACCGTATTGTGAGGACTTTTTCTGGTGGGCAACAAGCACGACTACTTCTCGCTTCTGCACTTATCCAAGATCCAGATTTATTACTCCTTGATGAACCAACAAACAATTTGGATAAAGCGGGGATATCACACCTCACAGAATTTCTAAAGAACTATAATAAGACGGTGATGGTTATTTCTCACGATGCAGATTTTCTAAATGCTTTTACTGATGGAGTTTTATATCTCGATGTTTTCACCCAAAAGGTGGAGCAATATGTTGGAAACTATTTTGATGTGGTTGAGCAGATTAAAGTAAAGATGGAGAAAGACAGGCGAGCAAATGCACTAAAGGAGAAAGAGATTCAAGCCAACAAGGATAAGGCAAACTTCTTCGCGAACAAAGGAGGACAAATGCGCCTCGTTGCTCGTCGTATGAGGGATAAGGCAGAAGAGCTTGAAGAAAGTATGGTAGATACAAGGAGGGAAGATAAAACCATTCGTCCCTTCACCATACCTACCCAAGCAGGATTAATTGGGAATATTCTCACCATCTCTTTTTTCTCTGTGCTTAGCCCAAAGACTCATAAACCAGTGAAGAGAAAAGCCAATGTGATTCTTAGACAGAAAAAGCATCTGCTCCTTAAAGGTCCAAATGGGATAGGTAAGAGTACCTTGCTCGAAGCCATTGCTGGGGGCAAAGCAGAGGGTTCAGAGATTATGTCTGGCACCAATGTCGGATATTATAGACAAGATTTTTCTACTTTAAATTTTGAGGATACAGTCAAGGAATCTCTTATGTCTGTGATGAAAGAAAAGATAGAAGAAAATATGCGCTCTGTGGCAGCGGGTTTTCTCATAACTGGAGATTTTATAAATAAAAAAATAGGTAGTCTATCAGAGGGACAGAAGGGGTTAGTGGCTTTCGCACGATTGGTTCTACAAAAGCCCGGACTTCTAATACTCGATGAACCTACAAACCATATAAATTTTCGTCACCTGCCCATCATCGCAGAAGCTTTGAACAAATATGAAGGAGCGATGGTCCTAGTCTCCCACGCCCCAGATTTTGTAGAGAAAATCCGTATAGACGAAACATTGGATTTGGAGAAATAAAACAACAAACCCGCCTACAACAGACGGGTTCGTTGTGGCGTGGTTAGATATCGCCGAGTTCTGGCTTTTGGCCGGTCTCGAGGAAAATTCGGAAGCGCATGGCGAGGATGCCGTGGTCGAGGGTGAATTCATCAGTGTTGAGTGTACGAAGATCGTACCAGAACGCCTCTACTCCTTCTTCTCCATCAGCGGTTGGTTCGCCGTAGATGGAGATGTCGAAGCAGAAGTGACCTTCGAACGACATGCCGACGAGTTCTGGTGGGATGGGATTTCCATCCGCCAACTTCTCAATCGGGATGATTCTCACATCACGAAGTGGATTGTCGGAAACGCAGAAGAACTGCGGTTCGACGATGTGTATCGAGAGCTCTTCTTCGAGTTCGCGTTCGCCGGTAACGAGGTGGTTCTGATAACCAACTCTCACTCGACCTCCGGGGAGGACAAGTTTGCCGTTGTGCTTCTTCCCACTCCGGAACACCGCAATCCAGAATGGATTGCTGGGGTTTTGAGCCAGAATGGTTGTCGTTGGTACGGCTACCCTGAATAGTGGCATAAAGCTCCTTGCGCTGTAGAGAACAAAGTGGTTACACTTAGCTAATATAGATAATAGCATATTTTGCTTCAAATGTCAATATAATTACCCTTAGATTTGAGTGAAAGATTGATGGTACTTTGGACCAAGATAAATAAGATATAATTCTATTTATGACTCTAATACTAGAAGGTAAAACAGTTAGGGAAAGAATTATTGAACAGCTTAAACAGAAAATTGAAAATTTTTCTTCTAAACCAACCTTGGCCATTATTCAGATTGGAGACAATGAAGAATCAGGAGTTTATATCAGACAAAAGCAAATCTTTGGGGAGAAAATTGGAGCAGTAGTTAGGCATATTAAATCCAAAGCAGATAAACCCCAAGAACAAATAATCGAAGAAATAAGAAATTTAAATACAGATGAGAATGTTCACGGAATAATTGTTCAACTTCCACTACTAAAAGGTTTTGATGAAAATGAAATCATACAAACAATTGTTCCATCCAAGGATGTAGATGGTTTGACTAGCACCACGAATTTCATGCCCGCCACCACCCGAGGAATATTGAATTTACTTAATTATTATAAAATCAATCCAGTGGGGAAGAATGTTGTAGTGATGGGAAGGTCAAAACTTGTAGGCAAACCAACTGCCGAGGCTTTACTAAACCTTGGGGCCAAGGTGACTGTCGCCCATAGCCAAACAGAGAATATTAGAGAGGTGACTAAACAAGCAGAAATTCTCGTGGTGGCCATAGGCAAACCAAAATTAGTGGATCCTTCGTACATACGAGAGGGGCAGGTAGTTATAGATGTGGGTATCAATGTCAGTCAGGACAAAGAAGGTAAAAAGGTTCTATGTGGAGATGTGAACTATGAAGATGTGAAGGAGATTGTCTCGGCGATCACTCCTGTCCCTGGTGGAGTTGGTCTTATGACTGTTTGTGCTTTGTTTGAGAATCTCATAGAAGCTTATGCACGAAGAAGTAGTTAATTTTTGTTGGTTTTGAAGCTTAAGGTTGATCCATTGACCGTACTGAATTGATTTTGAGCGTCTACTCTAAAGTAGTAAGTAGTATTTGGACTTAAACCAGAGAGTGGTAAAGATACAAAGATGTTTGAATTATCTGAACCAAGAGTGGTGAACGAGGTAGTATTACCGAGGTTTGGAGTTGTTCCATATTCAAACCAGTACTGAGTGATAGCCTTGTTTGAGCTAATTTGACCATTCAAAGTGGCTGTAGTTCTTGACACCTTGCTTGCAGCTATTGTTTTACTAACCGGAGAACTTCCAGTAGGAGCAGGAATATTTTGAGTAGTGACAAATGAATATCTTGAACCGATAGCCTTCCCAAATTGATTTTCTCCAACAAGGTGGAAATAGTAAGTGGTGCTTTGTTTGAGTCCAGTGATATACGCTGGTGCAGGGATAGAGACAAATCCTGACCCCACTGACTGGCTAGGTGTTTTTAAACCGAGATTTGTTGTAAGTCCGTATTCATACCAATAGTTAGTAAAGGCCCCATTTGGGTTTACTGATCCAGTGACTACCATAGTGGTGTCTGATGGAGCGACTTTGTCACTCGTAGTTATAATAGGCACATTTCCTTGTCTTGTCTCATCAGAAACCACATTTGTGGTCTCCTCTGTAGTATCAGCGACATTGTTTTCAGACAATGGGGCAGTACTAGGTTTGTTGTAAATAATAAATCCTCCGATTATTAGTAATATGATTAACCCTCCAATGATTGTATTTTTATTCATACATATCGTGCCGTGGTCAGGGTTAAAGTATTACAGGGTCGTATAGATGTCTAAGTTTTTCTAAACCTCGGTGTACTTGTACAGCTAGGGTGTTCTTCGTTTTACCAGTAATAAGAGACATCTCAGATAGTGATAGATCCTGGATAAAACGCATGCGCATTATCTTTTGATAGTTAATGGGGAGACGTTGAATGAGTAGAAGGAGTGCCTTACCATCCAAGGCATTAAAAATATTTTCAGCATCATTGTTGCTTGGTTCGAACCCCTTTTCCATCAATACTTCGAGTGAAGTAGCTTTTTTCTTTCTATATTCATCGATGATTAGGTTATTTAGGATGTGATAGAGAAAGGCTTTCATGACGTCGATTTTTCCTCCTTTGACCAAGTAGCTCCAAGTCTTCAAAAAAGTCTCTTGAACCAAATCTTCACCGAGGTTGTGGTCGTGCACCTTAAAGAAGGCATGAGTATTGAGCCCCTTGTTGAAGTCATGATGGGCTGTAGTCATTACATCATTTCTCTTTATTTCCTGTTTCTTAGTCATATATGTAATTAGAGACGTCCAAAGACGTGTTTTATTACCGAAGTATTACAATAATGTGTGAATTTAGAGGAGTATGCCTAGTACGGCATTACAGTAATGTTGCACGAAAGGGGGACATCCAAACACCTATAGTATAGCACATTTATAAAACTGTTATTTCTTGTAATCATTTGCTTAGAAAGACGTCTTTTGAGATATGCAAACACAAATAAACCGCAGACGAGATGATCCGCAGACAGATATAGAAAAAATGTGGAATAAAAGTTGGACATACATCAAAACAGTGGTGGATGTTGTGCGAGAACCAGTTTTGATTCTTGATAAGGATCTCAGAGTCATGACTGCCAACGAAGCTTTTTATAGAACTTTTCAAGTCGAACAAAGAGACACAGAAAAAAAGGTTGTTTATGAACTTGGGGATGGTCAATGGGATATTCCCGCTCTAAAAAAACTACTAGAAGATATTTTACCCAAGAACACCTTTTTCAAAGGCTTTGAAGTCGAACATGAGTTTCCATTTATTGGGCACAAGGTGATGATTTTGAATGCTCGTCAGATTCACTCTGAAGAAGAGACCACTTCTGGTACATTTCCACCTATAATACTGCTCGCCATGGAGGATATTACAGACATGATGGCTGTAGCTGGGACAGTAGCTCAACATGCCAATCGACTTACAGATAAATTCACAGAGAAAACAAAAAAGATGGAATTACACATTCACAAATTAGAGAAGGAAATTAACGTTTTAAAAGAGAACTCCATTACAGCACTGTAATATTACAGCTTCCGGTGCGTCTATAGATATGAACCATTAAACATCAAATAAAATATGAAAAAAATTAACTATATAATCCCAAGTTTGGTAATGTTTGCTCTATTCTCTCTTATAGGGCCAAATAGAGCTCTTGCAGCCACAACTCCTTCTCTAGGGACAGCCAACACCTTTGGCCTCATTTCTAACTTGTTTCAACACAATGCCACGACTACCATCACTGGTGTGGTAGGTAATACCTTAGGAGTTCTCGGCTATTCTTCTATAGCAGGACTAGGGATAATCAATACTTCAAACGGTACTACAGAAGTAAACAATGCCGCTTGGACAGCTGCCGGTATTGCCCAAAATGCTGCTCTAGCTAATCTAAACAACCAATATCTCTTAAGTTGTACAAATATTGGTGAAGTTGGCAACTTGGATGCCATAGTCATAAATGGAGGAACACCAGGGCACTTTCCTCCAGGTTGTTACTATCGAGCAGGAGCCATGAATATTGTTGACAACGGTTCCATCACTCTAAATGGATCTGGAACTTATATTTTCAAATCAACAGGTGGAGCAGTCACTACAGGTGCCAATACTTCAGTTGTCCTAAACGGCGCTTCGGCTTGTGATGTCTTTTGGACTCCAGTTGCAGCCACAACTCTTGGTGCGAATTCAACATTCAAGGGAACAGTTCTAGATGCAGCAGGAATCACTATCGGAGATACGGTTGATTGGGTAGGACGAGCACTTGCTTATGGAGGAACAGTTACTTCAAACGGTGGAATCGCAGCCATAAATACTATCACTGTGCCTTCTTGTTCTAACCCAGCCTCATTAACAATTACTAAGACGGTTATTAATGACAGCGGTAGAACAAAAATAGTTTCAGACTTCCCATTGTTTGTAGGTGCGACAGCTGTTGTTTCAGGAATACTAAATAACTTTGCGGCTACAACTTATGCAATAACAGAAACTTCAGATGTAAATTACACTCAATCATTTGCAGGAGATTGTGATGCAAATGGAAATATTACACTTTCAGCAGATGGAAATTATCAATGTACAGTTACAAATGATGATATTGCTGCCCCTACACTGGGTGGACACCGAAGAAATACAGTTACCACTTACACTACTCCAACAGCTACGACTACTTCTATAGCAACAACAACCTTTGTACCTCCTCCTTACTTTATACCCGCTCTTCCAAATACTGGACTATACACAGAGGAAGCTTCCTTCGCCTCAGTATTCCTTACTTATCTTGGCATCTTCACTCTCTTGTCTTTGGTGATAGTTCTAGTTGATAAGAAGAAGTTAGTTTAATCTCACAAAACATCTATGAAGACTCTTATCTCACTAAAATGGGTCTTATTACTAGTCTGTGTTGGGGTTATCGTTCTCTGGATTAATGCAGATAAATTTGTCGAACAAAACAAAGATCTTGTTCAAGCCGCAAATGTAATTCAAGTCGTAGAAGCAACCACCACACCTCTCACTATAACCAAGAGCAGTACGGAGGAAGCGAAGGTCATAGTGGCAAATACTTCCAAACCAAAACTTTCTCGTCTAATCATTTCAAGTATAAATGTAGATGCACCCATCGAGCGACTAGGTCTAACCAAGGAAGGAGCCATGGATTCTCCAGCTGGACCTATAAACACAGGATGGTACAAGTACGGACCCAAACCAGGGGACATAGGTAGTGCGACCATTGCAGGACATTTTGGTTGGAAGAATGGAATTCCAGCGGTTTTTGATAACCTATCCAAGATAAAAATAGGGGACAAAATAAAAGTGATAGATGAAAATGGCGTGACAGTCACTTTTATAGTAATGAAGACAAAAATCATGGCCAATGATGCAGATGCCACAGAAGTATTTTCTTCAAACGATGGCAAGGCTCACTTAAACCTCATCACCTGTTCAGGTAAATGGGATGCTAAAACACAAAACCGCCCCAACAGACTTGTAGTCTTTGCAGATAAGGCGGTTTAATGATTACTTAATTTGCTTCTCTAACTTTTTTACA
This sequence comes from uncultured Candidatus Saccharibacteria bacterium, assembly GCA_964349945.1. Taxonomy (GTDB): domain Bacteria; phylum Patescibacteriota; class Minisyncoccia; order Phycocordibacterales; family Zambryskibacteraceae; genus JAIFWN01. Next base: position 322,889 of record CAYGIH010000001.1, on the reverse strand, counting down.
ACAGCCTTACCCTTGTTTACGAGGGTTTTGCCTTTGTTTACGAGCTTTTCATTCTTCTTGAGCTCTTTCTTTGCTACCTTTACGACTTTCTTCTCAACTTTTTTTATTGCTCGCATCGCTTTCTTTTGATTCTTCTTCCCATTGGGTCCGAGTAGAGCATAAGCACCTGCTCCGACTGCGGCCACACCTGCGCCGATGGCAACTATCTTGCCGGCTGACATTTTTTTCTTCATATTTATAATTTAATTAATAATTATTTTGATTTCTTGTTTCGTTTTCTTTTGCTTCCGAACAAAAATTTAAACACTGTACTGTCTTGCATTTCTTCAATCACTTCTCTAGTGGTGTCGCCGATTGCTTCGATATCCTTTTCGGCCTTCTCTACTATTCTAGAGAGCGCCCGAGTGGTGCGGATTAGATAGTAGAGAAAGACAGCGAGGAAAATCCACAACAAAACAAACCCAACAGATGAAATAAAGAAGAATATTTGTGACTGAAGTAGTGTGTCCATAAACTCAGTATACGTGATTGCAGATATATAGATAGAATCTCATTCTTTCTAAATCTGCTATCATTTATATAGACGTACTACAACCATAGTTCTTTCACAAGGAGTTCGAAATGCAGAGACCCATCATACAAGGGGGCATGGGGATCTACATCTCGAGCCCCCACCTCGCGAAGGTTTGTTCAGAAGCTGGTGTACTAGGTACAGTGTCGTGCACTGGTGCAGAACGTGTGCTCGCTCATATTCTCCAACTCGGAGATGAAGGAGGGCATTATCGTCGTGCACTGGCCACGTTTCCGTTCCAAGGAGTAGTGGATAGGGTTCTGAGGAAGTATTTCATCGAAGGTGGCAAGGTCCCAAACTCGAATTTCAAGCGAGTACCCGCGTTCACTTTGGAGTCTCGACGGGATCTCATTGAACTCACCGTGGCTGCGAGCTTCGCACTCGTGTGGTTGGCCAAGGAGGGCCACGAAGGTCCGATAAGTGTGAACTATCTGGAGAAGCTTCAGATTCCTCACATCTATCACCTCACTGGTGCGATGCTCGCAGGAGCAGACTTCATCACCATGGGTGCGGGCATCACGCTCCAAATCCCTGGGGTGCTCGATGCGTTGGCTTCCGGTAGGAATCCAGAGTATCGAGTTTCTGTGGAGGGTAGCAAGGAGGGGACTCGGACGATTAGTTTTGATCCGAAGGCTTTCTTTGGAGCATCATATCCGAGCGAGCTTCGGCGTCCAGGCTTTCTGCCCATTGTCTCTACTGATGTGTTGGCTTCACTCATGAAGTCCAAGCTCGGTCCAGATAGTATGCAGGGCATCGTCGTCGAACTGCCGACTGCTGGAGGACACAACGCTCCTCCACGCAAGAAGGGTGTGTTCGATGTTTTGGGTCAGCCCGTGTACGGAGAACGAGATGAAGTGAATTTCCAAAAGCTCATCGATCTAGGGATTCCATTCTGGATTGGTGGGTCGCTCGCTTCGCCCTCTGGGCTCGCTCGCGCACAGTCACTCGGCGCAGTTGGTATCCAAGCGGGCTCCATCTTTGCACTCTCCGATGATTCGGGGATGGATCGGATGTATCGCAACAAGATTCGGAGACTTGGGTTTCTTGGAGAATTGCAGATTCTGACTGACCCATGTGCTTCACCAACTGGCTTCCCGTTCAAAGTTGTCCAACTTGCGGGTACACAATCAGAATCGCAAGTGTACGAATCAAGGCCAAGAGTTTGTGATCGTTCGGCGCTAGTGTATCCGTATGAGATGCCGAATGGGAAGATTGGCTTTCGTTGCTCGGCCGAACCAGAAGCAGACTATCTCCGCAAGGGTGGCAAGATTGAAGATACTCTCGGGGTAAGGTGTCTGTGCAACGGACTCTTTTCAGCCGCGGGTCTGGGTAATCCGCGTGAACTTCCAGTTTTCACCATGGGTGATGATGTGAGTTTCCTTCCTCACCTCATGCAGGATGAATACAGTAGTTACACTGCAGTGGATGCCATCCGGTATCTCCGCGGTTAAACCCAACAACAGCTCGAGTAACCCTCGAGCTTTTTCTTTGTCCGACACGAAGTGTTTAGGATGAAAAAATTTGCAAGTGAAAACCCCGTTCCGACAGAATCGGAACGGGGTGTATGGTGTTGAAGTCCTGTTCTCAGCCGGATTGGCATGAGAGTCGGAGCTTCTTGTTGCTGTCGCGGAAGATGTCAATCGAGCCCTGCCGACGGCTGTAGAACTGGCAGTACTCGGTGATGTACTCACCACTCGTGGTGGTGAAGGTCACAGAGCCGTACCAGTAGTTGCCGCACGGACCGGTCGAGGTGCCGTGGCAGTCATCGACGGGCAGGTGAATCGGGTCCATGTTGGCCTTGGCACCGGCGCCGAGGTTCACTGCCTTTGGACCGATGTCCAAGCGACCAGCTTCCGAGAGGTGCGAATTCGCAACAATCTGGAAGGGATAGTCGCTGGTGTCAGCACCGCATGCCCACAAGAGCGAGCATCCGAGACCGACCAAGAACTTCCCAAACTTCCTGTTCAAGGTACCCATGGTGCCTCCGTATTCGTAGGGGACTGCGACCACCTGTTCTACCCATATTATACACCCAACAGCTTGGTTTGTCAATAGACAAACCAAGCCTAGTTTAAGCCTCTAAATGAGTGTAAGATAATCTTTATATGGATAGTACTAAAATTTACTTCAGCGAACTCATCAAACCCACTTGGGCACCACCGGCGTATCTCTTTGGACCCGTGTGCCCCGATTTCATTAAATTTTAATTTTGTATTACACATATATTTTAAAATCTAATAAAAATGGTAAGTATTATGTTGGTTACACCAATGATATAAACGAGCGACTTAGACTTCATAACTCAGGAAAAGTGAAGTCTACGAAGAGTTCGATGCCATGGGATTTATTTTATAAAGAAGAATATAATACAAGCGTGGAAGCAAGACGTAGGGAATTACAGCTTAAATCCTGGAAAAGCAGGAAGTCGCTCGAAAGATTAAAATTTTTATGAAATCGAGGGTCCTCGATTTTGTCCCGGTACTATTTATAGTATCGTGGATGCTCGACTTCGAAAGCGAAGTCGGCACAAAATCGGGAGACATTAAAATTGGCCATGAATGAAACTCAAATTGAATATCAATCGCTGATTAAACCGCAATGGTCACCTGATCCATCAATCTTTGGAATTGTATGGCCAATTTTATATATATTAATAGCCATCTCATTCGGCAAGGTTTTCATCCTCCTTTTCCAAAAACAGATTCCTTTCGCTGTCGCTCTGCCTTTCATCCTCAACCTCATTTTCAACTTCTCTTTCACTTACTTCCAATTCGGCTTGAAGAACAACTACCTCGCCGCCGTAGATATCCTTTTGGTTCTAGGTACTCTCATCTGGGCTTTAGTTGTCATCTACCCAATCGCTCGCTGGATTGCTTATATAAACATCCCATATCTCCTTTGGGTCAGTTTTGCAACAGTATTGCAGTTAACTATTACTTATTTGAATAGATAGATGAAGAAACCATATTACAAAGATAAAAATTTTACCCTCTATCAAGCAAATTGTTTGGATATTTTGGCTGATATGGAAGAAAATTCTGTTGATATGGTTTTTGCAGATCCTCCATATTTGCTTTCAAATGGAGGTTTTACTGTTCATGCGGGGAAAATGGTCAGCGTTCATAAAGGAGATTGGGATAAAAGCAATGGACTAAAAAAAGATTTTGAATTCCATCTTGAATGGATAAAAGCGGTTCATAGGGTATTAAAACCAAGTGGGACAATTTGGATAAGTGGAACATATCATTCAATTTATCAATGTGGTTTTGCCCTACAAGTTGCGGGATTTCACGTGTTGAATGATATTGCATGGTTTAAACCAAATGCATCACCAAATTTAAGTTGTAGATTTTTCACAGCAAGTCATGAAACTCTTATTTGGGCCAGAAAAGATAAAAAGGCAAAACACATATTTAACTATGATTTGATGAAGAATGGAACATGGCCAGAAGATGCGTTAAAAAAACCAGGCCTTCAAATGCGCTCAGTTTGGTCAATGGGGACACCAAAACCAATTGAAAAGAAATTTGGGAAGCATCCTACCCAAAAACCAGAAGATTTATTGAAGAGAATTGTATTGGCTAGTACAAATAAAGGAAATGTTATTTTAGACCCATTTACAGGTAGCTCAACTACTGGGGTGGCGGCTCACTTGTACGGAAGAACGTTTATAGGTGTAGACTTAGAAAAAAAGTACTTAGATGTATCTATAAAAAGATATGAGGAATTAGATAAGAATTTGAAAAATAAAAAATCCTAAGTATGAAGAATGAGATATTGACATCATTGATTGATAAAAACACAACGCAAGCAAGAAGACTTGTTCAGTATTTTCAAAGCAAAGGATTTGATGGTTCTAGTGAAAAGGCATACTCTCTAATAATTACTTGTTTAAATATAATTTATAAAAAAGAACATACAGATGAAGATTTTAAATTAATAATAACAGATGGGATTTTTGATGACGGTGTAGACGCTGTTGTGTTCGCTAAGGAGTCTTTAGATCTATTTGATTTTAAAATTGAAGAGGGATTAGGAACAAATGATCTAAAGAATTTTAGAGAAAGCATTATAAGAAATTTTTTAAAGGCAAAACCAAAAGATTTTTCTATATGTGAACGTTTAAAAAAGCAAATAAAACAATGGCATTCTTCTCAAAATAAGCGCAAAGTCATTAATCTTTTTATAATAAGAAAAAAGTATCCTAAAAAGTTTGGGAAGCAAGTTGATGCTATGTTACAGGATATAAAAAATATAGCGAATGTTAATTTAACATTGCTAACACTTGATGAAGTTATTTCTAAATTACTTGAGATAGATTTTTTGTCAGAATGGAATTTATCAGTAAACTCGGCAACAAAAATGTGGCCCATTGATGATAGAAAAGAGTACTCTGAAATAATAGTAAATGTAAACGTTTTAGACTTACTAAAGCTTTATCAGAAACATATTGATGATAATAAGGATTTATTTTCAAGTAATGTGAGGATTCCTCATAAAAACTTTAAATTTCAAAACGGTCTTTTGAAGACAATTCAAAATGAAACTAAAAAGTTTTTTCTTTTTCATAATGGTATTACGATTATTGCTAAAAAAATAATAAGTGAAAGTAGGCAATATAAAATTATTGAGCCACAAGTTGTTAATGGGGCGCAAACTATTGGTAATCTTTCTAGTTTATATAAAAATAACCCTAAAGATATTCATTTTAAAAATGCGAAGGTTGTATGTAAGCTTATACAAGCAGTTGACCAACAGTTGATTGATAGAATTTGTGAATCATCTAATACGCAAAAAGCTGTTAGAGTGGAAGATCTTAGGACAAATGATTTATTTCAAAAGGAATTGGAGATTTTTATTTTTAATAAAAGCAAAGGAAAATATATTTATAACAGGAAAGGCTCACTTCATGATAAAAAAATTATGAATATTCCATATATTAAATTTTTTCAATGGTCTTATGCTGCATTCTATATGCAACCAGCTCAAGCAAAAAATGCAAGAAAAAGTATTTTTGAAAATGATATACGCGGAGAATATGAAAAAGTTCAAAAGCTAATCAAAACTAATTCAAACAGGATAATAGAATTATGTGATATTGGAATTTTGGTAGATAAAAAAATTAAAAGTGAAAAAAATAAAAACAAAAAAAGCATGCTTAGGCATATGGACTTTCATATTATAGCTGGTCTCTATTATTTAAAATCAAACAGCGAAACAGATATAAATGAAATATTTAATATTTTACAAAAATATTATATTGAGCAAATGAGGAAAGATAAAAATCTGAATGAAAATAAAATTTTTACAAAAAGTATAGAAACATGGAATTATCTTAAAAATAATATTACAAAATAACATGAAAAAAGATTTTAATTATTTAGTTAATACCTTCAAAAATTCTATTAAAACATGGGATTATTTTGTTAATTGGAATAAAGTATTTTCTCATAGTTCAGAGTTAGAAATAATTCTAAATAAATTGAATTATCTTTTAGGAAAGAAAAATTTAAAAGAAGAATTTATTAAACTTTATTCGTCAAATCCAGATATTATAAGAGCTATACCAGCACTTCTTGCGATACGTGAAAAAAATATTGAGCTTTTTGATTTAGAAACTAAAAAAAGCATGTTTTTCAATTTTAATAACAATGCTAATAAAAAAGCTGAAGAATACTATGATTTTATAAAAAATACTGGACTAGCAAAATTATTTAATGAAGATGGTATAAAAAATCTTGTTGATTACGTTATTGGAGTTGAGGTTGGTTTAGATAGTAATGGCAGAAAAAACAGAGAAGGAACTCTAATGGAAGATATAACTGAAGCTAATATTATTAAATTTTGTAATGACAAAGGTTTAGCTTATCTTAAACAGGTTAATGCTAAAAAAATAAAGGAAGAATGGGGGTTAATCGTTGAAGTAGATAAATCTAGCAGAAGTTTTGATTTCGCAATATATAATCCCAAAAATAATAAAATCAAACTTTTAGAAGTAAATTTTTATAATGGGGGAGGATCAAAACTGAAAGCTGTATGTGGCGAATTCAAGAGTCTATATACAGATTTAAGAAAGCAAAACATTGATTTTATTTGGATTACCGATGGGAAAGGCTGGGAGACAGCACTCAGACCCCTCGAAGAGACATATAATCATAATGAATATGTTTTTAATCTAAACATGATTGAGAACGGCATATTAAATGATTTAATATGGTAATTATGAATCAATCCATAAAACTCGGGTTATACGAACATTTTAAGGGAGGGAAGTATGAGGTGATGCATTTTCTCTTCTCTAATTCGCGCGCCGCGCCCGTCCGTAGTTTTATACGAAGGAGGGAATAGGCGAATAGTTAAATAGTCCTTATTCTAGTATTTTGCAAAATTACGTAATAGATTTAAAAATTATAAATGATGTAAAATACAGATATGAATAATGAAGAAATAAAACTTGGGTTGTATGAGCATTTCAAAGGAGGGAAATACGAAGTGGTTGGGTTTGCTCAACACAGTGAGACATTGGAGAAAATGGTCATCTACAAACACTTTGGTGAAGAAGCTCTCTGGGTCCGCCCACTCAGTATGTTCCTCGAGACTGTCACCCGCGACGGCGTCACCCAACCCCGCTTCAAACCCCTTTCTTAGTATATCTATTCTAGTTTTTTGCAAAATTACGTAATAGAATTAAGGAGGTATTTTAAAATATAAAAATATTTTATGGCAACAAATTATAGAAGGATAGAAAGGGCAGTAAAAGGTTTTGCGAATCATAGGAGAATACAAATATTAGAATTACTGAAAAATGAACCAGAATTATCAGTGGAAGACATATCAGAGAAATTAAAAATTGGTTATCAGAATGCTTCAGATCATATTCGCAAAATGGCCATTGCTGGGTTGGTTTTGAAAAGGAATAAGGGTAATAACGTATTACATAAGCTGACACCTCGCGCCGAATCTATTCTAGTATTTTGCAAAAAACTAGAATAAGAATCGAAGCTAAATTAGTGGTAAAATACAAAAAGGAAAAATTAATACATAACATTTGTTAATTATATGATTAAAGAATTTAAACAATTTTTACTTAGGGGTAATGTAGTTGACCTAGCTGTCGGTGTTGTAGTAGGAGCAGCGTTTGGAACAATTGTGAGCGCTTTGGTGTCTGATCTCCTCACCCCATTAATAGCTGCGATAACCAAAGTCCCTGATTTTAATGGGCTTTCGTTTAGTCTGAATGGCAGTCAGTTTATGTATGGGCATTTTATTAATGCTCTTATATCATTTCTCCTTGTAGCTGGGGCAGTGTTTTTCTTTGTAGTGAAGCCTATGAATATGCTTATAGCCAAAGCTCGCAAGGAACCACCAGCAGATCCAACAACAAAGAAATGCAAAGAGTGTTTGAGTGAAATACCACTTGATGCGAAGCGTTGTGCGCATTGTACACAAGTTGTCATTTAAATCATAATATGCAAGGACCGTCCTTGCATCGAAAAAATATATTATGTTTAAAAAATATTTTAGCTTAGATAAATCATCCGAATTTAAAAAGCGCGAAAGCGTAATGGAGAAAAGTGAAGAAGTTTTTTATCTAGAATTATTAAAACAATTACCAGATGGTTTTTATGTTTTTCCAAAAATGAGAGTGGCAGATATCATTGAAACAACTAGTGGCAGGGGGTATTACTCTCACAGAAATGAGATTCTTCCTAAACATATTGATTTTTTAATTTGTAATTCATTTTTTCACCCAATTTTGGCAATCGAATTAAACGGATCATCGCATATGAGAAATGATAGAAAAGATAGTGATAAAGAGAAGAAAGAAATATTTGAATTTATTGAATTACCACTAGAATTTGTAAATGTTGGAACTAATTTTGATTATGATATAAGTGGACTAATAAATAAATATTTAGTATGAATTCAGAAATAAAACTCGGGTTATACGAACATTTTAAGGGGATGAAAGTTGAGGTGATTGGGGTTGCATTAGATAGTGAGACTTTAGAAAAAATGGTTGTTTATGTTCATCCAGACCCAGTGAAAGGTGAGGAAGGGAACACAATGTGGGTCCGCCCACTCAGCATGTTCCTTGAGACAGTCACCCGCGACGGCGTCACCCAACCCCGCTTCAAATATATTGGATTGACAAAGTGATTCAATATATGCATAATAGCTCCTAGCTGTTTTCTGCACCTTCAACCGCGAGGACTGTGTGATCTACATCATGGAACATTGGTACGTTTGGCTGTTTATCGCAGCCGTGTCGTTCATTTACCTCATCTTCAACCAGATTTCACGGATGAGAAGGATGAGTCGGAGCCCGATGCCTTCAGGAATGCTGAATCCGCGAGGGTTCGACAGCACCTCTCAAGCGTTCTTCAAGGGTACTGCCGGCTTGGCCATCGCTGGTGTCATCGCTTGGGTTTCTGGAATTCTCCTTGCGATTTCAATCGTGCTGAACATCATCCAGTTCGTTCAGAAGGGTTAATCCGCAAACGTAGTTTGCGGATTTTTTAATGCAAAGACCGTCCTGCATCAAATAGTATAAAATATAGATATGGATCCTAAACAAATAAGCGCACAAATAAAAAACGGGAAAATAATACTTATAGATGTAAGAGAGAAAAATGAATGGGACGCTGGACACATACAAGGAGCTTTGCATATACCACTCGGGGAATTAGAAGCTGAGGCAGATGTGGTGAAAACCATAATATGCAAGGACCGTCCTTGCATCAAGTATAAATTTACACAATCACCAGCATTAAACATATCTCTTATTCGCGCGAATGGTAGAATAGTTTGAAAAAGGTAATATAATTAAAATATGAAAAATTTAGAAAGAATTTTGAAAGCTTTGGCGAACAAACGCAGACTTGAGATTGTGAGATGTTTAAAAAAGAGAAGGGAAATGACTGTAAGCGAAATTGCTGATGAAATAAAGTTGTCATTCAAGGCCACGTCAAAACATCTGGCTGTTTTGTATGGAGCCGATATTGTAGACAAAGAGCATAGAAGCTTGCAGATGTTCTATAAATTTTCAACTAATCTTCATCACATTGTAAAATACATCTCTAATTCGCTCGAATAAGCGAATAGTTGAGTAATGCATTAATAGTAGTAAACTTACCTCATGAATATCCTTTTTGTATGCAGAGGTAATGTAGGAAGGAGCCAAATAGCCGAGGCTATTTTAAGGCAAAAAATGAATAGTGAATTTTTTGTGCAGTCAGCGGGGACAGAGGCGATGGGTAGTGAAGGTAAAGATCTTGATGGGATGCTTTTAAAAGACCGTGCATCATCCAAATATGTGATTGAATGCTTGAATGAAATTGGGGTTGACGTATCAAATCATTTTATTAAAAGACTTACACCCGCAATGGTTCAGAATGCAGATAAAATAATCGTTATAGTAAAGCCTGATGCAGTCCCAGATTTTTTGAAGAACAATAATAAAATTACTTATTGGGACATTACAGATCCAGATGAACAAAATTTGGAATTTTATAGAATAACCAGAGATAAAATCATAAAGTTATTGGAAACTATATAAAAAAGTTATGAAAAATTCTAAATTAATCTTCTGGGCCCTAGTAGATGCATTAGGAATATTTGTTTATGTGGCTTTGGTCGCATACTTCATGACTCATGCGAGCGAGACTTTGGGTCAGCAGGACAAAAAGTTTATTGACCCTATTATTTTCCTTCTTCTCTTCGTAGTTTCTGCAGCTACCACAAGCAGTCTGTTCTTTGGTCGTCCAATCTATATGTATTGGGAAGGTTTGAAAAGGGAAGCGGTGAAGCTCATCTTCTATACCCTCGGTTTCCTTGTCCTCATCCTTCTCTCCGTCCTCTCCATCCGCCTCTACTCTCTTAATATTCAAATATGAATCCCAAGCAAATATCAAAACTAATAGAGAGTGGAGAGATAGTCATTATAGATGTAAGGGAGAAAGATGAATGGAACGCTGGGCACATCCAAGGTGCTCTACACATACCACTAGGAGAATTAGAAAGAGAAGTAGATGTGGTGAAGACTATACCTAAAAATTTGCCAATTTATACATATTGTCAGTCAGGGGGTAGGGCTGGTTGGGCAGAAAACAAATTGCACGAATTAGGTTTTTCTAATGCAAGGAATATGGGTGGTGTGGTTGAGTGGCAGAAAAATGGTGGAGAATTAGTGAAATAGCTTTTCAATCTTCTCAAGAATATATGAAAAAAAATATAGAAAATTTTGAAGCACTCTTTAAACCAGATTTGACTCCTAAACAAATGCTCGAGCTTGGGGTTTTTGGTGGTTTGTATATGTCTGATAAACCCAGAGAGTTTCCACGGAGTTGGTTCACTAAAGCTAAGTTGACCACAGACAAAAAGAGGCACAAGGAGCTCAACTTCTTTAAAATAAATGCCAGTCAGTCGCTTGCAGTTTGGAGAGCCAAGGGTTGGATAAATCCACAAGACCCTAGGGGGTGGTTTCAGTGGTATTGCAGATATTATCTTGGCCGACGAACAAAAGATGATGAAAGGCAGATAAAGAGGTGGCTCGCGATGAAAAGGCATATCACTCAAATCAAGAATAATTGTAGAGCTGGAGATATTTTCTGCAGACCCAGACAAAGGCAAGCACTCCTGCATTGGGCATATGATTCTAGGAAGTTTTAATAATGTATAATTAGAGTATGAACATATTTATTTCATACGTTGCGGTACTGATTCCCTTATTAGTTTTAGACGCAGTTTGGATTTTGGGTCTGGCCAAAGGATTTTATGCAGAGCATATGGGGTTTCTGTTTACAAAATCAGTGAATTTAGTACCCGTGGCTTTCTTCTATCCGCTTTATGCAGTTGGAGTTCTGGTGCTTGTTGTTTTACCCGCAGTCATCTCACAATCTTGGATTGAAGCACTCTGGCGTGGAGCTTTGCTTGGACTTGTGGCATATGGGGCATATGATCTCACTAACCATGCGACTATAGAAAACTGGCCATTTGTTATGACCTTGGTAGATATAGCTTGGGGAATGGTTGTCACAGCTCTCACAAGCGTTGCTGCGTACTTCATCATCACCGCATTAAAATAAAATGAAAAAAATATTTATTTGGATTGGAGTTATTATAGTTTTGGTTTTTCTAATTTTATTTTTGTACAAATCAAAAGCATCGGCACCGGTGATAGGAGATATTGTTTATACAAATGCTAGTGCGGATTTAATTCAAGTTGAACTTCCATATCCAGATGCGGTAGTGGGAAAGGAGTTTAGTGTTTTAGGTAAAGCTAGAGGCACATGGTTTTTTGAAGCTTCTTTCCCTGTTGTACTTTTGGATAAAGATGGACAAGTACTCGCCCAAGGAGCAGCTCAGGCACAAGGGGAGTGGATGACTACAGAATTTGTGCCTTTTAAAATAGATTTGAAAGTGACAAATAATGATTATATAGGCAAGGGAACATTGATTCTAAAGAAAGATAATCCAAGTGGAGATAGTGTAAGGGATGCGTCAGTGTCGTTTGAAATTAATGTAGAATATTAAAAATTAATATAAAATAGTGGAATGCAAAATAAATTAATTGGAATCTTCATTGGAATATTATTAGTAATAGGCGTAGGTACATTGGTTTATATGACCAAGAAGCCTGCTACTCTACCATCAACAACTAGCAGTATTGCCTTGGAGCAAATTAGCAAACACAATACTCGCACTTCTTGTTGGTCAGCAGTTAATGGAGGAGTATATGATCTTACCAGTTGGATACCAAAGCATCCTGGGGGCGAGGATAAGATTCTTTCTCTGTGTGGGGTAGACGGTTCAGCTGGTTATAATGGCAAGCATGGTGATAGTTCAAAACCAGCAACCGTCCTCGGAGGATTTAAAATTGGTGTGTTAGTAAAATAATAAAATATGAAAATTTCAAGACAAGAATTAGGAGTACATATATTACGTTTAGGACTTGCGGCGGTTTTCTTGTGGTTTGGTTTTTCTCAGCTAACAAGTAGTTTAAATTGGGTGAAGATGGTGCCTGAATGGGCTGTAAATTTGCTTAATCTACCTCCCGCCATGATTGTGATGGGTAATGGAATATTTGAAATTATCCTTGGAAGCTTGCTTGCCATGGGATTTTTTGTAAGGATAATTTCCTTTATCTTTGCTCTTCACCTTATACCTATCACCATTAACCTCGGACTAAGTCCAAATGCTGTTCGTGATTTCGGCCTCATTTTGTCTTCTCTTTCACTCTCACTTATTTACACAAAGAACTCTGTAGAGCCAAAAATTGAAACCCAAGTATAAATTGACAAAGAATTTCTAGAAAGTCATAATCGTCTGAGATTCATTGAACATTCAGCCCAAGGAAATTCATGTGGAATTTCATTGTCAGCTATCCATTGCTGTGGTTTGTGGCCACCATCCTTTCTGTTGGATATGTCGCACGTAACCAGTTAAGAGAGGATGGTAAGGTAAGTTTGACTCATGGTTCATTCAGTCGCGCCTCCAAGATGGCGATGCTCGTTTTCTGGCCCTCACTCTTTTGTCTTGGAGTTTCGGTGATGCTCATGTTTCTCTATCACCTTGAAGGGTCTTAATCCACAAGTATGTTTTGTGGATTTTTATTTATAAAAGAAGAGTATAATTATAAAGGATCTAATTATTATTAAATTTAGTATCATGAGCAAACATAATGTACACAAAGTAGGATTAGCTTTTGGTGCTTTGTTTGGATGTATTCATCTTGCTTGGTCACTATTAATAATGTTTGGATGGGCTCAAGGATTGATGGATTTTATTTTCAATCTACACATGATTAATCCTGTTTATGTAGTTTCTGCTTTCAATGTGTGGACCGCCTTGACTCTCATTGTGGTGACGGCAGTTATTGGATACATACTAGGGCTTGTTTTCGGATGGTTATGGAATAAATTAGTAGCAGTATAAAAAAAATATATGGCCAAAGGACAACTTAGAGGAAACAAAGAAAAAAAGAAGCCAAAAAAGGCTAAGAAATAGTCAAAAGCCACCCAACTGGGTGGCTTTTGAATGGTGTATAATTATGCTATGGAAAAAGTCGAGGTAATTGTTTTTGATTTGGATCAAACCCTCACTGAGAGCAAGTCTCCACTTGATGTGGAGATGAATGATTTGCTTTGTGATTTACTCAATATTAAAAAGGTGGCTGTTATCTCTGGGGCATCGTTTAAACAGTTTGAGGAGCAGTTTTTGGACCGTCTTGTGTGTCCATCAGAATTATTAAAGAATTTATATTTATTACCTACAGACGGAGCTGCGTTTTATGAGTATAAAGACAAGTGGCAACGTGTATATAGTCATGAGTTAGCACAAGAAGAAAAGCTAAAAATCCTGAAAGCCTTTGAAGAAACTTTTAAAGAAACAGGATTTCAAAAAGAAGAAAGAATCTATGGAGAACTCATAGAAGACAGAGGTTCGCAGATAACTTTCTCTGGATTAGGAATGAAGGCGCCCATTGAGCTAAAAGAAAAATGGGACCCAGACAGGAAAATTAGAGATGAATTAAAAGATGTCCTATCAAGGAAACTCCCTGAATATTCAGTGAAGTTGGGTGGCACCACTTCTATAGACATCACCCCCAAAGGCATAGATAAGGCGTATGGGATAGAAAAACTCATGAAGTTTCTCAATTTGAATAGTGAACAAGTGTTTTATGTGGGTGATGCTTTTTATAAAGATGGCAACGATACGTCAATAATTCGCCTCAATATTGGCTATAAATCTGTAGGGGACCCTGGTATTGAGGACACAAAGCAATTCATAAGAGGGCTTATAAAACAGAGTCAAATGGGTGTATGATATCTACATATTATGTCTACAAAATTACCTTTTACAATTCAAAAGCCGTGGGGCGAGTTTAGAGAATTTACTCTAAATGACAAGGTCACAGTGAAGCTCATAAAAGTAAAAAGGGGAGAAAGTTTGAGTCTCCAAGAACATCATAAGCGCAGTGAATTTTGGAAAATTTTGAAAGGTACTCCAGAAGTCACAGATGGTGAAATAGTAACGAGGGCGAATATTGGTGATGAATTTACTGTGCCGATAGGAGTAGCACATAGAATTTCCGCCATAGATGATGATGTGGAGTTTCTTGAAATTTCCCATGGAGAATTTGATGAGAATGATATAGAGCGTTTAGAAGATAAATATGGCCGCACCTAAGAAAAAGAAAGTTAAAAAAGTTTTAAAGAAAAAAACTGTAAAAAAAGTTGTCAGAAAGAGTCGTACAAAAGTTAGTATAAAGAAACGAGTAGTAGCCAAGAAACCTCACCAGCTCCAAAGGTTCGTGGCCAATCCGATTATTGCTCCAGTGCACCACTCTCATTGGCAATCAAAAGCTACTTTTAACCCAACTGCAGTTTTTGGAGATGGACAAATTCATATAATTTATAGAGCTATTGGAGCTGGTGATGTTTCAGTATTTGGCTATGCGACGAGCAAAGACGGCTTTACTATAGAAAAAAGGGGTTCTAAACCAGCGTATATTCAACGGAACTACCATTTTGAGACAATAGATAAAGATAATATTAAAAAAATAAATTATTCTTCTGGTGGTGGCTGGAATGGTGGGGTAGAGGATCCAAGACTTACTCTCATAGATGATAGAGTTTATATGCTCTACACATCGTTTAATGGTTGGAATGCCATAAGGATTGCTTTGACCTCAATCAGTTTTAAAGATTTTGTGAACGAAAGGTGGAATTGGAGTCCACATGTTTTTATCTCTCCTCCTGATGAAATACATAAAAATTGGGTGCTTTTTCCACAAAAAATAAACGGAAAGTATGCAATCCTACATGGGATTTCCCCACATATACAAATTGAGTATATAAAAGATTTAAAAGAATTTGATGGGACAAAATTTATACACAGTATTCCACCATCAGGTAAAGGTCACTCGAAGTCTTGGGATACATGGCTACGTGGTGTTGGGCCAGCCCCAATCAAGACTAAGTATGGTTGGTTAGTGCTTTATCATGCGATGGATATAAAGGACCCAAATAGATATAAGCTTGGAGCTATGATTCTTGATTTAAAGGATCCCAAAAAGGTTGTGTCTATTTCTAAACAACCCATTCTTGAACCAGATGAAGTTTATGAGAACGAGGGATTTAAGGCAGGAGTTGTTTATGCATGCGGCGCAGTAGTAGTTGATGGGTGGTTGTTCGTGTATTACGGAGGAGCAGATTCGGTGGTGTGTGTAGCCACTATTAAATTAGAATCATTATTAAAGGATATTGTTTCAAATAAACCAATCAGGCTTCAATCAAAAAAATAATATGTATATTGTCAAAAGATCACATCACAATCCGATTCTGATACCATCAAACGAACATGCCTGGGATGGTTTTGCCACCTTTAATCCTTCGCCGATTAAAAAGGGCAAGACAACATATTTGCTCTACAGAGCTATTTCTGCGCCAGATGTTTTGAATACTCCAAGTCAAAGGTCGATTATTGGTGTGGCCAAAAGTAAAGATGAGAATTATTTTGATGATCACGTTCAGTTTATTTTGCCCACAGAGGAATGGGAGAAATATGGATGTGAGGACCCTCGGGTAACATATTTTGAGAAGAAGTATTATACGTTTTATACTGCACTTTCTAAATACCCATTTGAAGCCAGCGGGATAAAGGTGGCTGTGGCGACTTCAAGAGATTTAAAGAAAGTCGATTCTAAGCATTTGGTGACACCATTTAATGCGAAGGCTATGACACTTTTCCCAGAGAGAATTGGAGGCAAGGTGACTGCCATACTTAGTGCCCATACTGATTCTCCTCCATCAAAAATAGTTATTGTGCAAACAAACAAAGTTGAGGACTTGTGGTCAGAAAATACATGGAAAGATTTAGAGGGAAATTTGGATAAATTTGAAATAGATCCTAGACGTTCTCCATATGACCACATAGAGATTGGAGCAGCACCAATTAAAACCAAACAAGGTTGGTTACTTGTTTACTCATATATTCAGTATTATTTTCCTAATCCTGAAAATAAACCAAAAATATTTGGTATTGAAGCTATGCTTTTGGATTTAAAGAATCCTTATAAAATAATTGGCCAAACCAGAGGTCCAATTTTGATTCCAGAGGAAACTTATGAAGTAGTAGGTTTTGTGGGGGAAGTAGTTTTCCCCTCTGGAGCACTTTTAGAGAAAGATAATCTGCACATATTTTATGGCGCTGCAGATACTACTGGTTGTAGAGCCACAGTCAATTTAAATGATTTGCTCAATACCATGAATCCTATGGAAAGAGATAGAAGTGAGCCGAAACGATACATGAGTAATCCAATACTTCTACCTAATAAGAATCACGCTTGGGAGGCTCAGGCAGTCCTTAACCCTGCTGCTATATATCTTAATGGTAGAACGCATATTCTCTATAGAGCTATCTCGAATGACAATACATCTACGATAGGGTACGCCATAAGCAAAGATGGTTTAAATATTGAAAATCGTCTAAAGGAGCCAGTCTATGTACCTAGAGAAGGTTTTGAAATGAAAAAGATTGAAGGTAATAATTCTGGATGTGAGGATCCACGACTGACAAAAATTGGAGACAGTATCTATATGTTCTACACTGCATATGATGGCATAGGACCACCACGAGTCGCCGCTTCTTCAATTCTAGTCAAAGATTTTCTCAAACAAAATTTCAATTGGACTCCGCCGGAGCTTATAACTCCAGGAGGCATAGATGACAAAGATGCTTGTCTTTTCCCAGAGAAAATAAACAAAAAATATTTAGTGCTTCATCGCATAGGCACAGATATTTGTGCGGACTATTTGAATTCATTGAATTTCAAGAAGGATAAGGTTACTAAATGCATTAGGGTTTTAGGCCCAAGAGAGCGAGCTTGGGATAGTGTGAAGGTAGGCATTACTGCGCCACCCATAAAGACAAAAAAGGGTTGGTTACTCTTATATCATGCGATTTCAAGAGCCCACCATGAATACAGAGTCGGGGCTGTTTTGCTTGATTTGAAGGATCCAACGGTGGTTATCTCTCGTTTAGCCGATCCAATCTTCGAACCGAGAGAAGAGTATGAAAAACAAGGCCTAGTGAGCAACGTTGTCTTTCCTTGTGGAGTAATTTTGAATAAAGGAACTCTCTATATCTATTATGGTGGGGCAGACAAAGTAGTCGGAGTGGCTACAATGAAATTAGATACACTCCTTACTGCTCTCACTCGAAAACTTAAATAATGAGTAACATCCGATGTTGCTCAAATTAGAGGCTTTTGATTTTGTCTGCAATAAGGCTAGTTTCTCCATTGCGTTTTGAAATCTTGCCTTTTATGGCAATACAATTGTCGGGTACTAGTAATGCACGGAATTCTTCAAAAACAGCGGGGAAGACAACAACATCGAGTTCACCAGTCAAATCCTCTAAACCGAGGAAGATCATTCGTTCGTTTCTTTTGGTTGTCACTTCTCGAATGTTTGTAATGAGTCCTGCTGTCACACAGACGTCTCCCTCTCTAAGTTCACTCAGTTTTGAAATTGGTCGCTCTAGCTTATCTAATTTTTCTTTATAAGCCTGGAGTGGGTGACCAGAAATATATAATCCGAGCAATTCTTTCTCCCACATCAGTTTTTCCTTTTGGGTAGCTTTTTCTGCCGGTGCAAGTTGAAGAGTTGGAAGGGAAGTGGTGTCAGACATTGAACCAAAAAGTGAATCTTGATTCTCTGGGGCATTCATCCTTTCTTTGTGATATCCGAGCAGACTTTCAATGTTGGCAGATAAAACTCCTCTGTCACCAAATTCATCCATAGCCCCGGATTTAATTAATGCTTCAAGTGATTTTTTATTTAAGTTTTTATCTTTCACTCTGTCTAAGAAATCTATTAAAGACACAAATGGACCACCTCGTTTTCTTTCTGCGATAATAGCTGTGGAAATACCTTGGCCAAAGTTTTTTATTGTAGTTAAACCAAAACGAATTTTATATTTTTCATGTTTATCTGCTCGTGGTGGAACAGTGAATTGGGAAAAGCTTTCGTTAACTGATGGAGGTAGAACGTCAATACCCATACGCTTACATTCATTGACCATTATCCCAATTGTTTCTACATCACCTGATTCTGCGGTGAGAACAGCGGACATATAAATTTCTGGATAATTAGCCTTTAAATAAGCCGTAATATAAGCAATGTGTCCATAACTTGCAGCATGAGCTTTGTTGAACCCATAACCTTGGAAGGGTACGAACAAATCCCAAAGCTTCTCTGCATCTTCCTCTGTCATCCTTCCAAATTTTTGGCAACCTTCTACGAACATAATATGTTGCTTCTTCATCTCTTCTGGAATCTTTTTGCCGACAGCTTTTCTGAATTTATCTACTTCACCCCAAGTGTAACCAGCTACTTTTATGGCGGTCATAAGGAGGTCATCTTGATAGACAAGCACACCATAAGTAGTATCCAAAAATTCTTTCATGGCTGGGTGCATATAAGTGATAGGTTTCTTGCCGTGCTTGCGAGCAATATATTCATTAATGTTATCCATCGGACCAGGACGATAGAGAGCCACCATCACATTGATGTCATGAATAGTGTTAGGTTTTAGCTCAATTAGTGATTTGGTCATCCCGTCTCCGTTGAGCTGGAAAGTGCCCTCGGTTTCTCCACGAGCAAGCATGGCAAAAGTTTTCTTATCATCCACAGGGATTTTCTCTATATCGATTTCTTTATCTTCAATTTTTTTTATGCGAGCAATGGTGTCAGCGATAATAGAAAGATTTCTAATACCCAAAAAGTCGAACTTAAGAAGACCTGCATCCTCAATACTGTACATGTCGTATTGGGTAATTATTTTGTTGTCACCCTTTGTATCGTATTGTAGTGGGGTATAGTCGGTCAGTGGTCCTGGCGCGATAACAACCCCAGCGGCGTGTACAGAAATATGCCTTGCATTTCCTTCGATAGCTTTCGCCATGTCCATTACTTTCCTTGAATCAGTGTCTGTTTCATAAAGTTTCTTTAGTTCAGGATTTTCCTTCATTGCTCTATCAATGGTCATAGGGAAACCTTGTGCTCCAAGAGGAATCAATTTAGCTATTGTATCTCCAACAGAATAAGCAAAGCCTTGGGCCCGAGCCACATCTCGTACTGCTCCACGAGCCATCATGGTTCCAAAGGTACCGATTTGGGCCACGTGATCTGCTCCATATTTTTGCCTTGCATACTCAATAACTTCATCTCGTCTATCATCAGCAAAGTCCATGTCTATATCTGGGGGAGAGGGTCTGTCTGGGTTAAGAAATCTTTCAAAGGGAAGATTATACTCAATAGGGTTAATGTTTGTAATCCCAGATAGATATGTGACCATTGAACCAGCCACAGAGCCTCTAATGTTTGTAAGGATGCCGTTTTCGTGTGCAAAACGGAGAAGATCAGACACAACCAAAAAGTATTTTGGATAACCTTTATCCTTAATAATTTTAAGTTCATACTCAACTCTATCTTCTATCTCTTTGGTTTTAGTTAGACCACGTTTGTCTAGTCCTTCCTCAACAATTTTCCTAAGTGCATCATCTGGAGTCAGTCCACTAGGTATGTCTATATCAGGGAAGACCCACGAACCGAGTTTGAGCTCAAGGTTACATCTATTCGCTATTATTTGATTGTTTTCAAGTGCTTCGGGAGTCTTTTTAAATCTTTTTAATGCTTCATTCTCAGAGATAAAAGAGAAATCTTCATCACTTTCGTTCAGACTCGTATCTCCACCAAAAGACATGTTGCCTTGGATTTTTAGCAAAGTTTCCTTGGCTTCTCTGTCCTCTGGTTTTAAATAATAAACGTCATGCGCCGCCACTATGTTAGTCTTGGTTTCTTTGGCTAGAGCGAGAAGTTCGTCCATTCTCTCTTCATGACCATTTATTTCAGGGTGATGAGTAATCTCAAGATAAAAACTATCCTCTCCACAAGTCTTTTTATACCAATTTAATATGTCCTTTGCTTTGTCTGTGTCATCATGTTTAAGAACCTTAATAACTTCTCCACTGAAACTTGGCATAATGAAAATCAAACCTTCATGATGTCTCTCTATAAGTTCTCTATCAATTCGAGGTTTATAATAAAATCCTTCTAAATATGATGCGGTGACGAGCTTAAGAAGATTTTTATAACCAGTCTCGTTTTCCACTAAAATCACTAAACGAAAGCGATTGTTGTCTATACGTGCTTCTTTATCCAATCTAGTCCTTGAAGCCACATAAGCATCTACACCTATGATAGGTTTAATACCTTCATCTTTGCACTCCTTATAGAATTCTATGGCTCCATAGAGATTTCCTGAATCAGTTAAGGCCAAAGATTCCATTTGAAGTTTTTTGGCCGTTTTAATAAGGTCAGGAATCTTGGGTAGTGCTTCAAGAAGGGAATAGTGACTGTGTGTATGGAGGTGGGTGAATCGCGCCATAGCTTATAGTATAATACAGAGAAGTAATATAAATAATTTTATGGATAATGTTCAATTCGAAGAAGAAGACGTCAATAATCAGCTTTTTAAAAGGAGCACAGTTTACAAGGGTTTAATCGGTTTGGTTATAAAAACTGGTTTGGCCAAAAATGATGCTCAGGCAAATATAGCTCTTATAATAGTTTCAATATTGTGCATTGTGGGGATAGTTTTTGTGATTATATCGAATAAACCATCAATAAATAACGAAGCGCAACAATCAGTAAAAACTCCAGAACAAATTAAAGCAATGATGAATTTAAAATAATATGAATCATTATAAAAAATATAATAAAGGTTTTACCCTAATTGAGCTCATGACTGTGGTAGCTATTATTGGATTACTTTCAACTGTTGTTTTGGCCAGTTTAAATACAGCAAAGATAAAAGCCAATAATTCTAAGATTAGAATGAATGCTAAATCTATCGCGAATGCATTATATCTCGCTAGAGATCCCATAACAGGTGCATGGCCCGGAAATGGTTCTTGGCAATGTTTGAAAGCGAGTGGCTCTTGTTTTTATATGAATGGTAATTATGAACTTTCAGCAGATACTGGTGCCAATAACGTGATGAGTAAAATTGCTCCTTATATACCAAGCGTTCCACTGATGCCAAGTAATCTTTTTCCTTCAAATACATATGGCTCTGACTCATACGTTTATGCGCCTTATCAAAGCGGTATACCTGATGTACCAGAAGGAGCAGCTTTGTTTTGGGGACAGACTCTACCAATGACGGCAAAAGACTGTGGTCCAAATGGTCATTTAGAATTAGAAGTTGTAGATGGTGTCACGAGGTACTATTGTTATGTATACTTGGGGAGATAGTTTATGAATTCTAGTTTTATTGTCGGGATAGATGAAGCGGGCAGGGGTCCTCTGGCTGGGCCTGTTTCTGTTGGAGTTGTTGTGGTAAATAGTAAGATAAATAAAAAGTTTTTTAAAGGTATTAGAGATTCAAAAAAATTAAGTGAGAAGAAACGAGAAGAATGGTTTGAAAGAGCGGTGGTGATGAAAAAGAGTGGAATATTAGACTATAAGGTGGCTTTAGTTTCAGAAAAAATAATAGATAGAAAGGGGATAGTGGAAGCTATAAGGGTGGGCATAGAAGATTCCTTGAAAAAACTTAAAGTTTCTAAACAGTCTCAAATATATTTGGATGGAGGATTGAAAGCACCAAAAGAGTTTAAGAAACAAAAGACTATTATAAGAGGGGATGATAAGGTACCCGTGATTTCTATGGCTTCAATATTGGCTAAAGTTATCAGAGACAGATATATGATAAAGATAGCAATGAATTATCCGGAGTATGGATTTGAAGAACACAAAGGTTATGGGACAGCTAAACATATAAGAGCAATCAAGAAATTTAACCCCTCTAAAATTCATAGAAAGACATATTTGACAAATATCTTATAAATAAGTATAGTTGCAATAGAGTTGAACTTTCACATTGGAGGCTCGATGGCTTACGACGTTGGGCTTCTGATCACAAACGTATTAGAAGCCGAAGCAAACAACGAATCTCTCCTCGGCCCAGACACCTTGGGCATTGAAGTTACTCACAATGGCTTCGCCAGACAGTGTGAGCTCGGAAATATTGATCCACAGCACGGAGAACATTCTCGGTCACTTTCCTCAGCTATCGAAGAGGCTCTTGTGTGGCCCTTGCCACCGGACGGCTCACGATTGGTGACAATCCGCCTGGACAAGGATGCGATAGGGGCGATGGCGGTTCTCTGCATTCGTCTTGAAGGAGGCGAGGACAAGATTGATAGGTGTATGGTTTCCTGGATTGGTGCGATTGATCGCCATGGATTCATGGGGGCGGTCAAAAATCATCCAGAACTTGCTAAACTATTCAAGACGAGCAAAGAAATCTTCGCGATGGATTACATTATTCATCAGGCCAAGGAGTATTCATTGGCCAAGAGGGTGGATATGATCGCCCAGATTCTTTGCCATGAGATGAGTCAAAAGGAGATCGAAGAACTGACTCTTAGGCTTCGCCCTAAAAAGCAAGTTGATTTCAGTCAACGAGTGGTGTTGTACGGCGAAGTGGCGTTCATCGAATCTTTTGGTGAATACCATAACGCCAGAACTTGGGGGAGCAAGAGATACAAGGTCACCGTCGTTTATGATTTGAATTTCGAGCGATTCACTGTCATTCGTCAAACTGGTTGTTTCGATAAGGTCAGATTTGATAATGAAATCAATCGACTCGAGGCGGAATACAGAGGGATGACGATTGGTGAATTGCACGGTTTTAATCTCGATTGGGGAGGAAACGCGAACATCACATCTTCTCCTGAGGGAGAAGGTCGTAAATCAAGACTCTCAATTGATTCTGAGGCCATGCACAAGGTTGTGCAACTTGCCTATGAATGTTTGGAGAGTGGAGTAGTGTCCTAATAGTCAGCTTCGGCTGGCTTTTTTCATATATAGTGTTTAACACTCGGTGTTTAACACACTATATTGACTTTATATATAATATGTGCTAGTATACTACATAGAGAGCGCATATCGCGCCTCGCTCATTGAGGAGGAAACATGCCTGGTCGCTGGTATGCGGGGACAATCATTGGTCGTAGGAACAGTGAAGGAGCACTCGAAGTGCTCGTCATTGACTGTTCGTTCACTGATCCAAGATATTCACATCAACCAGTCCAGATTAAGTTCCCGGGCGGAACCGAAGATGGACATGAGGAAGATGTGAATGTGCTGGGTACGCAGGCTCGAGAACTCACCGAGGAAACCGGCCTGCGTCTCAAGCAGGGATTCCGTCCCAGACTCGTGTATTCGAAGATGATTGTTGGGCATTTCAAGAACTTCTACTTCGCATGGCTTCATGAGTGCGAAGGTGAAATTCGTTCGAACGAAATGACTGACAACGGTGACAAGATGTCTGCCCCTCGCTGGGTTGTTGCCCAACTCTTGGTGCCGAAGATTTACCCGACGCACCTTGCAGGACTCAGGGCAGTCATCAGCCAGTTTGAGTGAGGCTTGTACCCCACGAAAATCCCTGCGGATTTTCGTGGGGCTTTTCTTTTTAAGCTATATTTGATAGACTCTTTTTATGACAGTTCGAATGAGACATACCAGATCGCAGACAAAACAAAGGCGATCACATCATGCGCTTTCTAATCCTTCTCTTACAAAGGATTCTACGGGTGCATCTCATATGCGACATCGCATGAGTCCTACCACTGGTCTCTATCGTGGTAGAAAGGTTGTGGACATGGGAGCCAAGGCTTCTAAAAAGGCATCAAAAGCTAAATCAAAATCTCGCTAGTCGAATACCTTGATTTAGGATAGAATTTATATATAAGCTCTTTTTTGTTCTTTATGGCCAACAGACACTTATCACGTTCAGTTGTACTTCAAACTCTTTTTGAGTGGGATTTTGAAACTGCTGTAGAGAAAGGCGCAAGGAAGATAGATCCACAAACAATCTTCGCAAGGAATTTTATAGAATTTGCAGCTGGGTCAAACGATCGTCCGTTTATGGAAGCTCTACTTGCTCAGGTTATAGATAAGAAAAAGGATTTAGATATTATTATAGAGAAGGCTGCTCCTGATTGGCCTATAGATAAAATTTCCATAGTTGATAGAAATATTCTCCGTATTGGTCTTTCTGAGTTATTGTTTTCTGATAGAAAAGAAGTACCTCCAAAGGTAGCTATAAATGAAGCCATAGAATTGGCCAAATCTTTCGGCGGAGAGACATCTGGTAGATTTGTGAATGGTGTGCTTGGTGCTGTCTATAAAGAGATGGGAGAACCAGGCAAAGATGAGAAACCAAGACCAAAAAAGAAATTTGGAAACGTCCCGGATGAGGAACTCCCAATTCATCGACTGGCTGGAGCTGTTGTCTATGCGCATCATGAAGGTACTACTTATCTCGCTCTTGTTCATGATATCTTTGGTCACTGGACTCTCACAAAGGGTAAGGTAGAAAAAGATGAGAGCGATGAGCAATGCCTTGAACGTGAAGCAGAAGAGGAATTAGGAGTAAAGGTGAATGTGGGAGAGAAGTTGGGACAAAACTCTTATTCAACCTTTCATCCAGAACACGGGAAGATAATGAAGCAAGTGACATATTTCCTAGCTGAAGCCCCATACAAAGAACTGACTCTAGAGAAAAAGGAAGAAAAGGGTGGGCTCGATGATGTTCGTTGGTTTAAACTAGCTGATATTTTGGATTTGAACTTCTATGATGATATTCTGCCTATTATTACTAAGGCTATCACCATGCTTGCACAAAAGAGTTCATAAGCGTATATAAAGACAATGGATTTTAGTAAATTTGAGCAAACAGCAGGAGTAATATTTAAGGACAAAGCGCTTTTAAAGCAAGCGTTTATTCACCGCTCATATATAAATGAAAATCGTTCATCAGAACTTGAACATAACGAACGTTTGGAGTTCCTTGGTGATGCGGTCCTTGAACTGGTCATTACAGATTTTCTTTATAAAAAATACAAAGATATGGATGAGGGTGAACTCACAAGCCTTCGTTCTGCTTTAGTGAACGCAGACACTTGCGCAGAAGTTGCCACTAAACTTGGAGCCAATGATTTTCTCCTGCTTTCTAAGGGTGAATCTAAAGATGTTGGTCGGGCTCGACAATACATCCTTGCAAATACTTTGGAGTCTGTTATCGGTGCTTTATATATAGATCAAGGATTCGAAGAGGCACAAAAATTTATTTATGCCCACATCACTCCTCTTACAGAAGAGATTGTGAAGAGTAAAGCCTGGATTGATTCAAAAAGTCTCTTTCAAGAAAAGGCACAAGAAAATCTGGGTACTACGCCAACTTATAAAACTATTAGAGAAAACGGGCCAGATCATGATAAAGAATTTGTCATCGGTGTATTTGTTGGTGGTGAAAAACTTGGAGAAGGAGAAGGTAAATCTAAACAAGATGCTGAACAAGAAGCAGCCAGAGATGCTCTCAAAAATAAAGGTTGGGAATAGATAAACTGGTGTTATAATTTAGATATAAATGTATTTGAAATCGATTGAATTATCGGGTTTTAAATCGTTCGCGAAGAAAAGCGAGCTCGTTTTTAATTCACCTATTTCAGCTATTGTGGGGCCAAATGGTTCTGGTAAATCAAATGTAGCTGAAGCTTTTAAGTTCGTATTGGGCGAGCAATCTATTAAAAGTCTACGAGGAAAGAAGGGTGAAGATCTCATCTTTAATGGAGGTGGACAAGAAGCGCGGGCCAATAGAGCTTCAGTAAAGGTAATTTTTGATAATTCAAGCAAAATATTCGGTATAGATTTCCCCGAGGTGACTATTGAGCGTGTAGTGCATAGGGATGGAGTGAATGAATATTTGATTAATAATTCTCAAGTAAGATTGAAAGATGTTGTTGAGCTTCTGCTTCGGGCGCACATAGGAGCATCAGGGCATCATATTATCTCTCAAGGAGAAGCAGATAAAATTTTAAATGCTTCATCCAAAGACAGGAAGTCAATGATAGAGGATTCATTGGGTCTACGTTTATATCAATACAAACGAATTGAAAGTGATAGGAAACTAAAGAAAACTTTTGAAAATATTGCTCAAGTGGAATCTCTACGCAAGGAGATAGCTCCACACCTAAAATTTTTAAAGAAACAGGTAGAAAAGATGGAGAAAGCCTTGAGTCAAAAGACTGAACTCTTAAATTTGGGTAAAGAATATTTTAAGCGAGAGAATTTATACATTGCTTTCACTAAGACCACTCTTCAGATTGAGAGAGAACCAATAGAAAAGGATCTCACTAAACTTAATAAGGAACTTTCTGAAGCAAAAGCAGTGCTTGAAAAGATTGCCAAGGAAAGCAATAAAGATTATTTGATTCTTGATCTAGAAAGTGAACTGACTGGGGCGCGAGTACACAAGGACGGTTTGGCTAGAGAACTTGGGAGGATAGAAGGTTCACTCGACGCAGAAGAAAGAGTAATAAGAAAGCAAAGAGAACTCGCAACTTCTGATGAACATAAGATGATTCGGTTAAAGGATGTGGAAGAATTTGCTCGTACTTTAGATGAAGAAATAAAGAAAGATAAAACTATTCTTGAGAGGATAGTAGAAAGGATTTATACGTTTATAAAGAGCCACAAGGATTCCGGAGATTCGAGTCTTATAATTGAAGCAGAAGAAGCAATAAGGAAACTTCAAAAAGAAAAATTAGAAACAGAAGTCAAGATAAAGCAAGCAGAGGAGAAAGAAAAAGCACTAAGGGCTAAATATGATGAGCTTAAAAATAATATTGAGAAGGAAAAAGATTCTGGTCGAGACGCAGAGAAAGCTGTGTTTAGAATTATGGCCGAGGAGAATGATTTGATAGCCAAACTGAATGCTTTGAAGCTCCGAGAAGAGAGTCTAAAGAAAGATGAGGCTGAGTTTATGCGAGAGGTAGAAGAGGTGGCAGTGCTTGCTGGACACGAAGTAATGCATTTCAAGGATGTGGATTTAGGTGATGAATCTTTGGTAGTTTCTGAAGATAGAGTTAAACAAGAGGAACGCAAAAGGGAAGTAGAAAAGCTTAAAATAAGATTAGAGGATTCTGGTATTTCAAGCACTGATGAAGTAGTCAAGGAATACACAGATGTTTCTGAGAGAGACGAATTTTTGGCCAAAGAACTTTTGGATTTGGATACTTCTGCAGAATCGCTTAAAACTTTAATAAAGGAATTAGAAGAACGCCTCGCAGTGGAGTTTTCTACAGGTATAGAAAAAATCAATAATCAATTCGGTGAATTGTTTAAAATGATGTTTGGAGGAGGGGATGCACATCTCATTTTAACCAAGAATAAAAAACAAAAAATAGAAGCCTTGGCTGAAGGAGAAGAAATAGATGATACAGATGATAGTGAAGAAATAATCGAAGAGGGATTGGATATTTCTGTGAGTTTACCCAGGAAGAAGACCAAGGGTCTAATGATGCTTAGTGGTGGGGAACGAGCACTCACTTCCATCGCCCTCCTCTTTGCCATCTCTCAAGTGAATCCACCACCATTTATTATTTTGGATGAAACAGATGCGGCACTCGATGAGGCTAATTCAAAAAGATATGGTGATATGGTGGAGAAACTTTCGAAGCACTCTCAACTTATACTCGTCACTCACAACAGAGAAACTATGGGTCGCGCCGGAGTTATCTATGGAGTGACTATGTCTGGGAATGGAGTTTCCAAACTACTTTCAATAGAATTCGACCAAGCAGTTGAAGTGGCTAAATAAATTGGAAATCAAGCGTCTTACGTTCTGGGTCACTGGCGACTAGTTTGACTCGAACCTTGTCTCCTAGAGAATGTTTCTTACCGGTTTTCTTGCCCACAACACAATACTGCTTCTCATTGAGTTCATAGAAGTCGTCGGTCATATCACGAAGTTTGACCATGCCTTCGGCTTTGGTATTCACTTCTTCAACATACACACCCCATTCAGAAACTCCAGAGATAGTCCCATCAAATTCTTCTCCAACATGCTCCTGCATGTATTCAACTTGTTTGTATTTGATTGAAGCTCGTTCTGCCTCGGCAGCATTGATTTCGCGTTCTGTAGAAGCATCACAAAGCATTTGATATTTCACCACTTCATCTTGTTCGACCTTGCCTTGAGTGAGGAATCTTTGGAGAAGTCTGTGTACCATCACATCTGGGTAGCGCCTGATTGGAGAAGTGAAGTGGGTGTAATATTTGAAAGCCAAACCGAAGTGCCCAATATTGTTGGTAGAATAAATCGCCTTCTGCATTGACCGGATTGTGGCTGTTTTGATTAGAGCTTCGCTTGGGGAACCTTCTACAGATTTGAGCATACGACTAATGTCCTCTCCTGTTGTCTCTCCGTTTTTGTTTTTTAGTTCGAAACCGAGTGCCTTCACAAAGGTGGCAAGGTTTTCTATCTTCTCTGTACTCGGAGCATCATGGATACGATAGACCATAGCCATCTTTGGATTTTTTAGACCTGCATCAGAAAGATATTTGGCCACCTCACGGTTCGCCAGAGACATATATTCTTCAATCAGTTTGTGGACATCGGTGCGAGTTTTCTTATAAACCTTTATTGGCTTACCTTTCTCATCCAGCACAAATTTCACTTCATCTGTTTCAAACTCTATGGCTCCTTCCTTAGCTTTCTCTTCTTTAAGTTTTTTGGCTATCTCATTTAAGGTCAAAAGTTCTTCTACAAATTCTCCTGACTTGGCATCCATGATTGCTTGGGCGTCTTCATAAGTGAATCTGCGGTCAGAATTAATGAGTGTTCGTCCGAACCACTTGTCTTTCACTTCGCCCTTCTTATTCATTATAAATACTGAAGAAAAGGCGTATTTATCCTCATGGGCATTGAGGGAACAAAGATCATTTGAAAGTACTTCGGGGAGCATGGGGATAGTACGGTCAACTAGGTATATAGAAGTGGCACGCTTGATAGCTTCTTTATCCAAAGCAGTATTTGGTACTACGAAATGAGATACATCTGCAATATGAACTCCTATTTCATAATCTCCACCTTCAAGTTTTTTAAAGGAAATAGCATCATCAAAATCCTTGGCATCTACTGGGTCAATAGTGAAGGTGGTTGTACCACGAAAATCTTTTCTATCCTTTAGATGATCCTCTTTATTATATTTTTCTTTCCAAGCGTTGGCTTCAGTTTCTACTTCAGGAGGGAAGTCGACTTCGAAGCCTTTCTCATAAACAATGCCGAGCATTTCTGCATTGTGTTCGCCTTTCACTCCGATGATGCGGATGACTTCTCCTTCTGGATTTTTAGTCTCATCGAGCCATGAGGTGATTTTCCCTTGGACTTTATCACCAATTTTAGCTCCGTTTGACTTATCCTTAGGTACTACGATGTCTCTATACATTCGCTTGTCGTCTGGGACAAGGTAAAAACCGTTTGGAGCTTGTTCAAGTTCGCCGACGAAGTCCATTTTCTTGCGTTCAACTATTTCTACGACTTTGGCTTGTTTGCGACCATAAACTTCGTGTTCGAGCACTTCAATAGTGACAGTGTCTCCAGTAAGACCTGTGTGAAGGTTTTCTGGTTGTATCTCATAATCTACTTCCACGTCTGGGGCATTGAAGTATCCGACGCCCTTGCCTGTGACCTTGATGGTCCCTGTTAATTTATTTTGCATTTCGTTTATCATAGCAAAAGTGAGGTATTTAGACTATTTTCAATAAAATTCAAGCATTGACCTCATTAATTCTATTTGTTACTATATGACCCATGCTAAAAATGAGACTTCAGAGAGTAGGACGCAAGCACGAACCATCTTTTCGTCTTGTTTTGACTGACTCAAAAAACTCCACCAAATCAGGAAGATTCAAAGAAATACTCGGTTCATATGACCCAAGAAAGTCTGTTGATTTGCTCAAAACAGATCGTATTAAATATTGGTTAGAAAAAGGTATTGCTGTCACTGGTTCTGTTCATAACCTTTTTGTGAAGCATAAAGTGATTGATGCGAAGAAAGTAAACGTTCTACCTAAAAAGACTTACACCGCCCCAGTAGTAGAGGCACCAAAAGAAGAAGTGAAGGCAGAAGCTCCAGCTCCAGTTGTAGAAGCAGAAGAAGTAGAGGCTCCAGTAGAGACTCCAGTTGTAGAAGAAGCTCCAGCAGCAGCCGAAGAGGTTGTACCAGAAGCTGTAGTAGAAGCTCCAACTGAAGAGGTGGTACAATAAGCTTAGTAGCACTCGCTACACTCAGATTATTCCTTTAATGAAAAGATTATGGTAGATGACACACAGTTTTTAGAATATGTAGTGAAGGCACTTGTTGAACATCCAAATGATGTGAAGATAAAGAGGACGGTAGATGAAATGGGTGTGCTTATGACCCTCGATGTTCATCCAGATGATATGGGTAAAGTTATTGGTCGTTCAGGTAATACAGCCAAGGCGATTCGTATATTGCTCCGAGTGGTTGGGATGAAGAACAATGCTCGAGTAAATTTGAAAATAAATGAGCCTATGGGTAATGGTTCTAGAGATGCTTATGCTCCGGCCTATCAAGCCCCAGTGCAAAATGCTTCAAAGACAGTAGATGAAGCGATGGAAGATTTGAATTTAGACTAAAGTGCATTTTCATATAATCACACTTTTCCCACATGCATTTGACTCCTACCTTGGTGAGTCGATTCTTAAGCGCGCCATAGAAGACAAAAAGCTTAGGGTTAGCTTTTATAATCCAAGAGACTTCGCAGACAATAAACATGACCGTATAGATAGACGTCCATTTGGTGGTGGTCCAGGGATGGTTATTCAGGCCGAGCCAGTTATAAAGGCTATAGAGAAAGCTGTTAAGACTGCAAAGGGTAAACCAGTTAAGATTATTTTTCTAAGTCCTTCGGGCAAGCAGTTCACAAACGAATATGCGAAGAATGTTTCAAAGAAGTACAAAAGCATCATTATTGTCTCTGGACGCTACGAAGGTATAGATGTACGCATCAAAAAGGTTTTCAAAATGGAGGATATTTCTATCGGACCATTTGTGCTCACTGGTGGGGAACTTCCAGCAATGCTTATGATAGATGTGATGGCCAGACAAGTTGAAGGAGTTTTGGGTAATTTTGATTCTTTAGAAGAAAGTCGAATATCAACTAGTGAAGTTTATACTCGCCCAGAAGTATTTGAATATAAAGGTAAGAAATATAAAGTGCCTAAAATTTTACTCTCAGGCCATCAAGCCAAAATAGAGGAGTGGAAGAAAAAGAGAAAATAATATAGGGTAGTTGTAGATGTTCTTCAAACCCGGTTATTGAGGGATTAACCATGTATAGCAAGCTTCCTTGTGGGCGGTGTGGTTGGCAAGAGATTGACCATGTGGCGCTCAAGACCAATACACTTATCGTCGGATACGTCGATACTGAGAAGGTAAGGAAGGGTCGTCTCTACACTATCGTTGAATGTGTGGAGAGAGGTGGGTTCATGGAGCCCAGACACGAGAGACAGATTGAACCATCCAAGTGATGGTTCTTTTTTAACTGGGGATAAGGTGATTGACACATATTCATGCAGTCTATATACTATGCCCAACTTCGAGAACGATTTAGTTATGACCAAATCGAAGCAAAAAGTGGAAATAACAAGGCGCATTTGTTAAAAAAGTTCCGTTTTGCTTAATAGTTAATTTTATAAGAAACACAACCTAGTGTGGTGGTGTTTAAATTTTCTGTCTAATGTCTATACATAAAACAAAAGGAGCTAATCCTACGATGAAGCTCCGAGAGAAGAAGTTTTTCGGAAAGTTTCGTGAACCGCTGACAGAGATGCCAAACCTGGTAATCTCTCAAGTAGATTCGTTTAAATGGTTAATAGAAAAGGGTCTCAAGGAAGTATTTGAGGAGTTTTCATCAATTCAAGATTTCTCTGGAAGAAAATTCCAGCTTGATTTTGTTGGATTTGAATTAGAGAAACCAAAGCTAAATGAATATGAGGCAAAGGATTTGAAGCTCTCATACGAAGCACCTCTAAAGGTGAAGATTCGTTTGAAGAATCACATCATGAAGACAGAGAAGGAACAAGAGATTTTCATGGCAGATTTCCCACTCATGACTTCCCATGGAACATTTATTATCTCTGGCATCGAGCGTGTGATCGTTCCACAATTAGCTCGTTCTTTCGGTGTGTTTTTTACTTCTCAGGAATTAAAAGGCAAGAAAACATTTGGAGGGAAAATCATCCCAGCTCGTGGAGCCTGGATAGAGTTTGAAACAGATTTAGACGGAGTTATTTATGTTCGTATAGACAGAAAGAGAAAATTCCCTGTCACAGTTCTTCTTCGAGCCTTTGGAGTAGCCACAAATGAGAAAATAATGGCTCTATTTAAGGATTATCCTGATGCAAAGCATTTTATTGAGAAATCACTAGCGAAGGATCATACCACAAATGTTGATGAAGCTTGTATAGAAATCCATAAAAGACTTCGAGATGGAGATCTCGCTTCTGCAGATAATGCGCGTGAATTCGTCGAATCAATCTTTAATGAAGAAAGATACGACATACACAAAGTTGGTCGCTACGCTTTTATAAGGCGATTTGGATTAAAGGAGACCCCAAAAGAGATTGAGCGCAGAACCCTTTCGATTGAAGATTTAGTTTTGATTTTGTCGCACATAGCGATGCTCAACTCTACTCCTGGTTCAGTTGAAGATGACATAGATCACCTTGGTTCAAGACGAGTTAGATACGTCGGTGAACTTTTCCAGCAAAAAATCCGAGTTGGTATGGCTCAAATCAAGAGAAATATTCAAAACAGGATGTCCACTATTGATACGGATGTGACTTTGCCTGTGAACTTTATTTCTCCTAAACCACTTCAAGCCAGAATGAAGGAGTTCTTCACTACGAACCAACTCTCTCAGTTCATGCAACAAACAAATGCCACAGAAGAGCTCGAACACCTTCGAACACTTTCAGCTCTAGGTCCTGGAGGTTTGTCTCGTGCTCGTGCTGGTTATGAAGTGCGTGATGTTCACCCATCTCATTATGGTCGTCTTTGTCCTATTCAAACTCCAGAAGGACCAAACATCGGTCTTATTTTGCGTCTCGCTTCATATGCACGTGTAAATGACTTTGGCATGATAGAGACACCTTATGCAGTTGTGAAGGATGGAAAGGTAACAAAGGAGATAAAATATCTCAATGCTCTTGAAGAGGAAGCACATAATATTGCCCACGGAGCAACTCCAATTGATCCAAGTGGTCACATTATTCCAGATACTGTAGAAGTCAGACACAAAGGCACTCCTATTACAGTAGAAAGAAGTCATGTTAATTATATTGATGTGGCTACAAATCAAGCTTTTTCTATTGTGACTTCAATGATTCCTTTCCTGAACCACAACAATGCGAGTCGAGCACTCATGGGTTCTAACATGCAGAAACAGGGTACTCCTTGTATTATCCCTGAAGCACCACTTGTGGCTACAGGTATAGAGGAAAAGGCTGCTCGAGATATAGGTAGATTAGTTATTGCTCCAGAAGCAGGCACAGTTGTTGCTGTAGATGGTAAGAAAATAGTCTTGGAGAATACCAAGGGAGAAAAGATTAATTTCAAACTCGTAAACTTCTCTATGACCAACACTTTTACCGCTTTTCATCAGAGACCAATTGTAGAAATTGGGCAAAAAGTAAAGAAAGGTGATGTGCTCGCAGATACTTCTACCTCAGACCATGGTCAAATGGCACTTGGACAAAATATATTAGTAGCCTTTATGTCTTGGTCAGGAGCAAACTATGAAGACGCCATTATTCTTTCTGAAAGATTGGTTAAAGAATCAAAGTTTACTTCTGTTCACATTGAAGACTTCACCATAAACGTTCGAGAGACAAAACTTGGACCAGAAGTCACTACCTGTGACATCCCAAATGTTGGTGAATCAAAACTCAAGAACCTTGCTGAGGACGGTATCATCCGTGTTGGTGCAGAAGTTCGTCCAGGAGACATCCTAGTAGGCAAGATTACTCCAAAGGGCGAGTCTCAACTTACTCCAGAAGAAAGATTGCTTCGCTCACTATTCGGAGAAAAAGCTCGTGATGTAAAGGATACTTCGAAGAGAATGGAAGGAGGAAAACGAGGACGTATTATTTCTGTTCAAGTATTTTCTAGAGAAAAGGGAGACAAATTGGATTCAGGAATCATTAAACAAATTCACATCCAAGTAGCAGAACTCAGAAATGTTTCTGTGGGAGATAAACTCGCCGGAAGGCATGGAAACAAGGGAGTTATCTCAAGGATTCTACCAGTAGAAGAAATGCCATATATGGCGGACGGAACTCCTATAGACATTATCCTCACACCACTCGGGGTGCCCTCACGTATGAACCTAGGACAAATCCTTGAACTTCACCTTGGGCTTGCAGCTCACACTCTAAATTATCAAGCTATTGTGCCTCCATTTGCTGGAGCAACAGAAGAAGAAATTAGAGAAGAATTAGTCAAATCAGGATTCGAAAAATCAGGCAAGGTTAAATTGTTTGACGGAAGAACCGGTGAGGAATTCGAACAGGATATTGCTGTTGGATATATGTATATCCTCAAACTTCACCACATGGTTGAAGACAAGATTCACATGCGTTCTATCGGTCCTTATTCTCTTATCACTCAACAACCTCTTGGAGGAAAAGCTCAAAATGGAGGTCAGAGATTCGGAGAAATGGAAGTGTGGGCACTTCTTGGACACGGCGCAGGACATACTCTACGAGAAATGCTTACTATAAAGTCTGATGATATTACAGGACGTTCAGCCGCCTTTGATGCCATAGTGAAAGGAGAAAAGATTCCTCTTCCGAATACACCAGCATCATTTAATGTGCTCTTGAATAATCTTCGTGGCTTAGGTTTGGACATGGAGTTAAAAAAGAAAAAGAGAGTATTACCAGAGGCTTCATCAACTAACGAATAAAACCATGAACATCCCACGAAACAAAAACATAGACACAAATGATTTCGATTTGATTTCTATCAAGTTGGCGTCTCCAGAGAGAATCAAGGAGTGGTCATTCGGTGAAGTTACCAAACCAGAAACCATCAACTATAGAACTCAACGAAGTGAGAGAAACGGTCTCTTTGATGAAAAAATATTCGGTCCAGACAAGGATTTCGAATGTTATTGCGGTAAATATAGAGGTATAAGATATAAGGGGATTGTTTGTGAGAAATGTGGGGTAGAGATAACTCGCTCAATTGTTCGTCGAGAGAGAATGGGTCACATTGAACTCGCTTCTCCTGTCGCACATATTTGGTTCCTTAAAAATGTACCTTCAAGAATTTCATTAGTAATGGGTATTCCAGTTGCTGATCTTGAGAAGGTAATTTACTTCGCTGGATATATTGTGACCGCGGTCTCAGAAGCAGAGAAAACTAGAGTTCTAAAAGATCTTGATTCAGAATTTAAATCAAAAACAAAGTCTCTTCAAGATGAAAAGTCAAAAGACGCTCTAAAGGAACTTGCCCTTGCTGCCAAAAAAGATATTGAATCAATTGAATTGGGTAGAGTTCTTGATGAAGTTGAATATCATCGTTTCTCCATGAAATATTCAACAATCTTCGAAGCGGGGATTGGTGCAGAGGCAATCTTCGATATTCTGAAGGCGGTAGATATGGACAAGTTGCTCAAGGAAATCGAGACTCAAATAGAAACAGCACCAGCTACTGAAATCTCAAGACTGCATAAACGTTCAAGCACTATAGAGTGGATGAAGCGCGCGGGCATACGTCCTGAATGGATGTTCCTTACACGTATTCCAGTTATTCCTCCAGCCATACGTCCAATGGTGCCTTTGGATGGAGGGCGTTATGCAACAAGCGATGTGAATGATCTTTATAGACGAGTAATAAACAGAAACAATCGTCTAAAGAAACTTATGGATATCAGCGCTCCTGATGTTATTCTCCGTAATGAAAAAAGAATTCTTCAAGAAGCAGTAGACGCACTTATTGATAACTCAATTCGACATGGACAAGCTTCAGGTAATCAATCTCAGCGTCGTCCCCTAAAGTCTCTTTCAGATAACCTCAAAGGTAAACGAGGATTGTTCCGTGCAAACTTATTAGGAAAGCGTGTAGATTATTCTGGACGTTCGGTAATTGTGGTGGGTCCAGAACTTCATCTTCATCAATGCGGGTTGCCTAAACATATGGCTCTTGAATTGTTTAAACCCTTCATAATTTCTGAACTTCTAAAAAAAGAACTTGCATACAATATTCCTGGAGCAAGACGATTAATAGAAGATGCCATTCCTGAAGTATGGGCTATTCTTGAAGAAATAATTAAAGGAAAATATGTGCTCTTAAACCGTGCTCCTACTCTGCACAGACTTGGTATTCAGGCTTTTCAACCAGTTTTGATTGAAGGGAATGCTATTCAGCTTCACCCTCTTGTTTGTACTGCCTTCAATGCGGACTTCGATGGAGACCAAATGGCTGTTCATGTACCACTTTCAGATGAGGCTCAAGCTGAAGCGAGACTTATCATGGCTGCAGATAGAAATATACTTAAACCAGGTAACGGAAATCTCGTTCTCTCAATCGATAAATTGGATTTAGTTCTAGGAAGTTATTGGGCGACTAGAATTGTGGCAGGTGAAAAAGGAGAAGGGAAATATTTCTCTAGTCCTAATAGCGCGATTCTTTTGAAAGATTTTGATGCCATAAGTCTTCAAGCCAAGATTCATGTCATGCCTACTGATTCTCCAAAGTACAAAGTCTTTGAAGGCAAAATATTTGAGACCTCTGTTGGGCGTCTTCTCTTCAATGCTGTTTTGCCAGCTGATTATCCGTTCCAAAACTATGAAATCAACAATAAAAAAATGGGAACTCTCATTGATGATTTGATAGAACATTATACTTTAGAGAATATTCCTCCAATTATTGATCGAATTAAATCATTTGGCTTCAAATACGCTACTCAATCAGGAACTACATGGAGTTTAACTGATGTTAAAATTCCAGAAGAAAAGAAGGGATTGATTCAGGCTGGACGCGAAAGCATAAAGATTATTGTTGATCAATTTAATGACGGACTTATTTCTGAACGTGAACGTATCCAGAAATCAGTCGAAGCTTGGCAAGGAGTTAAGGGTGAAGTAGAAGCTCTTATCCCTGCAACTTTAGGAGACAAAGGTTCTGTCCACGACTTGATTAAATCAGGAGCCAGAGGATCCCTGGGTCAGATTAACCAGATGGCTGGAGTGATAGGTATTATTCAAAATGTTTCTGGAGAAGCCTTGGAATTCCCAATTCTTTCTTGTTATAAGGAGGGTTTGACTCCGCTTGAATATTTCATCACTACTCACGGTTCAAGAAAAGGTCTCACAGACACAGCTCTAAATACCTCGAAGGCGGGTTATCTAACTCGAAGACTCTTTGATGTAGCACAAGACGAGATAGTTTCAGAAGAAGAATGTGGTACAAAAGAATTCACAACTATTACCAAGATGACTGCATCAGGAATAGAAATGCCATATACAAAAACTCTCAAGGGCAGATTCCTTGCGGCTGATGTTGTGGATTCAAATGGAAATGTTCTCTTTAAGAAAGGACACTTTGTCACCAAGAATGATGCTGAAATTATAGACAAAGCTAATGTACCCGCAATCGCCGTTCGCTCACCGATGGCCTGTAAATCTCTCCAAGGAGTATGTATTAAATGTTATGGTGCAGATTTGGGAACAAACAAAATCGTAGAACTTGGAGAAGCAGTAGGAACAATCGCGGCTCAAGCTATTGGTGAACCAGGAACACAGCTTACAATGCGTACCTTCCACGCTGGAGGTATCGCCTCAGTTGGTGGAGATATTACCGCTGGTTTGCCTCGTGTTGAAGAAATCTTTGAGAAGAGGAAGCCAAAGAATCCAGCATCTATTGCTCATATGGATGGTATTATTTCTGAAATCAGAATTGATGGAAGCGATAGAACAATTGTCATTACTCCAGAGATAAAAGAGGAAAAGAAGAAAACAAAAAAACTTGATAATGAATATGGGGTTAGTGTGATGAGAACTATTTTGGTAAAGGTTGGTCAAGAAGTGAAAAAGGGGGACTTCCTAACAGATGGATCTGCTGACTTAGATGAATTGTTTAGATATGCTGGTCGAGAGAAGACAGAAAATTATATTATTCATGAAGTTTCCAAACTTTATGAACTACAAGGTGCAGCTGTGTCTCACAAGCATATTGAACTCATTGTTCGCCAAATGTTCTCAAGACGAAAAATTAGAAGTATTGGAGAAACAACATTTACCAGAGGAGATATCGTTGAGATGTCAGATTATATGGCTGTAAATGAAGAAACTAAAGGTAAAAACAAAGAAGAAGCAAAGGGTGACTCAGTTATCATGGGTATCTCCGAGGTTTCTCTCTCAAGAGCAAGTTTCCTCTCTGCTGCTTCATTTCAACATACCCCTCGTGTTCTTATACAAGCTGCGATTAGAGGTGTGGAGGATGAATTATTAGGCTTGAAGGAGAATGTTATTATTGGTCGTATGATTCCAGCGGGTACAGGGTTTAAGGGAGGCTATAAAGAAAAACTCATATGCGAGGAACAGTCGACACCATCAAAGATCGACTAGATATAGTCGAAGTATTAGGTTCCTACATTAAACTCGAGAAAGCGGGCAAAAACTATAAGGGTAAATGTCCGTTCCACAACGAGAAAACAGCATCTTTTTCAGTGTCTCAAAACCGTCAAGGATATTATTGTTTTGGTTGTGGAGCTAAAGGTGACATATTTACTTTTGTTCAAGAGATGGAAGGTGTGGATTTTAAAACCGCTTTAAAATCTTTGGCCGAAAGAGCGGGAGTGGAACTTGAGGAATACAGGGGTAAAAGTGGTGAATCAAAAGAAGAGAAAGAAAAGCTCTATGAAGTCTTAAACGCTGTCACTCTATTCTTTGAAGATAACTTAAAAAACAGTGAATTATCCTTGGAATATTTAAAATCCAGAGGTATTAATTCAGAATCAATCAAAGAATGGAGATTAGGATTCGCCCTCGATGAGTGGCGGAGCGCGTTTGAGTATCTCAAGTCACTTGGGTACTCCAAAGAATTACTATTGAAGGCCGGACTCATTAAACAAGGAGAAGATTTGGGCAAAGAGGCTTACGATGTTTTTAGAAACCGTATTATCTTCCCAATCTTTGATTCAACAGGTAGGGTTATCGCGTTTTCTGGTAGATCTTTGGAGAAAGATGCTTTGGCAAAGTATCTAAATACCCCGGAGACAGTACTCTTTAACAAAAGCGAAGTTTTATATGGTTTAGATAAGGCCAAAGATGAAATTCGCAAGAAGAATTACTCTGTCTTAGTAGAAGGACAGATTGATTTGGTTCTGTCTCATCAGGTTGGAGTCAAGAATACAGTGGCTTCATCTGGCACAGCCTTTACTAGGGAGCATTTAGAAAGACTTAAAAAGCTTTCAAATAGAGTGTTACTTGCCTTTGATGGGGATATGGCTGGAGAAAAGGCTGCTGAAAAAAGTGCTGTTTTGGGACTATCTATAGGAATGGAGGTAAAGATAGCAAAGCTCCCAGATGGAAGTGACCCCGCAGATCAAGCTAATAAGTCACCAGATAGTTGGAAGGACATTCTTAGAGAGGCAAAGCATGCAATAGAGTATGCGTTAGATAGAATTATTAGAGAGGAGAAGGACAAAAGAAAAGTTGGCAAACTAATAGAAAGAAATATCTTGCCACTTGTGAGTTTAATCGAGAGCACGATTGAGAAATCACATTTTATTTCTTTGATTTCAAAAAAATCAGGAATAAAAGAAGAAATAATTTGGGACGATTTGAGAAAGGTAAAAAGTGTTCAGATTGAGAATCTTGTTGAAAGTAATATAGAAACAGAAGAAATTTCTTCACTCATAGTTTCTCCAAGGGAAAAAATTGAAGCCCGTTTGCAAGAAGTTCTAGAATGGCAAAAGGAGTTTGCTCCTGAGTCAAAAGAATTGGAAGCTTTAATAAAAGAGGAAGAAGAACTCAAGATTCGTCTAAATATTGCCGTTCTAGATGAAGAACGGCAAGGATTAGTAGATGAGTTGCATAGTGGAGGTGATGATGAGGAGATAAATAGAAAAATTCATGCTATAGATAAGAAAAGAGATGTGGAGAAACGAAAACTCGTATAATATATACATAAATGCCCAAAAATAAAAAAATAAAAAAGTTGAATAAGAAAACCAAGCCCGCTAAAAAGTTGGCTAAAAGGGTTTCCAAAAAGGCAAAAAGCATAAAGAAAAAAGTTGTTAAAAAAGTTAAAGCCAAAAAGGTTTCAAAAAAAGTTGAGAAAACTAAAAAGGTTTCTACTTCTAAAAAAGATTTGGATATTCTACATAAGCTTAATAAGCTAACATCAAGGGGTAAAGAAAAAGGATTTGTTACTTATGATGAAATATTAAAGGAATTTCCAACTATTGAAAATGATATTATTTTCTTAGACGAGCTATACACCAAACTTCACATATTAGGCATTGATGTACTTGAAAGTGGAGGATTACTAGAAATGCCCGTAGAGGAAACAGGTAAAAAATATTCTTATGGAAAGTCTGATTCTGCATACGATTCTATCCAAATGTATCTCAAGGAAATTGGGCAGTACCCACTTATTTCTGGGAATATGGAGAAGGAACTGGCAAAGAGAATTGAAGCCGGAGATGAGGATGCTAAAAACCTCCTAGCCAAGGCTAACCTCCGTTTGGTTGTCTCTATAGCCAAGAAATACGCTAACCGTTCACCTGATCTAACTCTCCTAGACCTCATCCAAGAGGGTAATTTGGGGCTATTTAAGGCCGTAGACAAGTTTGATTGGACAAAGGGCTATAAGTTCTCTACTTACGCCACTTGGTGGATTAGACAGGCTATTACACGTGCTTTGGCCGACCAATCTAGGACTATCCGCGTGCCAGTGCATATGGTGGAAACTATTGCTAAATATAAACAAGTTGTAAGACGTTTAACACAAGATTTGGGTCGTGAGCCTCTACAGGAGGAAATTGCCACAGAGATGAACCTTGATGTAGATAAGATTTATCAAATTGAAAAGATTGATCAATCAACTGTATCTTTGGAGAACCCAGTGGGGGATGACGGAGATGATAAGAGCAAGCTCGGAGATTTCATCGCTGATGACAAAATTCTTTCTCCAGATATGGAATCCTCTCGTAGAATTATTCAGGACCAAGTGAGAGAAATCCTTAATGATCTTCCTCCAAAGGAACGTAAAATTCTTGAAATGCGCCACGGCCTCCTTGATGGATATACTCATACACTAGAGGAAGTGGGAAAAGTCTTTGGTGTCACTCGAGAGCGTATTCGACAAATCGAAGCCAAGGCTCATGAGAAGATTCGTCAGCACGATAAAATAAACCGTCTAAGAGGATATTAGACTATTGAGTTCTCTCCAAATAGCATACATGGCGTAAGTATCTAACTTACAATAGTTTTTAAGGTTATCTATAATTGTTTCCCGTTCAAATGGTTCTAATTCTGCAGTGACAACTTTGTTCCATGCTTGAGTTGCGCTGCCGCCTTCTTGGATTTCTAGGTTCTTATATGACAAATCTGGAGCAAGAACTGGTAAAACTTTCTTGATAGAGCTACTACCTTTGTAGTCTTTGTGGACATGGTATTGCTTCTTGAAGATATCCTCAAGGTCATAAGTGCGGTTATTAATGTCATTTAAGAAACTTTTTGCTTCGGGTATTCTTGTGGCTAATTCCTTATTTCTGCTACATTCAAAACTTTTGTGCCAGACAATTATACTTCCAACTTTACCTATGTGTTTTTGCATTGACTCTACAAAGGAGTGACTAGGGTCACCGTTTTCTGTATAGAGAAATTCAAAATGTTTTGGCTCACTTTCTGGCTTGTCTACAACATGTAGAGAATATTGAAAGGGAATTTGCTGATA
Source organism: uncultured Candidatus Saccharibacteria bacterium (assembly GCA_964349945.1). Taxonomy (GTDB): domain Bacteria; phylum Patescibacteriota; class Minisyncoccia; order Phycocordibacterales; family Zambryskibacteraceae; genus JAIFWN01. The sequence continues at coordinate 280,404 of CAYGIH010000001.1, read as the reverse complement.
GGGTGAAAATCCATCGAAGCGTGGTATGGCAGCGGGGAAGGTCTCATAGTCTAGGAAATAAAGAGGGAACACTAAATCTTCAAATTCTTCTTTGATTTTGTCATGGTCAATTATAACTCTGTCGAAAACATATGAATCAATTTGATTTCTCTGGGTTTCTGATAGTTCAAATTCTCTAGGCACATCTTTGATGTGAAAGATGTTTGAGTCAACAAGCTCAGTAAGTTTAACCTTACTCAAACCAATTCTGGCTATATCATGGACACTATAATCAGGTACTTGAGGGTTTGAGTAGTGGAATGTAGTGCAGTGTTTCGAACGGCCCTTGCGTAGACATGAACATGGACCAGTGGGTTCATTCTCATCTCTCAAATACTTTAAGGCAAAATTCATTTCATCCCAAACCTCCATAGAAATTTCTTCGACCTGTTTAGTAACATTTGTTTCCTGAAAGAGCTTAGTAATCTCAAGTTCTCCATCTCTTACATATTCTGGATTCAAATGGATAACAACGGCACTTGTGACTGTTAACCCAACTTGTCGTAAGACATTAACCTGAAAGGCCAGGTCATGAATATGAACCTTTAAATCTACACTATTTGAAGCTTTCACTTCGTATATAGAATACGAATTAGTTTCTGGATGAAATTTCAAAATGTCTGTAGCTGCCAGATAGTCATTAATAGAAAAAACAGCCTGAAAGAATGTTGGCTGTTTTTCTCTAATATAATCTGCCGTTAATTTTTGAGCGTCTTCATCACGTCCTTCGATGAGAACACCAGTAGGGAACAGTTTTCTAGCTTCTAATTCTACTTCGTTTCCTGTTTCTATAATTGATTTTTCAAAATCAGAAAGCTCTGACTTGAAGTAAACGTCTGGTTTATGGATTTTGAGCCAAGTATTCTTCGGACAATCTCTGTAGAGAATGTAATTAGTTTTAGATAGAATAACTTGCTTTTTGTTTTCCAATTTTATTTTAGTAGAGAATCAATTGTTGACTTTACTTGTTCAAATGGTTGGGCGCCACTGATAACAAGTTGCTGTCCTGACTTACTAATAGCTACTGAGTATGGAGTTCCTTGTGCTCCTGCTGCGCCTGCTGCACTCACTGCATCTTGAACAGCCTTAGTAAACTTACCGCTTGATAGGCATTGATTAAATGCATCTGTATCGAGACCAGCAAAACTAGCAATCTTAGGGAGTTCATTCATATCTAATGGTCCACCTGCTCCAGCAACTTCAAAGAGTCTATTTGTAAATGACCAAAAGCCCTTGTTTCCTCCGAGATCGTTCGCACAATACATTGCTTCTGACTGCTTAGGTGCATTTGGGTGAAGCTGGGCAATAGGGAATTGTCTATAAACCCAAGCTACTTCACTTGGTTTATATTCCTTTACTACTTGAAGCATAGTTTTATGGAATGATCTACAGAAAGGACATTCAGAATCGGAATATTCCACAATGATAACCTTGGCATCCCTGCTTCCAACAATATTATCTTTATCAGTAACAGGAGCCACTTGTCCATTTGGTTGTTGTGGTTGTTGTGGTTGCTGTTGTTGCTGTTGTTGGTTGTTATTTGTAGGGGCGGCTGCATATTGTTGGTTACTCTTTCCACCTAAATATATTGCAATGGCAATAAGTCCGCCAGCAATAATTATAGATATTGGAACAACTAATGGATTGTCTTTTTTAATCATTATTCTAAAAATTAATTTGTATGCAGTGAATTATATCACGTATGCTAAAATGTAAATATGTCAGTTTGGCACGCCATAATTTTAGGCATTGTGGAAGGGGCAACAGAATTTATTCCTATATCTTCCTCTGGCCATTTAATTTTGAGCCATAAAATATTAAATATTCAAGGTATAGAAAGTCTCAGTGTTGATGCTATTTTTCAATCTGCGACAATTTTGGCTGTTTTAGTATATTTTTGGTCTGATTTATGTCATCTTTTCAAGGTATTTATAAGGATGGGTCTTAGGAAAATTGTTGCAAATGAAGATAAAATTATGATTCAAGCAATTATTATAAGCACTATACCTGCTGTAATAATTGGACTCTATGTAGAGAAATATATGGAAACTACGTTTAGGAGTGCTCATCTAGTGGCCTGGTCACTTCTGGCTGGATCGTTATTAATGTTTTTGGCAGAGAAATATGCAAGGCAAAATAAAATTTTAAGCACAGGTAAGGGATTTATTATTGGTTTGTTTCAAAGTTTAGCTCTTGTGCCTGGTGTATCTCGTTCTGGCGCAACTATTTCTGGTGGATTATTTTTAGGTTTAACTCGAGAGATGGCAACTAGATTTAGCTTCTTACTATCCTTCCCAATTATTGTTGGAGCGGGCTTAAAATCCTTTATGGAAGTTTATAGAGCGGGTGAGATAGCGTCGATTGGTTCACTCCCTCTGGGTATAGGCTTTCTAGTCTCATTTACCGTGGGGTTAGCATCCATTCACTTTTTGATACAGTATTTAAAAACTCACAAACTTTATATATTTATCTGGTATCGTATTGGCCTTGCTGTTCTAATATTATATTTTTTCTAAAAAGGTAGAGTAAAGGTTAATTTATTTTCTTTTGGTTCCTCCCAGCCTGAAGTATCAAGCTTAATATCATTCATAACCCCTCCTTCTTTGAAAATTAGTTTATTATTTGCTCTGGCATATTCATATACTTCTTTAGTTATCTTCACATCTTCAAGACAGTATTTAATTATCTTATCTATTTCACCTTTTTTCCACCAGGTTATCGCATCAAAGCCATGACCTGTTTTATTCTTTCCTAATGTGCCTTCAGCAATTTGGTCAAGTTTCATACGGCGACCAAATGATTTTTGTATTTCTTTAAGGATATCCAAGGATTTAATTTTGGTTAAATCACCAGGATAATATTTGTTTAGTAGTGGTATGTCAAAATGATCAGAGTTGTACCCTATGAGCATGTCAGCCCTTTCAAGTATTGGCCAAAGTTTTGGTAAATCTTCTTCTAAATACGAAGAATATGAATCGGTTTCCGAATCATGAATACAAACAACAGATATGTCTAATAGTGAAGGATCATTTTTACCCACATCTGCAAAGACATTTTTTGTTTCTATATCAAAAACTATTTTACGCATGTTGGGATTTCGTTTGCGGTCACCTGCTTTTCCTCTCCAGTTCTGAGATCTTTGAGTTTAAAGGTATTGGAATTAATTTCCTCGTCACCAATAACAATCAAAAACGGTATTTTGTGTTTGTCGGCAGTTTTAATCTGATCGCCAACCTTGCGTCCACTAAAATCTATCTCAACATTTACTCCATTTTGTCTTAGGGTGTCAGCCATCTCTCCTGCGTATTGAATAAAGTCAGTAGATAATAAAGCGATATATAGGCTTGTAGTTGAATTAAATGAAGGTAAAAGATTGTGAGTTATAAGGAAATCCTTGATTGTTACGTCACCAGCTCCAAAGCCAACAGCGGGGACATTATCACTAGAAAATAAATCTATGAGATTATCATATCTTCCACCACCAAGAATTGAACGAGGGTTCGCAGGATCAGTATCAAAGAATTCAAAAACCACTCCTGTATAGTATGCCTGTCCGCGAGCCAAGGTTTCATCAATTTTAGTATTATTAATACCTAACCCTCGCAGAGCTGAGACGACTTTGTTTAAATCATCATTATTAGAATGACTGTTTAATCTAATTTCAAAGTCACTATCCTTTGCCCCAAAATTGCACATTATTCTATATGCAATATTTATTATTTCTACATCTGCTTCAAGTGCCCCAGAGCCAAATATATCTACGTTCAATTGCCAGTGCTCTCTTAGTCGACCTCTTTGCGGCGCTTCATAGCGAAATAAATTAGGAACAGAATACCAACGAAGAGGAAATCCGAGCTCTCGTTTATGCGCTGCTACCATACGAGCCACTGTAGGTGTCATTTCGGGCCTGAGTGTCACCTCTCTTTCTCCTCTGTCTATGAAAGTGAATGTCTGCTCGTTCACTATTTCTTCACCTGATTTCTCTTTATAAATCTCTGAAGGTTCGAGGATAGATGCTCCATATTCAACATAACCAAAACTTTCTGCAGTCTTCTTCCAAACTCCAAAAATGTAGTTTTGAACGAATTGGTCTTCTGGGTAAAAATCTCGAACCCCCTTATATGAATCTGTACTTAGTTTGTTTGACATGGACAAAGTATAGCAAATTATCTATATTGGGTTAAGCATTGCATGGAAACTAAAGTTTTAACCTTATATAAACAGCTCGGAGAAACCCCACTTGAGTGTATCGAGCGGTTTAGACTGGATAATCCTACGTATAAGGAAACTAAAATGACTTATTTGGGGCGTCTTGATCCCTTGGCTGAAGGATTACTATTGGTGCTTGCTCATAATACAAAGGAGAAGGAAGTGTATTTGTCTATGGATAAAACATACGAATTTGAAATTCTTTGGGGATTTGGAACAGATACTTATGATATTTTAGGTTTAGTTACAATTGGTACAGGTGTTACTCCAAAAAGAATTGAGGAAAGAATGCCAAGTCTTTTGGATACTATTAGAGAAAAGAAAAATCAATCTTATCCTCCATATTCATCAAAAACAGTTAATGGTAAACCATTATTTGAATGGGCAAGAGAAAATAGAATTGAAGAAATTGATGTACCAGAAAGAGGAATTAAAATTTTCTCTATAAATCATGTTGATTCTAGACTTGTTTCAAAACAAGAATTACTTAATGAGATCCACACTAGAGTTAGTTTAGTAAAAGGAGATTTTCGTCAACAGGAAATATTGGGAAAATGGAATGATGCAATAAAACAATCAGGAGAAGAAAACTTTCTCATATCAAAATTTAATGCAAGTGTCAGTAGTGGCACATATATACGCGGATTAGCTAATGAAATGGGTAAATACTTTGGAAGTGAAGCCATAGCTTTTTGGATAAAACGCACCAGAGTAGGGGAATATTTTTTATAGCTTCAAATCTTTTCTGAGTGCCTTTGAACGTTCTTGTTGAGTTAAATGTTGCTTACGCAATCTGGTTGAAGTTGGTGTGATTTCAATATATTCATCTTCGTTCATAATTTCCATGGCTCGCTCTATAGTAAGTGTCCAAGCTGGCACCAAGAAAATACCATCATCAGTACCTGAAGCACGCATGTTTGTCAGCTGTTTGCCTTTGGTTGGGTTTACATACAAATCTTCACCCTTTGAAGTATTGCCTATTACTTGACCTTCATAAATTTCAGTACCTGGAGAGATGTATAATACTCCTCGTTGTTGGAGGTTATCGAGTGAGAAGGCCAAGACCTTTCCGTTTTCCATTGAGACCATGGCACCTACATGTTTATGTTTGATTTCTCCAGCATAATCCTTGAAGTTTGTGAAGCGAGATGAGAATATGCCCAATCCTCGAGTGTCCACCACGAATTGTCCACGATATCCAAGTAGTCCACGAGTAGGGGCTTCGAGTATAAGGCGTGTTTGTCCATGCTCTGTTTTCATGTCCATTAGAATCGCACGTCTTTCTGTTAGTTTAGAAATAACTCCACCACTGGCCTCCTCTGGTACATCAATGACTACTTCTTCATATGGCTCTTGTTTTTTACCATTTTCTTCTTTAATGATTACATGTGGTTGAGACACCTGAACCTCAAAACCTTCACGTCGCATGTTCTCAAGAAGAATAGCAATGTGTAGTTCACCACGACCATAGACCGTTAGCTCATCTGTAGATGAAAAATCCACCTTTAGACCAACGTTTACTTCAAGCTCTCGCTCTAATCGCTCTCGTATCTGTCGACCAGTCACATATTTACCTTCTTTTCCAGCGAAAGGAGAGTCATTCACAAAGAAGTTTAAGGAAATAGTTGGTTCATCTACATTAATAGCAGGAAGGGCCTCTATGGAGTCAGAACCGCCGATAGTATCACCAATATAAATTTCTGATAATCCAGCTACCATACAAATGTCTCCTGCTATGGCGAACTCATTTTCAATTCTCTTTATTCCCTCAAATGTGAATAATTTAGTAATTTTGCCTTTATAAGTTTTCCCATCTGGTTTTTTTACCCAAACTTCTTGACCATTTTTGATTGTTCCTTCATAAACACGGGCAATAGCTAAACGACCGAGAAAGTTATCATATGCGAGGTTAAAAGGTTGGAGACGAACTACTGCTTCGGTATTTTGTGGAGCAGGAGGAACGTGATCTAGAACTACGTCCAATAAAGGGGCAAGACCGTTTGAACCTGTAGGGAATTCATCAGATAAATTTTTCTTAGCCACACCTTCTCGACCTATGGCATAAACAGTAGGGAAATCTATTTGTTCATTGTTGGCTCCAAGTTCGAGGAATAACTCTAATACCATTTCATGCACTATTTCAGGTCTAGCTGCAGGCTTATCAATTTTGTTTATAACAACAATCGGCTTAAGTCCGAGCTCAAGAGATTTTTTTAACACAAAACGAGTTTGAGGCATCGGTCCTTCTTGAGCGTCAACAACAAGTAAAACTGTGTCTATTGAACGAAGTACTCGTTCTACTTCCGAACCGAAATCAGAGTGACCGGGTGTATCTACTATGTTAATTTTTGTATCTTTATAAAAGATTGAAGTGTTCTTTGAATATATAGTAATACCACGTTCCTTTTCAAGGTCGTTTGAGTCCATAGACACACCTTCTTCAACCATACCTGTCTGGCGCATTAAAGCATCAGTCAAGGTTGTTTTGCCGTGGTCAACGTGAGCTATGATGGCTATGTTACGAATTTCCATAATAAAAACGGCTAGTGCCGAGAGAAACAATTAAAGCATAAAAAAAAGAAATAGGCAATCAAATTTTCCACTATTTTCTCTACTTACCCACAATTAGTGCACAGGTTTTGCACCAAATGACTAGTTGCACTACATTGACTTATATTGTATAGGGTCAACAATTAAGATACCTCAGTCCTTGTGAGGAGCACCAACAATAGATAAAAGTCTCGTTTTGTCGGGAGTTATGAACCTGATTAGAGACAATAATAATTTAATTAAAGTGGTCGCTTCCTAAGAGGGGTGAGCTGCAACACCAAGGCCTTTCGCTAAATGCGGAGGCTTTTGGTTTATTATATTTCAGCCAACGTTCCCTTTGTATACTTATAATTCTTTGTTTTCATAACAGTCGGCTCTGCAGACATTGGCTCATTTGCTTTTCTGTCTAAATAAGTGAGAGTAATTAATTCATTCTTAATAGCAATAGATTTTGGTTCTATTCTATCACCAATAAATAGAGCATTTGAACCAATGTAATTTAGTGGCGCAGAAACGTAACCGGCAACGTATACAAATAATCCTGAACCAGCGCCATCTTGAAGAAGTACTACAACTGCATCCTCCTTTTTGTCATTGTTTAGGTCACCGTAACCAATTACATCTAATAATGTTGTTTCAACGGTGGCAGAACTATTTTCAATCTTCCCTTCGTGAATCCCATTTTTTAATGTTACGGATTCATCCTCAAATTCAAAGGTAGCATTGGATGGGTCAGGGTGAGTTAGTAAGGCTTGATTTACTATATCGTCTGAAGTTGGGGCGTTTGATGTTTTATTATAAAGAAACCAAATACCCAGAACTATTAGGACAACAACGATTATTTTAAAGAGTGTTTTCATACTTGTAGTATATCAAAAAGTCAGAATTCCACCCACATATATAATGCTCCGCGTCTAGGGCTCGAACCTAGGACATCCTCCTTAACAGGGAGGCGCTCTACCGACTGAGCTAACGCGGAATGTTCTGATGATATCAAATTTAGTGATTCAAGCAAATATGATTATAATTATAAAGATCATGGTATTAAATAATTTTAATGCTTCAATAAAGAAATTTCGCAAGACATTTATTGCATTATTCATAGTTGGATGTTTAATCCTGGTTCTGCCCGCAGTGTTTATTGTTCAAGTTAAATATTGGCAAGAACGAAGAGCCTCAAACATACAGAGTCAATTCCCAGTAACTGTGGACCCTCAAAATAAAACTATAACAGAGAACGAGTTAGTTAATCAGTATTTAACTAGTCCAGATTCTCCACTTCAAGCCTCGGTTTTTAATATTTCTGAAACGGTCGGGGATATATATAAATGGATTTCAATAGCCTTAGCAAACACGTCCGTGTATCAAAATCTGGCATTCGCTGGAGGAGGCAAACTAGTCACCATTACACCCGGTCTAAGAAAAGAACAAGTTGCGAATTTATTCTCTAAGGCCCTTTCTTGGGATACGGATGATAGAACTAATTTTTTGACAGCGCCGAGTGGTTCCTTGCTACCGCATATTGAGGGTTCTTTTTTCCCAGAAACATATTTAGTTAATCTTGGTACAACCCCAGAACAAGCGCAAGAGTTAGTAAATAAAAGATTCAGCGAAGAAGTACTTTCTCACTATGGTGCATCTGTAGAGAAAATTGTGCCACTCAAAACCGCCTTAACAATCGCGTCACTTATAGAAAGAGAGACTTTGGGCACAGAAGACATGAGAGAAATATCAGGCATTATTTGGAACAGAATCTTTAAAGGTATGAATCTACAGATAGACGCTACTCTCCAATATGCAAGGGCCAGTAGCAAGAGCACTTCAATCTGGTGGCCAACTGTTTTATCCAAAGATAAATATATAAAGTCACCGTATAATACTTATTTGAATTCTGGATTGCCTCCAGCCCCCATAGCCAACCCTTCTGTGGCTGCTATCCTTGCTGCTCTTAATCCCATTAAAACTACTTGTCTGTTCTATTTTCATGATAGAAGAGGAGGATTTCATTGTTCAGATACCTATGCTGACCACGTGAAGCAACTGAAGAAGTATTACGGACAGGGAAAGTAGTATAATAAGAATAAATAATAATAAGAATAAATAATAAAAATATGAAAGGCTTTCACTCAAATATAGAAAACGACACGTTAGAGAATAGCAACTTTAGAAAAGTGCTCTATACAGGTAAACATAGTCAGTTAGTATTGATGAATTTGAAACCCCAAGAAGAAATTGGAGAAGAAATTCATACAGAAAATGACCAGTTTTTTAGAATAGAAAAGGGAAGCGGTAAATGTATTATTGATGGAAACGAATACGAACTAAGTGACGGTTCAGCCATAGTGGTACCTTTTGGAGCAAAGCATAATGTTATAAATACTTCTACAACAGAAGACTTAAAGCTTTACACGATATATTCACCAGCACATCATAAAGATGGTGTGGTGAGATTAACTAAGGCCGAAGCAGAGGCCAATGGACCAGAATTTGATGGTGTGACTACAGAATGATTTAAATGTGAGGTGCATAGTATAATGTGAGTATTAAAAGTAATTTGTAAAAACTTCATGAAAATAAATCTCAAGGGAACAGGAATAGAGTTAACGGACGCAATTACAGATTATGCTACTAAGAAAATTAAAACCCTTGAGAAGTTTGTAGACAAAAGATCCGATGGAGTAATATTTAGAATTGAAGTAGGGAAGACAACAAAACATCATAAAGGAGGTGATGTGTTTAAGGCAGAGGTAAATGTTACTGGTGGAGGGCTCGATATATATTCAGTAGCTGAAGCCGAAGATTTATATGCGGCCATAGACCTCGTAGAGGCAGATGTACAGAGAGAATTAGTACAAGGGAAGAGTAGAAGACTCAAACTACTTCGTCGTGGGCAGAGAGCTATCAAAGATTTAATGAAAGATTTCCCATGGGCATTAAAGCGTTTTAGAAAACCAAAGCTTTAGTCTGTAAAATGGCTCAAAATAGGCCTATTTTCACATATCAATAGAAGTGCTTGACAAAACCCATGAAAGGTGTATACTTGAGGAGTGGGGTGAAAATTACCTCACTTGGATGGTTTCGGTGACCCTCTCATGGCCAGCCGTAGTAGCATTACGCCTAGGCGCGGACTGAAGTATAGTCGATGGGTCGCCGGGTAGTGCGGTGTCAGCGAACACCGCACTACCACTCGCTCTTTCTGTGACTTCGGTCACTGACACACATAATTATTATTATTGCAGCGCCCCTCTCACGAGTGGGCGCTTATTACTTTTATAAAATTACTTTTGGGTTGCCTCGAAGATAATCTTTATAATCCATCTCTTTCTTACCCGGAGGAATAACTCTGTCTGGCATGAATTTGTCACCCTCAATATGGGCTTTAGTGATAACTAATTCTCCCTTGCGAGCTCTGGGCCAAACTTCATATGCACGGACTTTTCTTAGAGCAATTTCTGCAGAGTCATTTGAGATGTCAGCATCTTCCTTCCTTATCATCTTTGTGTAAGTAGCACCTTCACTCGATTGTTCAACTTCTTTTATTTCACCACTTATATATTTAGGTAAAATTTCTATAAGCATTTCTCCTCCAACTTTAGCCAATATTTTTTCTGCTTCTATATAACCAATGTTGCTTGATAGTTCCACTTCTCTTTGAGCAATAATCGGTCCTTCATCCATCCTTTCATTTATTCTCTGTATAGTAACACCGGTTTTTTCTTCAGATAAAATTGCTCCCTGAATAGGTGAGGGGCCACGAAGTTTAGGGAGGAGAGATGGATGAACATTCAAGGTCTTAAACTTCGGCATATATATGAGCCAATCAGGGAGGATTTTCCCAAAAGAAGCCACTATAAATACGTCAGCTTTCATTGATTCAAGCTTTTCTTTATCCAATGGTTCATGAGCAGAAGTAATGGACAAAACCGGCACTAACCCTTTGGCTTCAAGTTCGTTTAAAACATGTTTAGAAAATTCTGATGAACCAAAATAAATAAAACGAATATTATTTTGCATTTTTTTGTGGAGGAATATTCTCTATATTTTCTGCTTTATCAATAAAAAGTATACCGTTCAAGTGATCTACTTCATGTTGAAATATTTGAGCCATTAGTCCAGAGGCTCCTTTCTGAAACTTTTTACCGTGTTCATCATAGGCTTCTATTGTGGCTTTTGTACTTCTCTCTACTTGTCCATATAACCACCTAACAGAAAGACATCCTTCCTCCATTTTCTTCTTTGTTTTTGATAGTTTTTTAATTATTGGATTTATGAAAACTTGATCGGGGTATATGATATTTTTGTCTATATCTTCACCTTCGTTATTTATAATCGAAATTGTTCGACCACTAATTATAAAAATTCGTAAACCTTCTCCTATTTGGGGCGCGGCTATAGCCACGCCATCCTCCTCCTTTTTGAGGGCGCTTTTCATCTTATCCAAAATTGTTTGGATTTTTTTGGTTTTTATCTCTTCTATTTTGACGTGTTTTGCTTGCTCTCTCAGAACAGGTGCCGTCATTTGCTTGATTAAGGTTTTCATATGATGCTTTCAGGGTCTACTTTAATCAAAAATTCAGGACTTAGCAAAAGTAATTTTTCAATCAAGTCTTTATTTGGCCAATCACCGCGCTTTAATCTAATGATCATCGAAAGGCTAATTTTGCCACTTTTCATACCCTTCGATTTAATAAAATCTGGATTGTGTTCACCAAAACATTGAAGCAGGAAGATAGATTTTTTTTCTAGATCTATTGATGCACCTTCAGTGATAACCTTAATGAATAGAGAGATGGGTGGATATTGTAATTCATCCCTTTCTTGAATTTCTTTTCTATAAAACTCGAGAATGTCACCTCTGGTAGCTAGACTAAGGATTTCTCGTCCAATATTTCTTGTTTGAATTATAAATTGAGATTCGCATTTTTCTATGATTCTGTTTACTAAATAAAATATTCTTTCATTAACACTAAAATCTGGGATAGAAAATAATGAATCAAGTGATATTACACCCACATAAGGAACTTTCTCTGTATAAAGTAGAGCTAATTCAGTTCCCACGAGTATACCGTGGTCATCATTTAGAAATTTATTAATAATTGCTGAAGCTTTTTGAGGTGTGGTGGCTTTATCTTTGTCTAAGACATACACATTTGCTGTGGGAAATTCATTTCTAACTTCGTTCGCAATTTTATCTATACCTATTCCCAATGGATTCAAATTCCAACTATTGCATTTGTCGCATCTGGTCTCAGAAGTTCTTTTGGCTCCACAGGCATGACAAAGATAAATTCTCTCCTTTCCCTTGCTCTCATGGAGTACCAAAGGCGCTTTGCAATTTGAACATTCAAGTAAATTTCCACAATCAACACATATTGTTGATGGAGCCAATCCCTTACGAGTTCCGAAGAGAAAAACTTTTTTTTTCTCACTAATAGACTTATTAATAAGTTCAATAATTTCCTTTGAAAGTATTCTAAATTTTTGAACCTCATCTTCACTAATGAGTGGTGCCTTCATATCTATTATCCTTGTCTGTGTATCAAAGCGAGTTTTCCATTTCAATGGAGACAACTCAGCAAACTTGCCTTGCTTTTCTAACCAAAGGGATTTTATAGATAGTACAGAATCACCGAGAATTAGTGTCTTGCCAGTTTCCTTGGCCAGCATTTCAAAAAATGTTTTTATGTCTATATATGGTTTAGAAAGAGTTTTATATGACCGAGAATTTTCTCTTTCTAGAATGATAGTATTTAAGTCTGGTCTATCAAATGCCCCATAAGACGGAGTAGTAATAAGCATAATTGGGTGTTTCTCTTTGTGACATTCAATAAATATTTCTTTTAGTTTTTTCTGGCTTTGGCCAACGGTAGTGAAAGCGTACTCATGTATACCTTTGGATAAGATTTCATATGATCTTTGAGCTTCCTCAATAGTGGGAGCAATGAATAGTACAGAACTGCTCCGTGCAAATGATTCACGAATTATAGTTTTATACTCGCCAAATCTTTCTTCTAGTGGTAATTGAATTAGATAAGGTTCATGCAATGTATCTGATTTATTTTCATTTTTTTTGTAACTTTGGATAAGTTCAGGAAATTCAAGAAAAAATTTAGGTAATATAGTACTAAGGACGCTTCCAGTCGTGGTTGCATAATAAAAGGCAGTTTGTTCGCAAGCTTTAATAAACCCAGCAGAAAGTTTTGCAGAGTTTCCTTTTGATAATTTCTTTAGTGCAAAGGAGGAATTTTTCAAGTCAGATTTTACTGATCTTGCGCTAGCCACATTCGTCACCAAACCGAGACTAGTTTTATTTCTAATGCTAATTTTTACAAATGAACCGATAGAGACATCATCTTTGGTGAAGTAAGAAAGGGTCGAACGAAGCATTGATTTACTCACAGGGATGACAGTTACTACTTTAAGTACGTCGCTTTTTCGTTCTCTTTTCATAAGGCTATTATAACGGTATCATATTGGAATGACAGCTTTTGGGACAAAAAAACTAGGAATTGACCTAGGTACTACAAATATACTCGTTTTTGTGCCTGGAGTAGGCATTGTTCTTAATGAGCCTTCTGTGGTGGCTGTTTCTGAGGATGACAACAAAATACTTGCTATAGGTGCAGAAGCTAAGACCATGATTGGTAGGACACCAGACAACATTGTGGCATATAGACCTATGAAGGATGGAGTTATTGCGGATTATAGAGTGACTGAAGCAATGCTTCGATATTACATTAACAAAGCATTAGGTAAATGGAATATTTTCAAACCAGATGTTTTGATTTCTGTGCCAGCTGGAGTAACTTCCACGGAACGACGAGCGGTAGTAGAAGCAGCTATTAAAGCTGGAGCTAAAAATGCATATGTGGTGAAAGAGCCAATCCTCGCAGCGATAGGTGCGGGTATTCCTATCCAAGAGGCCGCTGGACATATGATTGTTGATATTGGAGGGGGTACCACAGACGTGGCGGTTATTTCTCTTGGAGGTATTGTGGCTTCAACCTCAGTGAAAGTGGCTGGCAACAAAATTGATTTAGCTATCGCAGACTATATAAAGAAAACATATAATCTTGCAATCGGTGATAAAACCGCAGAAGATATAAAAATAAAAATTGGTTCGGCTATGCCCATTGATGAGGAATTAGTGATGAGTGTGAAGGGTAGGGATTATGTTTTAGGCCTCCCAAGAACAATTGAAATAAAATCAAACGAGATTACTAAAGCAATAAGTAAGGAGCTAAGAGAAATGATTAAGGCAATAAAAGATGTTCTCCAAGAAACTCCACCAGAACTTTCTTCAGATATTATTGATAGAGGTATCATTATGACTGGTGGTTCTTCAATGCTTAGACACCTTCCTGAATTAGTTTTTCGTAGAACCGGAGTGAAAGCGGTTTTAGCCAAAGATGCACTTTATTGTGTTGCTAAAGGAACTGGTGTAGCCCTTGACCATTTGGATGTTTATAAGAAATCTATAATAGCGAAGAGATAAGTGAAGCCAATAAAGTTTACTATCCAAAAAGAACTCGATGGCGAAATGGGTCGAGCGGGGAAAATTCAAACTCCACATGGAGATATTTTGACTCCTGCGTTTGTGACTGTGGGTACCAAGGCAACAGTGAAAGCACTTAGTCCAGAAGATATTTTAAAAGCTGGAGCGGATGTGGTGCTTGCAAATACCTACCATCTTTATCTTCAACCAGGAGATAAGAGGGTAAAAAAATTTGGTGGTTTACATAAGTTTATGAATTGGCATGGACCACTTATGACTGATTCTGGTGGTTTCCAAGTATTTTCACTCGGTGCTGCGTATGGCAAGGCGTTGAATAAAGTAGTGTCTATTTCTGATCCATCACTACTTATCTCTGAACGCTCAAATGAAGGAGATGCTCCACGTTTGGCCACCATTGGTTCTGATGGTGTGTCTTTTCGCTCACATATTGACGGTTCTCTACACTACATCACTCCTGAGAAATCTATAGAGATTCAGCACAATCTCGGAGCAGATATCATATTTGCATTCGATGAATGTACTTCTCCAACAGAAAAATTTGCATATCAAGAAGAGGCTTTAGATAGAACACATAGATGGGCGAAGAAGAGTTTGGAGTATCATAAATCGAAACCCAATGCAGAAACACAAGCATTGTTTGGAGTTGTTCAGGGTGGCAGGGAAGAATCACTTAGAAAAAAATCTGCAGAATATATTTCTAGTTTAGATTTTGATGGTTTTGGTATTGGTGGCAGTTTTGCCAAGGAAGATATGAGTACTGCGGTCAAATGGGTGAATGAGATATTACCCAAAGATAAACCTAGACATTTATTAGGTATAGGGGAACCGGAGGATTTGTTTATGGGTGTAGAAAATGGAGTGGATTTGTTTGATTGTGTGGCTCCTACTCGTCGAGCACGCGGAGGAACTTTGTATACAAATAATGGAACTATTAATATAGGTAATGCTAAATTTGTAGATGCTCAAGGACCAATAGATCCAGAATGTGGATGTTCTACTTGTAAAAACTATTCATTAGGATATTTATCTCACCTTAATCGTTCTCATGAGATGCTGTTTGCTACCCTTGGTTCAATTCATAATCTCTACTTTATAATAAATTTAGTAAAGAAAATGAGACAAAGTATTTTGGATGGAAATTTCAAGGAGTATAAAGATAGTTTTTTGAAAAAATACTTAAAATAGTAATTTGCTATAATGCGCAAATATGACAGTTTTTAAGATAAAAAATGACTTTAAACCAGCTGGAGACCAACCAAAAGCGATCAAAGAGTTGGTCGAAGGACTAAGGAAAGGTAAACGATATCAAACTCTTTTGGGCGTGACTGGTTCTGGAAAGACTTTCACCGCGGCGAATGTGATAGAGAAAATTGGTAAGCCAACCTTGGTCATTGCGCACAACAAAACCCTTGCGGCACAGTTAGCCCAAGAATATCGAGAATTCTTCCCAGACAATGCAGTGCACTACTTCGTGTCTTACTATGACTACTATCAGCCAGAGGCTTATATGCCGGTCACAGATACTTATATTGAGAAGGAGGCGATGATTAATGAAGAGATAGATAGACTTCGTCATGCTTCGACCCAAGCCTTACTTACTAGGAAGGACGTAATAATTGTAGCTTCTGTATCTTGTATTTATGGCCTTGGTTCTCCAGCAGAATATGAGAGGGTGAACATGAAGATAGTGAAAGGGGACAAACTTAGTCGTGCTGATTTTATACGCGATCTTATAGATATTCATTTTTCTAGAACAAATGCTGATGTGAAGCCAGGGACATTTAGGGCTTTAGGTAATGCAGTAGAGATAATGCCCACAGGAGAAAGGATAATTTATAGAATTGAATTAGAAGAAGGACAAATCAAATCTATAAAACGTATTGATGCTGTCAGTCGAACAATTATTAGTGAACCAGATTCATTTTTCCTTTTCCCTGCGAAGCACTTCATCACTAATGATGATACAAACAAGAAAGCAATACAAAAAATCAAATTAGAACTAGAAGAACAATTAGAAAAATTCAAAAAAGAAGGGAAGTTACTCGAAGCTGAAAGATTAAAGCGCAGAACTTCTTATGACCTCGCACTTATTCGAGAGGTGGGTTATTGCAATGGGATAGAAAATTATTCCAGGCTTTTTTCAAACAGAAGACCTGGGGAAGCTCCAGACACTTTGCTTTCATATTTTCCTCATAAACTAGATGGTACACCAGATTTTTTGACTATCATTGATGAGTCCCACGTCTCACTCCCGCAAATCGGAGGTATGTATGCGGGAGATAAATCCAGAAAAGATACTCTTATTGAACATGGTTTTAGATTACCTAGTGCTAGAGACAATAGACCTCTTAGGATAGAAGAATTTAAGGAAAGAGTCGGCCAGATAATATTTACCAGCGCTACTCCAGGAAAATTTGAACTAGAACATAGTGGGGAATTGGTGGAGCAGGTGATTCGTCCAACCGGTCTTATTGATCCAGAAGTGACAGTTCGCCCAATACAGAGCAAAGGTAAGTATGAAGGGCAAGTGAAAGACTTCATAGAAGAAACAGAAAAAGCTATTAAGAAAGGTGGACGAGTGATAGCTACTACTCTGACTAAGAAAATGGCCGAAGATTTGGCTGAATACCTAAAGGAGAAAAAGATAAAGGCAAGGTATTTACATAGTGAGATAAAAACCATAGAACGCATAGAGATCCTTACAGAATTTAGAAAGGGCACGTTTGACTGTTTGGTTGGAGTGAATCTTCTACGAGAGGGGTTAGATCTTCCTGAAGTGACTTTCATAGGAATACTTGATGCAGACAAAGAAGGTTTTCTTCGTTCAGAAACATCATTGATTCAAATTATTGGTCGTGCAGCCAGAAACCTTGAGGGCAAAGTAATTCTCTATGCGGACAATGTCACTGGATCTATAGAAAGAGCAATGAGTGAGACGCTTCGAAGAAGGAAAATACAAATGGCCTACAACAAAAAGCACAACATCACTCCGATTAGTATCAAAAAGAAAATTAAAGATATTACAGACACCCTTGAGCGAGAACATCATAATGCTGTTGGATTGCTCATGGAAACTGATGAAGCTTTGTTTAATAAAAATCCAAAGAAATTTATAAAAGTGAAGAGGCAAGAAATGGAAGAAGCGGTGAAAGATTTAGACTTTGAAACAGCAGCACTTATAAGGGATGAAATCAGAATGCTCGAAGCAAAATTAGAAAAGAAAAAGCAGCCCAATATCTAGGCTGCGCGGTAATTGAAGTGTTGCCTGCGTGCACCAGGACGATTGAGAAAGCGCATCCTGCGATGGTGCCTTCTCTTTCTCTCTACTTCACGAAAAACCAAAAGCTTGAGTAACATGCGCCTAATTATCTGCTTCGATGCAGGCCGACCAACATGATAGTGTTTGTGAAAGAGACATTCATAGACTTGGTTTCCCTCTCCGAGTCTCTGTGCCTCAGCCCATGCAATTCCACGTCTTGCATATGGAATTTTTTCCGTGCAGCTCCTCTGCTTGAACTCTGCGAAGGTTAGCATGGCCCAGTGCTTTAAGGTTTAACAAGGAACTGACCCTTATTTAAAATATCACGTGTAATTTTTATTTATATAGAAAAAAGTGGATAAGAATTATTTAGGATGATATAATCCGTTCGTGTCAAACCCCATGGGCCAAACCGTGGGGAATTTGAGTATATGGATAAAAACAAAAATAAAAACAAAGAAGATAAAATTATAGTGAAGGGCGCTCGAACACACAATTTAAAGAACTTAAGTGTGGAGATGCCACGCAACAAAATGACTGTATTCACTGGACTTTCTGGTTCGGGCAAGTCTTCCTTGGCCTTCGACACTATTTTTGCCGAGGGACAAAGGCGTTATGTAGAATCACTTTCTTCATATGCTCGTCAGTTTTTGAAGCAAATGCAAAAGCCAGATGTAGATGAGATTAGTGGTCTTTCACCAGCCATTTCGATTGATCAAAAATCTCGTTCTAATAATCCACGCTCAACAGTTGCTACTATCACAGAAATTTATGACTATCTAAGAATTTTGTATGCACGCATTGGTCGACCACATTGTTTGGTGTGCGGAAGTGAGATAAAAAAACTTTCTAACGAAGAAATAAAAACTTTTGTATTGGAGAAAATTGGTGAATATGAATCCAGTAAACCAAAAAATAAAAAACTTGAATTGCCTGTTTATGTGGAAATATATTCTCCAATAGTAAGAGGGAGAAAAGGGGAATACTATCAACTTTTGTATGACTTATTAGGTAAGGGTTACACAGAAGTATTAGTCGATGGAGAAAGAAAAAAACTGCGAGAGAGAATTGTTTTAACTAAAACCAAAGTGCACAACATATCAGTATTGGTTGATTCGATTAGTTTGAATGAGTTTAAGACAGATGAGAAAACTGCCAACGAAAGGTTGAGTGAAGCAATAGAGAAAGCTATTCATGAATCAGATGGACTTTTGGTAGTGAGATTTAGAGATTTGGCTAATGAACAGAAACCAAAAAAAGAACAAAAAGAAGCAGAAGAATTCCTTATGTCTGCGAAGTGGGCTTGTCCAAAAGACGGTTTCTCCTTCCCAGAAATTGAACCTCGTTTGTTCTCATTTAATTCTCCTTACGGAGCATGTCCAGAATGTAATGGTCTAGGGACAAAATATTTGTTTGGTAGTACTCCGTGTGAAAAGTGTAAAGGTAAGAGACTCAGAGAAGAGGCTCTGCATGTTTTGATTGGTGGCAAGAATATTGTTGAATTAGTGTCTCTGTCTATTCATGATGCAAATGAATTCTTTAAGAAACTTAAATTAACAATTAGAGAGAAGAATATTTCTAAGGTGGTGACCAAAGAAATTGAGGCCAGATTAGAATTTATGTTGAATGTAGGCATTGATTATTTGACCCTAGATAGACGGGCGCACACTCTCTCGGGTGGAGAAGCACAGCGCATTAGACTTGCATCTCAGCTCGGTTCTGGGCTCGTGGGAGCACTTTATGTGCTCGATGAGCCAACGATAGGACTACACAGTAGAGATAATGATAGGCTTATTAAAACTCTCCATGAACTACGTGATTTAGGAAACACCATACTCATTGTTGAGCATGATGAAGATACAATTTACTCTTCTGATTATATTGTAGATATAGGTCCAGGTGCAGGTACTCATGGAGGACACGTGGTGGTGGCTGACTATTTGGACACCTTACTTACTGCCAAGAAAAATGATTCAAAGTCGCTCACACTTTCATATCTGCGAGAGGAAACAAAAATTGAAACCCCAGAAGTACGTAGAACAGGTGAGAAGGGGGAAATAAAAATTCGCGCTGGAAAAATATTCAACATTAAGCACTTGAATGTGGACATTCCTTTAAATCGTCTAATTGCAGTCACCGGAGTGTCAGGCTCAGGTAAATCTTCTTTTGTTTATGAAATTTTATATAAAAATCTACAAGCACGATTAGAGAAGAGATATAGAAGTGCAGAAACATACAATGCACAATCTTTCACTGGCAGTGAGTATCTGGGGAGAGCGATTATGATTGATCAATCTCCAATCGGTCGAACTCCTCGAAGTAATCCAGCCACATATACTGGAGCGTTTACTTTTATTCGTGATTTGTTCGCTGAGTCTACAGAAGCACGTGCACGTGGATGGAAGGCTAATAGATTTTCGTTCAATGTGAAGGGTGGTAGATGTGAGACATGTCAAGGCAATGGGATGATTGAAGTTGAAATGCATTTTCTTCCTACTGTTTATGTGCCTTGTGATGTCTGTAAGGGTAAGAGGTTTATGAAAGAGACGTTAGAGGTTGAATATAAAAAGAAAAATATATTTCAGGTATTGGAAATGACAGTTGAGGAGGCACAGACTTTCTATGAGGATATACCTGCTATCTATGACAGATTAAAATGTATGAGTGATGTGGGGCTAGGCTATTTAAAACTCGGTCAGTCAGCCACCACTCTCTCTGGTGGAGAGGCTCAACGAGTGAAGATTGCTTCGGAGCTTTATCGTCCTCAACATCAAAAAACCATATATATTTTGGACGAGCCAACAATTGGACTTCATTATGAGGATGTAAAGAAGCTTATAGAAATTCTCCAAATACTAGTAGACAAAGGTAATACAGTTATAGTCATTGAACATAATTTAGATTTTATTAAAAGTTGTGACTACGTATTAGATATTGGCCCAGAAGGTGGAAATAGTGGTGGGGAATTAGTCGCCTGTGGGACACCGGAAGAAGTGGCAAACACAGATACTCATACAGGTGTTTATCTAAGAAAAATATTAAAAAAGAGTAAGAAAAAAGCAGAGCGCTAGCTCTGCTACTCAGACGATGCTGGTCTGGTTTCGGTTACTCCGTCGCTCCTCACTCTTGTGTCAACATGTGCTGAGTTGTCAGGAGTTGCACTGTTGAGCAAATTGAGAGTTTCCTTGTCGAGTTCACGAACAGTTCTTTCGGCTCGTGGACCATTCTGGCCGTCCTTGGCGACAGTCATAGTGCCTCTCAGAAAGGGTTTGTGCTTAGTCTTTTATGATAGTAAGATAGAAATAATGAACAGTCAAGGCTATAAAAAACTCAAATTACCTGACGCTCCTGGGGTGTATTTTTTCTTTGGACCAAAAAAAGAAATTTTATATATAGGCAAGGCTACCAGTTTGAGAGACAGAGTGAAAAGTTATTTCTCCAGAGACCTCATGAATACTCGTGGACCAAGATTAGTACAAATGTTAGAAAGGGCTCAAGATATAAAATTTATTCAAACTCAATCAGTGCTTGAAGCCTTGATTCTGGAAGCTAATCAAATAAAGAAACATCAACCGTATTTTAATTCGAGAGAGAAAGATGATAAGAGTTATAACTATGTGACTGTCACCGACGAAGACTTTCCTCAAATATTTATAACTCGTGGTAACGGCACATACGGTCCATTCCCAAATAGTAGTGAATTAAGAGAAGCTTTAAAGATAATTAGACGAATATTCCCATATAGAGATAACAAATGCACTATGAAGAAACCCTGTTTCAACTCACAAATTGGACTATGTCCTGGAGTTTGTGCAGGGTTAATGAACAAAAGGGAATATAAAAAAAGAATTAAATACATAAAACTATTTTTTGAAGCCAAAAAAAATTTGCTTATTAAGGATTTAGAGAAAGAGATGAAATCTTCGGCCAAAGAAGAAAGGTTTGAGCAAGCTGAGCAGTTGAAAAGAACCATCTACTCTCTAGAGCATATTCAAGATATTGCACTAATTAGAAGAGATATAGAAAGAGATAATAATGAAAGCGCATATAGAATAGAGGCTTTTGATATTGCGCATCTTTCAGGTAAAGATACTGTTGGGGTGATGACTGTAGTTATAGATGGAGAATTGGCTAAAGATCAATACAGAAAGTTTAAAATAATTGGACAAAACAAAAAAGTTAGTATAGATGATACAGCGAATTTAAGGGAAATAATTAGACGACGTCTTGGTCATGCAGAATGGTCTCTTCCAAATTTAATAGTCATAGACGGAAGTACTGCGCAGATTAATGCAGCTAGAAGTATTTTGAAAGATAGAGGCTTCCTAATCGAAATTGTTTCTGTAGTAAAGGATGAAAGGCATAAAGCTAAAGATATTTTGGGCCTCAAAGGTACTGTAGAAAAATGGGGCAAATCAATTCTCCTTGCGAACACTGAAGCTCATAGGTTCGCTATAACCTATCACCGTAAATTGCGAAGCAAGGGATTTAGGATATAATTTCCTCATGGGTATTTCTTCTAATTCAAAAATTAAGGTTGCGGTTTTACGTGGTGGACCTTCAGAGGAGTATGATGCGTCTCTTAAAACAGGAGAGCATGCACTTTATCTTCTTAGAGAAAAACTTGATAATTATGAACCAATAGATATTTTTATATCCAAAAATGGTGAATGGCATTTAAAGGGAGTAAAAGTTCCACCGCATAAGGCTCTTGAATATGCAGACATTGCTTTTAATGCACTTCAAGGTAAATTTGCCGATGAGGGTAGTGTTCAAAAAATGCTTGCATCAATGAGCAAACCTTATACAGGTTCAACAGCGCTTGGATCAGTTATGGCGCTAAACAAGGATTTGGCTAAAAATGCTTATTCAAACTATGGACTTCTCACTCCAAGATTTGAAATACTTACAGGAGAAGAAGAATTAGAAAAATTGGTGGAAATATTTAGGAATTATATGCACCCCTTGGTAATTAAACCTAGTAGTGAGAATTATAGACGAGGAGTTAGATTGGCTTATACATTTGAAGAGTTAGCCAAATATATTGATGAAGCTTTAGAATATTCTCCAAAAGTGATTGTTGAAGAATTTATAAGGGGTAGGGAAGCTAGATGTGGAGTCATAGAGGGATTTAGAGGAGAAAAACATTATGCACTTGTTCCTGTTGAAGTATTTACCCCAAAACGTAATCAGCTAATGCCTGATTATGATAAAAAATTTAATTCTGTTCATGAATATCTACACGAAACCAGTTTCTCTCCTAATGAAAAGAAGATTTTAGAACATGCAGCTAAGAAGGCCCATGAAGCATTAGGTTTAAGGCATTATTCATATTCTGATTTGATTCTCACCCCGCAAGGCAAGGTTTATGTCTTAGAAACTGGAGCTTTACCTGATTTTTCTAAAGATTCGCTCTTACATAAATCGTTGGATTATATAGGCTCAAGTCCTGAGAGATTTTTGGAGCATGTACTCGTACTGGCGCGCGAAACTAAATAAATTGATATAATTAACCTATTAAGAGTAATAATCACATAAATGCTTAATTTTGATATTCCTCCACAGGAACCAGAAAAGAAAGAAGGACCAGATATAGGTAATCCTGATATTCCATTTGTAAGATTTCCTATTGAGGCAATAAAAAGAATGAAAGAAAAAGAAGGATTAAATGATGAACAAATAATGGAGAGAGCTCGTCAGGCTGCAAGAGATATACTAAAGGCAAACGAAGAGAGAAAGAGGGAAGTCGCTTAATCCCCATTTTTCCATTTAAAACCTTCAATAGTCATTCCAACTCTTGTGATGACTACAAAACCTATAGCCCAAGCAATAGGGAGCCAAGCAGGCACACCCAAAAGAGACGCATCATCCCAGAATTGTTTTCTTGATACTAGGCCGAGAACAATTTCTATAAAAGAGCCAATAAATAGACCAAGCAGAAATACTTTGTATTCACCTTTATGAATTCTGACCTTAAAGATGGTGGCACTGAATAATATCGCGATTATTGTTGAAGTCAGTTCAGAAAAGCCAGCAAAAGCTTTAAGAATAAAAAACAATATAAACAGAGCTAACGGGACAACTAAATTCCCGTTTTCTTTATCAAACAACTTCTCAACTACGCTCGTCATGGTGGACCCTACCGGATTCGAACCGGTGACCTCCTCATTGCAAATGAGGCGCTCTACCAACTAAGCTAAGGGCCCTAAAACAGCTTTCAGCTTTCAGTTGTTAGCTTTTTTAGCTGAATTACTAGAATACAGGGAAATTGATTTATTTTCAAATGTTATTTTGATAAAGTATTAAAACTAAATAGCTAAAAAGCTATCAGCTAATAGCTATTCTGGGCCTATAGTATAGTAGTAACACGCGTCCATGGCATGGACGAATCGCGGGTGCGATTCCCGCTAGGTCCACATATTTAGGCTTGATTGTATTGCTTTTTGTTTGCTAAATGGTATAGTACTCGGATGGATACAAATGAAAAAATCATAGGTTATTGTGTAAAGTGCAAAGAGAAGAGAGAGATGAAGGATGTTAAAAAGGTTGAAATCAAGCCTGGACGTCCAGCAGCAAAGGGTACTTGTACCGTTTGTGGCACAGGAATGTACAAAATCCTTCCTTCAGCAAAGAAGTAATTTAATAAAATAATGTTTATTCAGGAAAACGGCTTCGGCTGTTTTTTTGTTTGGAAATATGAGTTAGTGCAAGTATAATAGCTATATATGGGAATCAAAAGCTTTTTCACCAGACAAATATTAAAATCTAAAATGAAGGGAGTACCAGAGGCTCAGCAGGAGAAGCTCCTTGGAGCCATGGAGAGAAATCCAGAATTTTTTAAGATGATTGGAGAGGAAATTGAGGCCAAGAAGAAAGCGGGGAAGTCAGAGATGGAAGCTTCTATGGAGGTAATGCGCAAGCATCAAGCAGAATTCCAAAAGTTGCTATGAGTAAGAAAACCAAAAAAATCTTTATTTTGCTTGGGCACCCAGACACGGATAGCTTGAACGCAACTTTGGCTAACGAATACGAAAGAGGGGCTATGGAAAATGGCCATGATGTACGAAGAATGAATGTTGGGGAAATGAACTTTGATCCAATGCTCCATCATGGTTACAGACTCAAGCAGGAACTTGAACCAGATCTTTTAGCTTTTCAAGAAAACGTGAGATGGGCTGATCATTTAGTAATTATTTATCCTTCTTGGTGGTCTTCTATGCCAGCGAAGCTTAAGGGCCTTTTTGATAGGGCTTGGTTACCAAATTTTGCATATAGTTTTGTTGATGGTGGTTATATGTGGAAAAAATTATTAAAAGGTAAATCCGCTTCAATGATTGTGACTTCTGATACTGCTCCAATTGTTCAACGAATTGTTTTTGGTGATACGACGAATGAATTGAGAAAAGGGATTTTGTGGTTTGCAGGTTTTGGTCCTATATATGTACACAAATTTGGTTATTTAAAGCATTTTGGTATGTGGCGCAGAGAGAGGATGAAAAAAAGTGTTTATAACCTCGGGCAAAAGGCAAAATAAAACAATAAAAACAGCGCGGGAGCGCTGTTTTTAGTTGATCATGAATTCAATAGGAGATACCTATAATCCAGAAGTAGTAGTGGACGTAAACTGTGGAGAAGTGGTGATGTTCCCAGCAGAATCTTTTGATTGAATTACTAGGCTATATGGAGTGCCAGTGGCTAGTCCAGTAATACCTAAGGCGTGGTTTAATACAAGTGATTCAGATGAAACGAAGTTCGTGGTGCTGGCAGAGATAACAAGTGGGTTCACGGTCGAATAAAATAATTTAGATGAAGATTGCTCGTTTGTCTTCCAACTAACATTTATTGTAGTAGACCCAGCAAGAGAGGCAACATTGGATATTATTGGAGTGACTGCATCCAAGTCAGGAGTTTTAGTAGTAAACGTGCCTTCGTTTGAAGTGAAAACATTGCCGGCAACGTCAGTAGATCTAACTACGAAGTGATACGCAGTGCCCGCAACCAACCCACTTATCTTTAGCTTGTGATCCTTGGTAAGCTTGTTTTGGCTCGTGGATGAAGCACTGACAGTATTCACTGGAGTAGATAAACTCCAAAAAACTGTACTATTTGACCTCTCATTAGTTTTCCAAACAATATTGGCAGTTGTAATCTTTGGTGAGATTGAAACATTACTAATGATTGGAGCTAGTGTGTCAGGAGTTGAGCTTGCATTACCACCAATTTTTTTGTTTATACCGAAAGGGTAGAAACAACTCTGTCTAAAATCTGCTTCCCCCTTTATTTTGATATACCCAGGAGCGATGAGATGACCAAAGGCCTTTATACATGATGAAGAGTTAGAACGTGAATTCTCGTTCTTCTCCTTATCTTTATCCTTCGCGTACGACAACATCGGGGTAACTGCGAAGAGAGTGACCATTGTACCCAACATGAAGTTCTTTAAAAATTTACTAGACATGCATTTTAATTTAATTATTAATTTTCAGTAATTACTCAGCGTCAATATTCGCCGCTATAAATAGAGACGAGTGAGTTGGAGCAAGTCTTTCATGGACAAATACAAAATTTAAAGCATAATGTTTAGAATAGTTTCTTTGTAAGGAAACAATTTCCTAATCGTTATGATAGTAGAAGATGATAAAAAGCGTTTTACTGAAATCTATAATAGAGAAAGTGGCTCTCTTTTTAGATTTTGTTTACTTAGGGTTTCGGACAGGGAGCAAGCGCTTGATATTGTGGCCGAGAGCTTCACTCGCTATTGGGTCGCAGTCTCATCTGGTAAAGCCATAGAGAACCCTCGAGCATATCTCTTTGTGGTGGTCAGACATCTTATTATAGATTGGTATAAAAAAAGCAAATCAATCTCATTAGAGTCACTTTCTGAAGAGGATGGTATTAAGTTTGAAGTACCAGATGAAGAGGCCCTCTCAAATATTGAAATACATTCTGATGCGAAGAAAGCACTTACAATACTTAATAATATGAATCCACTATACAGAGAGGTAATATATCTAAATTATATAGAAGGTTTCCCACCAAAGGACATTGCACTAATGTTGAATATTAATGCGGGTACTGTATCCGTGCGAATCAATAGAGGGTTAGAGGATTTGAGAAAGCTTATGGGTATTAAAGAACAATAATATGAATGAAACAGAATTTAAAAAAGGAATAGAGGAAATAAAGAAAATCAATATGAGCAGTGAAGAAAAAGCCAGTATGCTCCAAAGAATCTTCTCCTCAACACCCATAAAGTCTCCGTATATGAAACATAGTCGGATGTTCGCATTTGTGCTTTCTAATCAAAGACAGGCAATGTTCGCGAGCTTTTTTGTGACTGTATTGATTGGTGGAGGTGTTGTTTATGCTTCTGATGAATCATTACCTGGAGACGTTTTGTATTTTATGAAAATAAGAGCCATCGAACCATTAATTGGAGTGATTAATGTTTCTACAGAAGAAAATTTGGCTTGGACAGAAGAAAAGGTTATTCGTCGTATTGAAGAAGCAGAATCCCTTGCGGTCAAAAATAAGCTTGATGACAAGAAAGCCGAAGAATTAAATTTTAATCTTGAGAAGAATTCCAAAGCATTTGCTGAAGCAATAAATACTGCCGCTTCTTCTACAGAGGATTCAGTTTCTGCAGTTGAGGAAAAAACAGAGAAAATAAAACAGGATTTTAGGGACAAAATCAAAACCAAGGTTAAAGAAGGGAAGGAAGGGACAGAAAATAGTCAAAACGATGATCAGTTGGATAAAGTTGAGAGACTCAAGGGTACTGTTATAAGAGTTTTGGATAGTAAGGATAAATTTAAGAAATAATGTAATGGATTAAAGTCCATATCGTCATTGTTGTTATAGAAATCGTTAATTAATAACAACAATATGAAATTACTATTAGAATCAGCCAAAAATCCAATAGCAATTGGAGTAATACTTGCTACTACATTGTTTCTGATTGGCAACAGCGCCATGTAATCCGAAAGCCGGATTATGAGTCAAATTCTAGGGTTTAATCTTGTAAACAGTTTCTCCACAGTTTAAGCACTTTGTCTACATTGACACCTCTTGTTCTAAGGCGTATACCGAGAACAACAACTTATTCTGCTTATGTAGGTTGCTTCAGATGTGCCCGTTTGCCATATATCTGATAACTCTTAAATAAGCCTTACATTTTAAACATATTTTAATGAAAAATCTTAGATTTGTTTCTATTGCTTTTCTTGCAATGTTTTTTGTATTTACAGCAAATGCTTATGCAGCTACAACTGTAACAACACCAACAGAGTTAACAGCCGCGCTTTCAAGCGCAATCTCTGGAGATATTATTACTGTTGATGGCATATTGGGAAGCACAACAGAGTATACGCTTTATGAGGTAACATCCTCTAATGTGACAATTAATGGTACAAGTGGAAATAAGATTTATGGAACTTTTAATCTTAAGGGTGACAATGATACATTAGACGGTCTTAATGTATACAACCGGGGGGGTGGAAGTGATTCGTTGAAGAATGCAGTAAATGTTGTTTCAAAATCAGCGAATATTACAAATTGTAGATTTGAGATGCCCAATCCTGATGCAGTAGCAGCTGGAGGTGGAGTTGGAAACGGCGTGGTTGTCTGGCCATATGGTAGTGCAACTCCAAATCTTAATACGACTGGAAACGCTTTTGTGGGTTATGGAGCAACTGTTCCTGGTTGGTCTTCAACTGCAATTCTAATTGCAGAGGAAATAGATATGTCAAGAGTTGGAATGGGTGGCACAACTTCCTCAACAATAACTCTAAGTAATGAACAGTCACTTGCGACAAATAATTCTTTTACAGGAAGTTACTATGATTATGTTCATTCAAATTGGAACGGTGGTTACAAATTATCGTATTCAAAGGCATCAAATTTAGCAGCATTTCTAGACGTAATGGAAGACAGTTCAGCTGGTGCCACAGTTCTACTGGGTTCTGATATAACGACAACGTCACAAATTGTTGTTAACAAGGCCCTAACAATAGATGGTTTGGGCCATACACTATTCGCAAATGTAACCAATGGTTCAAATTCTGCCATGACAATTACTAGTAGTGATGTAACAATTAAGAATTTAGTTGAAAATGGAACCGGAAGTACCGGAATTCATGGGTTTAATATTTACGTAGCAAATAATGTGATTCTTGATACTGTTACTTCGTCAAATAACAACAAATCAGGTATAACAGTTAATGGTTCGATTGTGACAGTAAACAACATTACAACTGCAAATAACTCATGGGGAGGTATTAACGTAGACTTGGGGAATGGAGTAGTTGGTCCTGCTACATTAACAGTAAATGGCACAAGCTCTCACACAGAATCTACTGCTATTTGGGAAGATGACACTACTAAGGCAGTTTCAGTTATTGATACAAATCACCAGTATTCTCATGTTGATAATGGAAATACAAGAGTATTTAGTTTACTTGCAGTAGGTCAGACAACTCCAGATGAAACTGGCACTGCTACGGTAACTGAAACAGAAAAAGAAGTTGTTGTCACTGCAACTACACCAGTTACAATCGAATTGGGTAGCGTTGTGGGAGCAACTATAAATTATGATTCACTTATTGACGACGTCACTGGCACGGGACTAATTCCCGAGACTACACTTACTTCGAGTATAGCAACGGTAGAAATTCCCGCTGACACAACAGTCACAGCTGCTGGTTGGGATGGAGTAATGTCTGCTCCAACAGTTGGGAGCACTTCGGGAACAGCTCCTGCAAGTTTCTCAGTAGGTGATATGGTCATTGAAATGGGTTCTCCTCTTTTCACTTTAACTTTCGACAAAGCGGTGAAAATTACACTTCCGGGTGTCACAGGTAGAGTTGGTTATAAACCAGCAGGCTCTATAGAGTGGCATCTCATATCAACACAATGTACAAGTGCGACAGTCCCTGGTATCACTTCTGGTGAATGTTATGTAGCTGATTCTGGAAATACAATTATCTGGACATATCACTTCACAACCTTTGGCGACCTAGATCCCATCTCAGAAGTAAGGTCAGGTGGACGCAGTGGAGCGAATAGAATTGCTTCATCACTTCCATCTCAAGCTTCTCCTGTAGCCGTAGGACGTGTCCTTGGTGCGGAGACAGAAAATGCTGCGGCTGTTGCTCAGCAAATAGAATCAATCAAGGTTCAATTGAGAGATTTGATTAGACAATTGATTGTATTGCTACAAGCAGAAATTAACTCTATGCAGTAGAAAGACAAAGACTAATAATTTAAAAAACTCACCCATAGACTTGGGTGAGTTTTTGATTTATAATCATTAAATGTTTAAATGGCTCAAAAAGCACTTCATACCTCATGAAGGGAACGATCATCAGCCTCATTTTTTACGTTCTAAAAACATCCGGGTTGTCATTCTGGTAATTTTTGTTTTGGAATTAGGAGTATTTGCAATACCTTATATACCAACGATTGGACCAATATACAATGGTTACCTTGCTGCAGTTTTACCTGGGGTATTAGGTGATCTTTCGAATCAAAATAGACAAGAAAATCATTTGGCTCTTTTGAGAATAAATCCTGTTTTAAATGAGGTAGCAGAATTAAAAGCTAGAGATATGGCTGAGAAGGGGTACTTCGCTCATACAAGTCCTGAGGGAAAGGCACCGTGGTACTGGTTTGATAAAGTTGGCTATAAATATCTATTTGCTGGGGAGAACCTTGCAGTAGATTTTACTGATTCTAAAGATGTAACTTTGGCTTGGATGAATTCTCCAACACACAGAGCAAATATAGTGAAGGGTGTTTATACAGAAATGGGTACGGGTGTAGTGAGTGGTACCTTTGAGGGCCATCCAACAATTTTTATCGCTCAAGTTTATGCAAGGCCTATGACAGAAACTGCTGTTGTATCAACTACGAAAGTTCTATCAAATAGCAAGCCCGCAACCACCCAAATAAATGAGGTTAAAGTCCTTGGAGCTGAAGCAGTTATAAATAATGATGTTTCTCAACCAAGAAATCAAAAGTCAAATATATTTATGCAATATGTCACTTCTCCTGGACATGTGGCTAATATAATTTTCGTCATATTTGGTTCCATTATTTTACTTGCACTGATCCTAAAATTGTTTATAAGAACAGACAAAAGACATCCCTATTTAATTACTAATGGATTAATTGTTTTGGTTATATTGTTTGGAATTTATAGTTTAAACAGTTATATAACTAAAAGTAAGATATTTAAAAATATTACTTTTTATAGTTTTAGCAACGAAACCATAAATTCTAATTAAGTATGAAATTATCAATCGGCATTGTTGGGTTACCAAATGTGGGGAAATCTACGCTTTTCAATGCTTTGACTAAGAAGTCTGTGCCTGCAGAGAATTATCCTTTTTGCACCATAGACCCATCTGTGGGTATCGTGCCTGTGCCGGATGAAAGACTTACAAAATTAGCTGAGATGAGTAAGTCCAAAAATGTCATTCCTGCTGTTGTAGAATTCGTAGACATCGCTGGATTAGTCAAAGGAGCTTCAGAAGGTGCTGGTCTTGGAAATAAATTTCTCTCTCATATTCGAGAAGTTGATGCGATTATTCAGGTAGTTCGAATTTTTGAAGATAAGGATATTATTCATGTGCACGACAAGGTAGATCCACTTTTTGATATAGAGATTATAAATATGGAGCTTGAAGCAGCTGGGATAAAGAAGCCGATCTTATATGTGATAAATACTTCAGAAGTTACTGAGAATCATAGAGAAGTGCTTTCAAAGATTCCTGGACCTTACATAGAAATAGACCCAATCTTTGGAACTGGCTTAGATAATCTTATAAAGGCAGGATATGACCTTTTGGATCTAATAACTTTTTTCACTACTGGAGAAAAGGAATCTAGGGCTTGGACAACCAAGAGAAACTCAACAGCTCCAGAGGCTGGGAGAGCAATCCACAATGATTTTAAGGAGAAGTTTATCCGTGCTGAAGTTATAGAGAATGAGAAACTACTAGAAGCCGGCTCTTATGCCATTGCTCGCTCTAAGGGCTGGGTTAGAACTGAAGGCAAAGAATATATTATGAAGGATGGTGATGTGGTTGAGTTTCTAATATAAAGGAGTAATCTTTCATCTAGACCCTAACTGGAGCATTTATGACACCCGGAATAAGTGGGACTGGTCCGTATGCTGAAATTCGTCGTCTCCGGCAAGAGATTCGGGAGTGTGATTACGAAATAGGGCTAGTTACTGCTGGCATGAAGCGTCGGTTAGGAAAAAGACAGCTAGAAGCTGTCCGAGCTGGTAAACGAGCAAGAGTAAAACAAATTCTAGCAGATTTGAAAGCTAGAAAATCTATAATTAAGCAGGACTAGCACAGCTAGTCCTTTTTCATTAAATTATTGCTATAATCACTTAATGAATAATCAATCAAAAATTCTTAAGTGGTCAGTTATTATTGGTATAGTGATAGTCCTTAATATGTTTTTTAATTATGCTCTTTCTTTAGTTTATAAAGAGCCTGCATATGATGTTTATTGTCCTAATACGGCTCAGGTCGTAGAAGCAAACACAAAAGACCTCTGTGTCTCGAAGGGTGGTCAATGGAACCAAAACACCGCCTATGCTCCACAAAAGATGGAAGCCAGTGGTTATTGTGACCTTCAATTCACTTGTAGAGCAGAATATGATGCAGCAAGAAAGAATTATGATAGAAATGTTTTTGTTACTCTAGTTATTCTTGGTGCACTTTGTGTCTTGTTAGGAAATTATCTAAAGAATAATTTAGTTATTAGCCAAGCATTATCAATTGCAGGTGTTTTGTCTTTCATCATTGCTTCAGTGCGATATTGGACCAGTGCAGACAATCTAATCAAAGTTATTATTCTTGCCATAGCTCTTGGTATCCTTATTTGGATTGCTGTAAGGAAATTTAAAGATTCAATCTAATGCAGGATTACGATCCAAAACAAATAGAATCAAAATGGCAAAAAATTTGGGAAGAGGATAAATCAGGCACAGCCGAAGAAAACTCAAATAAGCCCAGATATTATGTGTTGGTTGAGTTTCCATATCCATCAGGAGATGGTCTCCATGTAGGCCATGTAAGGAGTTATACAGCATTAGACGCACTAGCTCGTAAACGTCGTATGGAGGGCTACAACGTCCTTTACCCAATAGGTTGGGATGCTTTCGGTTTACCCACAGAAAACTATGCCATCAAGACAGGCAAAGACCCAAAAATTGTTACTAAAGAAAATACCGATGTTTTTAGAAGACAATTAAAAGCTCTTGGTCTTTCGTTTGATTGGTCGAGGGAAATAAATACAACGGATCCAAAATACTATAAGTGGACCCAGTGGTTGTTCCTGCAATTCCTTAAACATGATTTAGCTTATAAAGCCAAGATTGCCATCAATTGGTGTCCAAAAGATAAAATAGGTTTGGCCAATGAAGAAGTGGTGAATGGTTGTTGTGAGAGGTGTGGTACAAAGGTTGAAAAGAAAGAGAAGGAGCAATGGATGCTCTCCATAACCAAATATGCAGATAGGTTAGACAAGGATTTGGAGTCAGTAGATTTTCCTCTGAGAGTAAAGTTAAGTCAAAAGAATTGGATAGGCAAGTCAGAAGGAGCGGAGATTGTCTTTAATGGTGATAAAGAAATAAAAGTTTTTACCACTCGTCCTGACACCATCTTTGGTGCCACTTTTCTTGCTATTGCTCCAGAAATTTCAAAGAAATTGATTGGAGATGATTTTGGTGTAGTTCTTGATACAGATAGGGAAAACAAAGAAAAAGTTGGTGTTGATACTGGGCTCGTAGTAACAAATCCTGCCAGTGGTGAAAAAATACCAGTTTGGGTAGTGAATTATGTCTCAGCAGATTATGGCACAGGCGCCATTATGGGAGTGCCTGCAGATGATGAGAGAGATATGGAATTTGCAAAGAAATACAAACTACCGATTATAAAAGATTACAAAGAAGCGGGGTTTGAGGATTTTGGACAGAAAGTTACAAGGTTCAAACTTAGAGATTGGGTTTTTAGTAGACAAAGATATTGGGGAGAACCTATTCCAGTTATACACTGTTTTAAATGTGGCAACGTGCCAGTACCAGAGGAAGATTTACCTGTTTTGTTGCCGGAGGTGGCTAAATATGAACCTACAGACAATGGAGAGTCACCACTCGCAGCCATAGATTCTTGGGTAAATACCAGTTGTCCAAGCTGTGGAGGTGCTGCAAAAAGAGAAACAGACACTATGCCAAACTGGGCTGGGTCTAGTTGGTATTTTATGCGTTATGCAGATCCTAGAAATGACACAATGTTTGCTTCGAAGAAAAAACTAGAGCATTGGATGCCTGTGGATTGGTATAACGGAGGTATGGAACACACCACACTGCACCTTTTGTATTCTCGTTTCTGGAATAAGTTTTTGTTCGATATAGGTTTGGTGCCCACTAGCGAACCGTATAAAAAAAGAACATCTCATGGACTAGTATTAGGGGAAGGAGGGGAAAAGATGAGTAAGTCAATTGGTAATGTTATCAACCCAGATGACATCATAAGGCGCTTTGGTGCCGACACTCTTCGTTTGTATGAGATGTTTATGGGTCCATTTGAACAAGCGATTGCTTGGAATGAAAGTTCACTTGTTGGTCCAAGGAGATTTATAGAAAAAGTCTGGAAACTAAAAAATAAAATTGATTCAGGAAATGCTGAAATCATTTCTGAACATGAGATATTAATGCATCAAACTATTAAAAAGGTTACAGATGATTTAGAGAATGTTGGTTTTAACACAGCCATCTCTAGTTTAATGATTTATGCAAACACACTAGAAAAGCGAGAAAGTATTTCAAAGAAAGAATATGAAATCTTAATTTCATTATTAGCACCATTTGCTCCTCATGTTTGTGAGGAACTTAATCTTCAAATAAATAATTCAACTTCAATATTTGATAAAGAGTGGCCAAAATTTGATGAAAATAAACTCACAAACAGGGAAGTAATCATGGGAATTCAAATAAATGGCAAATTAAGATCTACTATAAAGGTTCATATTGACATTTTTGACGAAGAATTGAAGAAAATGGTTTTAGAGCAAAAAGAAGTAAAAAAATGGCTCAACCACAAGAAGATTAAAAAAATTATCATTGTTGCTGGCAAAATTGTCAATATTGTGATATAATTGTTTTCATAAATAAGATATTAATTTGACAGATATAGCGTCAAGTGATACAAATAAACTTTATAAACATATGAGTGAAAAAATAACATTAAGCTTCAAGCCAAAACAAGTGACCAAGTCACTTCTTTCTGGGCTCACTAAACGAGGTCGAGATGTCATAGAATCAAGATATGGACTCGGCACCAAGGCAACAAAAATGACTCTAGATTCTATTGGAAAGAAGTATGGGATTACTAGAGAAAGAGTTCGTCAGATTGAAAATCACTCATTGGCAGCTATTCGCAAGTCAAAGTCATATAAGGATTCTCAACTAGCATTCACTGAATTAAAAGAATTGATTCTAAGCTTAGGGGGTATTGTGGCAGAGAAAGATTTATTGAAGCATTTATCTAAGGATCAAGTTACACAAAATCACATAAATTTTCTATTGGTAATCGGAGATGAATTTAAAAAGGAGAAAGAAGACGAAGAATTTAAACATAGATGGCACGTCGACCCAGAGCTCGCAAAGAAAATTCAGAATGCAATAAGGAAATTATACACAAAGCTTTCAGATGATGAATTGGTCGTTGAGAGTGACCTTATTAATGATTTTCTTGATGAAGTTAAGGATATAAATGAGAAATATAAAAATGAAGAAGTTATAAAGAGATGGTTATCTATTTCTCATAAAATTGGCAAAAACCCTCTAGGTGAATGGGGTAAAACTACTTCCCCAAATGTAAATGCCAAAGGTATGAGGGATTATGCTTTCTTGGTTATAAGAAAGCATGGGTCACCTATACACTTTAAAGAAGTAGCAAAGGCCATTTCTCAATATTTTGACAAAAAAGCACATGTAGCTACAACACATAATGAATTAATAAAGGATCCAAGATTTGTTTTGGTGGGACGAGGTTTATACGCTCTTGCAGAATGGGGTTATATGTCCGGAGTAGTCAAGGATGTTATTAAAAAGATTTTGGAGAAAGATGGACCACTCAGTAAGGATAAAATTATTGAAAAAGTTCTCAAAGAGAGGTATGTGAAAGAAAATACTATTATGGTAAATCTTCAGAACAGCAAATTCTTCAAGAAAGACAAAGAAGGAAAATATTCAGTTGCATAGTGCTTTTTGTGTGCAGGTTGTGTAAAATATAATTATGTTAATGACTGCTGTTTCTCTATTAGAATACTACGCTCCTATTTGGGTGCCAGTGTTTATTCTATTGTTTTGGTTTGATACTTGGATGAATTATAAGAGACGTGAGTATATAAAAGAACAGGGCAGTACTCTTCTTGAGATTAAAATACCGAATGAGATTCTCAAGTCTCCGTTATCAATGGAAATATTTATGAATACTCTTCATCAAACGAGTGTGGGGAGCTTAATAGATGTATATTTTAAAGGCAGAGTCAGATCTTGGTTTTCGCTTGAAATAGCTTCCATAGGAGGGCATGTTCATTTTTATATTTGGACCTCCCCAAAATTTAAAAATATTATTGAAGCACAACTTTATGCTCAATTTCCAAATGTAGAGGTACACGAAGCTAAAGATTACACTTTAGATGTTCATTATAATCCAGAGAAGATTTCGTTTGGATGGATTGGTCAGTTTGCCCTCACAAAGGCAGATGCATATCCGATAAAAACTTATGTAGAGTATGGTCTGGATAAAGATCCAAAAGAGGAATATAAAAATGATCCAATAGTACCCACACTTGAATTTCTTGGTTCATTAAAAAAAGGAGAGCAAGCTTGGATTCAAATTTTAGTGCAAGGACACACAAAAGAAGGAATAAAATTTGGTCGACTTTCTCTTAAACCTGATTGGTCAGATGGAGTTAAAAAAGAAATTAATGAAATATTAAAGAAAGCGACACTTAAGACAGCTGATGAAAAGAAGACTAGTTATTTGAATTTATCAGAATCACAAAATGACACGATTAAGGCAATAGAGAGAACATTGGCTAAGCCAGCTTTTGACACAATGATTAGGGCTGCGTACATAGCAGAAAAGGATGTTTTAAATAAAAACAATATTGGGGGTCTCTTAGGGAGTTTTAAACAATTTGGTTCTAATAACTTGAATGGATTCAAACCCAGTTTTAACGCAAGCTACGATTATCCATGGCAGGATTTTAAGGGTATCCGAAAGAGAAAAAATGAGATTAATCTACTTGAAGCTTATAAGAGGCGATCATTTTTCAACTCTCCATTCAAACATTTCCATGGCAAACCATTTATCCTGACATCTGAGGAGTTGGCCACTATATGGCATTTCCCTAGTTCTACAGTGGCAGCTACACCTACCCTTGCTCGTTTACCTTCTAAAAAGGGAGAAGCTCCTTCGAATTTACCAATGTAGCTTCTATGGAGAACCCCTTTTTATCTCGTGCAGAAAAATTATTTAGTTGGTTAGATGGTTTTCTTAAAACGTATAATTTTCAGAGTAGAAAGAATGTTATTTTTTTAATTTTATTTTTAATATTATTTTTTTATATCCTTTTAATTAGTCCTCCAACTAATTTCCCATCAAAGAGCATCGTCAATATAAAAGAAGGATCTGGTTTATACACGCTATCAATTGATTTAAAGCAAAAGGACATAGTTCGTTCGGCTATTGGTTTTAGAAGCTTTGCAATTCTTTTGGGCGGGGAAAATAAAATGAAAGCGGGTGACTATTATTTAAAGGCTCCAGAGAACTCTGTTCTACTTGCGTGGAGAATATTACATGGAATGAGAAACATAGAGGAAGTTAGAATCACAATTCCAGAGGGTTTTACAAAACAAGATATCTCTGAGTTATTTACACCAAAATTTAGTAAATTTGATCATGAATTGTTCTTAAAATCAGCGAGAGAAGGATATTTATTTCCTGATACATATTTTATAGAGGTGAGTGCTACAGCCACCTCAACTATAAATTTGTTAGAAAATAATTTTAATAAAAAAATTGCTCCATTATTGGATGACATATCTAAATCAAAGCGCACATTAAGTGAAATCATAATTATGGCTTCAATACTAGAAGCAGAGGCAAAAACACCAGAAGAAATGTCTATGGCTTCAGGAATTCTTTGGAAAAGACTTAGTATAAATATGCCTCTACAAGTTGATTCAGATATGAATACATACAAAGAAATTGGATTACCAAAGAATCCACTAAACAATCCCGGTATGAATGCTATTAGAGCATCTTTGTACCCAAAAAACTCTCCTTACCTTTATTTCTTGACTGATAAGATGGGTATAATGCATTATGCAAGAACTTTTGATGAGCACAAAGCAAATAAAGCAAAATATCTCAATAAATAAAAAAGTCTTCGTTGGACTGTCTGGTGGTGTAGACAGTGCTGTTTCTGCAGCATTACTGAAAGATCAGGGATTCGACGTCACTGGTGTGTTTATTAAGGTTTGGTCGCCTGAATTTTTACCTTGCACATGGAAGGATGAGAGGCGTGATGCAATGAGAGTGGCTGCAAAGTTGAATATTCCATTCATTTTTTTTGATTTTGAAAAAGAATATAAAAAGGAAGTTGCTGACTATATGATAAATGAGTATATAGATGGTCGAATACCAAATCCAGATGTGTTATGTAATAGGGAAATTAAATTTGGAGCATTTTGGCGAAAGGCAAAAGAATTAGGAGCTGATTATATAGCCACAGGGCATTATGCAAGAAATATTAATCAAAAGCTATTTGAAGGAGTAGATAAGGAGAAGGATCAAAGTTATTTCCTTTGGACACTAACAAAAGATGACTTGGAGCATGTGATTTTCCCTATTGGTGATTTGGATAAGGCATATGTGAGGAAGCTCGCAAGAAAATACGAAATACCTGTTTCAAACAAAAAGGATAGCCAAGGTATATGTTTCCTTGGAGAAGTATCTTTAGAGGATTTTTTGCCACACTTCACAAACATTCAACCTGGAAATGTTTTAAACAAATCAGGTCAAATAATCGGTACTCATAAAGGAGCTATTTACTATACCAAGGGTGAAAGGCACGGTTTTGATATAGAAATAAAAAGTCCAACAAGTAATGCTTATTATGTTGTTTCAAAGGATATGAAGAAGAACACCGTTACAGTTGCGAATAGCGATGTAGAGGTATTAAATTTTTCTCCAAGACTAATAGAATTAAAAAATATTAATTTTAGTGTTAATAAGGAAATAAAAAATCTATGTGCCCGAATAAGATATAGAGGAGAGAAGATATCTATTAAAATGGACTCAAATACTGTTGATTTATTGTCACCAACTAGGGGAGTAAATGAAGGTCAGTCTATAGTGTTTTACGATGGAGAACATTGTATTGGTGGAGCGATAATTAATAGAATTATAAGTTAAATGAGTTTTAAGCTATAATTTTTGAATGAATCAAAACATCGAAGAAAGAGAAATCATTATATTAAAGGCAAACGGCAAGAGGGAGCCGTTTGATATGAACAAGTTGCGTTCCTCATTATTCAGAGCAGGTGCCACAGACAGTGCTATAGAGAAAGTAGTCAGTCGTATTTTAGGTGAATTAAAGGATAATATGAGCACTGGCGATATATATAAATATGCTTTTGACATACTTCATAAAATCGAAAAACAGGTTGCGAGGAGATACTCTATAAGAAGAATAGTAATGAG
Source organism: uncultured Candidatus Saccharibacteria bacterium (assembly GCA_964349945.1). GTDB lineage: Bacteria > Patescibacteriota > Minisyncoccia > Phycocordibacterales > Zambryskibacteraceae > JAIFWN01. The sequence continues at coordinate 241,037 of CAYGIH010000001.1, read as the reverse complement.
TCTTGGACCATCTGGTTTTCCTTTCGAAAAGTTTGTAGCACGACTACTCGAAGCGAAGGGTTATGAGACTGTCACAGATCAAATAGTCCTTGGTAGTTGTGTATCTCATGAAATAGATGTGGTGGCTTGGAATAAGGAAAAACTAATTATGTGTGAAGCAAAATATCATAATGAACTTGGAACCAAGTCAGATTTAAAAGTGGCACTTTATGTGAAAGCTCGTTTTGATGACATACGAGAAGCCGGAACAGTTTTTAATTATGGTGGAAAGAAAAGAGTCTTGGATGAGGGTTGGTTAATCACAAATACAAAGTTTTCTTCAACAGCAATTCATTATGGAGAATGTAAAAATTTAACTATGATAGGATGGAATTATCCAGAAACTGGAAATTTGCAGGATATGATTGAGGAAACAGGTATTTTAGATTCTTTAGAAATTCCTAATAATTTATAATCAAATGTATAACGCAGATATAATAAATTTCTTTTTTGAATTAATAATAGCAATGCTTCTAGGTGCATGCTTAGGACTTGAAAGAACTTTCGCCGGGAAGACTGCTGGTATGAGAACTTATGGATTGGTAGCCATGGGTTCATGTTTATTCATAATTTTAAGCAAACTGGTCACACCGGTAGTCGATCCAGGTTCTCCTGGGCATATGTATGTACTCCAAGGATTAATAATGGGTATAGGGTTTATTGGAGGTGGTGCTATTTTGCATAACCACACGAATAATCAGGATCACACTTCTGGTATTACCACTGCTGCTGGTCTTTGGATAACTGCGGGTATTGGAGCGGCTGTAGGATATGGATACATGCCAATCGCACTATTTGTTACTATCGCCACTCTGTTTGCCTTTACGGTGTTGTGGTTTATTGAGCACAAAATAACTGGTAATAGTTTAAAAAAGAGTGTCAATTAATGGACGAACGTACAGAGAAATTAAAAGAAATTGCGAACGAAGTAGAGGCTCTTAGGGGATTTTTTTTGGTTGATGAACGTATTAAGAATAACTATTTACCTGTGGTTGGGGAGGGAAGCAGTAAAGCTTCGATTATGTTAGTTGGTGAGGCGCCTGGTGCTAATGAGGCCAAAACGGGAAAACCCTTTATCGGTCGTTCTGGGAAATTTCTTGATGAATTACTTGTTTCTGTAAAAATCCCCAGAGAATCAGTGTTTATCACAAGTATTGTAAAAGATCGTCCTCCAAAAAACAGAGATCCTAAACCCGAAGAAATCGAGATTTACACTCCGTTTCTCGACAGACAAATTGAAGTTATTAAACCCAAAGTCATTGCTACTTTAGGTAGATTCGCAATGGTTTATATTATGAATAAGTATGGTTTAACCAAAGATATAAAACCTATTGGAGAACTTCATGGAAAAATTTTTGATGCAAAAGTATCGTGGGGAAAAATAAAAATTGTAACCTTGTATCACCCTTCAGTATCTATATATAACCAACATTCAAAAGGCATATTATTTGAGGATTTCAAAATTTTAAAAACTCTCATTTAGTGTTATATTTCAGCTATGAATTCTAATGACATTCGTGATAAATATCTTAATTTCTTTAAAGAAAAAGGCCATACAATACTGCCTTCTGCATCCTTAATACCAGAAAATGACCCTTCGGTATTGTTTACCACAGCCGGAATGCACCCACTTGTGCCATTTTTGCTTGGAGAAAAGCACCCTGCAGGCAAACGCCTTGTAAATATTCAAAAATGTATTAGAACTGGAGATATTGATGAAGTAGGGGATAACTCACACCTTACTTTTTTTGAAATGATGGGTAATTGGTCACTTGGAGACTATTGGAAAAAGGACGCGATAGAAATGACTCTTGAATTTCATTCTAAAGTATTAAAAATTCCCTTGGAGAAATATGCTGTCAGTTGTTTTGCTGGTGATAATGATGCTCCTAAAGACATTGAATCATTTGATATTTGGGTTTCCTTAGGGATCCCAAAAGAAAGAATTGCTTTTCTCCCTAAAAAAGATAACTGGTGGGGACCAGCTGGAGAGGTTGGCCCGTGTGGACCAGATACAGAAATGTTTTATTGGACCGGCAGTGAAGCTGTACCGAAAGGATTTGAACCAGAAAACAAGAACTGGGTTGAAATAGGAAACGATGTTCTTATGCAGTATATAAAAAATAAAGAGGGAATTTATGAGGAAGCTAAACAAAAAAATATAGATTTTGGAGGAGGACTAGAAAGAACACTGGTTGCTTTAAATGGTTTGGATGATGTTTATAAAACAGATATATTCCTGCCGATTATTAAGAAAATTGAGGAAATATCTGGTAAAGAATATAAAGGAAATGAAAGACCTTTTAGAATTATAGCTGACCATATTAAGACTGCTACATTTATTTTAGGAGATGAAAAGGGAATTGCTCCATCTAATACTGGACAAGGCTATGTTCTAAGAAGACTTGTAAGAAGAGCAGTTAGATACGGCAAACAGTTAGGTATAAATAATTTTACTCGAGAGATTGCGAGTGCTGTCGTTCAGATATACAAGAACATTTATCCTGAACTTAATAACAACAAGGAATTCATATTTTCTAATCTACAGCAAGAAGAAGAAAAATTTGAAAAAACCCTAGAGAATGGGTTAAGGGAATTTGAAAAGGGTGTTGATGCATTTACTTTGTTTACCTCCTATGGGTTCCCGCTTGAGTTAAGTATAGAGATGGCTAAAGAAACTGGAAAAAAAATAGATGTAGAAGAATTTAATAAAAAATTTGCCGAGCACCAAAATGCCTCGAGAACAGCTTCTGCAGGAATGTTTAAAGGTGGTTTATCTGATGCAAGTGAGGAGAATACGAAACTACACACAGCCACTCACATACTTCATCAAGCCTTACATGACGTATTAGGAGATGAAGTAGGACAGAAAGGTAGCAACATCACAGCAGAAAGGCTTAGATTTGACTTTTCCTTCCCTAGAAAGTTAACAGATGATGAAAAAGGAAAGGTTGAAGAAATAGTAAACCACAAGATTCAAGAAGCTTTACCTATGCAAAACATAATCCTTCCAAAAGAAGAAGCTATGAGAACTGGAGCGAGACACTTTTTTGATCAAAAATACCCAGATCAAATTTCAATTTATTTTATTGGAGATAAACTTGAGTCAGCTTGGTCAAAAGAATTTTGTGGTGGCCCTCATGTAAAAAACACAAAAGACTTAGGTAGATTTAGAATTATTAAAGAAGAAGCAGTATCAGCCGGTGTTAGAAGAATTAAAGCAGTGTTAGAATAAAGAAATGAAATTATGGTCTAAATTCAGTTCTGCTAAAACTGTTCTCGTATTAGATATATCCTCTGGATCAGTGGGTGCAGGCCTTATAAAATTACAGCCAAGAAATATACCCTTAGTTCTTAATACTTTAAGAGTGCCTCTTTATTTAAAAGATAAACCTGATTCGAACTCTATAGAAAAGGCTCTTCTAAGAAACATCAAAGGAATCATTCAAGAAATAGGAAACTCTAGTGTAGATACAGTATTGGTCTCTTTTTCTTCTCCCTGGATAACATCGCGTTTAAGAACTTATGTACAGAAATCAGAAAAACCTTTTTTAGTAAACAGAAAGCATATATCAAATATTTTGAAAGAGGAGGAAGAGAATTTTAAAAATGATTTGGAAAAGAGATATATAGAAAAAAGTGAAATTTTTGGTTCAAAGATTACAAACATTACTTTAAATGGTTATGAATCAAATATTTTTGCATCACAACAGACCAATGATTTAGAAATCCAATTTATGATGTACGCTGGTCAAAAATCTTCAATAGATAATATAGAACGTGAGATTACTAATTTGATTGGAGTTAAAAACGATATGATATTTGAAAATTTCATGTTTGTATTTATGAAAGTTTTTACCAGAGCCTTTCAAAATATGCATTCAGCTTTATTGGTAAATATGTCTAATGAAGCTCTTGATTTGCTTTTGGTTAAAAAATCGTATCCGCTGGTTTCTATATCCTTACCATTCGGACCTGCCTATATAGCCAGAGCCATACAAAAGAAAATGAATGTTCCTTTAGAGATCGCATATTCATATATTTCACTATTTTCTGATGGAGCGCTTAATAGTGATACCAGAAGGAAATTTGAGGAATTGTTCAGGGATATTGAAACTGAATGGACCAGTTCATGGGAAAGAGTGACTAGCGAGATACCTAAGGATCAAGTTATCCCTTATAAAATATTTCTAATAGGTTCAGCACAAAATGAATCAATAATAAAAACACTTTTATCTGGGACATTCAATAATCATAAGGTTGAACAAGTAGGGAAAAATAGTAATTTAGTAAAATTAATTTCAGGTTATATCGACGAAGTTAGAGTTGATGAGAGAATTTCTATTTTGGCAGCATACTCAAACATTGCCTTATAGTCGTCCACAGATTGCAGTGTTGGTAATTTGATATACAATTGTATTAAACATATGCCAAAAAATATTGAAGACATAATTGTTCATAAAAAAGGTGATCAAAAATCTATAAGGAATGTCCCCATTCCAGAAGGAAGAGTTAAAAATGAGGTAAAAATTCCTATTCATATAAATACTTCGGATGAGACAAAGGAAAAGAAATTGACTGATAATTCTAATTTTGTATTTAAATCTAAAAACAAATCTTCAAGAAAGATTTTAGTTATAGCTTCAATTATCGGTTTGATGGTAGTATTGTTCGCACTTTTATCTATTTTTAAAAGTGCGACTTTAACTTATAGTCCTAAGGTATTTAATTTAACTTTTAATAAAGATTCTTTTACTGCATATAAGACAGGAGGAGAAAAGGATTTGATGTTTAGTGTTGTTAAACTTTCTGGTACAAAAGGAATCGAGGCAAAGGCCAGTGGTGAAGAAAAAGTGTCTATTAAAGCAAGTGGTAAAGCCATTGTTTATAACAATACTAGCTCTGTAGTCAAACTAATTAGAAATACTAGATTTCAATCCTTAGAAAATAAAGTTTTTAGAATTTTGGCGGATATAAGTATTCCTGCAAAGAAAGGCACAACTCCTGGTTCTCTTGAAGTAAACCTATATGCAGATCAAGCGGGGGCAGAATATAATATCGGACTAACTGATTTTACAGTCCCTGGACTCAAAGGGGACCCAAGATATGAAAATGTTTATGCTCGTTCCAAAACTGCAACGTCTGGTGGTTATGTTGGTCTTAGAAAACAGGTCAGTGAATCGGATTTAGCTAAAGCAAAACTTGCTCTGGAAACATCACTGAAGTCAGAACTACTTAATCAAGCCAAAGCGCAGGTACCAGCCGACTTTATACTTTATCCCAATTTGGTTGTTATTAACTATTATGATTTACCGCAAACATCTCCTAAAACAGACACCGTGACACTGAATGAACAAGCTGATTTTTACGGCATAATGTTTAAACGAAGCGATTTAAATAACTATTTAACTGCAAAAAAGGCTAATCAAGGAATTGTTGGGAACGTAGAAATAATTGACTTGGATTTATTAAGCGCTGCTCTTCAAAAGCAAACAGCTACTGATTTCATAAAAGCTGATCAAATCAGCTTTGAATTATCTGGAAATGCGCAAGCTGTAGCCGTGGTACCAGAAGAAAATCTCAAAAAGGATTTGGCAGGAGCATCAAAATCTAATTTGGCAAGTATTCTCACTAAATATCCAAGTATTGATAACGCTAATGTCAAGATTCGTCCTTTTTGGAAAAATACTTTTCCTTTGAGCATTAAAGACATCAAGCTTGTAAAAAATTCTATAAAATAAAGGTTTTTAGTATATAATGATTTAATGTCAGACAATAAAGACTTAGAAAGAACAGCGGTTGTGATGGAGGCCCTTCCAAATATTATGTTTAAGGTCAGAATTGACGGTGAAGAAGTCGATACCTTAGCATATTTGTCAGGAAAAATGAGGTTACATCGAATACGTGTTTTGGTTGGTGATAAGGTTATTCTTCAGTTAGAGCCATATGGAGGCAAGGCAAAAATTATAAAACGACTATAATTAGCATAGTTATAAATCCATCAGTTTGACAAATTTACAAAGTCAGCTAAAATAGCTATTCACTATGAAAGTTAAAGCTTCAGTCAAAAAGATATGCTCAAAATGCCAAATCGTAAGGCGCAAAGGCTATGTCTATGTGATCTGCAAGGCTAACGCAAGACATAAACAAAGACAAGGATAAAATGAGAATTTTAGGTATAACCATTCCAGAAGAAAAAAGAATTGATATCGGTTTGACCGTTTTATTTGGCATAGGAAGGTCTAGAGCTCAAGCAATTCTTAAGGAAGCTAAGGTGTCTGGAGATTTGAGGCCAAAAGACATTAAATTGGCGGATGAAAATAAGATTCGAGGCATTATAGAAACATTGACACTCGAAGGAGATCTTAAGCGCGAGGTTTCTTCTAATATAAAGAGATTAAAGGATATAAAGGCTTATAGAGGAGTCAGACATACTAGAGGTCTCCCTGTGAGAGGACAGCGAACAAAAACGAATTCTCGCACCAGGAGAGGAAATGTTCGAAAGACAATGGGAACTGGTCGTAAAATAGCAGAGAAGAAATAATTATATTTAAATATTAAAATGGGTAAAAGAGCTGTAATTAAAACTGAAGAGACAGACAAAGAAAAGGATGTAATAGTCCCATCGGTTGCTGCTACACCCTCAGTTAGTTCAAAGAAACGTTTTGATTCAGGTATACTCTGTGTAGAATCAACTTATAACAATACTAAACTAGTACTTACTGACCCCAAAGGTAACACACTTGCTTGGTCTACATCTGGAGCTATAGGATTTAAGGGAGCAAAGAAGGGAACACCCTTTGCAGCTGCAAAAATTGGAGAGAAACTTGCAGAAAAAGCCTCTGTGTTTGGTATAAAAGAAGTAAAAGTAGTAGTAAAAGGAGTGGGTTCTGGTCGGGAATCTGCTATTAGAGGATTTATATCTAAAGGTATAAACATCACAACAATTCAGGACATGACCCCAGTTCCACATAATGGTCCTAAACCACCTAGACCAAGGAGAGCATAAAATATATGAAAATCGGACCAAAATACAAAATTGCAAGGAGATTAGGTAGCCCAATATTTGAGAAAACTCAAACTGCAAAGTACGCGTTGTCTCTAACCAGAAAGGAGAAGAATATGAAGGGGCGAATGAAGCCAAAATCTGAATTCGGTAAACAGCTCACAGAAAAACAAAAAACGAGATTCAGTTATGGCATATCAGAGAAGCAATTCGCAAAGTATTCAAAGGCTTCCTTGAGTGCTTCAGAACCAATTCAAAAACTATTTCGTTCTGTTGAACTTCGTTTGGACAATGTTCTCTATAGGGGAGGCTTCGCAAAAACTCGGGCATTAGGCAGGCAGATGGCCTCTCATGGACACACCACTCTAAACGGTAAAAGAGTAACTATTCCTTCAATCAAATTAGACATTGGAGACGTGGTGGGCATTAGAGAAGGAAGCAAGAACAGCCCACTGTTTGCAGATATTGAAGAGAAAATCAAGACTCAAGCCGCGCCCGCGTGGATTGAACTTGATCCAAAGAAAAAGGAAATCAAGATTGTAGCCATGCCTGTGTATATACCAGGGGAGCATGTATTCGATCTTGGGGCAGTGCTCGAGTATTATAGTAGATAAGTTAGTTCGGACATAAAGTTGCATCAAACGCAAGAATAACGTATAATTTAAACCTAATATTTTTTATATTCAAATGGCTGATTACACAATACTTTTACCTTCGAAACCAAAAGTCATCTCTGAAGAAGGGGTGCGTGGTGTTTATGAGATAGAAGGACTTTATCCAGGATATGGTCATACTTTAGGTAATAGTCTTAGACGAATTATCCTCTCTTCTCTGCCTGGTATAGCAATTACATCAGTGAAAATTAAGGGAATAAGTCATGAATTCTCAGTAATGGATGGTGTAAAAGAAGATGTTATAACGATTCTTCTAAACTTAAAGAAGGTAAGGATGAGATTTTCAACAGATGAACCCCAGACCATGACCCTAAAAGTAAAAGGTGAGAAGGTTGTAACCGCTGCAGATTTAGATGTTCCCGGTCAGGTAGAAATTCTTAATCCTGATCAAATTATTGCTACAGTCACAAGTAAATCTGGAGAGTTAGAAATGGAGATTACCGCCGAAAAAGGTCTTGGATTTGTGGCCAAGGAAGTTCTTGAAAAGAATCGAGTTGATATTGGCTCTATTTCATTAGATGGCATCTTTACTCCTATTCGACGAGCCAGCTACGAGGTTGAAAACATGCGCATAGGCGACAGGACAGACTTCAATAAGCTTAAATTATTTATTGAGACTGATGGTACTATTTCTCCAAAAGACGCCCTTACTCGTTCTATTGAGATAATGATTAATCAACTGAAGGCTGTTGTCGGGTTTAAAGAAGAGGCACCTGTTGTCGAAGAGCATTCAGAAGCACCAACAACCACTCATTCTTCATCAAGTGTAGATCCTGAGGTTCTAAAAACCAGGGTTGAAACTCTGGATATGTCTGCCAGAACCCAAAACGCACTTGCACAAGCAAACATTAGAACCGTAGGTGGACTCGCACGAAAAAAGGAGAAAGATCTATTAGAAATAGACGGTTTAGGCTCTAAGGGTATTAATGAGATTCGTAAGGCCCTAGGGGAATTTGGCATTACGCTCAAAAACTAGTAAGGTATACATCCATGCGACACGGTAACGTAAACAGAAAATTCGGCAGAGAACAGTCCCAGAGAAAAGCTCTTTTAAAGTCTTTGGCCTACTCACTTGTGGTTAAGGGTAAAATTAAGACCACCGAGCCTAAAGCCAAGGAAATTCGCCCTTTTGTAGAAAAGCTCATTACTCTAGGAAAAAAGCAAACTCTCGCTTCAAGACGAGAACTTGAATCTAGAGTTGGTAAAATTGCAGCTAAGAGAATTGCTACGATTCTTTCTCCTGAATATATGAAAAGAAATGGTGGTTATACTCGTATCACCAAAATGATTGCTCGACAATCCGATGGAGCAAAAATGGCAATTATAGAATTTGTAAAATAAAATGAAACACACAATCGACGCCACAGACAAAAAGCCCGGACGACTTGCTACTGAGCTTGCTGTCTTGCTTATGGGTAAGAACAGAACTGATTTTTCTAAAAATACTATTGCTCCAGTAAAAATTGAGGTAATTAATGCTGGTAAAATGAGTTTTAATTCAAAGAAACTTATAGACAAGAAATACGCCACTCATTCAGGTTACCCAGGAGGACTCAAACTCCAGTCTATGGAGAAAATGATTGCTTCTAAAGGAGGTAAGGAGGTTTTGAGAATGGCAGTACTTGGAATGCTTCCCAAAAATAAACTTCGACAGAAGATGATGATTAACTTAACCATTAAAGAATAATATGACTGCAGTAAAGAATTCAGAGAAATATATTGGTGCTGTTGGACGAAGAAAGACCTCTACTGCTCGTGTTCGCATTACTCCTGCATCCAAATTTTCTATCACTATAAACGATAGAGAATTCGAAAATTATTTTCCTACTGCAGAACTAAGACAAACAGTAAAGTCAGCATTTATCGCTTCAGGCCTTGAACAAAAATTTGCTGTCACAGCCCAAATCAAAGGAGGTGGAGTTTCCTCCCAAGCTGATGCTCTTAGACATGGTATCGCTCGCGCACTCCTTGGATATGATGTAAACCTAAGAACTAAGCTTAAGGTGAAGGGCTTCTTAAAGAGAGATCCTAGAGCAAAAGAACGACGTAAGTTCGGATTGAAGAAAGCCCGAAAGGCACCACAGTGGAGCAAGCGTTAATTTAATATATTCTTTAAGTCTATGAACGACGAACAGGATGTAATTTTAGATACAGAGGAAGGAATTGATGATTCTGTCTTATCCGAAGAAGCTCAGGGAGACACTATAAAGAAGTTAAGAAGTAAACTTAAAGAAGCGGAGTCTAAAGCCAAAGAAAATTTAGATGGATGGCAAAGAGCTCAGGCTGATTTTGTGAATCTAAGAAAGAGAGACGAGGAAGCAAAAATTGAATTCATTAAATTTGCAAAATCTGACATTCTTTCACAAATTATTCCTGTACTGGATAGCTTCAACCACGCTCTGACTCATGGTCATAAAGAAGTAGAACCAATTTCGAACCAACTTTTACAGATTCTTAAACAAAATGGTTTGGAAGAAGTAAATCCAATAAACGAAGTATTTAATCCAAATGTGTGTGAGGCTATAAGTATGCGACAAACTAATGAGAAAAGTGATGACCATAAGGTACTAGAAGTACTTCAAAATGGTTATAAGTTAGGGGAGAGAATTTTAAGACCAGCTAAGGTAATAGTAGGGGAATACAAGGAGTAAATTTATTGACAATAGCTAAAATTCCCTTATAATAAAGCCTCAATTAGTAATTTAACTGCAAAACAATATGGCAAAAATCATTGGGATAGATTTGGGAACAACAAATTCTGCCGTCGCAGTCATGGAAGTTGGCAGTCCAAAAATTATTGAAAACGCAGAGGGTGTACGAACCACTCCTTCTATAGTGGCTATTTCTAAAACCGGCGAAAGACTGGTTGGTCTTTTGGCTAAAAGGCAAGCTGTCACCAATCCAAAGAACACTATCTTTGGTATTAAGCGATTTATCGGTCATACATTTTCTGATCCTGCGGTTCAAAAAGATAAAGCGGTTGTGCCATTCGAGGTAAAAAATTCTACTGATGGAGGAGTTATTGTTCATCTTGGTGAAAAGGACCAACGTCCAGAAGAAATTTCAGCAATGATTCTTCAGAAGTTGAAGGTAGATGCAGAAGCAAAACTCGGAGAAAAAATTACTCAGGCAGTTATCACTGTCCCTGCATATTTTAATGATGCTCAAAGAAAAGCCACCAAAGATGCTGGGCAAATTGCCGGCCTCGAAGTGATGCGTATTATAAATGAGCCTACAGCAGCTGCTTTAGCTTATGGGTTCGATAAAAAGAAAAATGAGAAGATAGTAGTCTTTGACTTCGGTGGAGGAACTTTTGATGTATCTGTCCTCGAGGTTGGTGATGATGTAGTAGAAGTAAAATCTACAGATGGAGATTCACATCTAGGTGGTAAAGATATCGATCAAAAGATTATTGCTTGGATAGCCGAGGAATACAAAAAAGAATCTGGTATAGATGTACGTTCTGATGCGCTGGCTCTACAACGATTGGATGAAGCCGCGGAAAAAGCCAAGATCGAACTTTCTACTGCAATAGAAACGGAAATTAATATCCCATTCATAACTTCTGATGCTAGTGGTCCAAAACATCTCCTATTAAAAATGACTCGTGCAAAACTCGAGGAACTTACTGCTGAGTTTATAGATAGAGCCATGACCATTACTAAGAGAGCCATGGAAGCTTCACCCTTCAAAATAGATGAGATTGCAGAAATAATCCTAGTGGGAGGACAAACCAGAATGCCAGCCATAAGCGATGCAGTGAAGAAATTTTTCAACAAGGAACCTAATAAATCTATTAACCCAGATGAAGTGGTGGCACTCGGGGCTGCCATCCAAGGAGGAATACTTGCAGGTGATGTGAAGGATGTACTTCTCCTTGATGTCATCCCTCTCTCACTAGGAATAGAGACTATGGGGGGTGTAGCTACTAAACTCATAGAGAGAAATACAACTATTCCTTCAACTAAATCACAGACATTCTCCACTGCCGCAGATAATCAGACTTCTGTAGAGATTCATATTGTCCAAGGAGAGAGAGCGATGGCGGGAGACAATAAATCTCTTGGACGCTTCATATTGGATGGAATACCTCCGGCCCCTCGTGGTATGCCTCAAATCGAAGTGTCGTTTGATGTGGATGCTAATGGTATCCTTAGTGTCAAAGCCAAAGATAAAACTACTGGCAAAGAACAATCTATAAGAATTGAAGCATCTTCTGGACTTTCTAAGACAGACATTGAACGAATGCAGAAAGATGCAGAAGCTAATGCGAGTGAGGACCAGAAGAAAAAAGATTTAGTGGATGCAAAGAACCTTGCAGAACAACTAGTCTACACTGCGGAGAAAGCTTTGAAAGACAATGGAGCTAGTGTAAGTGAAGAAATAAAATCCAGTGTCCAAGCAAAAATAGATTCCTTAAAGAAAGAAAAAGATTCAGGCACAATAGAATCTATCAAATCAGCTACAGAGGCTCTTTCAACTGAAATGCAAAAGATAGGAGAAGCAATGCAAAAGGCTCAAGCCGAGCAACCTGCACAAACAGAGCCAAAACCAGAAGGTGAGGTAAAAGACGCTGAATTCAAAGAAGGAGACAACTCTGAACCAAAAGCTAATTAGCTAAAAAGCTAGTAAGCTATAAACTATGTCAAAGGATTACTACAAAATTTTAGGAGTCTCTAAGAATGCGAGTGAAGAAGAAATAAAAAAAGCTTTTAGAAAGCTTGCTCATGAGCATCATCCAGACAAAAAGGGTGGCAATGAAGCCAAGTTCAAAGAGGTAAGTGGGGCGTACAGTGTTTTATCTGATAAGAATAAACGGGCCCAGTATGATCAATTCGGTTCGACTGGTCCAAACATGGGCGGAGGATTCCAAGGAGGATTTAATCCAAATGATTTTGGTTTTGATTTCTCTGGTTTTGGAAATGCTGGAGGATTTGATAATGGCAACATCGAAGACATACTCTCATCTATCTTTGGTGGTAGAAGAGTGAAGAGAGGCAGAGATGTGCAGGTAGATATAGAAATTAATTTTCATGATTCAATTTTTGGTATCACCAGAAAGATTTCTATAAACAGTAAGGCAGTTAAAGAGAAGGAAGTCACCATTCAAATACCTGCGGGTATAGAAAACGGTCAAATGATAAAAATGCCGGGCTACGGAGAAACTATTGAAGGTGGAAACCCAGGCAACCTTTTTATTAGAATATTTGTCCAAAAGCACCCACATATAAGAAAAGAGGGCTATAACCTCATTATGGACACCACTATAAGCCTTACAGACGCTTTATTAGGGGCTACAAAGACTCTAGATACACTAGATGGACGAATAGAACTCAAGGTTCCTAACGGCACAAATACGGGCACCATTCTCCGTGTGAATGGTAAGGGTGTCCCACACTCGGTCAATCGCCGTGGTGATTTTTATGTTCGTATAAAAGTAAACATTCCAGAAAAATTATCTAAGGAACAAAAGAAATTAGTTGAAGAATTAAAGAAAGAGGGGATATAATTCATCACCATGAACCAAAAGCAAACAACATGGAATTTAGGCCTTCTATATAAAAATGAGAATGACCCACAAATAGAAAAAGATCTATTACTGATAGAAAAAAGCTGTACTGCTTTTGAAAAGAAATATAAGAACAAGGATTTTACTGCTTCTGCTTCAAAGCTTTTGACCGCTCTAAAGGATAGAGAAGAACTAAGAATGAAAATGAGTGGAAGTAAACCATGGTGGTACATGGCACTTCGTGCTGATATTAATTCTAAAGATGAGAAGGCAAACTCATTCGCCACAAAATTTTCTCAAAGAATAACCAATGCCACGAATAAGACAGCATTTTTTAGTCTCACTGTGGGCAAAATACCTTTATCAAAGCAATTAGCATATTTAAAGGAAACTTCATTAATGGACTTTCGATATTCTCTCCAAAGAAACTTTAATAGTGCGAAATATAATCTTAGTGAAGGAGAGGAACAGGTGGTAGATTTATTATCTCAAACTAGCTATTCAATGTGGGTTGATGGGTTCAATAAAGTACTAAGCCAACAAATGATTGTACATAAGGGCAAATCAATACCACTTTCAAAAGCATTAGGTATATTAATGGATTTACCTTTAAAAGAACGCAGAGTATTAAGTAAAAAAATAAACGAGAAGCTTATAGAAAACAGTGATTTTCCTGAAGCTGAAATAAACGCTGTTTATAATTATAAAAAAATTTTAGATATTCGAAGAGGATTTAAGCATCCATATAGTTCAACTGTGCTTGGACATGAGAATGATGAGAAGACAGTAATGAATTTAGTTAATTTGGTGACAAAAAATTTCAAGATTAGTCATAGATTCTTTAAACTTCATTCAAAACTCCTTAAGGAAAAGAAGCTTAAAATGGAAGACCGTGCTGTAAAGATTGGAGAAATAAAGAGAAAATTTGATTTCCCTTCGTCTGTGGTTTTAGTCAGGAATGCGTTTAGTAAAATTGATCCAAAGTTTGCCAATATGCTAAGTGAATTTGTTAACAATAGGCAAATTGATGTTTACCCCAGAAAAGGTAAGAAAGGAGGTGGATATTGCTGGGGGAGAGCAAAGCATCCAACATTTATTCTTTTAAATCATAATGACGATATTCGTTCCCTTGAGACACTTGCCCACGAAATGGGTCATGCCATTCATACTGAATTAAGCAAGTCTCAACCTCCTAGATATTCGCATTATTCTACAGCAACGGCTGAGGTGGCTAGTACTTTTTTCGCAAATGTTGCTGTGGCTGAAGTAGAAAAACAATTATCTATAAATGAGAATATAATTCTTTTACACAACAAAATTTTAGGTGATATTTCTACTATATTTAGACAAATTGCCTGTTTCAATTTTGAACTTGAACTTCATAATACTATTAGAGAAAGAGGCGAGTTACCAAAAGCTGGAATAGCCTCCTTGATGACTAAGCATCTAAAATCCTATGTTGGAGATGCAATGGAAGTAACGTCAGATGATGGATATGCTTTTGTATATTGGTCACATATTCGTAGGTTTTTTTATGTTTATACATACGCCTATGGCCAATTAATTAGCAGAGCCTTGTTTGAGAAGTGGCAACAAGATAAAAGTTATTCAAAGAAAATTGAGCAATTTTTGTCTGCCGGTAGATCAATGAGTCCGACAGATATTTTTAGAAGTATTGGTATAGATATCACTAATCCTGAATTTTTCGAAATTGGTTTAAAAAGTATAGAGAAGGATATTAGTAAATTAGAAAAACTTGCAAAGAAAGCTGGGATGATATAGCAAAATTATTTTTTGGGATATAATAGTTGAATGAATAAATTAGTTGCTCTACTCCTTTCATTTTATCTTGCGACGTTTTTATATACACAAGTTTTCTTTGTGAAAGCACTCACTCTCACCAAGGGCAACGAAAATCTTTTTTGGAATCATATTGCCATATTACTGATCTTCGCAGTTTTTATTTTTTTTGTATTACAAAAACATATTGAATTCGATGCAGGTTATGGAGTAATGCAATTTTTACGAACTGTTCTAGTCTCTCTTTCGCTTATTGGCTTAGTGGTGACAATTCTTTATCATGTCATACCTTTAGAACCTATATACAACCTACCTCCATTAGTGGATAAAATATTTGCCTCTGAACTAAACTACTCTCTCTGGCTTCTAGCCCCTATTTTAGTTTTGTTTATTTGAACATTTGACAGAAAAGATTGAAAATAGTTAAAAGGTAATTAATTCTATTTACTATCAAATAACTCGCGTAAAGAGTTTTCTAGAACAGGAATGTGACCACTACCATAAACTATAAAAATATTTTTCTTTAATTTTAAAGCTTCACTAATTGCTACTAGGATATACTCATTGCGCATTTTTGTTCTAGAAGATATAACTCTATTTACTATTGATATGCCTTTTCTAGGATCAGAAACAGAATCAAGGAAGTTTTTATCTTCTAAATTTTGTTCACCAAATATCTCCTTATGTTGATTAAAGAACCAGGCATTATTTGGTATGAATTCGTAGATATCTTTGTATTTTACTTCTCTATCTACTGAATTCTCTATAGCATTTTTAAATCCATTATTCCTTGAGTGTCTAAACCAAGCACCAAGGTTTTGAATAATTAATGAATAAGCAACTACTTTTGGATCAAATAAGGAGCAAAGATATTTTCGTTGCTCTACATCATTTGGTTCTGGACGTAACACTTGAATATTTGATTCTTTTGCCAACCATTGAATTGCTCCTGTCTCACCATACAGTTTGATTGCGTCAATATAATTCTTTGATACCTCATGTATTACTCCTTCAACAAAAACGGCATTATTCTTACTAGATATATTTAGAAACTCATCCCAAAAATTTTTTAATTGAACAAACTGAATATCATCAGGATTATTTGTGTGTCTGGCACCAAAAAAATACAAAACTGGCCCCGCTTCACAGGAACCAAGCTTTAGAATTGGATTTTCACCTGAATTATTAGTCATACTTAGCTTAAGTATATAAAAAAACCGGACGATGTGCACTGCACATTATCCGGCCCATGACTACAATTTGCTCCTACGGATCTGGAGCATCTTCATAGTCCTGGTAATCATCATACGGACAGTCGACGTAAGGAGAATCGCTGTAGTCACTGTAGTCACTGTACGGGATATCGACGTAATCATCGTATCTGTCAGTGACTAGGAACAGGGGCGTATCTCCTGGACGGGGCAAGTGCTCAACACGATCAATTGCCGCGTTCAGAGCTCGACACTGCACTGCGATTGCTGTCATGATAACCTACCTCCTTTAGGTCTGGCGTAGCTTGGTTGCCGAAATTGTTCGGCACATGCTACATCGGAACCGCTACGTCATTTACAATTCCGATGCGTTCCAGCAGATAATCATAGAACGACAAGCGACTTCCACAATATGCGTAGTGAGGCGAAGTGTCCCCATCTTCAATTCTGTGGGCAACACACCCATTGTGACAGAAACTTTGCATGCTACAAGATTTACATTTGTCAGGCATGCGAAGTGTTTGAGCGGTGAATGCCTTGTGAGTTGATGCATCCAAGATCTCTGAGAAGGATGCAACTGAGTTCACATTGCCAAAATATGAAGATCTTCCAAGTCGTTCACATGGGTAAACCTTTCCGTCATAGTCAACAAGCATCCAATTGGAACACGAGCCACGAAAGACACAGGAACGAGCACTGCGACCACGCGTCCAAGCAAGGATGCCATCTAGTTCTCGAATCTTCACATCTGGACGATCAATGGCAATCCATTCCTCAAATACATCCTTGAGAAATTGTAGCCATAGATCGTCACTCACTGCGAATGGGTCTTTCTGCAGGTCGCTCGCCGTATTGTAAAATGCATTGAATGCAATGTTGGTGAAGCCCGCTTGAACCAAGCTTCGCAACATCTCCGCTCCAAGATGTGCATTCTTCTTGGTCACAACACAAATTACTGATGGGTTAACACCATACTCTCGCAGGATGTTAGCTCCCTTAATAACTTTGTCGTAGGTGCTGTGACCAGCAAGATTTATCCGATCAGCATCGTGTGTCTGAGATGTTCCGTCCACACTGACACCAACTTTGAAATCATTTGCTACGAAGAATTCGGCCCACTCACGGTTGATGAGAGTTGCGTTGGTTTGAATAGTGTTGAGCCATTTTTTGTTTGCATGACTCAACTGAAGTTTGACAACTTCCTCAAAGAAACTCAGGCCAGCAAGCGTTGGTTCACCTCCGAGCCAATGCATCCGCTGTAGTCCTCCAGGCAGATTCGCCAGCGAACTGATAAGAGCCTGTAGCACTTCTTGAGTCATAACTCGTTTCCCGCCCTGATCAAAATCCCGATCACGACAGTATGTGCACCGAAGATTACAAAAATCCCCAACAATCTTCGCCTGTATCGACGGCATGCTGCCTCCTTTTTGTTAATGAGCGAATGATGCGCGTAGGGGATACCTAGCCCCATTAATTCTTAATGTAGAATACAACATTATTTATATAAATCAAGTTATAAAGGAATTATTTCAAATACTCGTATACACCAGTCATTTTTAGTTTTCTTTCTGCATCTTTATCAAAATCATAATAGTTTACTGTGAGCTCCTCTCCAACTTGAATATCTCTAGCCGCCACTTCACGGCCTTCAATCTCATTGCCTACTCTTTTTTGGATAATATTAGGATTGTCAGAGTGATTAATAAACCTCTCATCATCAAAACATAAAATATAATGATTATTGTGCTTATCAACATAAGCGTATCTCCAAAACAATTTTCTAGCTGGTTCTGATAACCTTAACAAATCGTCTGGGTCAACTTTCAAATCAAAATGGGGAACATATCTCCAGGTGGTAGTGCCCTTGGGTATAAATTGATCTGCGAAGAGTCCTATACCATGTATAGAACTTGAACCGAGTTTAGTTTTAACCATTAGCATAAAAAGACCTAAATATAGGCATATTTATTGTAATACAGATTGTTAAAATGTGTTTGATTGACATTTAGTGTAAAACATGCTAATATTCATATGTACAAGATAGAAATATCACGTTCTTTCACAGGAGATAAAAGTGAACACTCTCGCGATCGTGTTTGGTATCGTCGCGGGTGTTGTTCAACTCGCGGGATACTGGGTCTACAACAAGAAGCTTGAGTCCAAGGAAATAAACCCAAATGCCACAACATGGGCGATTTGGGGACTCGGAAGCTTTGTTGCTGTTATGCTTTATCAAGATCTGGCTCATGATTGGGTGAAGGAATTCCTTCCTATTGTGTGTTCGATTGCTGCCTTTGGCACCTTTGTTCACATGATGATCAAGGGTTCATTTCAACGACCAGACAGATTGGATATCGAGATGTTTCTTTTAGACACGGCAGTGGTAACTTATTGGATCATGTCAGATGACCCTATAAGTGCTAATGTCTTGCTCGAAGTTGACATTTGGATCTCCTTTTTGCCAATTTTGCGTAGTACATGGAATAAGCCCGAGACAGAAGATCCAAAGCCTTGGTTCATTTGGTCAATTGCCTACACACTTCTTACTGTCACAGTATTAATGCGATGGGAGAAATGGTGGGACTTATTGCTTCCAGTGAACTATCTCATCCTTCATTTGGCAATTTGGGGAATTGCGAAGTTTCGTACAGCCAGGAGCTAGACTCCTGGCTGTTTTTCATATAAGATTTTTCATACATGTCAGAAAAAACCTACAGTTCAAGCAGTAAGGTACACGGAAAAGGAGTTTTTTCTAAAAAAAATCTTAAAAAAGGTGAGACTGCATTCATTGCAAAAGGAAAGCTAGTGAAGTTTTTTGTTCACTCTAAAAAGGATTCATTATTTGGACCTAATTGGATGAGCATCTCTAAGAATTTATGGCTAAACCCAAATGAAGACAACCCCCTGTCTTTTGTTAATCATTCTTGTGAACCAAATCTAGGAATTAAAGGGGCGGTAACATTTGTTGCTATACGAAATATTCAGGCTGGAGAGGAACTTACCATTGATTATTCAATATTGGAGTTAGACGAATTATGGCAAATGAAATGTAAATGCGGCTCAAAGAAGTGCAGGAAGATTATTAAATCAATACAATTTCTCCCCAAAAACATTTATAAAGAATATTTACCATTTATACCCAAATATTTTATAAAGGAGTATAATATTAGAAGTTAATCGATAAATATAATGGATAAAAAGTCTAGCGTTTTAATTACGATTTTCACACTTATTGTTACGTGTTCTATTGTTATTACTTATTATAAATATGTTATTTTAGAAGAAATTACCTATTCAACAGACGAAGTGGCATTTCAAGAGAATTTACTAGATAACCAATAGTATGGAGAGAACAGTCATTGAATATATACAAATGTGTGATTGGGGAACAGCAAAATTCTTAATATTTTCTAATAATGTTTTTGGTAATCTCGTCTATTACTCTCATTTACTGCCACTCATTATATCTCTGCTTCTTGCATTATTTATATTTTTCAAAAATAAAAAACTTTTATCCACAAGATGGTTTGCGATAACAATCATTCTTTTGTCCATTTGGCTTTTCTCTGACTTAGTTTTGTGGGCAAATGAAAAACCTTCTCTTATTATGTTTTTTTGGTCATTATTGGTTTTAATTGAGCCAATGATATATGCAGGAACTCTTTTCTTTACGTACGCCTTGATTGACGGAAAAGATATATCGTTCAGAAAAAAACTTATTATTTTTGGATTGCTTCTTCCAACGGTAATACTTACTTCCACAAGATTTGCTTTGACTGAATATGATCTCACTAATTGCAATCGCGAGGCAATAGAAGGAAATTTGGCTTTTTATGGGTACGCAATTGAAATATTATTTAGTCTCTGGATATTAGGTTTTGGAATAAAGAGATTTATACAATTTAAGGATAGGGCTGAAAAAATAAAAGTTGCACTAATAACTAGTGGTGCGGTGTTTTTCTTATTATCCTTTGCCATGGGAAATGTTGTTGGGAGTTTAATTAGAAATTGGGAAATTGGACAGTACGGACTATTTGGTATACCAGTTTTCATGGCCATGTTGGCATATTTGATTGTTAAATATCACTTATTCAATACAAAATTAATTGCCACTCAATTATTAATTACAGCACTTTGGATTTTGACATTTGCAATTCTTTTCTTAAGACGAATTGAATCTGTGCAGATTGTAGTAGTTATTACATTATTTTTCTTCACTATTCTTGGATATTTACTTATTAGAAGTGTCAAACGAGAAATCCAGCTTCGAGAATCACTTCAAATAGCGAACGAAGGACAATCAAACTTGATTCACATTATGAATCATCAAATCAAAGGCTATTTGTCAAAGTCTAGAAATATCTTCGCTGAACTGCTTTCAGAAAATGGTTATGGGATAAATGATGAATCAAGACCAATGATTAAAGAGGGTTTTGAATCGTTGACCGAAGGGGTCGGTTTCGTCCAACAAGTTTTAAACGGTTCAAGCGCAGAGACAGGTACACTTATTTATGCGAAGAACAGATTTGATATGAAGGAACTGGTCGAAGACACAATCCAAGGACAAAAAGATAGTGCTCTAAAGGCTGGTTTAGCCTATGAATCAAAAATTGATGATGGAAACTATAATATGATAGGGGACAATGTTCAAATAAAAGAAAGTGTGAGGAATTTAATTGATAACTCTATTCGCTATACACAAAGTGGTGGATTGAAAATTCATCTTTCTAGAAACGATGACAAGATTCTATTCTCTGTTGAGGATACTGGAGTTGGCATAGCACCAGAAGACAGAGCCAAGCTCTTCACGAAAGGTGGTCGAGGTAAAGATTCCTTGAAATACAACGTGAACTCTACTGGTTATGGACTCGCATTCGTGAAGGCTGTGGTTGAAGCCCACAAGGGCAGAGTATGGGTTGATTCTAAGGGCGCTAACCAAGGTTCAACTTTCTACATGGAATTGCCCGTGGTAATATAGGTTTTATGAAGAAAATTCTCCTTTCAGGAGTCAAACCAACAGGCAGACCTCATATTGGAAACTATTTTGGTGCTATGAAGCAATTTGTGGATTTACAAAGGGAGCACTCCTGCTACTTTATGATTGCTGATTATCATGGTTTAAACTTTGTCCAAAATCGTGAAGAAATGTTTGATAACACAATTGACTTGGCCATAGATTATTTGGCTATAGGACTTGACCCAAAAGAATCAGTCATTTTCAAGCAATCTGATGTTTCTGCTCATACAGAACTCGCTTGGATATTCGACACCATAACAACCATGCCTTATCTTATGCGCGCTCACGCCTTTAAAGACGCAGAAGCTAAAAGCAAGGACATTTCTGTGGGCACATTTAATTATCCAATGCTTATGGCTGCAGATATTTTGCTTTATGACACTGATGTTGTACCAGTCGGCTCGGATCAAAAACAACATGTAGAGATTGCGCGAGATACAGCAGAGAAGTTCAACAGAATCTTTGGAGAGACTTTCAAACTTCCAAAAGATTTAATCCTTGAAAGCGTCAAAACCGTCCCAGGGATAGACGGACAGAAAATGAGCAAGAGTTATAACAATCATATAAGCCTCTTCGCCGAGGATGATGAGATAGAGAAAAAGGTGATGAGTATTGTCACTGATTCTGGAGCAGATACTCCTCAAAATGTTTATGCTCTTCATAAACTTTTTAAATCAGAAGAAGAGCTTAAGGATTTATATGAATCAAATAAAGGTAAATATAAGGTCCTAAAAGAAACGCTCATAGAAGATATAAAAGCCTTCATAAAACCACTTCGGGATAAGAGAAATGAAATAGCCAAAGATAGAAATATAGTAAAGGAACTTCTAGCCGATGGAGCAAAGAGAGCAAATACTAAGGCTAATGAGACATTAAACAAAGCCAAGATAAACATAGGAGTAAAAGAAGACTAAAATGAAAAGAATATTTATAAAAGAGTTAGAAAAGCATATCGGAGAGGAAGTAACCATCGCTGGTTGGATAGATATAAGACGAGACCAAGGTAAAATGGTTTTCTTTGACCTAAGAGACATGAGTGGGCGAGTGCAATGCGTAGTTTTACCTACAAAAGCGGAAGCAATAGAGAATGCAAAAACAATGCGCCCCGAGTGGGTTATAAAGGTTGTTGGTCAAGTAAACAAGAGACCAGAGAAAAATATAAAGGAAGGTGTAGTGAATGGCACCATTGAGTTAGAAGTAAACAGTATTGAGATATTAAATGAAGCAGTAACCCCAGCCTTTGATACAACAAGTGATGGGAAAGAGATTGGAGAAGAAAACAGATTGAAATACCGCTACCTAGATTTGCGCCGACCAAGAATGCAGAAGAACATAAGACATAGACACAAGGCAGCTAAATTTATCCGAGATTTTCTAGACAAAGAAAACTTCATCGAGATTGAGACTCCTATCCTCACCAAATCAACAGCAGAAGGAGCTAGAGATTTTATTGTTCCTTCCAGACTTGAAAAGGGAATGTTTTATGCATTACCTCAGGCTCCACAACAGCATAAGCAATTATTTATGGCTTCAGGGATGGAAAGATATTTTCAAATGGCAAAATGTTTTAGAGATGAAGATTTAAGAGGTGATAGACAACCAGAATTCACACAGCTTGACCTTGAGATGAGTTTTGTAGACAGAGAGGACGTAATGGACCTCAATGAGAAACTTTTGATTGCTTTGGTTACCGAACTTTATCCTCATAAAAAAATCCAACAAATTCCATTCCCTAGGATTACTTATAAAGAGGCAATGGAAAAGTACGGCAACGACAGACCAGACTTAAGAGAAGATAAAAGTAATCCGGATCTTTTGGCTTTTTGTTGGGTGATTGATTTCCCATTCTTTGAGAAAGCCAATAAAGATAATAACCCACAAGCCACAGGTGAGTGGACATTTACTCACAATCCTTTCTCTGGGGCACAACCAGAATTTGCACAGGATTTATTGGATAAGAAAAACATTCCAAATATTCTCACTAACCAATACGACATAATTCTCAACGGCAACGAAATAGGAGGAGGAAGTATTAGAAACCATAAACCAGAAGCACTGCTTGCAGTTTATGAAATCATGGGCGTATCCAGAGAAGAAGCAGAGAAAAATCTTTTCTACATGCTAGAAGCATTTCGTTCAGGCACACCACCGCATGGAGGTATAGCTTGGGGATTCGACAGATTGGTAATGCTACTTGAGAACGAACCAAACATTCGTGAAGTAATGGCTTTCCCTAAAAACGGTGAGGGTAAGGATTTAATGATGGATGCTCCAAACGAAATAGGGGAGAAACAGCTAAAAGAGCTAGGAATAAAGCTCGATTTGAAGGAGAAAAAATAGCTATTGACTTTTATAGACAAACGTGCTAGTATGCATGAGAACGCTCATTGTTGTGTATTTGAAACCTAAGAGCCAGGAGGCTCAATGTTCGCCAACAGGTTTTACCGCATGCTCGTGAATCACGCCTACGGTCTCGTCGTCGTCTTTCTGACCGTCGTCACCATGTCGGCGTGCAGTTCGGACAAGGTTGTCGGCGTGGCCCCGGTCAATGCTGACTCGATCGCCAAGGCGAAGAGCGACTCGATCGCTCTCGCGGCCACTATGTCCGCGAAGTACGTCGCAGTCGTGTCAACCGATGGTGGTCAGAACTACGTTTACGCCATCGCCGGCAAGGTATCGTCGATGTTCGACAACCGAGGCAATCCCTTTGGGCTTACGAGTCCAAACTCGATGAACTCGGCCGTCATCACCAATCTCACGTACGGACAGCCATTCATCGTTGGTGCCGCCGCTTCGTTCAACCTGTTTGCCACAAGCTTCACCGTGAAGGCGGGCTACAGGACGGACTACAAGGTTGGCGGACTCACGAACGAGTCGGCAGTGTCGTTCCACAACGAAGGTATGTGGGACTACAACTTCGAGTACTTCTTCGCAGACTCCGTCTACGTGAAGTACTCGCCGAGCAACAATAGGTTCCAGGATGATTTCAATCTTGCGGCACCTACTCGCGGCCTAGCCTCTCGGTTAAGTTTCGCTGTCGGCGAGGTTTTCTCATGTCGTGGCGCCGGCTCTGGCTATCTCTTGCTTCAGTCCGATGGAATATCGGTTGAGGCGAGGTATCAAGAGGGAACGAGTGGCAGCATGCGACTCGTGGCTCCCACGATGTACAGGATCGAGTGCTATCGCCTCGACCAAGCACCGACGAATGTGAAGGCTGCCATCATGGCAGGTAAGTCATTGTTGGCCACGGATTAACACAACCCGTTTCAGAGAGACACCCGTCTCGTTCTGAGACGGGTTTTTCTTTATAAAAATAAGTAAAAAAGTTATAATGAACAAAATGGATGAGCTGAACTATATGGTGAAAACTGGTGTTTTTGAGGGTCCTTTGGACCTTCTTCTTGATTTAATAGAAAAACGTAAACTTTTTATAAATGACGTCTCTTTATCACAAGTAACAGATGATTTTATAAAATATATTGAGACTCATGAGGATTTTCCTATTGGAGAGAGTGCGGAATTTATACTTATAGCTTCTACACTAATGTTGGTTAAATCCCGTTCACTCCTTCCAATGCTTGAACTTACTGAGGAAGAGGAGGGTTCAATAGAAGATTTACAGAATCGATTGGTTTTGTACGCAAGGACTAAAGAGTTAGCCCAAGAGATTAAAAAAATGTTTGGCAAAAATGTTATTTTTGATAAAACTCCATCAAAGAATACAATAATTGTTTTTACCCCTGATTCAAAAACAAACACTAATGAACTATTGTTAGCACTACAAAGAATTATTGAATCCTTACCTAAACAAGAAACCATACCAAAAGCAATTGTTAGAAAAATGATAAATCTAGAAGAAACTATAGAGAAATTAGCAGAGAGAATATCCAAGAATATGAAAATGAATTTTACTGAATTCAAAAATCAATTAGGTGCGAATGGTAAACTTACCCAAGAGAAAAAGGTGATGGTCATTGTTGGATTTCTTGCTATGCTAGAACTTGTTAAACGCGGGGCTATAAGGGTTACCCAAGATAGTGCTGGAGAAATAGAAATGGAAACTGAATCAGTAAATATACCGAATTATGCCTAATATGAAATTAGAAAACAAAATAGAAGCTATACTTTTATACAAGAACGAGCCAGTCACTATGCTCGAACTTTCAAAACTTTTAAACGTGTCCAAAGATGAGGTTTCTACTGCTGTTTTAAACCTTCAGGATTTTTATAGAGAAAGAGGTTTGGTTTTATTAGTCTTAAATGAGGCGGTATCTTTGGGTACAAATCCTAATCTTTCATCACTTATAGAAAACATTCAAAAAGAGGAATTGTCTAGGGACTTGGGTCGAGCTGGTCTTGAAACACTTTCTATTGTTCTCTACAAAGGTCCAATTTCTAGAAGAGAAATAGATTATATTAGAGGAGTAAACTCTGGTTTCATTATTCGAAATTTACTAATCAGGGGTTTAATAGAAAGAAGTGAGTCAATTGTTGGAGAAAGAAGTTTTAGTTATAAACCCACTCTCGAATTATTAAAGTTTTTGGGTATTACAAAAATTGAAGATTTACCTGAGTACAAAGATGCTTATACAAAACTAGAATCCTTTTCTAAGACAATAAATGAGAAAGAAGAATGATAGCCTCTAAACCATTACTCACCAATAAATTTGAACTTAGATTCTTTGGTGCATTAGGAGCTATCTTACTCTTGCTTGTATTCTTTTCTATTATTGCAGACAACAAAGTTGAGAGGGGTAATGAATCAATACCATCAAAAATTGTAAGGAATCATTTTGAGAACTTGGACATAAAGGCTAAGGCAGTTTATGTTTTAGACGTACGCACAGGAAAAGTATTGTATCAAAAAAATTCGGATACTCGGATGCCATTAGCTTCATTAACTAAAGTAATGACAGCCCTTGTAGCGACTGATCTGGCACCAGAAATTAGTACGGTTATAGTAAGCAATGACGCCATTAAAATTGAGGGTAATAGTGGACTGAGAGCAAACGAAAAATGGAATTTAAAAGAGTTATTAGACTTTTCTCTAACCAGTTCATCTA
Organism: uncultured Candidatus Saccharibacteria bacterium; assembly: GCA_964349945.1. Classification (GTDB taxonomy): domain Bacteria; phylum Patescibacteriota; class Minisyncoccia; order Phycocordibacterales; family Zambryskibacteraceae; genus JAIFWN01. The sequence goes on along the minus strand of CAYGIH010000001.1, from coordinate 214,718 downwards.
ATGATGGTATGACAGCGGTAGCATTCGCACTCGGGGCTTTGCATAAAACTAATTCAACAAATATTGATGCCGAAAATGACTTTGTGAACCTTATGAACATGAAAGCTGATGCATTAAATATGAAGAATACTTATTACCTAAATGTTACTGGGCTAGATGAATCAGAAGTTAAAAACGGAGCATATGGGACAGCATATGATATGGTGACATTGTTTGAACATATCCTCAAAAATAAACCTAGTTTATTAGATGCCACAAGACAAAGCACTCTTAACCTTGTCTCCTTAGACAACATAGTCCATAAAATTCAGAATACAGACCAAGTTGTAGCCAATATACCTGGCATTAAAGCATCGAAAACTGGCTTCACTGATATTGCTGGTGGAAATTTAGTTATTGCCTTTGACCCAGAGCTTGGTCGACCTATTATTATTGCTGTTTTGGGTTCCACTCAGGAAGACAGATTCTCTGATATTGAAAAGTTAGTGGAAGCATCTCTTCAAACAATTTCTGAGCTATAATGACTTTATGAAAAAGTTGGGTGTAGACAAGCCTTTTTTATTTTCTGTCATTATTCTAATGGTGGCTGGTTTTTTTATATTTAGTTCGGCTTCACTTGGTTTACTTGCAAGGAACAGTGGACAATATTCGTCCGTTTCCTTTTCTCAAACAGTTCTTGGATTATTTTTGGGGACAATTGCTTTGGTGATTGCATCAAAAATTAACTTTAAACATTGGAAGACTTACGCTTTCTATATTTTACTTATAGCTATTGTTTTAAATATATTAGTGCTTATCCCGAACATAGGTTTTGAACATGGAGGGGCAAGAAGATGGTTTGTATTTTGGGGTATATCACTACAACCATCAGAGATACTGAAACTTGGAATGATTATTTATTTATCTGCATGGGCTTCGAGCGTCAAAGGTAAAATAGAAACATTTAAATATGGGTTTTTACCACTCATTGTTTTGATTCTCATCTCTAGTGTTCTACTTCTTAAGCAACCAGACACAGATACTTTGTTACTTATTATATTTTCTTGCTTGGCAATCTTTATTGTAGCTGGTGGTCGGTGGAAATATTTGTTTATCATTGGGCTAGTTGGAATCCTTGGAATTGCTGTTTTAGCCTACAGCAGACCATATGTGATGACTCGCATAAATACTTTTTTTCACCCAGATAGTAATGCTCAAGGATCAAGCTACCAAATACAACAATCATTAATTGCCATTGGTTCTGGAGGAATGATTGGTAGGGGTTTTGGTCAAAGTATTCAAAAATTCAATTTTCTTCCAGAACCGATTGGAGATTCTATATTTGCTGTACAAGCAGAAGAATTTGGTTTTGTTGGAGCAACTTTATTGATATTGCTTTTTGTTTTTTTCGCCATTAGAGGATTAAAAATTGCAGCAAATGTTCCAGACGAGTTCGGTAGACTCCTGGTTGTTGGTATTGTTATAATGATTACTACACAGGCATTCGTTAATATAGGCGCAATGCTCGGAGTACTTCCTCTTTCTGGTATAACTTTGCCTTTTGTCAGTCATGGAGGAACCTCTTTGTTTATAACATTACTTGAGGTTGGAATTATTCTCTCTATTTCAAAAACTAAATCACAAAAAAGAACATGAGAATACTATTCACTGGAGGCGGAACAGGAGGACATTTCTATCCAATTATTGCCATTGCCAAGCAGTTAAACGAAATAGTCAAAGAGAAAAAACTTCTTAAGCCAGATTTATATTACATGTCACCAACCCCATATAATGAGGGCTTATTATATGAAATAGGAATTACTTATAAGAAAAATAGTGCTGGAAAACTTCGAAGATATTTCTCCATAAGAAATTTTATAGATTTCTTTAGAACTGGTTGGGGAGTACTCACATCTCTAATTCAAATTTGGAAGCTATATCCAGATGTAATATTTGGAAAGGGTGGCTACGGAAGTTTTCCCGCTCTCATGGCTGCCCGCATCCTTCGTATTCCTGTAGTTATTCATGAATCAGACACCAGCCCAGGGATAGTGAATTCTTGGGCTGGAAAGTTTGCAGAGAGGATTGCTGTTTCGTATCCAGATGCTGCAAAATTTTTCCCAATAGGGAAATCTATTCTCACTGGTAATCCAGTTAGGGAAGATATCGTAGAACCCATCACCGACGGAGCGAGGGAGTTTCTTAAGCTCGAAGACAATGTACCAGTAATATTACTTATTGGTGGTTCACAGGGTGCTCAAAGGATCAATGACATATTGCTCGAAGGATTACCTGAGTTAGTAAAAAATTATTCGATTATTCACCAAACAGGCAAGGAAAATTTCAAAGAATGCAAGGAAACCGCAGATGCTGTTTTGTATAATTCAGAATTTAAAGACAGATATAAACCTTTTGATTATTTGAATAATTTGGCTATGCGTATGTCTGCAGGTGTTGCTGATATCGTTATCTCCCGTGCAGGATCAACAATTTTTGAAATTGCAGCTTGGGGTCTACCTTCTATTATTATCCCTATACCTGAGAGGATTAGTCATGATCAAAGAACAAACGCTTTCGCATATGCACGAGCAGGAGCCTGCGAGGTTATAGAAGAGCACAACCTTACTGCTCATATACTTTTGTCTGAATTAAATAGACTAATGAGTATGCCTGAAGAAAGAGAGAAAATGAGAAAGAATGCCCTGGCCTTTTATAGACCAAATGCAGCGAAGGAAATTGCAGAAGAAATCCTCAAAATAGCCTTATCCCACGAGATTGAAGGTGACTAAGCATATAAAAATGGCTATAATACGGCCATGTGTGGCATAACTGGCCTTATAGACCAAAATCTAAAAGAAAAAGATGGATTGATCCGTCTGATGACCAAGGAGATATTTCATCGTGGTCCAGATGATGACGGTTTTTATGTAGATGAATTTGTGGGTTTAGGAATGAGAAGGTTAGCCATAATCGACCTTGAGACAGGTAAGCAACCTATTATTTCAACTGATGGAAATTTAGTTATTTTTTTTAATGGGGAAATTTATAATTATAAAGAATTAAAATTAGAATTAGAAAACAAGGGTAGAGTATTTAAAACAAAAAGTGACACAGAAGTAATTCTTCAGATGTATGAGATGTATGGTGAGTCTGTAGTCGAGAGGTTAAGAGGAATGTTTGCGTTTTGTATTTATGACAAAAGAAATCAGAGTGTTTTACTAGCACGAGATTTCTTTGGGATAAAACCTCTTTATTATCTTAAACAAAATAATAAGATTTTAAGTTTCGCCTCAGAGATAAAATCACTCATTCTTCATCCAGATTATAGGAGGGAAGTGAACGATAAGGCGGTATTTGATTATTTGTCATTTCAATACAATCCCAACGATGAAACGTTCTTTAAAAATATATTCAAATTACCACCAGCGCATACACTAAGAATAGATTTAAAATCAGGATTATATAAACTCAATAGATATTGGCACTATACACCAGAAGCAAATAATAATTTAGACAAAACCAATACAAGCGCTGAGATTAAAAGTATCATGAACGATTCTGTTTCTCACCATATGATTGCTGACGTACCGGTTGGGTCATTCCTTTCTGGAGGTATTGATTCAAGTATCATTGCGACACTAATGCAAAAAGTTCGGGGTGACAAGAAAATCAAAACATTTACTGTTGGATTTGAATCACTTACTGAAGGAAACGAAGCTAAAGACACTTCAAATTATCTAGATACAGATCATACAGAGATAACTGTGAGTCAAAAAGAATACTTTGATTCATTAGAAAAAGCTGTGTGGCACTTTGATGAACCTGTGGCTGATCCATCTGCTATAGGTTTATATTTTGTGGCCAAGGAAGCTAAGAAGCATGTGAAAGTAGTGCTCTCTGGGGAAGGAGCTGACGAGCTTTTTGGTGGTTATAATATCTACCTTGAACCATATGCAAGACGCTGGGCCTCTTGGATACCAGAAATTTTTCTTAAACTTTTAACAAAAGTACCATTTAATTATTTTGGTAAAAATTATCTTTATAAAGCTTCACTAAAGCTTTCTGATTGGTACAGAGGCAATGCTACAGTCTTCACAAATAAAGAAGCTGAGGACTTGTGGAACAGTGAGAAACAAAAACAGTTTTCACTTGAAAGTTTATATAAAGATTCACAAAGCTTAAGTGAGTCAACACAAATGCAATATATAGACATCCACACCTGGCTCATTGGAGATATTTTGGCCAAAGCAGACAAAATGACAATGGCTCATTCATTGGAGCTACGGGTACCATTTTTGGATAAAAAAGTTGCTGACCTTGCACGTACTTTACCTGATGGATTCAAATGGAACAGAGGGGAAACTAAATACTTACTAAGAGATGCCTTTAAGTTAATTATTCCAGAATCAACTAGAACAAGAAAAAAGTTAGGTTTCCCAACTCCTATTAGAAATTGGTTAACCAAAGATAAAAAGGATGTGTATGACAGGATCATAAAAAATACATACATAAAAGAGAATTTAAATATAAAAATTATTGAAAACCTTATTAATAATCATTTAGATAAAAAAGTCGATAATTCAAGAAAAATATACCTCCTCCTAATGCTCGCAATCTGGTACGATGTATACATAAATACACAAAAAACATGACTCTAAGCATACTCAAAGTTATTATCCCGCCGGTCTTAACCTTCTTTATAGGTATTGCCATCACACCCATATTCACAAAATATTTTTATAAATATAAAATGTGGAAAAAATCTCCAAGGAGCGAATCCGACACTGTCGAAGACTTTGCTCACATCCACAACACCACAAGTGAAATCTCAACTCCAAGAATAGGTGGCATTATTATTTGGATGTCGGTGCTTTTAGCTGTTTTTGGTGTATATCTTTTATCCATAATCTGGCCAACTGACATTACAACAAAATTGAGTTATTTGAGTCGTGAACAAACTCTCATCCCATTAGCCACTCTCATTTTTGGAGCATTACTTGGGCTTGTTGATGATGCTTTTCAAATATTGGGCAAGGGGAATTATGCCAAAGATAATGTGGCCTATAGAAAAATAAAAATTCTATTAATAGCATTAATAGGAACTGCCATAGGCTTTTGGTTTTATAACAAATTGGGAATGTCTTCTATTCATGTACCATTTTGGAGAGATATAGACCTTGGTCTTTGGTTTATACCGTTTTTTGTTGTTGTTATGCTGGCTACTTTTTCTACTAGTGTTATAGATGGTATTGATGGTTTGGCTGGGGGAGTTTTGGCTTCTATTTTTGGAGCCTTCGCAGTTATAGCCTTTGTACATAATCAAATTGATATTTCAGCTTTCTGTGGAGCATTAACTGGTGCTATCTTAGCCTTTCTTTGGTTTAATATTCCACCTGCAAGGTTTTATATGGGTGAGACTGGTATGCTGGGATTAACTATCACCCTTTCTGTTATTGCCTTCCTTACTAACTCAACCTTAATTTTACCCATCATCGCAATTCCTCTTGTGGCAACTTCATTTTCAGTAATTGTTCAAATAATTTCATATAAATTTAGAAATGGGAAAAGAGTGTTTAGACTAGCTCCACTTCATCACCATTTTCAGGCTATTGGATGGTCCAGAGAGAAAATAGTTATGAGATATTGGGTTATTAGTGTTGTATTCGCTGCAGTCGGAGTAGTCATTGCCCTTGTGGGATAAATATATGAATACAAATAAACAAATTGTAGTGAGAATGGCCCCATCACCAACTGGTAACTTACACGTTGGTGGAGCTAGAACCGCGCTTTTTAATTATCTTTTTGCTCGTAGCCAAAATGGTAAATATATTCTAAGAATCGAAGACACAGACAAAGAAAGATCTACTAAGGAATTTGAAGATGATATTATGAATTGCTTTAAGTGGCTTGAACTTCAACACGACGAATTCTATAGACAATCAGAAAGAACTGACATTTATAAGTCATATCTACAAAAGATGCTTGATAATGGAAGTGCTTATCTTTCTAAAGAAGATGTGGTTGAGGAAGGACAGCGTCCAGAAGTTATTCGATTTAAAAATCCAAATAAAAAAATTGTTTTTGATGATCTTATTCGAGGACAAATTGAATTCGATACCACAGAATTAAAAGATTTTGTTATTGCCCGTAGTGTGGATGAGCCCTTGTATCATTTATCTGTAGTGATTGATGATTTCCTTATGGGTATTACTCATGTCATCCGTGGAGAAGAACACCTATCGAATACACCAAGGCAAATCCTTATACAAGAAGCAATAGAAGCATCAAGACCTATTTATGCGCATCTTCCTCTTATCCTAGACTCCGACAGAGCCAAGCTTTCAAAGCGAAAGCATGGAGCTATAGTCTGGGTAGATACTTATAAAAATCAAGGTTATCAGCCTAACGCATTATTAAACTACCTCGCACTCTTGGGTTGGAATCCAGGAACTGACAAAGAAATTTTTACTTTAGATGAACTTATAAAAGAATTCAGTATGGAGAGAGTTCATAAAGGAGGAGCAATTTTTGATACTAAGAAACTTGATTGGATAAATAAAGAGCATATAAAGTTATTGCCAGAAGAAGAGCAAATAAAATTAATTGCTAAGGATTTTGATAGTACCAGTGAACCTGAACTTGATGTAGAAAAAATTGCATGGAAGGATTCTAATAAAACAGAAGCAAAGAAACATTTGGGACAAGTTATAAGTATGTTGAATGATGAAAAGGGGATTATGAAATATGCAGAGGAAATGGGGAAGGGAAATGTACTGTGGCCACTTCGCTATGCCCTTTCTGGTCAAGAGAAGTCTCCGAGCCCGCTTATTCTTATAAAAATACTTGGAGTCGAAGAATCAAGAAAGAGAGTCGAAAAAGCGATTGAACTACTATAATGAAAAAAATATTTATAATAGCGCTCTTATTTATATTTATACCTTTTGTATCAAGAGCAGGACTTATTGAGGACCTACAGCAGAAAATAGATGCCAAAAAACCAGAACTTGAGCAATTAAAAGCAGAAAGTCAAAAGCTTGAGCAACAACTTATAGAGACCGCCCAAAAGGAAGCGACTCTAAACTCTACTATCAAAGTGTTGGACACTACTCAAAAAAAACTCTCTACAGACCTAAAGGCCACAGAAAATAAAATTTATTCTACAAATTTATCCATAAGCCAAATCAGTGAAAAGATAAAAGACCAAGAAAATCAAATAAGCATACATAGTAAAGCTATCGCCTCTGCTATCCGTAGAATTTCTGAAGCTGAGAGCAGGTCGATAGCTTCTATCTTTCTAGAATCAGGTAGTTTGAGCGATGTATGGAAGGACGTGGACTCACTAGATAATCTGCAAAACTCATTAAAAAACGAGATGGCAACCTTGGAACAAGCAAATATAGAACTTGATGCTCAACTAAATCAGAAAACAAAGAAGAAAACTGAATTAGTGAATTTGAAAGAAGACCTTGCAGTACAGAAGCAATCTGTAGATATAAACAAAAAATCAAAAGCGGAGTTATTGGCAATTACCAAAAACCAAGAAGCGATATATCAGAAACTTCTGGCTGACAATCGAGCGAGAGAAAAACAATTTGAGGAGGAACTCTATGCATACGAGTCTCAACTCAAAATAGCCATTGACCCAAGCCTCTTGCCTTCAAAAAAACCAGGGGTGCTTTCGTGGCCACTCGACAAAGTATTTTTAACCCAAAAATTTGGTAAAACCGTCGGTGCTTCAAGGCTTTATGCTTCTGGATCACACAATGGTATTGATTTTAGAGCCACAATGGGGACACCAGTTAGAGCGGCTCTTTCTGGCACTATCACAGGAACAGGAAATACAGATGAGCAACGAGGATGTTATTCGTATGGTCGATGGATTCTCATTAAACATGACAATGGTCTATCAACTGTTTATGGACACTTATCTGCATCTAGAGTGTTCACTGGCCAGCGAGTGAACACTGGGGATGTAATAGGTTTGTCCGGTGGAGCACCAGGAATGTTTGGTTCTGGGTTTTCTACTGGACAACATCTGCATCTTGGATTATTCGCCTCCCAAGGAGTTTCAGTTAGGCAATTTACTGCCAGTAAAAATTGTAAGCAGGTCTATGTGCCTATTGCTGACTCTTCAGCCTACCTTGACCCGCTTGCGTATTTACCGTCTATCTAATAAACTTTAAGTATGAAAAAGCAACAAGGAATAATCGGTTTAATTATTCTAGTTATCATTGCTCTTATCCTCCTCAAATATTTTTATGACTGGTCGGTTTTTGAAGCAGCAGATTCTCCTCAGGGTCAAGAAACTATTGGGTACGCACAAACACTTTTTAATACTATCTGGGGCTATATTGGTGGACCAGTAACTTTCATTTGGACAAATGTATTTACACCTATTCTTCAATTGACTTGGGATAATTTCTTGAACTTTATTGCTTGGGGGAAACAAGTTGGGGGAAACTAGAATTTCTGATAGAATCTCGGCATGAAAGTGGTCAAAATAATACTCTTTTTCTTGCTTTTGCCTGTATACGGCATTATCTATATCTTCATGCAATACACCTATAAATGGTGGGAAGGTTTAATAGATTAGTGTTGAAATCTCTCTTTGGGAGTGTATTATAGGCATAGACAGACCTCTCACAGGAGACATTATGCCCATATGGCTCATTGTTGTGCTCATTTCGGTTATCCTGAGTGCCTTTGGTATATGGCTATGGTCATTCAGATACAAAAAGAAGGATGAACATGGTTCAGTTGTCCACATCAACCACAGACCGAGAAACAGGCCTCGGCCACCCGCTGATCCTGCTCATGGAGTAGGAGTTAGGGAACCAGTTGTTCGGCCAAGGCCATCTCTCTCAGGCCAGAATGCGAATACTCGTGCCGAGGAGCAAACTGGTGATGTGCACATTTCATCCGTCGACCACCGTATCCCTACGCCCGAATAACATCGGGCTTTTTCTTGAAAAAATTTTATTGAAGTTGTAGAGTCAATGTAGACACTCAGCAAGGAGCAACAATGAGCAAGTATCCTAGCGATGCCGAAATCATCATCATCGCCTCACTCGTGGTCGTACTTTGGCAGTTTGTCAGAACCTATTTACTCGGCAAACCACCGAGAATCATCGAGCGAGACTAGTATCCAAAGGTAACACTTTGGATTTTTTAATAATAAAAAAACCCACCATCATAAGACAGTGGACGTGTGGACTGGGGGATATCCCTTGGGTTGTATAGCTCCTGACGCTTCTGTTCTGCAGAACATTACGTGAGTCTCTATCCTCCCCTCGAGCAGGGACAGAGCCCCAGCCCACTAAAATATTAAACCTTAAATTTTTCGGTGTCAACATTCCAACATTCTCAAGAATATTGGAATGTTAAATACGAAAAAACCCACCATCTTGCGATAGTGGGCACTACGTATTTCAAATGCATCACATCAGATACCAGTGCACTCCCACAACCATAGCAATGGGTACATGACCCATGAGCAGATACGCTCCTGGAGGAATCATTGGACCAAACATGAACCTTTCGTCATCCGTCATCCACCAACTAAAGAAGAAACCAAAGACTAGATAGATGGTGATAAGAATCATGACAGTAAGCCACCAACCACCCAGTATTTCATGCGAGAGCTTGATCATGTCCGTTTGCAGATGTGACTGATCATAGAGACCCCATAAGATAATGATGAGAACATCAATAGTCATCATTACTAGAAAGATTCTCCACACTCGCTTCTCTTCCTTAAACAAATAGCTCCTCAATGTACTGAGCATGTGTCCTCCGGCTACTGGATGGCGAACTAGAATCTAAATTGAATATATAATACAATTCAAAGTTAGTCAATACCAAATAAAAAACCCACCGCATAAGCAGTGGGGAACTACGGGTCTGGGCAGCTTCTCTGCCTTCCTGGCGCGGGTTGCGCTCGACTGGCGTACCTGTCGCCAGAACAGCTGATTAGCCCACCGGACGGGGTTTCGCCGCTTCACTTCACACTCGTCGATGTTGCGTGTTGCCCAGACCCATATCGATAATAGACCTTTCCCAAACCTTGTCAACAATTTAACCATGCTAAAATTGGGGGATGGCAGAGACTAAAAAGGAACAAATAAAAACAGGATTTGCGAATGTGATTGTGGAAGAAATGGATGACACCATCACCCTTGATGAATACCTTATAGAGAACATGGAATCAGCTTATATGCTCCGAGTAGAAACAGATTCAATGCAGGACGAAGGTATACTTCGTGGAGATTTAATTATTGTGGACCGTGGAGCCACACCTAAAAACGGAGACTTAATTGTCGCCCTTGTAGATGACTCTTATCACCTCAAACGATTTGATAAAAAGAGTAAGAAAGAAATACAAGTAGAAGCTGTGGTGAAATCAGTCATTAGAAAATATTAATGCAGAAAACAATTCTACATGTTGATGGTGATTCTTTTTTCGCATCTTGTGAAGTTTCTTTGGACGTCACCCTAAGAGGAAAACCGGTGGTCACAGGACACGAGAGGGGAATAGCCACAAGCATGAGTAAAGAAGCCAAAGCCCTCGGAGTGGTGCGAGGTATGCCTATATTTAAAATAAAAAAAGATTTTCCCCAAGTAGTAGTGGTGAATTCAAATTACTTCGCTTATGGGATATTTGCCGAGAGAATGTACAATATTGTGCGACGCTATACCGACAGGGTAGAGGAATACTCCATAGATGAATGCTTTGCGGACCTAACAGGCCTTAAAAGGCCATTTTGGGCCATTGGAGAGGCTTTAAAAGCCGACTTAAAGCGTGAATTAGGTATGACTTTCAGCATAGGGATAGCCCCAACCAAGGTCTTGGCCAAGGTGGCATCGAAGACACGAAAGCCTGATGGTCTGACAGTCATAAAACCAAATGAGATAGAGAACTTCCTTAAAAACTTACCAATAAACAAAGTTTGGGGCATCGGTCCGCAAACAAATCAGAAGCTTCAAAGTTTAGGTATTAGGACAGCGCTCGAATTTATAAATAAATCGAAAGATTGGGTAGAGACAAACCTCGCGCGTCCTTATGTGGATACTTGGAACGAACTACGAGGATTATCAGTCCATCCAGTCAGTATCGAATCAGATGATCAAAAAAGTATTCAACACACCAGAATGTTTGGAATGAAAACAAACAATAAAGAAATAATTTTATCCGAACTTTCTATGCACGTCGAATGTGCGTGCGCTCGTGCACGACAGATGCACCTTGCACCAAAGAGAATATATTTTTTCCTTAAAACTGCAGAGTTTAGATACCATCGTGGAGAAATTAATCTTGACCGACCTTCTACAAGCCCCTCAGAGATAATGAGGGCTATAGAAGTATCCTTTAAAGAGATCTTTAGACCCAATATTCAATATAGGTCATCTGGGGTGACCCTGGCTGGACTCACTTCAGGCGTTCAAAACGACCTTTTCGGGGAAGTGGTCAAAAGTGAGAAATCACAGAAAGTTTTCAAAGTTGTAGATAAAATTGATAAACGATTCGGAGCGGGGACAATAATGCTCGGCTCAAGTTTAAATGCAAATAAAAGGAGAAAAAATACTCCAAGCCGTCATTTCAAAATTTTATATATGGGGGAAGTGGTCTAGGTTTTCTCAAGACTAGATTGGTCGCAAAGATACATTGTGCGACGTACCTATAGCTTCAATATGCCTATTCCCTAGAGCAGGCACTGCATTACACCATACTGAATATATGAATTAAATATTTCTTATATTTATAATCGTATGAAAATATTTTAAATAAATTATTTATAGAAAAGCGCACCAGATACGGCGCGCAAGAAAGATCCTTAATCCCCTAGTCGTGAAGGCAGAGATCAAACCTGAAACGCTCAAGGAGCGTTCCCATCATCTGCATACCTCCACACTCCACTTGATCAGTGATGAGTTCTACTCGATTCAAACCAAACATTGTCTCCACCATAGCTCTTACTTCATCGTGATGATGAGTACATGTGACAATGGTGAGACGTTCTCCTGAAATCCCTGCAGCGACCAGATTACGAATGACACGAATGGTTCGATGTTCGACATAGACAACAACTCTGTCTACCTCTATAAGATGAAAGCCGAGGATGTCATCAATAGCTCGAACTTCATTCGAAGTGTTACCAAAGGGGTGGTGAGATTCTTCAATGACACAAGCGAAGCCCTTATCCCCTCCAGCTTGGAGAAAAACAGGTCGCTTATCAGCATGAAAACCAATTGGACCATTGGAAATGAACACACCAACGGTTCCTAGCAGTGGATGACCCAGCACTTGTCCCCCTTTGGTTGAATGTCTATACAAAGATTACTATAAATGTTCTAATTTTGCAAACAAAAAAACACAGATTGCTCTGTGGTTTTTTGTAATTCTTATATCCTTGCTAGTTCCTTTTGCACATACTTGGACCAACACGCGGATGAGGACATCCATGGCTTGGCACCTTGTTTCTCATAGATGTGACGAGCAAATGCTACGTTACCTTCTATGGTGTAAATGTCTAGATTTTTTTCTAAGGAATCTTCGAGGTGATACAACTCATTGATTTGCATCACACCTATATCGTGGCGATTCTTCTCCCCTCTTAACACATTTCCATTTTTGTCATACTGACGATTATGGGATTCGCATGCTGCGATACGTGCGAGAAGAGGAATGTCTTCGAAATAGTCACTGACATAACGGGCTACGTTTTTTGGGTCAGTGATCGGCGCATAGTCTTTGACTTGTAAGTCTTTGGTTTGGGGCTTTCTTACCTCAGCAACGGTTACCTTTGTGGCATCAACCGGTGTGGCTGGAAGCAACGCTGGTAAGGTGGCTGCAGCCGAAGACGAGAGACTGAAGAGAAGACTAAGTGTCGTAAGCTGTAAAATAACTTTAAGGTAAACTTTTAATTTTGGGACGCCGTTTCCGTCATGCTCCCCCAAATGAAAAACCAGCCCTTGCTGATTCCTTATAAGCTTAGCACCTTAGGACCGAAAAGTCAAGTATTTTAGACCTAATTTCAGCTATTCTACCCTTATTTCAAGCCATTATTTAACAATATATGTATAAGTCGATTCAGCCTATTTTTGACCTAATTACTGGTTAGTCACTATTTCTACTTGGTCCCCTTCATTCAAACCAGAAATAACCTCAACAAAGCCATCTTTTCCCTTCAAACCAATTAAAATTTCTCTTGGCTTTACCTTATTATTCTCTAAAACCTGAACAAATACCTTCTCGGCTTTCTTCTCTAAGGCATATGCTGGAATCCGTAGAACATCTTCCCTCTTTTGAGTTTGAATTCTCAAGTTGGCAGTTAATCCATTTCTGATTATTGGATTATCTTTAATTTGTTCAATATTATCAAAATCAACTGTTACTTTATATGTAGCCACTCCATCAACTAAAATAGAAGCAGGATCAATGTAGGAAATTTTACCTTGATATGTTTTAGAAAGATCTGTATCAAAAGTAATAGAAACACTATTCCCCACCCTAACCTTTGAAATATTTATCTCAGATACATCTGCTTTAATTTGGAGTTTATTTTCAGACATAACTGTAATGAGACTATTTCCTGCTGTCACTATTTCTCCCCTTTTGGCCTCAGATTTTGTCACTACCCCACTTATTGGAGAGTGTAGAACTGTTTTCGCCAAATCTGCTTCTATGAGTGCTCTGTCTGCTTTAAATGAATCTAACTTTGCTTGGCTAACCAACACATCATCAAAAACCTGATTTGAGTTGTTGGCTTGTGGAGCATTATTGTATTTTTCTTCTGCTGTAATAAGATTTGAAATAGTGGTCAGTATAGAATTACGAGCACTTGAGATGCTTGTTTTATATACATCTATAGTTGAATTATACTTTGCATAACCATCTGATTGCCCAGAAAGCGAAAGAGAATTAATAGCTATTGAAACCAAATCCAAATATGTTTTTATTTGGTTCAGATTATCCTGCGCAAGTTTTATTTGTGGTACTAAATCACTATTTGTATCTATTTTACTTTGAGATTTTTGCCAGTCAGTTAGAAGGGTTTGAACTTTTATCCTGCTATTCACAATTCTTTCCCTCAAATCTCTACTAATTGAATCATAGTAAGTTACTCCATTGTCTATAAAAGAAGGTTTAAAGTCTATTGCTGATGTAGTGAGGTTTATGAAAAATTGATCCGTGTTGTTACGAACAGCACTATCTGACTTAACATATGACTCTTTGAGAGCGGTCACCAAACCATTCACCGCCGATTGATTTGAAAGCACACTCTTTCTCTTGGTTGAATCTAATTCTACTTGGGCTTGGTTAATATTTGCATCTATTTTCATTATCTTGGCCATTAAGTCACTTTGATCCAAACGTGCCAAAACTTCCCCTTCACTAACTACAGAACCAACATCCGGTGAGCCTATAACAACCTTGCCACTAGTTTGGAAACCAAGATTTACTTCTGTTTTAGATTCAGTTTTACCAGTCACTAATACTTCTTCTTCTATTAAACCGCGCTCTACTGGGATAAAAGTAATATTCCTCGAACCGCCATAAATTTTAGACCCAATATATACAACCACTACTAAACCAACAATCAATATTATCAATTGTTTCTTTGAGTATTTTCTAATTAATGTATCAAATCTATTCTTCATTTTCATTATTATAACTTATTTTTCTTATCACTAAAAATTTCTCCATCTACAAGAGTGATGACTCGATCAGCCATCGCAGCATATTCTGCTTCATGTGTCACCATAAGGATTGTTTGACCTTCTTTGTTAAGTTCGATGAAATTTTTTATCACTATCAGTGATGATTCAGAATCAAGATTGGCTGTTGGTTCGTCAGCAAAAATAATTTTTGGCTCATGAGCAATAGCTCTTGCTATGGCGACACGCTGTTGTTGTCCACCAGAAAGTTGCGAAGGAAGATTATAAAATTTGTCTCCTAAACCAATTCTCTCAAGAGACTTCTCAGCTTTTTCTAATGCCATCTCCTCAGGCAGTCCTTGCATCAGAAGTGGTATCAAAACATTCTCTAATGCATTTAATTCAGGTAATAATGCATAATCTTGAAAAATATATCCAAGAGAATTTAAACGAATATTTGTTTTGTCATCTGCAGAATAATCCGTCACATCAGTCTCATCTAATATCACTCGACCACTCGTTGGCTCATCTAGTAAACCCAATTGATACATGAGGGTAGATTTTCCTGATCCTGAACGACCGGTGATCGCTACAAATTCCCCATCATTAATTCTAAAGGAAACATTATTGACAGCTAAAAGCTCACTGCCATCTCCACTCTCAAACTTTTTAGTTATATTTTTAGCTTCAATCATTTCTTGGGTTTGGTATTAATTCGTCCAAGGATGGCATCAAGGGTGTTTTCTTTGACCACAATCCTTGCTGGGATATAACCTGCCACTAATGTAGCCAACATTAGTAGTACTGCTCGAATTAATGTGGCTGGCACCTCAGCAACTAAGATACCGTCTGAAAATGGGAATCTTATTGGGTGAGCAATGATGAATGGGACTAAAACTCCATAGAGAATCAACATTCCAAAAATAATCCCCAAGCTCGCATAAAAAATTGACTGCAAAACATAGGCGATTTCTATCACCCCAGAATTAATACCAATACCTTTCATAATACCTATATATTTGCGGCGTGTAATGGCATTAATAAAAATCACAATAAAAATAGTGATTGAGGCAACAACCAAACCAATAGAACCAATAACATTTCCAAGAAGGCCAAAAGTATTTTTTATATCAATTAAAAAACTTGGAAGAGCTTCATCTGAGGTTTGAACTCTGGCTGTCTCCCCTACCCCACTTTTTATTAAAGCATCCTTTACAAACAAAACATCAGCGCGAGGTTTTAACTTTATTGCAATTTCTGAAACATTATAGTCATTTCTATCAATCAATGGTCTGAGGGCGCTATCAAGCATAAATATTCTCATATCTACCTGATTCACTTTGCTTTTCACTACTCCCTTTAGAGTCACCTCTTTAGTATTACCGTTAACCGTGATTCTTACCTTGTCACCAACATTTACTCTCTCAAGCATTGAAAGTCCAGGAGCATCTACTGGGGTATATTTCTTAAGAAGAGTTGAGCCAATCATAATACTGTCTGTGTCTGCTTCATTTAGATATTGACCCTCAATCATCTTTGAGGACAAATTGGTGGTTGCGTCTTCTTTACTTGGATTAATACCGGTAAATACTCCACTCGTAATATTCTTCGCGTCTGTGTCTTTAATTCTAATATTGTATTCTGCTTCAACACTGCCACCCTTTGCATACCTAGGAGAATAACTTTCAACCCAAGGTAGATTTGAAATAATATTCTCTATGTTTGAACTATTCTCTATAAAATCTTTCTTTGGAAGAGTGGAAACAATTATGTCACCAGCATAGGCCTTTTTATAAACATCAGTTGACCCTTGAATGAGGCCAACTAGTACCCCACGAACAACTACGAGATTCAAAAATGTCAAAGTCATCACAAACACAATAAGAGCGGTAGTAGCGAAGCTAGAGCGTCTTACCTGCCTATATGCCAGAAACCACCCCAAAGAAAGAGTGCGCCTAAAACCAGCATTTTTGTGCTTCAGAATAGCCATTTATTCTATTTTCGCATGAAAAGCTCACTTCGTCATCTCTATAGTGACATTGGGTGTTTTTATGTTGGCCAATACATAGATTCCAAATATTAATGCTACTGAAAGAACTATCCCCATTGCCCAATACAACCATTTAAAGCCTGTTTTTTGCTCTATATGACCATCTTCAGTGTAAGATACAATTTCTACTTTAAGGGGGTTGATTTCGCCTTGGGGATTAGGTATACTCATACACGCTAATTATACAACCAAATGGCACATAAAAAGTCCGCAGGAACAACAAAAAACGGCCGAGATTCAAATCCAAAATACCTTGGAGTAAAGCTTTCACCTGGCTCATTTGCCAAGGTTGGCTCAGTTATCATCCGTCAGAGAGGCACAGATGTTCTCCCAGGGAGAAATGTAGGGATGGGTAAAGATCACACTTTATTCGCTCTCAAAGCCGGAGAAGTAAAGCTTGGCTACAAACGCAAAATGCACTTTGATAATAAAGTTATTTTGAAGAAGATTGTCCACGTTCTACCTGCATAACAAACTCGTGTTTAATAGAATCAACTGAAACCGGTACAGAATATGTGCCGATTTCTTTTATTGGATTTTCAAGAATGATGTATTCCGCTGGAATTTCTATACCTTTGTCCTTTAATAAATATTGAGAAATTTTTTCTTTAGTGAGTGAAGCAAAGAGATGATTCTTTTCATTCGCATTAGTTTTAATCACTAGTTCCAAATCCTTAAGTTTGAACAAATTCTCTTGAAGCCTTTTGCTGTGACCTGCTTTCTTTTGCTCCTCTCGTGCTTTGAGTTGTTTTATTTGTTCTGCAGAATTGGCACTGACACTAACTGCCATTTTATTTGGTATTAGAAAATTTAATGCATGTCCATCGGACACATTCTTCTCTTCGTATTTCCTACCCACCCCTTTTATATCCTTTAGAAGGATGACTTTCATACCATTAAATTAGCACAAATTACTTATTTAGTATCTCTATGGCTTTATTGAGTTGGAGATCCTTGTTCGCCTTCATATCCTCCTCCGTTCGCTTCACTACATATTCTGGAGTAATTCCCTGCTTAGATATAGAAACACCCTCTGGTGTAAACCATCTGGCAATAGTCACTTTAAGTGAAGTCTTTGGCGTAATATCAACCAATTCCTGTACAGAACCCTTACCGAAAGTTTTTTCTCCAACCAAAATAGCTTTATGGTGTTCAGATAATGCTCCTGCGAGAATTTCTGAAGCTGAAGCTGAACCTTCATCAACTAAAATGACAAATTTCAAATTATCCGGAAAAACATCATAGCCCTTAGACCTATAAACAGTTTCTTCCTTTGCGTCTCCAAAACTCTCTCTGACCACAACCTTGCCTGATGGAAGGAACCAGCTGGCCATATCTATGGCAGCCTCCAAATATCCTCCAGGATTTCCTCTCAAATCCAGTATTAGTTTATCACTACCTGACTCAACGAATTCTCGAAGTGCTCCTCTAAACAAGTTAGGAGAAGCAGCGGTGAAACTGTACAAATCAATTTTAAATATTCCTCCGTCCAAATTCTTAGTTGCAATGGTGGGGATATCAATAACTTCCCTTGTAACCTTTATTTCCAGGGCTTGTTTACGACCAGCACGAGCAACACTAAAATTTACAACAGTTCCCCTCGGGCCACGAATTAATTTCACCGCATCTTCTGTTATTAAACCGACAGTCTCCTTATCATCAATCTTGAGAATCCTATCACCAGGGAGAAGGCCCGCTCGTTCAGCTGGACTGCCTTTAAGCGGTGCAATAACCACAAGTGCACCATCTTTAGCCACAACTTCCATACCTACACCCTCAAAGTTCCCCCTAATATCTTGGGCAAATTGCTCTGATTGAACAGGGGGGAAGAAAACTGTATACGGATCACCAAGTGAGGAAGCCAGACCTTGAATAGAGCCCCACACCTTTTCTTGATCAGTCACATCTTTACTCGAAGTTGCAGTTGAGACATATTTATCATTTAAAATATTCCACGCCTTCCAATATGGAGCAAAATCAACTGTTACTGGCTTACCATCATTCATATTAGCCACAGACGGCGAAGAGTTTGATGAGACTACTGAATTTTTCCCATCGTGATACCCCCAAGCAAAAATTAATGCTCCTAGAATGAAAGCTAGAAATATTTTTGGGCTACGCTTTAAATTTGAATCCATTGAATATTGATTATCTCATTCCTTACAAACTGTGTAAACTGGATACTCCTAGCATGTTATACTTTTTATATGAAAAGTGTATTTAAATATAAAACATCAACTTGGGTAGATCTCGTTTTACCTACAAAAGAAGAGATAGACGAAGTAGTTAGAGAATACAACATAGATCCACTGGTGGCCAGAGAACTTATTTTACCTTCATCCAAGCATCATATTGAATCAAGACGCAATTATGTCTTTCTTGCCCTTCACTTCCCTTCCTTAAACAAATCCACCAAACTTCGAGAGAACCAAGAGGTCGATTTTATTGTGGGAAAAGATTTTGTAATAACAACAAGATATGAGCAAATAGATGCTATAGATACCTTTGCAAAAAGACTTGAGGTAAATTCAATTCTTGAGAAACACGCACCCGGAGATCCCAGAGATGTTGTATTCTTTGGGATCCTTAGAGAGCTTTCCAAAAGCATATTAGGACAACTCTCGGATATAGGTGATTGGATAAAAGAAATTGAATCTCAAATTTTTAAGGGTAATGAGAAGAAAATGGTTTTTTCATTATCTCAAGTATCCAGACACCTTTTGGATTTTAAAAAAGTTTCCCTCCCCTACAACGAAGCCTTTAAGACACTAGAAAAAAGTGCAGAGAAATTATTTGGAGACGAGTTTCAATTTTCACTTTCAGGAGTAACAGAAGAATATAAAAAAATTGATTTGGCTGTTCACAGTCTTACTGAGTCAGTAGAAGAACTCAGAGAAACTAATAATTCCCTACTTCGAATAAAAGACAATAGTTTGATGAAATTAGTCACAATACTTAATCTAGTCACCAGTATTATGGTAGGCCTTGCCCTCGTATGGCTTGGTTATCTTGCCATCGCACCGAAATGATTCGTCTTTTTAATACTTTAGGAAGAAAAATTGAAGATTTTAATCCGTCAGACAACAAAACGGTAAGAATGTTTGTCTGCGGTCCAACTGTTTTTGACTATTCTCATCTTGGACATGCTAAAACCTATACTCAATTTGATATCCTTGCACGCTTCTTTAAATATTCAGGCTTTAATGTGAACTATTTACAAAACATAACTGATATAGATGACAAAATTATTAAACGTGCCAAAGAGAAAGGTATTAAACCAGAAGAACTCGCAAGCGAATATGAGAAATATTATATAGAAGATATGACAACACTTGGTAACACAAATGTGACCAAGTACGCCCGAGCTCATGATTATATAGACAACATCGTCAGCCAGGTTAAGAGATTAGTAGACAAAGAAATTGCTTATAAGATTTCAGATGGATATTACTTTAATACTAAAAAATTTGATGACTATGGCAAATTGTCTGGACGTTCTACATTCGAAGAAAACGACGCTGTTTCAAGGATAGATGATAATCCAGAGAAAATTAATTATAGTGATTTTTGTCTTTGGAAATTTAAGAAAGAGGGTGAACCATTCTGGTCAACAGAATTAGGTGATGGTAGACCGGGGTGGCACATAGAAGATACTGCCATAACCGAGCAGGAATTTGGACCACAATACGATTTGCATGGAGGTGCTATTGATTTGATATTTCCTCATCATGAAGCAGAAATTGCTCAAATGGAATCTGTCTCAGGGAAAAAGCCTTTCGTGAAATATTGGCTCCACACAGGATTTCTTAATACAAATTCAGAAAAGATGTCTAAAAGTTTAGGTAACTTCCAAACCATCAGAGAAACTATATCAAGTGGAGTCTCACCATATGCTCTTAGATTCTTTTTCATTGGATCTCACTATCGTTCTCTTATGAATTTTTCCAAAGAATCACTAGAAGCCTCTCAAAATGCTTATAGAAAATTAAAAGAATTCTTTTCTACCTTGCCTCTTGGTGGAAGCACAGAACAAAATTATAAAAAGGAATTTATAGAAGTGCTTTCAAATGACTTAAACACCCCAGAAGCACTGGCTATAGTATGGAAACTAGTGAAAGATGAAAATATCTTACCCCAGGATAAACGCGCCACTTTGTTGGATTTTGATCAAGTTTTAGGTTTAAACTTCGAATACAACGAGTTTGGAGTAGAGGTAATACCTGAGGATATTCTCGCTCTGATGAAGGAAAGAGTTGAGGCTAGGAATAAGAGAGACTTTGAAAAATCAGACGAATTAAGGCTAAAAATCGAGTCAAAAGGCTACATAATTAAGGATACAGACTCTGGACAAATTTTGGAAAAAGCTTAGGAAATACTATCCCCAACTTATACAGTAGTTTTTAACTTCTACTAGTTTGCTCTTATCCGTTGCACTGATAGCATATGGGCATGGCTTATACGAAAATTTCCGAAGTGGACAAACTCAAACTTCGCATTCCTCCACAATCCCTTGAAGCAGAAATGGCTCTTCTTGGTTCTATTATGCTTCGCCCTGATTCTATATATGAAATCATGGATATAGTCACACCCCGTTCATTTTACTTTGAGAAGAATCGTATTGTGTTTGAGAACATGCTTGAATTATTTAGTAAGCATGAACCAATAGATTTTCTATCCCTATCTACAAAGCTAAAAGAAAAGGATCTCTTGGATAGAATAGGAGGAAATACTTTCCTTACAGAATTAACTTCTATGGTCCCCTCTTCTGCCAATGTGAAGCACTATGCAGAAATAGTGATGAAAAAATTTATGATGCGAGAATTGATTGAAGCATCAGAGTTTCTCTCTCATCTTGGATTTAATGAGGCGGGTGAACTTGAAGAAATACTCGACCATGCAGAAAAAAGAGTTTTTGATATTACTCAACACTTTACTGGTGGAGGAAAGTTTAAGGAATTAGTTCCTTTGCTTGGGGAAGCATATGAAAGATTCGAAAAACTTTCTAGTGCTGAACACGAACTTCGTGGAGTACCTACTGGATTCAAGGCTCTTGATGATATCCTTGGTGGATTTCAAAAATCAGATCTTATTATTCTCGCTGCTCGGCCATCGGTTGGTAAAACTGCTTTGGCTCTTGATATTGCCCGCAGAACAGCCAGCCAGTATGGAACTCCGGTTGGTATTTTCTCTCTTGAAATGAGCGCTGACCAGCTTGTAGATAGAATTGTTTCTGCCCAATCTGGTACTGACCAATCAGTTATAAGAAAGGGTGTGAGAACCCAGCATGGTACCTGGAGAGAAGATACTTTCAAGAATATTCGTGATGCCCTCGATGACCTCTCTCGTACTCCTATTTATATTGATGACCAAGCCGGCAACACTATCCTCAAAATGCGATCTGCAGCCAGAAAACTCAAAATCGAGAAGGGATTGAAACTGCTAATAGTTGACTATCTTCAACTCATGGCTCCAACAACCACCAAACAGTCTGATTCAATGGTTCAACAAGTGACTGAAATTTCTCGCTCACTCAAACACCTCGCTCGTGAACTAGATATCCCTGTCATAGCTCTCTCACAGCTTTCTCGTGCGGTTGAGACCAGAGGTGGTAAACCAAAACTTTCAGACCTAAGAGACTCTGGTTCTATTGAACAGGATGCGGACTTGGTGATGTTTATTCATGCAGAAAATGAAGATATAAGAGATGAGAGTGGTAAAACAAAAGAAGTACAGCGCAAACAAATCATCATAGCCAAGCACAGAAATGGCCCGCTTGGAGAGGTGAACTTGGACTTCCATGCACGCAAAGGCATGTTTGTTGAAATTGATTATTCAAATTACGGCAAGGCAGACGAAGAGTTTAAAAATTTCTAAAATGAATTCTATTGATCGACTAGCTGAAATATTCGGGAAGTTCCCAGGCATTGGACCAAGACAAGCCAAAAGGTTTGTATATTTTTTATTATCTAGAAACAATGGTTATACGGATGATTTGATTCGTTCTATTCAAGATATTAAAAAAGAAATTATTCAATGTGGTGAATGTCACAGGTTTTATGCGAAGAATGGTTCAAGTTCACATCTCTGTTCTATATGTGAGAACGATACAAGAGACCATTCAATGCTTATGATTGTTCCTCGAGATATAGACCTAGAAGCAATTGAACGAAGTGGAAGTTATAAAGGCTACTATTTTGTTTTAGGTGGTTCACTTCCTATCCTTGAGAAAGAACCAGAAAAGAGAATCAAAATAAATGAATTAAAAAAGTGTATTGAAAATAAAAAGAAAACTCTAAAAGAAATCATACTTGCCATGAATGCGAACGCTGAAGGAGAAAACACTGCAGACTTCATCAAAGATATTTACAGAGAATCACCGTTCTCTATCACCATGCTCGGTCGCGGCCTTTCCACTGGCGCTGAACTCGAATACGCAGACCCAGACACCCTCAAAAACGCCTTTTTACACCGCACTAAGTAAAATAAAAATACAAAATAAAATTTCGAGAGTGATTTAGCTCGCAATTTTATTTTGTATTTTTATTTTATTGAATCAATAGTAACCTCAAAATATGGCTGGCGGTGACCGTTTTTCTTAAAGTATCGAGACTTCTGTTTGAACTTGATGACATCAATGGTTGGATAACGTCCAATTTTTTTTAGAGTAGCATTAACACTTGCACCAGTAATAAACGGGGTGCCGATTGTAGCTTCTGTAGAACCATTATCTACAAGAAGGACATCATTGAAAGTAAGTTTATCCCCTTCTTTGTATTCACCAATTATCTTCTCAATTTTTACTGAATCACCCACAGAAACACGGTATTGTTTACCTCCGGTGGCGAATACTGCGAAGTCAGCATTAGATGCTGTTTTAGGGGCTTTTGGGGCCTTTGGAGCTGCCTTAGGGGCTGCTTTTGTTGCCTTTGGTTTAGTTGTTTTTGCTTCAGCCATATAGGGTGTATATTCTACCTAAAGTTCATAATTTTGCAAGAAAAAACACCGACTACTTGGTCGGTGGCTTCCATCCAGGAATCTTCTCGAACTCTTTCTTCATGTCATGGGCCATGAGGGCACAACCAAGCGTCCCCCCAGCTAATTGAACAACAATAAGAACGTAGAGCAGTGAGCTAAACAGAGCGTAGTGGTGTCCAGCCCAAGTCAACACCAGTGAAATAATGCCGAGTACCAACGCCAGTCTGTTGAGTTTTTGGTACGTATACAAGTGACCCTCACTGAAAATGGTTACCCTTCTGCTTTCAAAATACTATTCGATATTAGGCTTGTCAATTGAAAGAACTTCTATTCCTGGGGCTTCCCCAGTAATCTTTAAAACATCTCTATCAATTTTTACTAACTCTTTACCTCCAGCCATATAATGATTAACCGTAGTTGATAAGGAATTACCTAGTTTTTTGTAAAAATCATCATAGGCTTTTATGTGACGCCCAAGAGCTTCCACGTTTTTAGCAATATCTTTCGCTTGTTCTTCAATTTTGAAAGCCTTAAAACCATATAAAACTGATTGTAAGTAAGCAGCAAAAGTTGTTGGAGAAACAATAATAACCTTTCGATCGTTTTGAGCATATTCAATTAGATTACGTGTATTTACTGCTCCAACACCATCATTCAATAAATCGTAATATATACTTTCTGCGGGAATATACATAAAAGCAAATGGAAGTGTCCCGTCCTTTGGACGAATATATTTAGAAGTTTCGTCAATCCGTTTCTTTAAATCTTTCTTAAAAGCTTCTTCAAATTCTTCTCTTCTTACGTCATCTTTTTCATTATGTAGACGAGTGTAATTTTCTAATGGAAACTTGGCATCAACCGGGATAAAACCTTCTTTAGTCATAATAATGGCATCGACCGTATCACCGTTTGGAAAATCAAATTGCATTTTATATGCTGTGGGAGGCAAAATATTACTCATCACCAACTCAAGGGATGCTTCCCCCAAATTACCACGTTGCTTCTGGTTCTTTAGAACTTTTTCCAAATTATTTAATTGCTCGGCTATTGTAAAAACTTGTTTTGTTGATTCCTTGGTCTCACTAACTCCTTTAACAACTTCTATTAGTTGATCCGAAATTTGTTTAGTAATAGTACTCATTAATCTCTGAGCTTGATCTGATTGAGTATTCATAAAATCTGACATTGTTTCTTGCCCTTTCCCTAACTTGCTGTCTACAGAACGAGAAAGATTATCCATCTGTTGGAGGAGAAGACTGAGGCTTTTGTTATCAGTATCTTCTGGCTTTTGACCCATCTTCCAAATCAAAAAAAGTACTAGCCCAATAAGTATTATTAGAGCGATTAGTGTTGCTGACATAGAAGCATTATATCAGATTTACTTTAACCAAAAATATGCAGCAACGCAGAGCACTATGACCGTGAGAACTGCTATAGACATATCCAATATGCTATCATAAACCCATGATACAAACAGATATAAGAGACCAAATAAAGGTCGCCATGCTAGCCAAAGATACAGTTAAATTAGGAGTGCTCAGAGGTCTAGTTACTGCCTTTACTAATGAACTAGTAGCCAAGAAACGAAAGCCAGATGAAATTCTTTCTGATGAAGATGCTCTCCAGATAATCGGGCGACAAGTTAAACAACGCAAGGATTCTATAGAGCAATTTGAGAAAGGAAACAGACAAGATCTCGCAGAAGCAGAAAAAGCAGAACTCGCAGTTCTCATGCAAATGCTCCCCACTCAAATGTCAGAAGAAGAAATACAGAATTATGTATCTGTAAAAAAAGTAGAATTAAATCCAGAACCAACTGCCAAGAATCAGTTTATGGGAGGTATTATGAAGGAGCTTAAGGGTAAGGCTGATGGTGCATTAGTTAAAAAGGTTATAGATGAATTATTTGTTTAATATTGACAAACTAACTAATTAGTATGGTATTATCAAATCCAGACCAGCTCGATGTGTTTGAGCAAGAACCAAGGGAGGAGGAAATGGTCACTCGGGTAGAACCAAACCCTCAGCTTGATGGTATTGCAGAAGACATGCGAAGAATAGCGAAGGAAAGGCGCCTTGATCTCAGTAAGGCTCTCGACTTCGTGCTCGAAGAACTGCGTATGCAGACGGGTATGTTGCCCAATGCTATCGCAAATTTGAGAGAAAAATTCATTGATTATGACCTCAAGGTCATGATTCAACGAAGCGAAGAGAGTGCCGAGAGAAAACGTCGTGCTCGTGAGGATGAACATTCACACGAAGTATTCGTGGAAGATAAACCTCAAGTAGCAACTTCTGGTGAGCGCACGGTCTCTCCTAGCCCACGTGAGGGTTGGATGGACAGGTGGGAGCGTGAACATGATCGCTAACATGAAGGTAGTCAACTGACTACCTTTTTTCTATATTATTTCAGGCTTAGGTGGTTTTTCGAACTTCTTCCTTATAGCTTCTTCGATTTCTGCTCTGTCGCCTCCATATTTCAGATATGACATCTGCTTGAGTATCTCTGCGTTTTGTTTACCTTCTTCTGTTCGAGGAGGATAAGTAATACTAATATTAAAAGGAATTTGAGGAATACCATTCGACAATATCTTCACATAAGCATTTAGGTTGTCTATATTTTGAATATCCATAGCAGAAAAAACTGGAGACAATTGTTTTTCTAGAAATTCAGCATCTTCTGAACCCACTCTAAAGATAGCCATCGAACCTACGTTTCCAAACACCGCATCACGTATTTCATCTTTTAATTGTTTTATAAATTGATGAGCCACATTTAGAGATAACTTATACTTGCGAGCTTCAGAAAGAATAGATGCTATGGAGTCACTGGTGACATTTTGGAATTCATCTATATACAAATAGAATGGAGGAAAATTCACACCGTGACTATCCGCTCTTGAAAGCGCGGCCATGAGTATCTTACCCACAAGAATTAACCCAATAAGGTTTGCATTTAGTTCCCCTAGTCGACCCTTAGAAAGATTAACCAAAAGAATCTTTTTGTTGTCCATCACTTCTCTAAAGTTAAAGCTTGATTTGGATTGAGCAATGACTGGACGCATGATGTCGTTTGAAAGGAAGTTATCAAATTTTGAGACAATATAAGGAACCATGTTTTCTAACTTTCCTTCCCCACCAGCCTTTTGAGCTGTTTCCTTCCAAAATTCAACTACTAGAGGGTTCTTACATGTGGCAATTTTTTGATCTCTGTATTCCTTGTTGGAAAATATCCTCGACACGTCAACCAGACTCGCACCAGCATTCGGATCATCTATGGTGAGTAGTACTGCATTTCTAAAATACAATTCAAACATCGGACCGCCGGCAGTTTTCATGTCGAATAATTTATTAAAAATACCTAAAAGTTCATTCACTACCGCAGTTTTTTGTTCTGGATATCGTGCATCATACTCAAGCATATTTAGAGCCATCGGTCGCTCAATATAAGCGGGATCAAAATAAATTACATCTGGTAATCTTTCTTTTGGAATCAGAGCGAGAATATCTTGTATATCTGAACCATGTGGGTCAATGAAGCAAACCCCGTCTCCTCTTCGTATATCTTCCATAATTAAATTTTTCAAGAATACAGATTTTCCTGTCCCTGTCTGTCCTACTACATATAAATGTCTCAACCTATCTTCTGCACTCATATAAATAGGAGTTTCTTGTCCTTGATAATTATTTACCCCAATAAATGTACCTGTATTTATGAGTCCATGTGGTGCAGGAGACGACTTGGCCTTATTTTGAGTAAGTGGGGTGTTGGCTATTAAAGCTTCAGTGTGGAAATGCAGTATGGTTGAAAGCTCTTTTAAATTTAAAGCAATAATTTCTGATTCCCTAAACAATCTAAAGGTAAAGGCTCTATAAAAATCACTTTCTTTATTCACTTTTATTCGTTCAAATACAAAATGATTCTTGCCTGTATTTTCGAACTGATTAAAGGCGGATTCGAATTGATCCAAATGCTGCCTGGCCTCTGCTTCAGTTTGGGCCGAAGCTAAGAGACGAATATTTGTATCTACTGTGGGGCTCTCTAACTTCTTTTGAATCGCTTCTGCAATGTGGATGTTGATCTGAGCATTCTGAGACTTTTCCTTTTCTTTCTCTTCTTTGGATTTCGGTTTCGAAGAAAAAACGAAATCTTTTAAGGTACTTCCAAATTCAGAAGCAAATGATTCTTCCTTGAGCACATCCTTTGGGTTCTCGCCCTTCTTAATTTTATCCAAAGCTTTTGAAAACTTTTCAGAATAGTACTTTCCTCTCGGCTTAAAAATGATTTGCAATGCAGCTCCATAACCAATTTTGGGAATTTTGGAAAAGGCACTCAGAATCATGTTCATTGGATCCTCTCCAAAGGACTCTGAAGTTAATAAAGGCAGGGCTGGAGATTCCTTTAACCTTAGGCTTGAACCAAGAGATACACCAGTAGTACTAAAAATATTATAGTCCTTCTCTTTTAATATTAATCTTGCATTAGGAAAAACAGAAAGAACTTGTTTTTCAAATAAAATCTTTCTATCTGTTGGGACAGAAACAAAGACATTGGCATCCTCTTGACCTTCCGGATTCGCAATCTCAA
The DNA here is from genome assembly GCA_964349945.1 of uncultured Candidatus Saccharibacteria bacterium. GTDB lineage: Bacteria > Patescibacteriota > Minisyncoccia > Phycocordibacterales > Zambryskibacteraceae > JAIFWN01. The sequence goes on along the minus strand of CAYGIH010000001.1, from coordinate 186,471 downwards.
AAACCATATAATCAGTTTCTGTTTTTTGTTCGCTGGCAATAGACAAAAAACCTGCATACAACTGCTCCATACTCTTAATAATTTCTGCAAACGGTTTTTCTGTTGTCTCTGTCTTAGGTAAAACAATTTCATATAAATTCATATGAAGAGCTTTGTACTCTGGTCCAGTTTCTTTTATACCTTTGAATGGTAAACCTTTGGCTATCAAATCAACAAGGAAATCATGGAAATCATCCTCAAGTTTCCAACCTTTCATCTTTTCTATTGTGGCAAGTGCACTCAGCATTCCTTTAGATTCAGTCATCTTCATCATCTCACTTAATTGTCTTTGCTCTTCTAAACTCCCAACTATATTGGCTTGATTTTCAGCTTGAGCATGATTGGCTGGAGTGAGATTAGGTAAAACTTCATTCTTATAATCTTCTATAGAAATCTTCACTATTTCTTCTCTGGATTTATCCACACCAAAACGCTCTAAACGTTTCTCAGTCTCCAAAACTTTTGAACGCAAATATGCGAGTTCCTCGTGCGGATTAGAAAAAGATCCAGATTCGTTTACCATATATTAATAGTATACCAAATAAAAAACTCCCCGAGGGGAGTATTTTATTTATGGTCTGTTGGCAGGATCGTTCTTTGTGGCAAGATAATCTGTTAACTCTTTAATGCTTTTAAAAACATGAACACTTTCATCGCGATAAACTATTTCACCTGCAAATGTATTGTTCATCAATTCATTAAATCGTTCTTGACTTAAAGCTTTCTCTTCTGGAGTCATTATGGCTTCTGCCTTTGCATTATATTCTTGATTTCCCATGTTTATTTAACTTGACTTATAAATATTACATGATATATTGTACTACAGAACACTCAATTAATCAAGTACTTTTCCCTCAACAAACAGGACCTATGAACACGGATACGGAAGTAATCTTCCGCGACCTCGTTCGACAAATACCACCTGAGCGACACCTGCAGTCAATCGGGCATATCACCCAACTAAGAACAGTGCCAGTACTCGGTACTCTGGAGGAACTCCAGAAAACCGACGGTGATATTCTTTGGACTGTCGACAGCGGGGGGGGAAGCTTCAACTCAGGTATTGATCTTTGCAGCTCATTTGCGCGTTCGCGTAATAGAGTTGTTGGATATGTCAACGAGATCGCCAGATCTGCCGCATTCATGGCACTACAAGGATGCAGCATGAGATTGGCTCACCCAAATGCTATCCTCCAGATTCACAACCCAGAGGGAATCAATTTCACTGCTACTGTTAGATACGACACTGATGAAGTAGAGTATCTGGCAATGCAGCAAAAATGGTTCAGAGGATATCAACCCGTGGCAGCGGCTAATCGCGAGTTAATGATTCAGATTCTTCTCAAGAGAAGCCATTTCAAGGATCGAGCAATACTCGAGGGATTCATCGAAGGAGACAAGGAGTTGAGCGCAGAAGAAGCGATCGAGTTGGGCTTCTTAGATGGAATTGTTCATGTCTGACCGCTAGAGCGTTATGCTCTGGCGGTTTTTTTATTTAATACCAAATAAAAAAAACTCCCTATCCGTAGTACGGTGGGAGTATCGAGAATTACCTCGTGGTCAGCTTGCTTGCCTCGATGATAATCTCATTCGATGACAAACCGAGCTCTCTTTCGATTTCCCTCTTCTCTGTCTGAATTTCTTCAAGTCGAGTTTGAGAGACACCACTCATTTCTTCTATTCCAAGGGCCGCATACATGAGGATCGCGGATTCCCTGTCTTTCATTGGACCCTCCATGTTATTTGGCTCTATTTAAGGCCAATAAGTCGTGGAATGTAGTCAAAAGAGCTAAGTTAGCATACCCTGTTCTTCCTCTTCTGTCAATTGATTCCACCCACGAAACATCTCGACCCCTTGCACGGAGGTTTCTCACGAATATCTTGACTGAATCAATCATGGCGTCGTGCAAAGCACTTCTGGCTGCATCTCTGGATTTTATTTCTTCAAGGTTTTCTTGTAAATCTTGTTTTATCAAACTTTCTTGTACACAAACATCTTTTGTATATCTATAAAAATATTCAATCATTTCATCAAATAGCTCCATCATTCCCTCATCTCCCTCACAAAGACTAAAAAGATAAGTCTCACTGACTGGGGGCTCTACTTTTGGTAATTCTTTTATTTCTTCTACCTTTGTTGGGAATTCTCCAGTTATAGAATTAAGTATTTCTTCATGATGTGGGTTCATATCTTTGATTTTCTTTTTATATAAATAATTCCACCAACTAAGATAACTAATCCCCTATATTTCCTTTTGATGGGATTTTTAATCATTGTATTACAAATACAATACACCTAGTATCACTAAGTGTCAATAGCCTTAAAGTCTTGTTAAATAATACTTCATCACCATGCATCTATCTCTGCTTGAAGGAGTGCAGTAAGCTGTCTATAATGTAATTATGCAGAATAGAGTTGTTTCCGTTATCGTTTTATTTTGGGTGTTGTTTTTTGGATTCTATTCAATCGTATCTGCCCAGACCCCTTCCTCAAACATTCTTCTCAATGCAAGCATACTTTCAAATGTTTGGTATTCTACAACAACTATTAATAAAAAAGATACAATAAACATTTATGCTGGATTTCAAAACCATTCCACTATTAACCTATCTGGCACGGCTGGATTTTATGTAGATGATTTGGAAATAAATAAGATTAAGTTTACTAGCAGTCCAAAAAGTCTTGTTAAATTAGAGTCACCATATACTGCGGTCTCTGGAAATCATTCTGTGCAAGTAAAAATACTGGAAGTACATAGTAGTTCTGATATCTCAATATCTATGAATAGTCTGCAAGCACTAGAAAGTGAAAAGAAGGGTTTGAATGTAAAATATGAAATCACTAATGAAGTGATTATAGATAAAGCTACTGACATAGCCAATAATGTAGTAAACACAATTGATAAATATGCTTCAAATCTAGCTTCTACTGTTGAAAGTATGAAAACTCCATTTGAAAAGACAGCTAAAAATCAAATCTCAAGCCAAATACCAAAACAAGGAGTGATACTTGGAACTAGTACAAAGGCCATTGCTCCTTCAACAAATACTGAGGGATTTTCTTTTTATAATTTATGTATGGATATTTTAGCTTTTCTGATTCGCAAATGGATTTGGGTTTGTACAGCTATACTATTTTTCATTCTATATATGACATTCAAAAGAAACTAATCTCTTGAAAAATGGCCTAATTCGAGCTATTCTGGCCTTCTAGGCCCTATCGTCTAACGGTTAGGACGGATCCTTCTCAAGGATCAAATCAGAGTTCGATTCTCTGTAGGGTCACAACTTAATCTCCTCCACCACTTTTTCCATATGCATATCATTCGAACCACTAACATAAATCACATCTCCTGCTTTTATTAAATTTTGGATAAAACCCCCTGCTTCCCCCGCCTCATCAAACTGAAAGACATTTGATTCTGTATACCCATTATTAAGAGCTTCTTCAGCAATGTGCCTTGCCCTAATACCCACAGTCACAAGCATTTCTATTTTCTCATCTATTTCTTGACCAATGCGTTTGTGTGCCTTAATAGAATTTTTCTCTAGTTCCAAAATGTCTCCAATAACAGCTATTCTTCTTTTGGATATATTCACGCTCTTCAAATCTCTAACTCCTTCAACAATTAGCTCTATAGAGGCATCCAAAGAATCATCTATTATCACACTTCCTTTAATACCCTTTGTGAGCTTCATATAACCCTTTTTTGGTTCATGGAGATCATTAAAGGCCTTGGACAAAATAGACAGATTTTGGCCCAAAACAGTGCACAAATCAAAAGCTTTTAATACTGGTTCCATTTGAGATCTCCCTATTGTGTCATCAAGCAAAACAGTGAATTCTTGATCATTATTAATAATCTTGAAAGTTATACCTTTAGGTAGTTTTTGTTCATCATAAATAATTTCATAATCTTTTGTCTTTAATTTACTCATTTCATCTACATGGACTATATAATCCGCTCCTTCAAATTTTGATTCAACTATAATGAATTCAGGATAATGATTAGGTAATATTATGAGAGCCAACCCTTCTATGAAGACCAACACCCACTCCCACAAAGTTTTTTCACCGTCTTGAAACCCTAATATATTTAAAGAAACATTTTTTCCAGCAGGTCTAACAAAATAAAATTTGGACAAAGCAGTAAACAGGGCGTGGCCTGTATTTGTAGTAAAATCAGAACCAACAACTGATATTACTTTAGGTTTATATTTATTCAGGACCAACCTTGCCTCTTTTTCAAGAAGAAAGTATATAGCACGATTGAATTGTTTAATTATCATAACTTGACTGTGGGTGGGGGTGGTGCTTCTCTATCCGGTTGAACTTCATAATAGTTTATTAGGAATTTTACCACATCTATAAAGGCATCAGTGAGAGTTTCTGAAGCATATTGAACATTCTTTGGATAGTATGTATAAAGGAAAACTAAGAATTTCGGATCATATGATGGGAAATATCCAAAGAAGGAATGCAGATATCTATCAGTATAATACCCACCAGACGTTGCGATTTGAGCCGTACCGGTCTTAGCTGCCACACTATAATTCGGTAACTTCACTTGACCATTACGCAGAGATACATCTACAACCTCAGTAAGCATTCGGCTAATTTCCTCCGAAGTTTGAGGTGAAATAACTCTTGGTCCTTCTGAGAATGAAATCTTTTTCTTCGTCCCAATTTTATAATCGATTTGTTTGACTAAATGTGGAGTAATGAGTGTCCCACCATTGGCTAAAACAGAGAGAGCTCGCACAGTTTGAATAGGAGTAAGAGCAATACCCTGACCAAACGAAGCTTGTGCATGCTCCAAATCTCTCGAAGAATTTAGATTTGAGACCAATGAATGCCCTTCGTTGGGTAAATCTATACCAGTAGTACTCCCTAAACCAAATTTATACATATAATCAGTAAAGCTTTTATTGCCCATTCTTTGGACTATAAACGCTGCCCCCGTGTTGAGGGATTTGTCCAAAACAATTTGCATCGGAATATTTGAACCATGTGATTTCTGATCATAATTACAAAATGTCTTTTTATTTAGAGTCATACATCCAGGATCATTGTATTTTGTTTTCGCTGTGATAGCCCCAGAATCCAACCCCGCAGCCATAGTTAAAGCTTTTATAATTGAACCCATTTCGTATCTATCCTCCACAAATTTGTTTCTATAGATTTGAGCATTTTTTTCCTTTGAAAAATTATTTAAATCGAAGGTTGGATCCATACCTATGGCATAAATTTCTCCTGTTTTTGGATTTATCACTATCCCACCTGTAAACTCTGAACCATATGTCTCATTAACCTTTTTCATTTCTGATTCAAGAAAAGCTTCAACTGTTGGCTCTATAGTAGTCACTATGTCCCCTTCCAAACTTTCTCCAGGAGTGACACTTTTCTTTATATTTGAGAAAACTTCAGCAAAAAAATTCACAAAGGCGTCATCACCACTGCGCTTCAATACGTTTTCATAAAATCTCTCTAATCCATAACTACCAGTGAGATCGCTGCCCTTATAACTTATAAATCCAATTGTATGGGCTGACATCGAATTCCCTGGATATATACGCCATTTATCCTTATACACAGAAACGCCTTTGATATTCAGAGCTTGTATTTTGTCTGCAATTTCTGCGGGTAATCTATTCACAAGCTCTTCATATGGGTCTTTGTTCTTTGATAATTTTTCAAGAAATACATCTTTATCTATAGGAACTATATTGTTTATCTTTTCATAAAGATTATCCTTATCTAAGTTTATAGTTGAAAGAATGACTGGATTTATAGCCAGAGTATATCCAGTCTTTAAAGAAGCGGCAGGAACAAGCGAATTGTCCTTAGAGCTAAAATATATTGCTCCCCTATCAAAGAAGCTCGCTCCGGCCACATATTGACGATCTGCTTTGTTCCTATAGGTTTCTCCATTAATTATTTGTACATAATAAAGCTTGCCTATGAGTACAAGGGCAATAAACATCACGCCTATAGAAAGTAAACGGAGACGCGATTGAGTCTCTTTCATATTTATCTATTTATTGTGCCAGATGGAGAGGTAACATTCATAGTCAGAGATCTAGACACTCCTCTGGATATATATTGAGCTGAAGAAACATTTTTAAATCCTCTTTCGTAGGCTAAATCCAAAGAAATCTTATTTTTCAATGCAATATATGAAAATTCCAAATCTCCAAGTTGAGTAGAAATAATAGCTACTTCATTCTCTAAGTTCTGCCTAATCGCAGTATTCTTTATTGTTGCTCTAACTGCAAACATATATATAAACAACGATAAAGTAGCTAGAATTATCATTGTCCAAAAGACTCTGACTCGGGTATCGTATGAAATTGCTTTTGTAATGTACATTCTTATTAAATATTTTTTTCTATCACTCTTAATTTGGCACTTCTTGAACGTGGATTTTCTTTTATCTCAGAATCAGTAGGGATAATTGGTTTTCTAGTAATCATCTTGGCTCTATTCTCATCCACAACTTTTTTGAAGAAATGTTTTACTATTCTGTCCTCGAGGCTATGGAACGAAATCACAGCGAACCTTCCTCCAATGTTCAAGTGTTCAAATCCTTTTTCTAATCCTTCTTCTAATGCTGTTAATTCTTCATTTGTTGCAATGCGCAAAGCTTGAAACGTACGTGTCGCAGGGTGGAGTTTTCCGCGATGATAGGCGGTTGGCGTGGCAGCGCGCACCGCTTCTACCAATTCAAACGTAGTTTCAAATGGCTTTATCTCACGTTTAGACACAATCTCTCGTGCGATTTTCCTTGAAAACTTTTCTTCCCCAAAACCTCGGAGAATTAGCTCCAATGCATCTTCATCAAAAGTGTTTAGAATAACCTTTGCATTAAACTCTTTATTATTCCCAGACATTGACATATCGAGTGGCTCATCTCTTTGGAATGAGAATCCTCTCCCCAAGGCATCGAGCTGATCGGACGAAATGCCAAGGTCGAAGAGAATTGCATCAACACCTGAGATCCCCAGAGAAAACAAAACTTGGTCGAGATTTCTAAAGCTTTCGTTGCGTAAGTATGCATTAGTGGTAAGAGTCCGCAATCTCTCCTCACTACGTTTTATAGCTTCTCCATCTCTATCAAGACCTATAATCTCTATTTCATCTCCAAAGGTTTGTGCTACAAGGGCCGAGTGGCCACCTGCACCAAGTGTGCCATCAAGAAAGATTTCTCCTTCTTTAAGGTCTAGACTTTCTACTGATTCATGTAAAAGAACTGAAGTGTGGGCCATATTATCTCACTCCTATATTGCTGAGCTTCTCGGCTAGACCCTCGACCTCTGATTCGATGCGTTTGTTGTAAGTCTTCCAACGCTTCTCGTTCCAGATTTCAATACGGTCATTGAGGCCAGCGAAAACGACAGGGCTCTTTAGATCTGCAAACTCCTTCAAATAATCAGGAATAAGTATGCGACCCATAGAATCCACATCTATCTCGAGTGCCCCTCCGAACATGAAGCGAGCGAATCCTCGTGCATCCGCTTGCTTCATATCGAGCTTGCCCATCTCTGTAGAAATGTTTGTCCACGCTTTGTGAGTGAAAAGGAAAAGACAATTATCAAGTCCTCTGGTAACTACCACTTTTGTCCCAAGTTCTTTTTTGAACCTGCTTGGTAATGAGATTCTTTTTTTCTCATCGACTGTATGTGTGTATTCGCCAATGAACATGTTAAATACCAAATATTAGGTTTCCCACTTTCTCCCACCTGATAGATATTGTATCCCACATGCATCCACTCTACTACCTTAGTTATCCACTTTTCCACTTTACATATATGAAAAATTATTTCCGAATATATAAAGAAAAAGGCCCGACGCATGCGTCGGGCCAACTAATACAACTTTTTCTACCTAAACCCACTCCTTGAACGGGACCCGGTTCTTGATCCGAACCAACACAAGTGGAGTCATGATTGACCACGACCCGACAAACATGTAGATCGGAAGAATTGCGTTTGAAAAGGTCCACTCTGGAACTGCAAGCAATCCCACAGAGTACCCGATTCCAAAGAATCCCCAAGCAAACGGCCGATCTATCATCGGGTTAGACCAAACGAGAACAATCGTCGGAATTGCGGCACATGAATCGGCAATGATGGACAAGTACAGTGCGTACTGAGACATTTCCTTGTCTGCACGCACCATCCACCACATACTTAGTGCGATGGCACAAAGGATAACACAAGCCCAATCCAAGCGGCTGAGTTTCCTTCGTTCACCTCTCTTTGCAATCGCGATGGCAGTGATGATAATCGGGTTCGTGAACCCGAACACCGCTGGCCAAAGGTTTGACCCAGCACCAGAACTCTTGTAGGTGAGGAGCAACGAGAGACCGATGACTGACCACAAAGACCAACTAGTAATCTCTGGATCGTTTCTGCCTTTCAACAGACCGTACACATATGGTACGGCACTCAGGATCACAAGTGCCCCTGAGATTTGGCCAATCAGTTCCTTATCCAAGGGACACCTCGTAGAAAAGTTGTGAAAGACCTAACCTCGTATGCGTGTATTATAGCACATTTAATATCATTTTGTCAAGCTTAAATTTAAGCCTATAAATATAATTAATTCTGTATGAAAAAAGCGCATACCTGGATGATATGCGCTCTGTGCGACCCCGAGGGTCGCACACTACTTACGACGGAAGACGAGCTGTCCACCGAAGAGCATGTTCCCCTTCTTGGTGTCTTGGTCGTACATGTACGGAGCCACGAACACTTCGAATGGAATTTGTTTCAACGGTTGAACCAGTACTCGCGGACCGAAACCAACTCCCTTCTGGGCGAGGACACCCATGCCGAACCGATTACTCGGTCGCCACATCGCATCCACTTCGTACCAATCTTCTTTCGACGCACCATTCTCGTAGTACGTCTCGATGAAGAGTTTGTCCGTGCCGATGAAAACAGCCACCGCACCACGTCCGTAGACATGATGCAGGCCGTCGTCCTCGAGAATCGTCTCAGCTCCTCCAGCCACTCCGATTTCGAAGTAGTCAGTGAAATCGTAGAAAAGCCCGGCCGTCGAGGACAGGTATCCCTTCTCGGCGTAAGCGAATCCCCAGATGCCAACACGCTCACTCATGTAGGTATAACCCTTCACAAGATTCTGAGCGATAGTCATCGTCTGGTTGCCCGACTCTGTGACAAACGCTTGGCCGGAGAAACTGATTTCTGCGACCGTCTTCTCCGACTGCTTGCTCTCCTGTGCCGCTCCGAAGTTCGGAAGCAGTGCAATGAGAAGCATTGAGACAAAATTAAAACGAAGCATCGCTTCCTCCGTAAGTTGTCTGGGCAAAGTTGCCCAAGAACGTATCTATATACATTATATCACACAATAAACCTATTTGTCAATCTCTGAATTCCCTTTATTCTTTGGTCTCATTAGAGGAAAGAGTTGTGTCTCACGCACAGACATATCCATGAGGAAACTAAACAATCTTTCTGAAAGTCCAAAACCAAATGCTGGGGGCATCGCGTATTCAAGAGCTTCTACATATTCCATATCAGCCATCTGTGCTTCTTCATCCCCTGCATCACGCTTAGCTTGTTGACTCATAAATCTCTCTTTCTGATCGACTGGGTCATTTAACTCACTAAAGCCCTTACCCATCTCGCTCCCCGCGAGGATAACTTGGAATCTCTCTACAGTCTTTGGATTATTTCTATTCTTCTTCGCTAGTGGCTCCATAGATACAGGCACTCCAATAAGGAATCCGGGACCAGCGATAGTCTTCCTTAGGCCCTTCCAAAGTAAATCAACTCCTCTTTCGATGTTTGTGTCTTTATCTCTTTCTATATTATTTTTATCCAGAACAGCAAGGACTTCTTTCTCTGTTGTGTCTAATGGATCTATATCAAATTTTTCTTTAATAACCGTACAAAAATCATATACTTCCCATTCTTTACCTAAATCAATATTTACACCTCTAATACTAAATTTAGTTGTGCCAAATACTTTATCTGCAATGAGTCTATAAAGCTCCTTAGTCATTTCCATCCCCACTTCAAAATCTGCATAAGCCATATAGTATTCAAGCTGAGTATAATCCTGCAGGTGTTCGTTTGATATACCTTCATTTCTAAAAATTCGTCCTATTTCAAAAACTCTTGGGAATCCAGCAACGAGCAGTTTCTTTTGCCATAACTCCCCCGCTGAAATACGAAGAAAAACATCCATATCGAATGCGTTGTGATGTGTGATAAATGGACGCGCTTCAGCACCACCAGTGGTATTCTCAAGCACTGGAGTTTCAACTTCTAGAAAATCTTTTGAAAGCATATATTCTCGGATAGTGTTCCAGAACTTAGCTTTCTTTTGGAAAACATCTTTAAGTTCTGGGTTAGAAATTATATCCAGATATCGCCTTCTGAATCTCTCTTCTGGATCTTGAAGCCCATTCCATTTCTCCGGAAGTGGGCGGAGAGATTTGGAAAGCATCCTAATATCTTCTGCCAAAATAGTTTTCTCCTCACGTTTGGTCACAAACAATGTCCCTTTAACCTCTACAAAATCTCCAATATCAAATGCTTGTTCAAATAAATCAAATGTTTCTTGTAGTAGTGGTTCGCCAGATTTAAGTAGTGCTTGAAATCTCGCTGTGCCATCATCAAAAGTAATAAATATAATTTTGCCCTGTGCACGAAGAGATAAAATCCTCCCCACCATATAAATAGATTTTCCAGAAGAAGAAATTTCTCCAAAGTTTTCTACGGCTTGAGCGTTAGTATAATCTTGATGAGAAACAATTGGATAAGGATTAATACCTTTATCCTTTAGTAATTGAAGCTTGCCTAAGCGCGCTTCTTGGATTTCTTCGATGGAGGCCATGCCCCTATTTTATATCAATAACCTTATAGTTCACAGTCCCCCCTGGAGTTTTAAAAGTGAAGGTATCTCCTTTCTTCTTGCCCATTACCGCTACACCAAGTGGAGAGCGCATAGAAATTTTCCCCAAAGAGACATCAGATTCTTCTGCACCTACAATAGTGTAAATTTTATTTTCTTTGTTTCCTTCCCTTGAGAGGGTGATGGTAGAACCAACAGAAACAGCATTAGTATCATGGCAGGCCACAATAGATGCAGTTTTTAGAAGTGCTTCGAGGTGATTTATTCTGTCTTCAACTCTCGCTTGTAGATCACGGGCATCATGATATTCTGCGTTTTCAGACAAATCTCCAAGAGATTTAGCAAACTCCAAAGCCTCAGCAATTTCCTTGCGTTTCTTGGTTTTTAACTCATGAAGTTCTGCTTTGAATTCATTGAATTTTGCTTCTGTTAGATACTCTTTTTCTTTGGGCATATGCTGTTTTGGGACACGATTATGGGGACGTATACTACGTCAAATCGACCAAAAAAGCAATCCTTTTACTTTATGTATTCAGGGGTATTAAATATCATCCAATTAATCACTTCTTGCATGGCGTAAGTAGCTCCAACAGGATTATCCGCCGGACCATTTTCCATGAGAATTGCAAAGGCATATTTAGGTTTTTCAAATGGGAAAAAACCTACTGACCAAGAGTTTACTCTGTTCTTCAAGGCTCCCAATTCGGCCGTTCCAGTCTTAGCTGCTATGGCCACTGCAGGAGTCTTTAGAGCACTAACTGTTCCTGTTTCTACTGCCCGCCTCATTCCCTCTTGAACAACTTTCCAAACATTATCTGGTAAATCAATAGTCCGAAAAACCCTATCTTGAGGTGGCCTACCTCCTATAACGACAGAAGGAATTAGGAGCGTGCCTTTGTTTGCTATAGCCGCTGTCCACCTTAAAGCTTCAAGAAGAGTCACCTGTGTCCCGTACTGTCCAATAGAAGTAATGTAGGTATCCCCCAACCTCCAAGGTTCTCCATTGAAATTTTCTTTCTTCCACTCTGGACTTGGGATAACACCCACACTTTCCCCGGGGAGATCTATGCCAGTCTTCTCGGTCATGCCAAACATTTCAAAATATCTATTGATATTAGTTATCCCCAAGCCTTTTTGACTTTCAAAACCTCCACCAACTACATAGAAATAAATATCAGAAGAAACAGCCAATGCTTCCCTAAGATCTGTCCAACCGTTTATCCTCCAATCTTTATATATAGTGGGCTTTGTTTTGTCATATGGATTAGGCACAATTAAAGATCCTGTAGAAAGTATTTGTTTATCTGGAGAAATAATATTTTCCTGGAGAACTGCCAATCCTAAAATCGGTTTAACTATTGAGCCAGGTGTATATAAACCACTGACGGCTCTATCCAGAAACGGTTTGTCTTTGGAGGTGAATAATCTTGAAATTTCCTTTCTATTTTCTCCCCTAGTGACTATATTTTGATCAAAACCGGGGAAACTTGAGAGTGCCAATATTTCTCCTGTATTAACATCCATTATTGCCCCCGCTCCACCAGTAAAACCCCTGGTTTCCTTAATGTTTTTCATGGCCAAATATAATTCAGAATTTAATCTAGAATCTATAGAGAGAATGACATCGCGACCGTTTTCTGGTTTGCGTACAACGCTTTCTGAAGTTACTTTACCCAAAGCATTTGTCTCTGTGATTTTCAAACCATTGATTCCTGCCAATACATTATTGTAAGTTTTTTCTACACCAGATTGTCCTCGATATTCTTCTTCATAATAAAACCCTGATGAATCCTTCGACGGATACTTCACATACCCTACTACATGAGACAAGCCCTCAATAGGCGCATATAACCTCTCTGCGAAGTCTGCACCACCTTGTTTAATAGCATTAGTGGCTAATTCAATCTTATTCCTATCGTAAACCACCCCACGGTTAGCAATTATGAGTGTATGAGCCAAACGATTATTTTCTGAGATTTTTTTAAAATTCTCTCCATTCACTATATTTAGATCCCACAACCTCACAAAGAAGAGCATTAGTAACAAAACAAGAGTAATTTTCATCAACAAAAAAGTTATAGAAGAAATAGGTTTTTCTATCCTTCCTTCAAAACGATTGATAGTAAAACCTGGGAGGTTCGTTGAATCAAGAAAGATGTCCTCTGGATCAATATCTTTATGCTTCCTTTCTATTTTTTTCTTAAATTTTCTAAAAAAATTATTATACATTGTAGAATCTCAAACGCTCCCTTATGGGTAATAAAATAACAACTAATATTATTGCCATTATACCTACAGGAAACTCGTATGATAAACCAATATGAGTGTATGGCCCGTACAATACATCAACGAGAAATCCAAAGATGATGGCCTCCCAAAAGAAGGGTACAAAAATGATAGCCATTACCAGAGCCAACAAATAAAGATAGTACGGAGTAAACAAAATTAATAAAAATAGTACTAAAGACAAAGTTAATCTCTTATTCATGTGAAATATTTACAAAATGCATTTTAAAAATATTAACCGCGCTTCTTATCATTAATTTTTTAAAAGAATCTGTTGGAGACATTTCAATTTCCTCAATCACACCCATTAGTTCTCCACGTATATGAGCAGACAACACTCTGTCCCCCATGACTGCTTTTGTATCTCTAGGGACACTTGCCTCGAAAACCCCACCTCCTAAACCTTTCAAATCGACAGGGGTGCTCTCTCTCTCCAAGTATGCCGGGGTTATTTCTCCGCTTGTAGTGAAAAGTTTAATCTTAGAATTTTTTGGAAAAACTTCAGAAACCACACCGATTATTGCTCCTTCAGGGGCTAAAACTTTATCATCTATCCGAATGTTTGAGTTCTCTCCTACATCAACAATGATTGAATCAAAAAAAGTTTTTGGAGGTCTGGCGATGATTGAAGCTTTAATATAATCATTTTTTTGACCCCTCCCTAGAGTTTCCAATAATAAATTATTTTGACTTTCAATTCCTCCATAAACACTTAAGGCCAGTTCACTTGATGCAACCTTGGATTTTAGCATCTCATTTTCCCTTATTAGTGATTGCTTTGATCTAACCAACCTGAATACATTGGTGAGTCCTTGCACAAAGGAATTTTCTATCACCCAAATAGGAGTAGCCCCTCTAATAAGACTCTTATCAAAATAAGAAAAAAATATAACACAAAAAACAAACAGAATTACAACAAATATTAATTTGCCTCTATAAATACTTTTTAACCTATTTTTTGGGTGGTAAAGAGTCTTCATTTTCTATTAATACATCTCTATGAAAATCTATGTCTTCGAGAATTATACCAGTCCCTCGTGCCACAGCAGTCAAAGGATCTGCACAAACATGAACAGGGATATTTACTTCTTGAGACAATAGTTCTTTTAACCCCTTTAGTAATGCACCTCCGCCCGCCAAGTAAATACCTCTTTGCATTATATCAGCCAAAATTTCTGGTGGGGTCATCTCTAAAACCTCTCTCACCGCTTCAACTAGCGCTTCTATAGATGGAGAAAGTGCTTCTCTTATATCAGTATCTGTAACTACTACTTCTCTGGGTAAACCAGTTATAAGGTCACGTCCTTTTATCTTTACTTCAAGTGTAACGTTGTTTGGTATCAATGAACCAATGCTGTGTTTAATCAATTCAGCAGTTTTTTCTCCAATCAAAATTTTGAACTGATTTCTAATATAAGAAATAATGTCATTATTGAATCTGTCTCCGGCAATACGGAGATTTTTTGTATGCACTACTCCACCCAAAGAAAGTACTGCAATATCTGAAGTGCCACCTCCTATATCTATAACCATATTGCCCACAGGCTCATTAATAGGTAACCTCATACCTATAGCCGCTGCCATGGGTTCTTCTACTATGTGCACCTCACCTGCACCAGCATTTTTTATTGCATCACGAACAGCTCGTATTTCTACATTGGTTATACCTGAAGGCACACCTACTACCACCCTTGGCCCAAACATCTTTTTTGAATGCTCTTGTGCTTGATTTATAAAATACGAAATCATTTCTTCTGTCACCTCAAAGTCTGAAATAACACCATCCACAAGAGGTCTGACTGCTTGAATATGTGTTGGTGTTCTACCCAACATTTCCTTCGCATCCTTGCCTACGGCTACCACTTGGCCTGTTTTTTGGTTCACCGCTACCACCGAAGGCTCATTGATGATAATCCCCATACCACGAACATAGACAAGAGTGTTGGCTGTCCCTAAGTCGATGCCAATATCATTCGAGAGCATTCTGCTCCATCTGTTTTTGTTAAAATATTTTTTCATTACTTAAGCTCTGTTAAAAGGTGCTCCAAAGAAACAAACTTTGCTTCTCCACTACTTCTATCCTTCAATTCATACATTCCAGATTCAATAGTTTTATTACTTATAACAATTGAATTGGGTATACCTATAAGATCTGCATCAGCAAATTTCTCTCCAGCCCTCAAATCTCTATCGTCATAAAGAACTTCAATATTATTCGAAACAAGCGTTTTATAGACCTCATCTCCGAGTTCCTTAATTTTTTCGTCATTACTTAATATAAGCAGATGAACTCTATAGGGAGCAATTTCTTTTGGCCAAATAATCCCCTTTTCATCAGATAATAGTTCAACGATTGTGCCCATAAGACGACCTAAACCAATCCCATATGAACCCATAAAAACAAGTTTTTCCTCACCTTTTTCATTTTTATAAGTTAGATCAAATGGCTCTGAAAACTTTGTCCCAAGAGTAAAAATGTTACCTACCTCTATGGCTTTTCTCTCTACCAATTTCTCTCTATCAAAACCCATCTCCTTTAATAAACTTTCTTCATTAATTAGTTCTTTATTGATAGCTAGTTTTTTATCCTCATCAACATAAATAATATCTTCACCTGCTTCACTTATAGTCTGAAACTCGTGTGAATATTTTGAAAAGGTTCCACCTGATGCAAGGGTTATATATGTAGATTGACCTATACCAGCTCTCTCGAATACATTTTTATAAGCCACTTTTGACTTCTCATAAAAAACATTATGGTCATCTAAGTCTCTGGAGAATGAGTACAAAGCCTTCCAATAAAATTCTCTACCTCGCATTATCCCTGACTTACTTCTGGCTTCATTTCTGAAAATTTCCTTGAAATCATAAGGATAAGCAGGTAAATCTTTATAAGAATGGATGTATTGCTTTAGAATATTAGAGTAAGCTTCTTCGTTTGTGAACGACAGACCAACTTCTCCTCCATTTTTCAACTTCGTCTTAAACCAATTATCTACAACCGCATCATCCCATCGATTTGATTTTTCCCAGACTTCCTTGTTTTGAAGCACAGAAGTTTTCATTTCTATTCCCCCAATCGCATTCATTTCCTCTCTGATTATCTTTTCAATATTTTTTATTACCCTTAAACCAAGTGGTAGATAAGAATATACCCCAGCCATCTCCTTATGAATAAAACCGCCACGAATTAAAAGTTGGGCGTTTTTTGAAACCTCGTCTGTTGGAGCTTCTTTTCGAGTTCTCGTAAATAGTTGGCTCTGTCGCATTTGCCTATTATAAAGAAAAATGGCTTGAAAACAAAGCCCTACTTTCACATCTCAATTCATTGACAAGCGAACAAATAAAGGTTTAATCAGCCAGTCTTTCTTCTATGAACTTTATTGCTTCCTCTTGTTTAGAAAAACTAGTATCGTTTATCAAATCTGGTCGAGTCGCTCTCATTTCATCAAATGCTTCATCAAATCTTTGACCGTACTCTGTTGTCCATCTGTCGACTGCTTCTTGGGCGTCTCTCCCATCCATGTGCTCTACAGCAGCAATACGCCCAGTAAAAGTGGCTATGAGCATATCATGAGCATCTCTCTCAACTAGTGAAAGCTCTTTTTCTGGAGAAAAATCTCGTTCGAAATTCATATATACATTATATCAGCTTTACCACATCTCTAAAGGTAATTATCAACATAAGCAAAAGCAATAAACCAAAACTTAGATTGTTGGCAATATTAAATATCTTTGGAGAAATATTTTTTCTTCTGATTGCTTCAATACAAACAATGAGTAACCTTCCGCCGTCTAATGCTGGTATAGGTAAAAGATTCACTATAGAAAGGTTAATGGATATGAGCGCCACAAATGAAAGCATATAAATAAAACCCAAAGCTTCAACATTTCCCACCATACCCACAAGTCCAACGGGACCAGTCACTTGAGAAAAATCCCCTTGTCCAATAAAAATTTGACCAATAAATAATCCTAGGGACTCTGCAGTTAGCCAAGTCAAATCTGTAGTTACTTTCAACCCCTCAAAAATAGCTCTGTCTAGCCTCAAATAGACATTGCCTACTGTTTCCATGGCCACACCTATAGCAGGCTTCCCAGATACTATTGCCTCACTTGTGTTTATGGTTTTAGAAAATTCTTCTTTTCCTCTTTTAATAAGAACTTCTATAGGTTCATTTGAAGAACTAATAAATACTGAAAGCTTCAAAGGATCAATATCTCCATTAACCCCTCCTCTGCTGGCCCCAATAATAATATCTCCTGACTTTAAACCAGCATTTTCTGCAGGAGAATTAGGCACAATTTCAGTGATGACAGTCTTTGGATTAGTAATGGGTAAATTCATCCCTGCTGGAGCGGGCATGCCATTCATAAAACCAATCGAAATCAAAATCCAAGCAAATAGAAAGTTAAAAAATACCCCTGCGAATAATACACTCGCTTGGGCACCTCTATTTTTTGAAGAAAAAGCTCTTTCATCTTTCTCTTCTATCTCCTCGTTTGGATTTTCTCCAAATATTTTGACAAAGCCACCAAAAGGCAACCAGTTTAGAGTGAAATCAGTTCCTCTCCAACTAAATAATTTTCTGGCTCTAGGAGGATATCCTAAACCAAATTCATCCACTCGAATATCGAAATATTTGGCCACCAGAAAATGCCCGAGTTCATGTACAAAAACTAGGACACTCAAAATAATCAGAAAGTAGATAATTGTCATTATTCTCTAATTTCCTTTTCTTTCTTAGCTGCTAATTCATCTAGTTTGTTATTTACCTCATCCACAAGTTTTTGTAATTCTGTTTTGGTTCTATTTTGATCATCTTCTGGCATTTCACCTTTATCCAAATCACTCAAAACTTTCTGTCTCTCTGCTCGAACACGAATACGTGATTCTTCTAGCTTTTGTTTAGAAACCTTAATTATCTCTGTTCGTCGTTCTGCTGTTAATGCTGGGAAAGCCACACGGAGACCTTGATCATCCACAGATACTGACAAACCCAAATTTGATTCTCGTATTGCAGAATCTATTGCTTGAGTCACAGTCTTATCCCACGGAGTGATCCTAAGAGTCCTCGCATCTTCAACTGTAATGTTGGCCACTTGGTTAATAGCCATCTTTGAACCATAAGCATCTACGGAAACAACGTCGAGAATTGTGGGAGTTGAACGACCAGTACGAAGACCGGTGTATTCCTTTTTTAACCACTCCAAAGTCGCTTCACTAGCGGTCTTAAAATTCGTAAAGTTATAAGCCATATTACTATTTTAGCACAAGAGCTAAATGCTCCAAAATTAATCGACTCATGGCACTTGGATCGTCGGAATACTTGCGAACATTAAAAACTTTTTCTAATTCGTCACTTCTGTTTTTATCCTTTCTTAATTCAAGCAAAAGAGAGTCAAGAAACGGCGAGAGAGGTTTTTCATTATCAACAAATTTCTTTATAAGGTTCATCCGTTCTTTGATACTCATATCCAAAAATTTTTCCGCAAGTGTTAAACACTCGGTGTTTAACACTTCTTCATTCAATCTTCTAATTTCTAAACGAGAAAGGAGTGTGGGGATGAGCAGTTCCCTACTACTAAGCACTATGAAAAAATGAGTATTTTCAAATGGCTCTTCAAATGTTTTAAGCAACGCATTTTGAGCTTGAAGAGAGAATTTTGGTGAAGAAATGATGAATATTTTCTTTGGACCAAATGCCTTGCCTTGGGCCTTATCTGCGAGGGAACGAGCCTCCTCTATAGTAAACGAATCATTTCCATATGTATGGAGATCTGGGTTTTGTGCAGTTGGTATATTTAACCTTTCAAGCAATTCAAACACAAAGGCGACACCTGTCTCTGTGTCACCTTCGAATAAATATGCGTGGTGGAGATTGTCTATATTTATCTCCATATCTTTAAGTTATCTTACTGCTTTCTTCACATCAAGAAGTTGAACTTCAAAAATGAGTGTCGAATTCGCAGGAATTGGACCGACGGTTTGAGCACCATAACCAAACGATGGAGAAATCGTAAGTTTTCTCTTGCCTCCAACTTGCATTCCATCCACTCCAACATCCCAACCTTTAATAACTTGTCCAACCCCGAGTGTGAAGGTAAATGGTGCGCCCCTATCTATAGAGCTGTCAAAAACTTTACCGCTTTCTAATGTGCCTACATAATGCACAGTCACATTATCTCCAGCTTCGGCTGTGGCTCCCTGCCCCATTACTAAATCTTGAATCTTGACTCCTGTTTGAGTATTCACGGTTGTTTGTGGGTTAAATAAATTCATAATTAATCCTCCTGCAAACATATACGTAATAAACGCGAGGGATACAGCTACTGCGATCCACTCATTTCTATTCATTTTTTTCATACAACAAGTATACATCTCTCACCCCCTATGGGAAAGTGGCCAATCCACTATGGTAAGATAATCCTATGAACAAAGACACAAATGTATACACATTAAGCAAAACAGAAATTCATAAGGTAGCAAGAGAACGAGTATCAGAAATCAACAAAGAATTTATTTGGGGATTTGAGTTTCTTGAGAAATATCCAAAATCCGTTACTTTTTTTGGCTCCAATCAATTTTCTGAACAAAACGAATATTATAAAAGTGCTCAAACACTAGCTGGTCGTATTAGTAAGGAACTGGATTATTCCGTAGTCACCGGTGGAGGTCCAGGGATAATGGAAGCAGCCAGTCGAGGTGCTTTTGAATCTGGTGGGACATCTCTTGGTATCACGATAAAGCTTCCACACGAACAAATCATTAATAAATACCTAACCAAAGAATTTGATTGTTATTATTTCTTTGTAAGGAAAGTATTGCTCTCTTTCTCCGCTGAAGCATTTATTTTCTACCCCGGTGGATTTGGAACACTAGATGAATTTTTTGAAATATTAACTCTTATTCAAACAAGAAAAATTGAAGGAGTGCCTATAATTTGTGTTGGTAGTGATTATTGGTTAAGTATGGAAAAGTTTATCAGAAATGAACTTCTTAGCCGAGGTACTGTTGAACGTGAGGACATCGACTTATTCACCATTACAGACAATCATGATGAAATTTTGGAAATAATAAAAACTGTCCCGGTTCGAAACAGCCTTCAATTCTCCAACGACACAAAACCAATAAAAGCTAATTAAACAAAAGTTAGAGCTTTGCCAATCTCCCCTGCACGTCCTGTACGGCCTATCCTATGGATATAATCCTCATATGTTGCTGGGAGGTCATAGTTAATGACGTGAGAAACTTTAGGGATGTCGAGACCCCTAGCAGCCACATCTGTCGCCACTAAAATCTTTATTTTATTTGTTTTAAAAGAATCCAAAGCTCGTTGTCTTTGACCTTGGCTCTTATCTCCATGAATAGAGTCTGCATGAAAACCACGAGTCACAAGAGTTTTAGCCAATCTCTCTACTCCATGTTTTGTTCGTCCAAAAATCAAAACTTTATTTGAACCCTCGTGTTTGAGAATATTTTCAAGGGCAACAAGTTTATCCTCCCCCGCTTTCATACGCACAATATCTTGATCAACATTCTTTGAGGTGTCTTGGGTCTTTACTGAAATTGAAACCGGTTCTCTACAGAATTCATGTATTAGTTTCTCTATCTCTTTGGACATAGTGGCAGAGAAGAATAAGGTATGTCTCTCTGTGGGCATCTGACCCATAATAAATTTCATATCAGGCATGAATCCCATATCAAGCATTCTGTCTGCTTCATCTAAAACTACTGAAGTAGTTTTGGATAAGTCCAAAGCTCGTCTCTCTATTAAATCTTTAAGTCTCCCTGGAGTACCGATGATGAAATGATTTTTATATTTAAGTTCACGGAGTTGAGGACCCATTTGAGTACCACCTACACAAACAACAGAGAAAAGTCCTGTGCCTGGTGCAAAACCTTTTAATTCATCATTAATTTGGGTAGCCAATTCCCTAGTTGGCACCAAAATCAAAACTGATTGTGTGGGGTCCTTCATCATTTTATTTATAAGAGGTATGAGAAAGGCAGCTGTTTTACCTGTACCTGTGTTCGCTATACCCACCACGTCTTGGCCTTTGAGTATATGAGGAATAGTTCTGTCTTGGATAGAAGTAGGAGCAACATAGCCTTTTGTAGCAATATTCTTTTTTAACTTTTCATCTATGAGAAAATCACTGAATTCGTGTTCAGGTATAAAATGATCGACTTCTTCGACGATCACTGCTTTGTTTATGAAGCTTCGGATATCGAGATGTTGGCCTTGTGGAGCTCGTCCTCTGCTTTGAGGTCGGCCACGATGCACTGGTCGAGGGCTGTATGAACGAGAGCTACTAGGGCGCCCGAAAGATCTCTTTTGATACATAATCTTAGTATTACTATAGCAATTTAGCCCCAAATTGTCAATATTTATATAAAAAAAACGGGCTCAAGTCGTATAGACCTGAGCCCTTGTATTACATCATGAAGAAGACTTACTTTTCGCGTACCGGTCCGTTAAGACCAGCACGGAAGTCAAGAGCAAGATCCTTGGCGGTCTTAGCCATCAACATGTCGATGAGACCATTGGCGCCAGAACCGGCAACGCCGTTGCCAGCGTTACCCATCACGACAGACGGAACCCAGTTACCCTGGTATCCCTTAACCGCATCGGCCCACTTCTCCTGCACCTTCACCCATGCCTCGAGCTTTTGGCCAAGTGCGCCGTCGGCACCCATGATGAGTTGCCGCTTTCGTCCTTCACCTTCACCATCGCGAATGTTCGCGAGCTTGCGGAACTCGGCAGCATCAGCATCAAGCCTTGCTACCTCCTTCCGCTGTTCGGCAGTCGTGACCTCCTTGGCCTTGATGACTTCCTGGGCCCACTTGGCCTTGGCTGCTTCAGCCTGACCATTCTTCTCGGCCGTGATCGCTGCCTGTTCAGCAGTCTTTGCCTGTGCAACGGCTGTCTGAACCTGCATGATCGCTTCCTGCTGAGCCTTGATCTGCTTCTCCACGTCCGGATCGTAGTGGAT
Source organism: uncultured Candidatus Saccharibacteria bacterium (assembly GCA_964349945.1). Taxonomy (GTDB): domain Bacteria; phylum Patescibacteriota; class Minisyncoccia; order Phycocordibacterales; family Zambryskibacteraceae; genus JAIFWN01. The sequence goes on along the minus strand of CAYGIH010000001.1, from coordinate 164,264 downwards.
CTGGTCGATAGAGAGATTGAAGGCACGGATGCCGAATTCGTCGAGTGGAGAATTCTCCTGTCGAGCGAACCCGTGATCAGACACCTTCGTGCTCGGAATCAGATTCACGACACGCACCGTCTTATCGATGCCGGTCATCGGATCCTTGACGTGTTCATCTCGACTTTCGGTCTTGTAGACCCCGTGATTGACCTGATCGCTAACCAGCGACAGCAGATCGTTGCGCTTCGTGGAGTTGGACTCCGTTGAAGACATCAGCGGGCCGGTCAAAAAGACTGACTTGCCAACCACAGTACTGATGAGCTGACGCTGAATGGCCTCTTCACCATGATACTTCCTGTGAAGCTGGACGATAAGGCTGTCCGACAGAGGCATCTCCCAAGCGATTGAGCCAGAAAGCCGTCCGGTGCCGTTGTCATTGAAACGAATCGCAATCGACTCGTCCTTTTCACTTCCATGCTTGGGGTCGGAAGAGAACCAAAACTGCTCACGCAGTTTGTAGGTCGTAACACTTCCACCCCCTTGCCACTTCATGCCGGCTGTCTTGTAGACGGTGAACTTGCCGGAAAACGGCGCTTGCACAACCATGATCTCACTGCCACCATTGTTCTCGAACATCTTGCTGCCGAAAACCATCAAAACGATAGCGCCGAAAACCGACACCACCGTGATGATGATTTTGCGAACGCTCCAATCAGAGCCAATTCCGGAGCGAATATCTTCGTAACGATCCATGTGGTACCTCCCCTAGGTTATTGCGTGGATTTTTTGATTCGTGAGTCAACATTACTGCATTGCGGGTGTTAGCTGCTTGCCTTTTTGCGAATTTTCTCAGCCTCTCGCTCAACCGCACGAACTCTGAGATCAAGCTCAGCGTCCGCAATACTGCTCTTGGCAGCATCGAGTCTGTCGAGAACGACCGGCTTCTTCCTGAAAAGCGGAAACATCGGTCGACCCCTCCAAGCCGGAGCAATCATCTGCGTCACCACAAAAAGTGGTACGAAGACAAAGACGGCAACTTCCAGCAAGATTCTCCAAATCATCTTTCCCTCCATGATGTGAAAGACCGCACTAAACCAATTACTTGGCTAGCCGAGGTTTTCTAGCCTCGTTACTTCTATCCCTTAGACTAGCATATACTAGACATAAAGTCAAGTATGTTACATGGCTATAATTAGCCTTTATTTACCCAGATAATATTTGAGAGTATATATCCAATCTTCGTCTTCCTCTCCAGAAATAAGCTTTTGATTTAAAAGCCATTCGAGGTAGCCTCTATCGGATACAGCCACATCAGCGATTTTTTCCTCTTTATGCTTCCCAAAATTGAATATTTTATAAAGTGAGGGCGTACTAGATATTTCAATCATTTTTTTAATAGCCTCTTCCCTATTTGGGATAGTCTTCATCACTTCTTCTAGCTGTTTATTAAATAAAGCAACCAAAACATTCACATCTCCTTCTGCATCATGAGGATTCCCTTCGACATTTAATCCAAAGTGATAGCGCAAATATTGCAAATTATATTCTGGTATCTCCCCTTCCTTATCCAAATTCTTGGCCACTCGTAGTGTACAAATATATTGGCCCGTCTTTACTCCCTCTTTCTCAAGAATCGCCATATCAAACTTGGCATTATGGGCCACAAAAATTCCTGAAGACAAAAGAAAAGTTAAATCCTTTTTCATCTGACTATCTGCAAATGTCGGCTTGTCTACAAGCATCGCATCTGTGATGTGAGTAATACTCATAGACTTCACCGTCATAGGAATTGGTGGTTTGAAATATTCTGTATGAATACCATTTGCATCTCTATAGCAAACTTGCACCAATCTATCCGTAGCCACATCTATTCCAGTTGTTTCTGTATCAATAAATATAAGTTCCATAAAGTTATTCTACACTATAAATCTACTTCAAAAATTTTTTGTTTGGCAATTTGTCCAGAGACAAGTATCACTAGTGATGGAGCAACTCCGAAATGATCTGAGAGAACATTTATAATAGCTTTATTAGCTTTCCCATCTACAGCCGGTTCTCGTACCCACACTTTATAGATTGGCATACTTAACTTCTCATTATCAAAATTTAAGCTTGGTTGATCTACTCGCTCTATCTTTTCAAATTTTGCTCCTGCTCTGGCTCTCACCATAATCTTCATTCTTTAAATATAGCATTCTAGATAAAGAAAAAGGCCAGCTATCCGAAGATAGACTGGCCATTGTACCCGTTAGGGTTTCGTAAGGTTCTTGAGAACCTCAGGTACTGCCCATTCACGGAGTTCAGCAGGAGCCATGAGGTTCGAACTGGACATCAGAGAAGAGGCAGCAGACACGTTGTGGTTCTTGCAATCCGCGATGGCCGGATTGCTTGGGCTGAATCCACAAATGCCCGCAGAACCAGAACCGAGGTTCTTGTACGTACCACCGACATTCGCACCGGCTGGCCACGGGAATGTGGCCACGGTGTAAGTCGTGTCCTTCTGAACGATGGACACCACAAGCGGATTGGTGCTGTAGTACCAGCATCTCAAATCAGACAAGCCGGTCACTGTGCAGGTGTATCTCCCAGTAGCACCCACACCACCAAGCGTCGTCGGCTGGTTCAATCTGATTGAACCCGCCACCACCGGTGCTGACACTACTGTCACACGGACAGCTTTGCGCTGAGTCGAGTCGGCCTTCAACTTGAAGACCGTACTGTCAGAGCAAATGTTGATTGCCTGCATTTCCACATCCACCGTGTAGACATTCGACACCGTCGTCGCAATCACTTGCGGAGTGCTGGCCACAGCCTCACAGCCAAGCGTCGAGCGCACGAGGATCTCGATGCTTGCACCACTCGGGATGTAAGCGAGACCTCGCACGTGACGCTTGTGGCTGAAGGTGTACGTGGTGTCGAGTGGGGCCATCCCCAGATCGCTCCACCGCGCCCCAGTGCACGTACTGAAACCACTCGGGCAAACAGCCGGAGCAGAAGGTCCAGACGGGCCCGCTGGATGACCTGAGCCATCGTCAATCTTGATGCTGATCAAGCGGTCATGCTGACACGCTGTGATAAGCAGTATTGCTCCCAACAACCATCGAAATGCACGCATTGAAACCCCCTGGAAAGTAGCCTAAAAGGACAACTGCTCTATACCCTTATTATCATAAAAAATTAAATTTGTCAAAGGGAAAATGAATAAAAAAAATAAACCGCGTGCCTTGCGGTCGCGGTGTGTGTTGCTCGTAGAGCATCGGAGCCTCTCACTGGGCCAGGCTTGGCGTAACGATTTGTACGCCTGACCCAGGAGAGTCCGATCCGCTGTGACGCGCGGAACGCGGATAGTTGTGGTCTGGTATCAGCAGCCGGTCGACGAAGCGACCTAGGGTTGCGGCCTTCCTGCCGCCTGCTCGTTACGTTGACGAGCACTTGTTGCATCTCTCTTAACCCTGGAGACACTGAGGGGTTCTTCCACAGGATTCGTGGAATGGATCACAGTGCTCGACGAAGCGTCAAGCGCGGTAGCAAGGAAGATCTACCAAGTGATCGGTGTGTCGCTGACCTTACGGTCGTGGCCGAAGCTACGGCGGAAGGTCACTCCGGAAACTGTTGAACAGCCCGGAGCCCAAACGATTCACCATCGACTGGCCCTGGTAAGGGGTGGTCGTTTCCCACCAACCGGAGAATACCGATTGAGGGTAAGGATTAATATATACCCACCCAAAAAACTTTGCAAGTGTTTATACGCGACCTGTGGATAAGTAGTTTTTAATAATTTTTTCTATTTCCTTTGCCGAATTTGTATTCATAAGTTTAGTCCTCAATTCAACCGCACCATCGAAACCATTCACATAAGCTTTAAAATGTTTTTTCATCACTGCAAAATTACTGTGTTTACCTAAAAGCTCTTCAAAAAGCTTTGTGTGTTCCACTAGGGCGTTTAACTTTTCTATATGAGTTGGAATGTGTTCAGAAAAAAACCAAGGATTACCAAAGATCCCACGACCGATCATCACTCCATCACAGTCGTATTTGTATGCTCTCTCCTTAGCATCCTCTATACTCTCAACATCTCCATTACCAATAAGAAGCACCTCCTTACCGCTTTTTTTAATTAAATTTTTTATCTTTTTTAGATGTTCCCAATTAGCTGGCACAAGTGACAATTCCTTGGCAGTACGTAAGTGAATTGTAAGCGCAGAAATATCTTCCTTTAATAATTCAGGAATCCAAATGTCTATTTCTTCTTTATTAAACCCAATTCTTGTTTTAACTGATACTGGAATGTGCGAGCCCGCAGCTTCAATCCCTGCATGGGCCGCTTGAATAATTTGCCTTGCAAGTTCTGGAGTTTTAATAAGGCCCGCTCCTGCCCCTTGGCTTACCACTGATTTGTCTGGACATCCCATGTTTATATCTATTCCATCGAAACCAAGACTTGCAACATATTGACAAGCCTTTTTCATATTTTCTGGATGAGCACCAAAAACTTGAGCCACAATCGGTCTTTCTCGCTCAGCAAACTTAAGCATGTGAGCTAATCTCTTTTTAGCCAACTTATTAGCTAAACCATCTGCAGCCACAAATTCTGTCCAAAATACTACTTGATTCTTGTTCTCAAAATTTTTTCCATATTTTGCCAACATAAAACGAAATGCCACATCAGTCACATCCGACATAGGTGCCAAACAAAAAAAAGGCCTATCCAACTTGTTCCAAAAATTATTCATTATTTATACTTAAACGTCATCTTACCACCTATTATTTCTAAATAAAGAATGTTATTAAAACCACCATCTTTTTTAAAAGATTCACTATGAATTAATGTATCGAGATTTGAATATATTGTGGTTAAATCCTGCTTAATATTCCATCGGATTATGGCGTTATTTGAGAGTATAAGACTATATTCATCTCGCTTTGACTCAAAAATCTTTGGATACAAATCAATATTTGGCAAACTTGTCACAAAATTATCTATTAATAAAAATTTTTCCTTTTCAAAATAGTTTGTTCTTAGTGGAGAATCTAGCTTCGGGTCACTAGTATAGACCATATATACTCCCCCAGAAAACGCTGGGGCTTCAGAAAAAATAAAACCATTTGAGTCAATAAAATAACAATCTGCTGGAGTAGAAGTGTTTGAAACATCATTACAGTACATTGCTCTTGGGGATCTTTCTGAAACATTGAAAATTACTGATTGGACAGACGGGGTATTAACTTCTATTTTAGAAAGTCTAGGTTCAAGTTCCATCAAATCTTTAATAATTTTATTTTTAGGATAAAGGAGAGTATTAGTACGCGGAATAATCCAAAGATAGTTGCCAGATAAATTTTTTGAAATAATTGCTTGAATTTCCTCATTCTTTGTCACCACATTGCCCACAATTTCGATGTTAGTAATCTGAAAATTCTTATGTCTAAGAATGAGAACAGGGACAATAGTAACAATCAAAATAATTATAGTAATGATTGCAACGCGAATACGCTTCTCCATTAATTTCTTCTTATGAAATTCAGGTGTATGAAGGGCATTTTTGTTGCCAATGATTTTCATAAAAACATTATATCTTACTTCTTCAAGCTTCTATGAATAAAGTTTAAATAAAAAGACTCTTGTTGCGTGGCAATAAGAGTCAAAGTTCTCAAGAAGCCAAACGACGTTCTATCATTCGATCACAAACTCGGTATCGATAGAATGCGACCGAATGGTGATAGTAGATATAGTAGCCGACCTCCCAAACACCATCATCACCAAGCTTGGCAGATTCGAGCACAAAAAACATCTGCCCTCCAGTCATCCTGAGAAACTTCTCAGGTTCATCTACCCACTCACTAATGATTTCATTTGTGTGAGGAAGTTTGCTAACCAAACCCACACCCAAAAGATACTGTTCGAGCAGAGATAACTCGACCTCTCGAGTTTCCAATGGCCACTCCTAGTTGAAATGATTGGTTTAAGAACTATAGTATAATGATAACCCAAAACAGTCTTTTGTCAAATAAATCTACTTCTTTATCGCCGTCTTCCCTCCCATATAAGGTACGAGCACTTCTGGAATCCTTACTGAACCATCTGCTTGTTGGAAGTTTTCTACAAGAGACACTAGAATACGAGGAGAAGCGGTGGCGGTGTTGTTAAGTGAGTGAACATATTTTGTCTTCCCATCTGTATCTTTGTATCGAATGTTTAATCTACGTGTTTGAAAATCATGAAAATAAGATGCAGAGTGTGTTTCCCTATATTTGTTCTCAAGTGGCACCCATGCTTCTATATCGTATTTCTTCACTTGTCCAAGTCCAAGGTCAGCACCACAGTTCACTACAGTTCTATAAGGTATACCGAGTGACTCCATAAACTCTTCGCTGTTGCGAGTAATAAACTCATGATTATTAACAGATTCTTCGTGGCTAGCTTCACAAAGCACTACTTGTTCAACTTTGAAAAATTCATGGACTCGAATAAGACCCTTCACATCTTTAGAATGACTTCCTGCCTCTCTACGGAAACATGGAGAGAAAGAAAGATATTTTATAGGTAAATCCTTCTTATCAATTATTTCATCTTGATAATAACCCATTGTTGGTACCTCAGCTGTCCCAGCCAAATAATCTCCATCTTGAGTTTTATACAAGTCCTCCTCTGCCTGAGGAATCATGGCTGTGCCAATAAAGGCCGCTTTGCGAACAATGGCTGGTGTAAGCATAGGTGTAAACCCCTTTTTACCAAAGAAATCCATCGCATAATTCCAAATTGCAAACGAAAGTAGTGCTCCATCCCCCTTTAAAAAATAACCTCTAAACCCTGAAACTTTTGCCCCGCGTTCCAAATCCAATATTCCAAGATTTTCCATTATTTCAATATGGTCTTTGGGTTCAAAATCGAATTTAGGAAGTTTCCCCCATTTCTTTATTTCTTGATTGTCTCCGTCACTGTTTCCATCCGGCACAGAAATATCTGGAATATTTGGTACATAGAGCATCATCAACTGCCATTTCTGCATTACTTCTTTGAGTTTCTCTTCTTCTGCACCCATACTCTCTTTCAGGAATTTCATCTTCTCCAATATTTGAGATTTCTCTGGACCAACTGCACGCACTATCTCAAGTGAAGCAGCATTCTGTTCGGCTCGCTTTTCTTCGAGTCGAGTCATAAGCGCTCTACGCTCATCATCTATGGACAGTAGCTCATCAACATCAAACTCAACGTGCTTCTTCTTGGCCGCAAGGGTTATAAGGTCTTTGTTTTCTCGTATAAATTTAATATCTAACATATTGTTTGGGAGTAATAAGAAAATCAAAGTTGTCGAAGCCCGACCGGGTCGGGTAAAGACTTTGGTTTTCTGTTACTACAAACAATCATAACAAAGATGTTAAAATATTTAAATGAATGAAATACGTGATCTTTCATTTGACCAATTTCCAGAATTATTGAAGGAAATTAATGATCCACCCAAATCTCTCCGCATTCGTGGAGAACTCCCAATAGAAGGAAACAAACTGGTGGCAATTGTAGGGACCAGAAAATATAGTTCGTATGGCCAGGAGATGTGCGAATCAATTATCGCAGGGCTCTCTGGCTACCCCATCACTATTATCTCCGGCCTAGCCATAGGTATGGATACTATAGTACATCGTGCTGCGCTCCGAGCAGGACTACAAACAATAGGTATCCCTGGTTCTGGAGTCTCAAGTAATGTTATCCACCCCAGATCGAATGTGAACCTTGCAGAAGAAATAATTGAATCTGGCGGAGGAATTATTTCTGAATATAAAGATGATTTCAAAGCCACTCTCTGGAGCTTCCCTCAAAGAAACAGAATCATGGCCGGCATGTGTGACGCCACTATAGTCATAGAAGCCCAACTCAAATCCGGCACCCTCATCACCTCTCGACTCGCGACTGAATACAATAGAGATGTAGGCGCAATCCCCGGACCAATCACTTCTCCAACTTCCGAAGGTCCACACATGCTTATAAGACTTGGAGCAACATTAATAAGAGATTCTAATGATGTGCTGGAGATGCTCCATCTCAAGAGAAAGGACGAAGATCAAACTCTTTTTGATGCAAGTGACCTGACAGACGAAGAAAAGATTTTTATAGAACTTCTTGAAACACCACTAACACGCGACGAACTTATAAGAAACAGCAAATTTGAAACAGGTAAAGCGAGCGCTGTCCTCTCACTCCTTGAAATCAAAGGCCTCATCACCGAAGAACTCGGCGAAGTCCGCAAAACTTTTTAGTATAGAACATTCGATGTTGCACATTTTTAATTAAAGAGTAGATTGTTTTTAGACCTTTTTCCGAGAGCTCATATGAGAAAGCCATCTCTGAAGCTTGTGCTTTTTAAGGACTTAGATGTAGGACAAGAATTCTGGCTCCCAATTGTAATTGGAGACGCAAACCCGTTTTGGGCAAGATACAGGAAATGCATAGAAATTAGGGTTGTTGGTATGGCAATAATAAACTCTACTCGTGTAGACGACACCCTCTATGAATATCTGCATCTTCAGGATTTAGATATCGTGTTCACTAACTAATACGCCCACCGTTGCTGGCGTTTTTTCTTTGTTGAATTTGCACAAAAGAGATATCTGTAGTATTTGTTACATACAAGCTTATGAAGTTATTAATTGTTGAATCACCATCGAAAGCAAAAACAATCGAGAAATATCTCGGGAAAGATTTTCGCGTGGTCGCATCTGTTGGACATGTACGTGATTTACCAAAATCAAATAAAGCAGCCATAGACATCGAAGGTGGATTTATTCCCCACTACGAAATCTCCAAAGAAAAAGTTCATGTTATTAAAGATATTAAAACTCTCACTAAAAAAGCTGACGAAGTAATTCTGGCCACAGACCCCGACCGCGAGGGAGAAGCAATTGCTTGGCATATTGCAGAAGCGGTAGGGCTTAAGAATCCAAAAAGAATTGTCTTTCATGAGATTACCAAAGAAGCAGTCGAGGAAGCTTTAAACCACCCTCGTACTATAGATATAGACCTCAAAGAAGCTCAAGAGGCTCGTAGAGTCCTTGATAGGCTTGTGGGCTATGATTTGAGTGGTCTCATATGGAAGAAGGTTCGCTACGGGCTCTCCGCTGGTCGTGTGCAATCCCCCGCACTACGCATCATCATGGAGCGTGAGCGTGAGATTCGAGCTTTTAAGCCTGTCACTTTCTGGACCCTGACTGCCATACTTAAAGATAAACAAAAGAATGAATTATCTTTCGAATGTTCAGAAGAACCAAAAGAAAAAAAGGAAGTAGATAGAATTATTGAGCTAGGAAAGAACGGCTCATGGAAAGTCATTGATATAAAAGAGACCAAGGTTTCTCGCGCACCTCGAGCACCATTCATTACTTCGACCCTTCAACAAACTGCATCATCTCGCTTAGGCTTCGCCCCATCACGCACTATGCAAGTGGCCCAAAAATTATATGAAGCTGGACATATTACTTATATGCGTACAGATTCTACTAACCTCAGTGTTCAGGCTAAAGCAGACATAAAGAAGGTTATTGAAAGTAAGTATGGCAAGAATTATTTTGAAGCTCATTCATATACAAAAAAATCCAAAAATGCTCAGGAAGCACACGAAGCCATCCGCCCAACTCATATGAGCTCTGAAATTACTGGAGTCAATGATGAACAAAAAAAGCTTTATAGACTAATTTGGGCACGTACCGTTGCTTCACAAATGAGTGCTGCCGAGATAATGCGTACCAAAATAACAGCCAACATAGAAAAGAATAAAATCCCTGACTTTTGGTTAAACGGTTCTCGAATTATATTTGATGGTTGGACTCGGGCTGACAACGATGCACAAGGTGAAGATGTCATCCTACCTAAACTCACAGTAAATGATGAATTAAAACTCGTAGACATTTTACCTGAACAGAAACAAACAGAACCACCAGCTAGATATTCTGAAGCTGGACTCATTAAAGAACTTGAAAAGCGAGGAATAGGTCGCCCTTCTACTTATGCATCTATTATAAAAACCTTGGATGACCGTGGCTATGTGGAGAAAATCCAAAAGGCACTTCACCCAACTGACACAGGAGATGTAGTTTCTAGTTTCCTCGAAGCTAATTTTGGTAAATACATTAGCGACAGCTTTACTGCGGAGATGGAAGATGAATTGGATGATATAGCCAATGGCAAAAGAACTTATTTAAAAACACTCAAAGATTTCTACACTCCTTTTATAAAAGATGTTAAGGCGAAAGACAAAATAGCCAAGGTCACAAACATGGGTGATGCACCCAAAGATATTCTCTGCCCTGTCTGTGGAGGACCAATGATAATTAAACTAGGAAAAGCAGGTAAATTCCTTTCTTGTGAGAAATATCCAGACTGCAATGGTGCAAGGACAATTGATGGGAAAGCATTAGAAGGCCCAAAAGACACAGGTGAGCTTTGTCCAAAGTGTGGTAAGGGAAATCTAGTCACTCGTGAAGGTAAATTCGGTATGTTCACCGCCTGCTCCCGTTTCCCTAAATGTAAGTTTATAAAGAAAGATGCAGAACAAGAGAAGGCCAATTCAACCGGTGTTCTCTGTCCTATTTGTAAGACTGGCTACATGGCCGAAAGACGAGGCAGATTTGGTGTATTCTATTCTTGTCAGAACTATCCTGATTGTAAGTATGCGATTAAAGCCAAACCAACAGGTAACCTATGCAAAATTTGCGGATCGCTTATGATGGAAGGGACCAAAACTATCCCAGAGAGATGTTCAGACAAATCCTGCCCTAACCACAACCCACATAAACTCAATAAACCAGAATAATCTATGACGAGCGCCACAGACATCATACGACTCATAGATGAGAAGACGAATGATGATGTGATACTCATCGACAGAGCTTATGAATTCGCAAAACAGGCCCACGAAGGTCAAACGAGACATTCAGGAGAAGAATATTTTATACACGTAGTAGAAACAGCCAAGATTTTAGCTGAACTTGGGATGGGTGTCACCACAGTGGTCGCTGGACTTTTACACGACACTGTTGAGGATTGTGAGATTGAACTTGAAACTATAGAAAAAGAATTTGGAAAAGAAGTGGCGTTTTTGGTTGATGGCGTAACCAAACTGGGTAGTATCCGCTACAACGGTGCAGATAGACATAATGAAAGTCTCCGCAAACTCTTTGTGGCTATGTCTGAAGACATCAGAGTCCTTATGATTAAACTCTCAGACCGACTTCATAATATGAGAACCCTTTCTCATGTACCACAAGAGAAGCAGAAACGTATAGCCACAGAAACTTTGGAAATCTATGCCCCTATCGCCTATCGTCTAGGAATTAGAAAGCTTAATCGAGAACTTGAGGATCTCGCCTTTCCTTATGTTTATCCCAAAGAATTTGAAAACCTTAAAAAGGCAATGAAAGAGAGTGAACGAGAAAGATTAGAGTCACTTGAGAAATTCATAAATCAAGTCAAAAAGGCTTTGGCCAAAGAAGGTTTAGTGAATATAAAAACTGACTATAGAATAAAAGGTTTATACAGCTTGTATAAAAAACTCCAAGAGAAAAAGGATATAGAAAAGATTTTTGACATCAATGCTGTTCGTATCATCGTAGACACATCTGCTGATTGTTATAGAGTTTTAGGTGTTATCCACGGTTCATGGAAACCTCTGCCTGGGAGAATCAAGGATTATATTGCTTTTCCCAAACCAAATGGTTACCAAGGTATCCACACCACCATCTTCACTGGTGACGGAAGTATTGTAGAAATACAAATTAAAACCCATGAAATGCACCAATTTTCTGAATATGGGGTTGCATCTCACATCACTTACAAGAGTGGAAAAACTGGAAAAGATGAGGAAACTTTCGGATGGGTAAAATCACTTCTACCCAAAACTCAAATGAAGGAGTTGCATAAATCTGTTTTGGAAACTACAAAAGATATCCCCCATTGGATTAAAGAACTAGTAGCCTACCAAGAGCATTCTACAGATAAAGAAACTTTCCAAGAAAACTTAAAGAACGACTTTTTTAGTAATCGCATTTTTGCCTTTTCTCCAAAGGGTGATGTGGTTGACCTGCCTATAGATTCAACCCCTATAGACTTTGCTTATTCCATCCACTCAGATATAGGCAGCCATATGATAGGAGCAAAAGTTGGTGGCAAACTCGTCTCCTTGGATACTAAACTCCAAAATGGAGACATTGTAGAAATCATGACAAAACAGTCAGCTAAGCCAAATTTGAAATGGGTTGAAATGTGCAAAATGCCTATGACCAAACGTCATATAAAGAACGAACTTTCTAAAATCTCTAAAAAATAGTTAGACAGTAAAATTAGTGACGGAATACAAGTCCTCTGGTTCTTCCATCGCCTTATCACTCTCTTCTTTATTAATCTCCTTTTCCTCTTCGGTCATTGGAGGAATGTTTTCAACAGTTTGGCCCGATGCTTCTACATTGGCAATATAATTATTCAACATCACATTCCCCGCTTTTTCTGCATTATGCGCAGTAAGCATTGTATATAAGTGTTCTAGATCATCTTTAGAAAAGAAATCTATAGTAATTTTACCTCCCTCTTCTTTTCTTTCTACTCTTACGCGTGTGCCTAGTGATTCTTTGAGCTTCTCTTCCATATCCACCAACTCTGGGTCCATTTGCTTGCGAGCCTTTTCAAAAGCAATACGTCGAGCGATGCCTTCTGCATCACGAACATTTAATTTTTTAAATAAAATTTCTTTAAACAAAGTTTCTTGTTCCTCTGGTTTGTCTACAAGCATCATGAGAGGTCTAGAATGTCCTTCACTTATCTTCCCATCCGAAAGTGCTTGGAGGATATGCTCTGGAAGCATAAGTAGTCGAAGGGTGTTTGAGACATACTCTCGACTCTTGCCTACTTTCTTACCTATCTCCGCGTGCTTAAACCCAAACTCACGAGCAAGCTTATCAAACGCTCTTGCTCTATCTACTGGATTCAAATCTTCACGCTGAATGTTCTCAATAATCGCAAGTTCAAGTTTTGTAAGATCATTTTCTGCACCGGTACGTATTAGAACTGGTACCTGTTTAAGTCCAGCGAGCTTGGCTGCACGGAGACGACGCTCTCCAGCGATGAGTTCATATTCGACTGCTAAACCGCCTTCTGGCTTCTCTACTTCAGTCCGAGTCACTACCAATGCTTGGAGTACTCCGTACTGACGCATTGAATCTGCAAGGCTGTTTAGTTGGGCTTCATCGAATTCTCTTCGGGGTTGAAATGGGTTTGGGTGAATCTTCTCCACCTCAATCCAAAAGATTGAGTCGTTATAAAACTGTGACATAAGTAGATTTTAGCACGAGTTTATTGTAAGTTGTATGGGTAAGTTATGCCGGGATGGCGGAATGGTAGACGCGCACGACTCAAAATCGTGTCTCGCAAGGGGTGGAGGTTCGAGTCCTCTTCCCGGCACAATGAAAAAGAAGGTTTTGATAATAGTAGGACCAACAGCCTCAGGTAAAAGCAGTTTAGGGGTAAGGCTCGCCAAGAAGTTTAATGGGGAGATTATTTCTGCTGATTCAAGACAGGTTTATAAAGGTCTAAATGTTGGTTCAGGTAAAGTGACCAAAAAAGAAATGTCTGGTATCACCCACCATCTCTTAGATGTAGCTAATCCAAAAAAAAGATTCTCTGCATCAGACTATAAAAAACTTGGAGACAAAGCTATTCAACAAATAATAAAGAAAAATAAACTGCCAATTATTGTTGGGGGCACAGGATTTTATATTGATACTCTAACTGGCAAAATGGTTTTACCTGAAGTGCCACCTAATCCTAAACTACGAAAATATTTAGAGAGTAAAACTGTCGAAGAGCTTTTTAATTTCCTAAAGAAGAAAGATTCTAAAAGAGCCAAAACTATTGATAAAAAAAATAAAGTACGACTTATCCGTGCCTTAGAAATCATAGAATCTCTAGGCCAAGTCCCAAATGTTAAACCCCGGGGGTCTAACATATATGAATATATTTATGTAGGAGTAAATCCAAAAAAAGAAATATTAGAAAAATTGATTTATAAAAGACTGCTCGCTCGAATACCGGGGATGATAAGAGAAGCTAAAAGACTAAAAGCTAATAAACTGTCTTATAGACGCATGGAAGAACTTGGGCTTGAATATAGATATCTCGCTCGCCTACTTCAAAACAAACTTACTAAAAAAGCATTTTTAGAAGAGTTATATAAAGAAATTAAGCACTATTCCAAACGCCAGATGACTTGGTTCAGAAGGAACAAAAAGATTAAGTGGTTTTCTTCTGCCGAGTTCGCATCCATTCAAAGATACCTGGAAGGATTGAAAGGAGGATTATAAGAAAAATAAAATAGTGAAGATAATCCTTTATCAAAGGGAAAGAACGTCCTAAGAAAAAGCCAGCCAAAGTTATGGTTGTGGACCAAAGCAATGAGCTAATAAGACTGTATTTCAAAAACTTTTTGTAATCCATGCGGGCGATTCCAGCCACAATAGGAATAAATGTTCTAACCAATGGTACAAAGCGAGAAAAAACTACTGCAAATCTGCCATATTTCTCAAAGAAATTGTGAGCTGTATTTATATGCTCTTGGCTTAGAATTTTTCTAAAAAAAGAATAATTGTGTAATTTTTCAATTTGAGTACCCAAATAATATCCCGCGATACCACCTAATAATGTAGCTATAAAAATAAGAGGTATTAGAAACCCAATGTTTAAACCAAGCCCTGATGCCAAAATCCCTGCTGTAAAGAGAAGACTATCTCCAGGTAGTGGGAAAAATATCCCTGATTCTAAAAAAACAATCACAAACACACCTATGTATCCGTACAGAGCTAAAACTTCAGGAATATTAAAAGGGTTTATCATTGCGGGCGATGAAGGAATCGAACCCTCGCCAACGGTTTTGGAGACCGTTGTTCTACCACTAAACTAATCGCCCTAGATAAACAATCCTAACAAAAAATCCGCCTCTCGGCGAATCTTTATTAGGCTTTCTTTTCTTTATAAACTGTGTGCTTTTTGGCAATCGGATTATATTTCTTGACTTCGATTTTTCTTTCAACTGACTTTCTGTTTCTAGTCGAATAATAAGTATGGCCTTTACCTACTCCTTGTTTATCTCCTACAGAGACGAGCTTTATTAGATGGTCTTGTGACATAGGGTTATAGATTACCGGATTTTATAGATTTTGCAAGTCCCTTGAAAATGCTTTATTATAGCCCGTATGCGTCGGTGGCGGAGTGGTCAATCGCACTAGACTGTAAATCTGGCGCCTTCGGGCTTCGAAGGTTCGAATCCTTCCCGGCGCACCATATGTTGTATCACAACTTAGTTGGATGGATGGGGGCTTTTTTATTTGCTATTTGCGCTGTCCCACAAGTGATGAAAACCTGGCAATCAAAGAAAGCCAGTGACTTATCCTTATTGTTCATATTATTTTGGTTAGGGGGAGAATTACTCTCAATGTTTTATATCTTAATAGATGATTATCTGACACAAACCACCCACTACCCTATTTATCTAAACTATTCATTCAATATTATTTTAGTTATCTATCTACTCTACGCGAAGAAAGTTTATAAATAAAAAACTGGGGTTCTACCCAGTCCTTGGAGCGAGCTCTCGCTCTACACGTTTGCACACTTCGACGAACGAATATTCCTTGAGGTGCTTACCATTGATGCGCTTGCCGTCACCGTTGGACAAAGGGTGTCCAACAAAAAGTTTGCAAGGCCCTTTAGTTGGGATACCCTTACGGAAGATCTCCCAAGTTTCAGCTCTAGTAATAATGCTCTGATTGTCCACAATCTCATCGAGGACCACCGTTGGTCCAAAAACACAAATTCTCGACATTCATTCCTCCTGTAGAACGCTTCCTTACTATTTCTAACAAAGGAACTCCTTAACTTCAACTTTACTTCTCTCTTCTTGTGTGTTTACCTGTGACAGTGCTCACGCTCCCTGACCTCTTTCCTTTTATCACTTCAAATTCCAGCTCCGCTCCATTCCTAGTCACCATCACTGTACCTCCAGTCAAAACCTTATTTCCTATCATCATCGTAGCTACTGGGTTCAAAATCTTATTTTGAATAAGCCTCTTTAGTGGCCTTGCACCATATTCTGGGTTATAACCTTCATCTGCAAGAAGAGTATAAACTGGATCAGCGATCACCAATTCAATTTCTTTTTCTGCAAGACGTTTCTTTATCATCTCAATCTGTATACCTACAATAGATTTAATTGTTTCTTTTGAAAGCACGTCAAATACGATGATGTCATCCAACCTATTCAAGAATTCTGGTCTAAACTGCTTTTTTAGAGCCTCCATTAATTTCTCCTTCACATTTGTATAATCTTCCCCTGCTTCCCCTTTAGAGAATCCAATGGTTTGCATCTTGTCTATGAATTCGGCACCCACATTTGAAGTAAGAATGATGACAGTATTTTTGAAGTTCACAAGTCTACCCTTAGTATCTGTGAGTCGTCCATTGTCTAACACTTGGAGAAGAATATTGAAAACTTCTGGATGTGCCTTTTCTATCTCGTCAAAGAGAATAACTGAATATGGTCGATGTCGAACAGTTTCAGTAAATGGTGTGCCTTCATCGTATCCAACATATCCTGGAGGAGCACCAATAAGTTTGGAAACCGAATGCTTCTCCATAAACTCGCTCATATCCACCCTAATTAGGGCTTTCTCATCATCAAACATAAATTCTGCAAGCGCCTTGGTAAGTTCTGTTTTCCCTACTCCGGTTGGCCCCATGAACATAAACGAACCAATCGGTTTATTTGGATCTGAAATACCCGCTCGACTTCGCTTTATAGTATCTGCAATTTTTTTAACCGCTTCTTCTTGACCAACAATTCTTGCTTTTAGAAAATCTTCCATTCGAACAAGTTTCTCTGCTTCAGCTTCAAGCATCCTAGATACAGGTACCCCAGTCCACTTTGAAACGATATCAGCAATATCTGATTCAGTAATCTCCTCTTTTAATATTCTCCTTGAACTCTGAAGTTTCTTTAGCCTCTTAGATTTTGTATCCAAATCACGTTCAAGTGAAGGAATCTTGCCATATCTAAGTTCAGCTGCCCTAGATAGATCTGAACGTGCTTCAGCAGCTTCGGCTTCCAATCTGAATGTTTCTAAATTTTTCTTTATGTCTTTAATATCTGCCACTGTTTCTTTCTCATTCTTCCATTTGAGTTCGAGTTCTGAAGTTTTTTCTTTATAATCCGCTATGTCTTTATCAATTTCTTTTATACGCGCCTTTGATTTTGGATTTTTTGATTCTTTCTTTAAAGCCTCCTTCTCTATCTCAAGTTTCATTATTTTTGAATGAGCGTCTTGTAGAACTGGAGGCATATTCTCCAAGGAAATCTTTAAATATGAAGAAGCCTCATCAATGAGATCCACGGCTTTGTCAGGGAGAAATCTATCAGTGATATAACGCGCTGAAAGGTTCACTGCAGCACGAATCGCATCATCAGTGATTCTGACACCATGATAAAGCTCATAGCGCTCCTTGAGCCCTCGTAGAATTGTCATTGTATCTTCTACACTTGGCTCATTCACGTGAACAGGTTGAAACCTACGAGTAAGGGCTGGGTCCTTCTCAATATGCTTTTGATATTCACGAAGAGTAGTTGCACCAATCGCTCGAAGATCACCTCTGGCCAAAGGAGGTTTCAACATATTTGAAGCGTCCATTGCTCCTTCTGATGCTCCCGCGCCTACGATAGTATGAATCTCATCAATGAAGAGAATTATTTTCCCCTCTGATTTCTCTATCTCCTTTATAATATTTTTCAATCTTTCTTCAAATTCTCCTCTGTATTTTGTCCCAGCAATAAGCAAACCAAGATCAAGCGAGACTAATTCCTTGTCTCTAAGAGATTCAGGCACATTACCATTAGCCATACGTATAGCTAAACCTTCTGCAATAGCTGTTTTCCCCACTCCTGCTTCTCCAATAAGGATTGGATTATTTTTAGTACGTCGAGAAAGGATTTGAATCATCCTGGATATCTCATCGTCTCGTCCAATGACTGGATCAAGTTTGTTTTCTTTGGCTAATTTAGTGAGAGAGCGAGTATATTTTATTAAAGATTTAAATTTCCTATCTGGTTTTGGTTCACTTATATTAGACTTTTTAATTTCATCAATTACCTTCACCACCTTCTCATGATCAATTTTGAATTTCTGTAATAGTTCTCGAGCATCCCCAGGTACATCAAGCACCGAAAGAAACAAATGTTCTGTAGAAATAAATTCATCTCCTAGAGATTCAGCGACCTTAGCACTTGATTCTATTGTATGAGCCAATTCTGGAGTTAAATATATTTGATATGAAGGAGAAAGCATTTGTACCGCTTCAGGACTCTCAATAGCTTCTAGAACTGAATCAGTAAGTAGAATCGTGTCTACTTGCATTTTATCCAAAATAGAAATAACCATACTTTCATCTTGAACAACAAGAGCAGCTAATAGATGCATTGGGTTCACATGATTTTGACCACGTTCAATAGCTATCTCATGAGCCTTACGAATGGCTTCCTTTGCTTTGGTCGTAAAATGATTGAATGATGGAGGCATATTTTTCCTATTAAACTAACAAAATTATTTAGTCTTTTCCAATGCCTGCCTGATAGGAGCAATTGTTGTATATACATGGGCTGGAACAATCAAATCATCATTAGATGTTTTTATGCCCACCAATTCCCCTGATAAATTCAACAATAAACTACCCTGAATTTCGTTTGTTGAATCAATGTCTGTTTCAACAGAATAAGGTATTTGGATTTCTACACCCTTAGAATTCTTTTCTGCTCTAGTATTTAAGGATACTACTCGTCCGATCCCAACTGTATTCTTTTCCCTACCCTGCATAGCGATAACACTTTGTCCGAGTTTTAATTCTTTAGAAGAAAAATTGATTGGAGTTAGTCCATTTTGATGAGCTGTATCCAAAACTATTTTAAATACAGCCAATCTTTCTGTTTCACTCACATAAGCCACTATGGCTGGTAAAGTTGAACCGTCTGGTAAAATAACACTATAAGTACCTCCTAGAATAACTCCCCGTTTATCAGAGACGACTAGACCTGTTTTAGAAACAATAGCTCCAAGTGCATAAAAAGCTTGTGTCCCATCAACTGTAAACGGTTCTTTGATTCTCACAATTGACTGAATCGAAGAATTTATAGAGCTCATTATCAAATCTTCTTCCTTCACTACTGTCACTTCTTTTGTGCCTGAATTTGTTGAACCTGCTGGAGTAACTTTCTCAATTGTCCTTTCAACTACACGATTTATTGTTTGAGTAACACTCTGTGGAGCCTCGGCCAATAAGGAAACTGTAATTATTCCTGTGGCAATAGAAGTCACAAAGCTCACTAAGAGGGTTAAAAGGATGATCTGTGTCTTGGTCAAATCTTCCATTGTTGTCATGAGCACGATTATAACATAGTGAAATTATCCCTGCATTATTTGAACAAATGCTTTTAATACTCTGTCCATATCACTCATTTTTGTATGTCTACCAAATGAAAATCTTATGGTTGACTCCTTTAGTTCTTCTTTCCCCATACCAACCAAAGTTTCTGTGCCAGACGCACCTCTGTTTGAACCACAAGCACTACCTGTAGACACCATAAAACCCCTTAAATCCATTTTTATGGCTACAAATTCAGCGAGCATTCCCTTCATAGAGACACTTACAATATTAGGCAAACTATCAACTTCTGGAGTATTTATAATAATCTCTGGCAAATTCATTTTTAAGCTTTCTATAAATTTGTTTTTAATAATTTCCAATCTTTCTGTCTCTTTCTCTCTGTCTCTATCAGCAAGTTCAAAAGCTTTGGTAAAACCTGCAATCTGAGCTACATTTTCTGTTGCTGAACGAAGACCATTCTCTTGTCCTCCACCAAATATAATTGGCAAAATTTTAACATTCGATTTCACCACTAAAACCCCAACACCTTTAGGACCATATATTTTAGAGCCATCCAAGGTAATCATGTCCGCCCCAAGTGATGGGGCATAAATCTTTATATAATTTGTGGCTTGACTAGCATCTGTATGAACGAAGGGGTAAACAGTATTATTTTTCTTTTTGTATTCGGCCACCAATCTACTAATTTTACTTATGGGCTGCACTGTACCAACCTCATTGTTAGCCAACATTACAGAAATGAGAATTGTGCTTGGTTTTATTGAATTCGATACTTCTTGTGGAGAAACTTTTCCGAATTCATCAGCGAATACTATTGTCACTTCTCCACCTCTTCTTACTATCTCCTTGGCAGATTCCTTAACCGCAGGATGCTCTATAGCTGAAATAATTATATGAGGTCTTTCAATTTTTTCTTTGGCTTTCTCAAAAACTCCAAGTAAGGCGAGATTCACAGACTCTGTCCCGCTTCCAGTGAAATAAATATCCTTGCTCTTCACCCCAATGATTCTCGCCACCCTTGTACGCATTTCTTCAAGTTCATTTTTGACTTGCACAGCCTCTGTATAAATTGCTGAAGGGTTATAAAAATCTCTGGATAAGTATTTATCCATGACTTTTTTTACCTCTGGAAGGACGGGTGTCGTCGAAGCATAATCCAAATACGTTCTTCGTGGCTTAAACAAATTCATCTTGTCATTCTAATACAGTCCGTGTTTTTAGGACAACAATATGATAATCTAAGGCTCTTATGGGACTTCTAGACATTAAAACCAAAGAACCTCGCCCTCCGGTAGTCGCGGTCATGGGCCACATCGATCATGGCAAATCGACACTTTTGGACTACATTAGAAAATCAAATATTGTAGAAGGTGAAGCTGGTGGTATCACTCAACATGTTAGTGCATATGAAATAGAGCACACCAAAGCCGACGGCACGATTGGGAAAATCACTTTTTTAGACACCCCAGGTCATGAGGCCTTTCAGGGTATCAGAAACCGTGGAGCCTCTGTGGCGGACATTGCCATCCTTATTGTTTCTGCAGAAGATGGAGTTAAACCTCAAACAATTGAATCTTATAAAATGATTAAAGATGCCTCCCTTCAATTTATAGTAGCCATAACCAAAATAGATAAGCCTAGCGCGAATATCGAACGAGCTAAACAAAGCCTTGCAGAGAATGATATTTTTGTTGAGGGTTACGGAGGTAATGTTCCTGTGGCTGAAATATCTTCTAAAACTGGCGTAGGGATAAATGATTTACTTGAAATGATTTTCTTGATTTCTGAGTTAGAGGGATTTAATGGAGACAAAAGTAAATGGGGCACCGGAGTAATAATCGAATCAAAACTTGATCCTCAGAAAGGAGTGAGTGCTGTGGGTATTGTAAAAGACGGTACAGTGAAAAAGGGTATGTATGTGGCATCAACTGGATGTGTCGCCCCACTTCGATATATTCTAGACCTTCATGACAAACAGATAGACGAAGCAAGCTTCTCTAGTCCAATCCAAATTGTTGGTTGGGATAATCCCCCTCCCATTGGAGCAATTTTTGAATTATTTGAGGATAAGAAACAAGCCCAATTTTATGCTGATAGTGAAAGAACTAAATGTTGTAGTAAAAAAAACAATATAATAATCCCAGAAGATATGAAAGTATTACCACTCATAGTTAAGGCTGATACTGCTGGGAGCCTCGAAGCCTTAAATTATGAAATAGGAAAACTTAGAAGAGAAAGGATTCAACCACAAATAATTCTCTGTGGGATAGGCACAGTAAGTGAAAATGACGTAAAGAGCGCCTTGACCACTCCTGGAACTCTAATACTTTCATTTAATACTAAGATTGATCCACAAGCAGGACCACTCGCTGAGAGATCGGATGTAAAAATAGAGAGCTTTGATATTATTTATAAACTAACTGAACGTATCGCTGAATTACTCGAAGAAAAAGAACCCCATATAGAGGTTGAAGAGATTTCTGGCCAAGCCAAGGTACTCAGAATATTTAGTATGAACAAAGACAAACAGGTTTTAGGGGCCAGAGTTCAAACTGGAGTCATTGATGTTGGGTCACAAGTAAGAATCATTAGAAGAGAATCAGAAATCGGCCGAGGGAAAATTAAAGAACTCCAACAGTCAAAAGTAGATGCAGAAAGAGTAAATGAAGGAATTGAATTTGGAACACTCATAGAATCAAAAATTGAAATAGCCCCAGGAGATATTCTTGAATCAATAATTAAAGTGACAAAATAATGAAACCTATAAAAAAAGAAAGAACTGCAGAAATTCTCCACAAACTGGCTGCTGATTTTGTCCTTAGAGAATCTACACCTTCTTCTCTTATCACTGTTACTCGAGTAGAACTAAATGAGTCAGGAAAATCTGCTAACTTTTTCTTCACTACTATCCCTGAAAATCAAGAAGATACCGTTCTTAAATTTTTAGTTCGTAAAGGTGGAGAACTTAATGAATATATAAGGAATAAATCCAAAATAGGTATTGTTCCCCACTTCACTTGGAGAATTGACTATGGTGAAAGGAATAGACAAAGATTGGACGAGATTACAAACGAAGCTAATTAATCGGTGCGAGGTGCGAGAATCGAACTCGCGCCCGATGCTTGGGAAGCACCAGTTCTACCACTAAACTAACCTCGCGCTGGTGCCCAGGGTGGGACTCGAACCCACAAGGTCTTGCGACCAGAGGATTTTAAGTCCTCCGTGTATACCATTCCACCACCTGGGCGTGCCTCACAGTTATTATAAACACAAACTGTTCGGGAGGCCTAGGGCGGAATCGAACCGCCGATGAAGCTTTTGCAGAGCCGTGCCTTACCACTTGGCTACTAGGCCGAACAGAATCTACATTATCATAAAACGATTGAAAAATCGTCAGAAATTTGCGATACTCTACATTCGAGCGCCCATAGCTCAGCTGGTAGAGCAGCTCCCTCTTAAGGAGATGGTCGTAGGTTCGACTCCTACTGGGCGCACAAGCGAGTGAGGTAGACAAAAGTTTACTTTTGGATATCTCCGAGCGAAGTCGCCCAGGACGTAGTTCGGGCGCACAAGTTCACTGCCGGGGTGGCGAAATGGTAGACGCACTAGTTTTAGGAACTAGCGAGGCAACTCATGGAGGTTCAAGTCCTCTCCCCGGCACCAATAATTATTTATAGCTTTCAGCTTGAATTTTATACAGCTCAGAATATCGACCTTTTTCTTTCATTAATTTAGTATGGTTTCCTTGTTCAATAAGCTTGCCATATTCAATTACCAAAATTTTATCTGTATTTTTTACTGTGCTGAATCTATGAGAAATGAGAATAACTGTTTTATTCTTTGGAAGATTCTCTAAAGTATCAAAAATTTCTTGTTCAGAAAGGGCATCCACAGAGGCAGTTGGTTCATCTAAAATAGTGATTGGAGACTCTCTATAAAGCACTCTGGCCAAGGCCATACGTTGTTTCTCTCCTTTGGACAAACTAACTCCATCCTCAAAACCCTTCCATAAAAGCTGATCGTATTTTTTAGGTAATCTTTCAATGAAGACATTTGCCTTGGCCATTTTGGCAGCCTTCTCGATATTTTTGTCAGTTGGGGTAATCTCAGAATTACCGAACGCAATCACCTCTTTTACCTTAAATTCATAATCTACGAAATCTTGGAACAATACACCGAGTTGTCTGTGCCATGATTCCAAATCAATCTCTTTCAAATCCCTCCCGTTAATCAATATTTGCCCTTGATTTGGATCATATATACGACAAAGCAATTTAATTAAAGTAGTCTTCCCCGCTCCACTTAAACCAACAATAGCCAATTTCTCTCCTGGTTCAATAATGAAAGATAAATCATCCAGCGCTAATTTTTCCCCTTTTTCATCATACTTAAATGATACGTTTTTGAATTCTATCCTTGGAGGATCTTTTCTAAAATCAACTTTTTCTGCGTTGCGAATATTTTGTATTTTAGGTTTAATATCATCAATTTGAAACCAATATCTGGCATAATTTCCAAACTCAGTCATCCAACCAATTTGTCTAAAAAATTCTGATAGAGTGCCCTTGAAACCTCTATAGGTAGTATATGCGAAGAGCATTTGTCCGATTAAAAGTTGGCCTATAAGGGTCAGATGAACAATCCTCCACACTCCAAGTCCTAGAAATAGTCCGAATACAGTCAGGGCAAACAATTCCCATCCGAGTTTGCTTTTTTCTGCTTGTTTTAGTTCATCATCAAAACAATCATGTAATTTAGTAATTTCTGACAAAAATCTCTTGGCCAATTGATACAATTTCATCTCTGTGAGTGACACCACACCAGTAAAATAGCCTCTTCTTTTAAAGAATTTTCTTCTATTGCTGGAGTTTAAATCCCATATCCAAAAAATATCCTTGCCATATCTAAGCTGAACATAAAGAGCAGGAAGAGAACCAACAAAAGCATAAATTAATAAGGTCCTATCTATAAAACCCAAAATAATAAACGACACTAAAACACCAATAAAATTTGAATAATTATCAATAGAAAATCTGATAAAATCATAAATGCTGCCATGACCTCTCTCGCCAGCCTTTTGAGTTAATTCTTGATATTCAGTGTTCTCAATCGTAGCTATATCAAAAGTACTTATTTTTTTGAGAAAATATAAATTTAAATTCCTTAAGGTATTAAATCTAAAATTTGAACTAACAAAACTTTTTATTAAACCTATAATATTTGGAAGGATGGTCACACCAATCAAAAAAGCTACTGTGATTAAAATCCCTCTTAAACCCAAACCAGTGTTCTTGTATTCAATGGTTGCGTCTATAAGCTTGCCAAAAAGTCCATTCTGAAGATATGGAACAACAGCAGAAATTGTGGCTAATAGAATCAATATAAGAAGATTTTTGCTTTCATATCTAGAAACAAAATCAATTGATTTTTTTAGAGTTTTTAATAATTTTGAGAAATTTAAAAACCCCTGAAGGGTGTAGTTGTCCTCCTGTACATTGAATTTCATATATTTATCTTAGCACTTATACTTCCTCTATTACAAAAAACTCCCGTTTGGGAGTTATTTTGTAATCCTAAGGGAGGATATCCGGCTTCGGGAAATTGAACGTCCCTAATATGAGATTTATGATGCCATAAGCACTAAACATTATAAGCATCCCTACGAGCCCCCATTTTATCTTATCCTTACCTTTCTCTCTATCTTTATCTCCTGTTTCTTTTTGTATAAACTCGAAGATGCCATAAAAGAAAATCAAAATGGCTATAGCGAACGCAAGTTTAATGACTGGATTTAGAATCACAGCATTAACCTTATGCAGGAAAGGCACAATGGTAATCTCTGCTGCTGCCATTTAGATTATAGAGATGGAGTTCTTGGAAGGTTAACTGATCCTCCTTGATCAATACCTATTGCAGTGCCTAGGAATCCTACGAGCCCCCAAACTGCTGTCATAACGAATAGAGCAATGATGGCATAAATCATCATGTTCTTTGCCTCTGTTCTACTATCTTCATCCTTGTTACCTTGGAAGATAAATTTTACCAAACCCCAGAAAAATCCTAAAAGAGCAAGACCAACTAGGAAAGGAATGAGTTTGTCTACTGTTCCCTTTACTGAATTCAAGAACGAGTCAAACCCGCTGGTTGACGCACCAAACGCAATAGCTGGAACTGCTGCGAGACCAATAACTAAGAATCTTTTCATGTGTAGAATATTGAAATTAATTTTAATATACCTATAAATGGTATGTACTATATTATACCCCAAATATAAACAAGCACTAACAACAGCTGTGGAGGAATAACCAACTAGCAACCGGGATTACCGGTAGGACGACCAAATGGGTCATAACACGGAGCACTTTCTCCGATAGTAGTCGTAGGCTCCAAACCAAAGCCTGTTTGTAAAAATCCAACAATGCTCCAAATAGAAACCATAATAAAAATTGCCAAAATACTGTATTTGATAATATTTAACCCTTCTACATAGTCACTTTCTCCAGATTTCCATATAAACTTTGCTAAACCCCAAAACAAAGCTAAAATAGCCAACCCAACAACAATAATGACTGACTTATCTATAATCCCTTGCGCTTCAAGTAAAACTTCTCTAAATCCTCTGGTCGCCCCAAAAACTTGAACAGGAACACTACTTAATGTAAGTAAAACAATTGAACTAAAATACTTTTTCATATTACCTATTGTTAGTGGGTAGTTGGGGTATACCAAAACTATTACCATCACCGAAGCCAAAACCTATGTATAGAAATTGCACTATGCTTACATAAGAAACCATTATAAATAAAGCGATAATCCCCCATTTCATCAAATTTTTGCCTTCTTCATGACTGGCTTCATCCCCTGATTTCCAAATAAACTTCACCAACCCCCAAAAGAACACTAACAAAGCCGCCCCAGCAAGCACCGGCACAGCCAAAGAAATCAAATCAAGTATTGAACCAACTATTTGTGTGAAATTCCTTGGGTCGGTGGTCATGGTGTTCTAAGCTGATTAATAGTATTACCTATAACGCTAGCTATTACTCCTGCTCCTAATAGGATGATGGCCCCAATAACGGTATTTTTTAATGCTTCTCTGGCTTTAGGTAATTCCTTTTCACTGCCTTGTGCCTGCACAAATAGAAATCCTGTATAAATAAAACCAACAACCACAGCCACTGCTCCAATAGGTACGACTACGTTGTTTAGAATCATCACAAAGAGCTCCTCAAGGTTTCCCCCTGTCCTGAATGGATTATCTAACTTTGCCCCAGCATCAACTGCTGCATGAACATTCAAAAGTGTCACAGATATACCAGCCAAGAAAACAAACGCAAGCACTGAAGGAATAAATTTTTTCATTAATTTGGGCTACCTAATAAATTAGTGTAATTATTTGGATCAAGCAGCACATTGGTTATAGTATAAACCAGAGTCCAGGCCACCAGTATCCACAAATAACCCTTAACCGTCTTCAGGGCCATCTCCTTCGCATCTTTATACGCACCCTCATCTCCACCAGAGAAAATCATTTTAAATCCTGCGTATGCCAAAACTCCAGTGGTGATGAGAGTGGCTAGTTTAATGAGACCATTGATTACATCAGTGACCAAAGTAACTAAATCATTGAACTCGCAAGGATTTGCGACTGGGTCATCCCCACATTTTATAAAATTTCCAAACTGAGCTGAGACTGTATATGGAATCAAAACAACCACAGTTAGTATTAAAGTCGCAATTATTTGTGGATATATTCTTTTCATTATGGGTTTATAAGTGAATCAATAGCTGTATTAGCTACATTGATAGCCTCTTGGGTATTAGCTCGACCAGAAGTCACTCCATCAATCATATCTGCAAAGATAGTTGTTGTCTTCTTCTCATCTGGATCAAGCCAACCTCTGGATTGAATAGCAGCTGTATAAAATATTGATTGGAAATAATTGTTTGGAGGTACTGCGAGTAAATCTCTCCTTGCAGGAGGAAGTGAAATTGTATTTGTAAGAGTTGAAGCATTGTCTTTGGACACAATATTCATCGCCGAACTAAAGGCACCTGTAATATTCTTGCTACTCTTGAGCACGGCCACCGCTTCAAGCTTCCCAAAAGTAATCTTCTTATCTGATACACGAGATTGAGGAACCAATGCCACTCCTAAATTCAAAGTCGGATTCTTGGCTTTTAATATCCCTAACTCACTGGCAAAACCTAAATACATCGCGGAATTACCTGAGGTGAAAGAGGTTTGAGCTGGTAAGAGAGAAGAGTTCCACGTATAAAAGCGTTTTGTTGGGTTGGCAAATTGGGTATAAAAATCTATAGCTGCTGCTGCGGGTAACAGTGGTAGGTTAAATCTCTCAGTCAAAACTGCATAATGTCTATCGTTTTGGAAAAGAGTAATAGGGGAACCGGCCTGAAGAAGGAGAAGAGTCATGATGCTTTTGCTATTGAGGATATTTTTTGTTTCCCCCATTGCGATGGCGCTCTTTTTAATATTGCCGGCTGTATCCTTTTCTGTAAGTTTTACCGCATCATCATATATCTTGTCCCAATACTCGATGGGTGCGACAAGGGCAGCCTTATCAAACAAATCTCTATTCCAATAAAGCACCATTGGATCAACCACAAGAGGCAATCCATAAACACCACCAGCGGTCACAAGTAGTTCTCCTTCTTGGATAAAGGTGTTCTTAAAATCACCTTGACTCAAACTTGATTCAGGGATAACTAATATTTTATTTTTGTTTTTTTCTATACCAGAGATGCTCATAATAACCAAATCTGGTCCACTGCCTGTAGCTATGGCTTCAGTCAAATCAGCAGAAAAGGTGTCCGCTGGTTTATAAACATATTGAATACGAGGCAAACCAGTATCTCCTCCTCCAAGACCAGTAATCGTCCTATTAAAGGCATCTCCTGCGATGTCTCCCCAGATGACAGTAGTAGTTGAAGATACGCCTCCGCCTTTGGACATTGAAAACGCGATAACTCCTATCACAATAAAGGCTCCGAAGATTGAAAGAAGGATTAATTGAAACTTGGACATTTATATTATTCTACCACTACTTGGTCGTATGACTAGGGTTTTTTAAAAATGAGACCGTAGTGATGATCTCCGGCTTCGAAAACCCTTTCGAATTTAAAGCCAACTCCTTGAAATAAATTTCTAGCCTCTGCTTCTGTGACCACTACTTTTTTGCCAGCACTTTTGACCCCAGCCAAAAATGAAAGGTCGTGCCATTCAACAATACAGACTCGTCCTCCAGATTTTAGAATTCTAAAAGCCTCATTTACTGCGCTTTCTTTATCTCTAAGTTGAAAAAGGATATTTGAGAAAACCACTCCATCTACATAATCATCCTTCAAATGTGTTCCTTCTATCTTTTCTACATCTCCTAGTACTACCCGCACATTTTCAATATTATTTTTTTTGAGTTCAATGGATAAATGTGTGAGCATTTCCTCTTGGATATCCACCGCAAAGACCCGACCATTTGGGCCAAGAACTCTAGATAGTGCGAAGGTATAGTGCCCTGCCCCAGAACCAAAATCCGCCACAGCTTGTCCTGCAAGGAATCCAAATTCATGAACATTCTCTTCTGGATCAGAAAACATATGTTAATTGTACCACTACAAACAAATAACTGATGCGAGGGTATCACCATCACGGAGCTTCATGATGCGAACTCCTTGAGTCTGACGACCGAGAACTGGAATTTCTTTTATATCCACCCGAACTACTTGAGATTTCTTTGAAATTGCCACCACCTCTTCACTTTCCTCAGTCACAATTTGTGAGGCCATCACATTGCCTGTTTTGCTCGTCACCTTTGAAGTCAAAATACCTGAGCCGCCTCTGCCTTGAACCTTATATTCAGAAAGTTCTGTACGTTTACCATAACCGTTGGCAGAAATTACAAGGAGGTGTGCATCCTTCCACTCTTTCTTTATCTCATGAGCACCCACTACTTTGTCTCCTTTAGAAAGTTTAATCCCTCGAACTCCAGCGGCACCACGTCCCATTTCCCTTATATCAGATTCCTTAAACCTTATAGATTGACCGTCCTTGGTCACAATAGTGGCATCATCTCCCTTGATAACCAAAGACACAGAAACAAGTTTATCTCCTGTGGCTAATTTGATGGCTATAATTCCTGATGAACGGACATCATGGAATGACTTGGCATCAACTTTTTTGGCTGTACCCTGTTCAGTGACCATTAGGAGTGCTCCTTCAATATTCTTTGCTTCCTTAGACATAGGCAAAATAGAAGTAATCTTCTCATCATCAGAAAGAGATATGAAATTCATTATAGATTTACCTTTTGTGGCTCGTTTGCCTTCTGGGATGTCATACATCTTGATTTGGTAGGCCTTACCTTTATCTGTGAAGAAGAGTAAATCAGAATGAGTTGAAGCGGTGAGGAAATGAGTGACGAAATCTTCTTCTTTAGTGTCCAAATCTACCACTCCAACTCCTCCGCGTTTTTGTTTCTTGTATTCATCTGGATTAGTTCGTTTGATATATCCACCAGAAGTTAGAACGAGTGCGTTTTCTTCATCTGCAATCATATCTTCTACAGAAAGTATTTTTGCCCCTCCCTTTATCACTTTTGTGCGTCTATCGTCTCCATATTTTTCCCTGGCAGCGATTAATTCTGTTTTAACCACAGCAAGCATTTTCTTCGCAGAGGCCAAAAGAGTCTTGAGTTCTTCTATGAGCGCTTGTACTTCCTTGAGTTCATCTTCAACTTTCTTTCTCTCCAAACCAGCCAATTTCTGAAGACGCATTTCAAGGATAGCATTCGCCTGAAGGTCAGAGAATTTAAATCTCTTCATGAGGTTAGCCTTCGCATCTTCAACTGACTTTGAAGCACGAATAATTTTGATGACTTCCTCTATATGGTCGAGTGCCTTAGAAAGTCCAAGAAGGATGTGTTCACGCGCAAGTGCTTTTTCCAAATCAAATTCGGCTCGGCGCTTTACCACCACCTGCCTATGTTTAATAAATTCTTGGAGCATTGTCTTCAAAGACAACGTTTGAGGGACCCCATCCACCAGAGCGACCATGTTCACATGGAAAGTATCTTCGAGTTGAGTGTATTTGTAGAGTGAATTAAGAATCTTTTGGGGTTGAGAGCCAGTTTTAAGATCAATGGCTATACGAATATCCTTAGTTGATTCATCTCTGAGACCCTTGATACCTTCAATCTTTTTCTCTCGAATTAAATCAGCAATTTTCTCTATGAGAGTGGCTTTGTTTACTCTATAAGGAATCTCCGTAATGATAATTTGAAAATTGCCTGCTTTGTTTTCTTGGATATCTGCAACTCCACGAGTGACTATACCTCCTCGACCAGTCGCATAAGCATGATGAATTTCTTTTTGGTTAAAAATAATACCGCCAGTTGGAAAATCTGGACCTTTAACTGATTCAAGTAAATCTTCTGTTGTTGAACTTGGCTCATCTATAAGTTTGACCGTCGCATCAATTACTTCGGTGAGGTTGTGTGGAGGAATATTCGTGGCCATTCCGACTGCAATTCCAAGAGTACCGTTCAAAAGTAAGTTAGGAAGTGCTGAAGGTAAGACAGTTGGTTCCTTTTTTGTGCCATCGTAGTTGGCCTTGAAATCGACTGTGTTCTTTTCTATATCAGCCAACAGCTCACTCGAAAGTTTGCTCATTTTAGCCTCGGTGTACCTATATGCAGCTGCACCGTCTCCATCTATAGAACCGAAGTTACCTTGACCAATGATGAGTGGGTAACGAGTAGAGAAATCTTGAGCAAGCTTAACCATCGCATCATAAACAGAAGCGTCGCCGTGTGGGTGATACGAACCAAGCACATCTCCGACTACTGTGGCTGACTTGCGACTCTTGGCACTCGCGGTCAAACCTTTCTCATTCATGGAGAACAAAATGCGACGGTGCACAGGCTTTAATCCATCTCGAACATCAGGAAGGGCACGATCAGTAATCACGGACATCGCATAGTCAATAAACGATTCTTTCATCTCTGTG
This sequence comes from uncultured Candidatus Saccharibacteria bacterium, assembly GCA_964349945.1. GTDB lineage: Bacteria > Patescibacteriota > Minisyncoccia > Phycocordibacterales > Zambryskibacteraceae > JAIFWN01. Next base: position 132,795 of record CAYGIH010000001.1, on the reverse strand, counting down.
ACTATAGAACGAGAAATAACCGCACTCTCTCGAGTTGGCGGAGTCACATTGTCTTCTTTTTTAATATCTTTACTGGCCATTAGTGTTCCTTGTATCTATCTTACCATTTTGATTTTGTAAATTTACTTCTTCAAAACTACTTTTTAAATCAACTGCAGTAGTTTTTATCGCTTCAAGTGAGTTAGCTATACCATCAGTAATATTTGAAATCGGAGTTATTTCCTCTATTATTGGTTGTTTATTTTCTGCTACTACCGGCTTGTTTGCAAGGTCGTTAAATTTCACAAAAGCCCAAACTCCAAAAATAACAAGAGTGATACCCGCTGAAACCAGAAGTGCAAACTTTTTTTTGTGCTCTGGAGATTTGGTATGAATCTCTGAAATATATTTTTTCATACTATTCTTCCTTAAGGATAATAACATCACCCTCACGTCCTTCGAGGTCTTTCTTCTTCACCACTAATTTGTCTACTGACTCCACATCTTCTTCGCCACCTTCCTTTATGAATTGTTTAAGAGCGTTCTTATCCCCAATCTGTCCATAATGCATAGGAATAATTATCTTTGGCTCAAGTGAAACTGCAAGCTTATAAGCCGCTTCTGGATCAAGCACTCCTTCACCACCAATAGGGACAAAGAGAATATCCACATCTTCAATGGCTTCAATCGTCTCTGGAGAAAGCGAAGGATTCGAAAGAGCACCAAGGAAACAGAGGTTCATACCTTCAAAGGAAATCTGGTAAATAGTATTAATTCGTTTTTCACCTCCATACATACTTTCAGAAAGAAAGCCTTTTACCCCAACATCCTTTACTTCATATTCTCCAGGACCGTTAATAATAAAAGATTCTTTGTCTCCACGGCTGGTAGAATCCTTGCCTGCAAGGTCAGGATGATTCGTGGTTATGAGGGTTATGTCTGCTCCTGATTTAGAGGATTTGAATTTAGAATCCTTGGAAACTGGATTAAGAGCAATAGTGGTGTCTCCTTGAGAAACTCGAAATGACTCCAAACCCTGGAAAGTGATTATCATATGAATATTCTATCATATTCAGTCTATAAATACCAATCATATTTTTATAAATATGGCTCTGTTTAGCCTCTATTGACAATTTTATTATTTAATTGCTTGACAATATCAATATAGTATGCTAGGATGAAATAGTAGTGATCTTTACAACTTGATGTTTCTTGCCCCGCGTTCGAAAGTTCATGGGCGGTAGCGGAGCCATCTGGCCATCGCACTGCCGTGTCGCGGGGTTTGCGTGGCCCGCTCTGTGATTTCAACAGGCGGACCGCGCGGCTTGGGTCGAGGGCACCCGGAAGTCCCTCATTCGCTTCGTGTGGCATTAAGCGCCACAGTTGACGCCAAACGCCGACTGCCAGGAGGCAGAACAATGACGTAGGTACGCTAACGTGGGTCAACCACCGTTCGCACTGTGAGTGCGCCCGCTCGCCGGCCGGCTTCGATGCCGCCCGCACGCGAGCGTGCGACTCCAAAGAGGCTTACGGTGCCTCGACGTCGCTGGGGTCGTCAACCCCGCACTTCGGCCATCAACGTCGCCACCAGGACCGCTCCTGGAAACTAGGAGGTGAAGAGCAACGGAGCTTCTGCCAGAAGCTTAACCCAACCTGGTAGTAATCCTTTACTGGATGAAACCAACGGGCTCGTCACAATACTTCATCAGGACCACTGGGCCACAGGCCACGTAGGAAACGGCGCGTAGTGCCCGTGGTCGCCGGACGACAACAACATTCGACGGCGACCACGGGGCAGCACCCTGAAACATCAAGTTAAAAGCAACGCGTACCCGAACGGGACGCGTTTTCTGTTTACAAATTTTCATTTTTCTGTTACTTTATAACCCAACTGCCTTGCAGTTTATTAGTTCCCACAACCGTTACCCCCTTCTGCCTAGGCAAACACTCTGAGGCAAAGGGCCGGAAGTGGCCATTATATTTTGATTAAAAAAGAAAAAGTTAAGAAGGAAAAGGCTCCTGTCGTAGAAGACACGAGCCTCATGGGTCAGATTGTTTTAAACACCACCACTCCACCATCAATTGATGATGTAGTTGAGGGTCCAGTGATAAGCGTTGATAAGGGTGCGGTTTATATAAACCTCGCTCCTTTCGGCACCGGTATTATCTATGGACGAGAGTTTCTAAATGCCAGAGACATCATCAAGAAAATAAACATTGGTGACATTGTCGCTGGTAAGGTTGTAGGCATCGGAGGCAAAGAGGGTTATATAGAAATCTCACTCAAGGAAGCTAGACAAGCTCTTATTTGGAGTGAAGCAGATACGGCTATCAATGAAAAGAGAGTTTTCGAACTCCCTATCACCGAAGCCAACAAGGGTGGGCTCATTATCAACTGGCAAGGTATCTCGGGTTTCCTTCCTGCCTCACAACTTAAGCCTGAGCACTATCCACGTGTGACAGACGGAGACAAGGACAGCATCCTCGCTGAATTAAAGAAACTCGTAGGCACAAAACTTTTGGTTACTATCATTGGTGCCAATCCAAAAGAAGGTAAACTTATTTTCTCTGAGAAGTCTCCAGAAACAAAGAACAAAGAATCAATTATCTCTCACTATGCCTTGGGCGATGAACTCACTGGTGAAGTGACTGGATTGGTAGACTTTGGAATCTTTGTGAAATTAGAAGAAGGTTTGGAAGGACTCGTACATATTTCTGAAATCGATTGGGGTCTAGTCGAGAATCCAAAGGCTATGTATAGGATAGGAGAGAAAGTGAAGGTCAAGATTATAGAAATCAAAGATGAAAAGATTTCCCTCTCTATCAAGGCTTTGAAAGAAAACCCTTGGAAGGAAGCAGAGAAGAAATACAAGAAGGATATGCAGGTAGAAGGAGTAATCATCAAATACAACAAGCATGGTGCGCTTGCTTCTATAGAAGAAGGAGTAGCTGGACTCGTGCATGTTAGTGAATTCGGAGGTGAAGACAAACTCAAGGAGAAACTAGAAATGGGTAAAACTTATCCGTTCAAGATTACTCTCTTTGATGCCAAGGAACAAAAAATGGCTCTCACCTACTTAGACAAAGACGCTAAGGAAGTAAAATAAAATCAGATTCAAAAGAATCAATCAAAAAATCCCCGAGTGGGGATTTTTTGTACAACATTATATGGCTTTGATTTTTTGGAGTGAAAAGAGTAGGGTAAAATTAGACTTATGTATATCACCCTCCATTACTGGAGCGTTCCAAATGGTCACCCAAGAAGATTTGAGAGAAGAAGAGGATGAATGGATCGGTTCTGGGGCCAGAACATTTTGGATGTTTGTCTGTTTTGGATTACTAGCTTTAATGCTTTACAACAGCAAGATGGCACTATTGTGGGGCGGGCAACACAACCCAGGAACAGCCTGTTTCTTCGGTATCTGCTTTTTCATCCTCGGCATAGGTATAAGCATTGCCGATGATGGCGGACTGGGAGAAGGTCTTGGAGAATAAACCCCTACGATGAAATAGTCGTGGGGTTTTTATTTGAGCAACATCGGATGTTGCTCAATTAGCTGTTGCCAACAGTCATAGCTTTTTGGAGGCCAGATTCAACGAGGGCTTCGAGGGTTGGTTCGAGTTTTTTGAAAACTTTCTTTAAGGTATCTATTTCTGGTTTTTTGAAATCAGTCAAAATATGTTTCTCTACAGCCTTCTCACCTTGAGGTTTCTTCAACTTTCCGCTTGGAGTACTTGGGGAAGTACCTATACGAATACGAATAAACGCTTCTGTTTTTAATGCCCTTACAATTGACTCAATCCCCTTGTGTCCACCAGAGCCTCGGTTATAAGAAACCTTCATTGTTCCTAGAGCCAAATCCAAATCATCATAAATAACTACAAGTTTTTCTGCAGCTTTCTTTGACTTAATAACTTTTGCTACCCCGCTTCCTGATTTATTCATAAAAGTATCAAGATGCACAAACTTCACCCCCTTGGGTTCTTTTTTTTCTAAATAAGCAATTGCCAAACGCCCAGCATTGTGTCTGGTGTTCACATATTCCTCTCCAGGATTTCCTAATCCAACAACGATATACATGTGTCTATTGTGTCAAATGAAGTTAAATAATACAATGCTACAAATTATGGATGAACTTCAGCAAACAAAAACAGAGAAGAAAGAATCATTTTTGGGAGACTGGAACGAATGGTTGAAACTTGCTCTGATTGCTGTCTTTATTGTCATACCCTTTAGACTCTATATCGCTCAACCTTTCATAGTAGATGGGGCCTCAATGGATCCAACGTTTAAAGACGGCCAATACTTAATAGTGGATGAGATTAGTTATCGCTTCAATCTACCTGAACGTGGTTCTGTCCTCATATTCAAGTACCCAAAAGATCCATCTAAATACTTTATAAAAAGAATCATTGGTCTCCCTGGAGAAACTGTTAATGTGAAAGATGGCAAAGTCACTATTGTGAACAATGACAATCCAAAAGGCTTCACCCTAAACGAGCCTTATATAAAACTTCCCAAGATAGACAATTCTTCTTATACCTTGAGTGCGAGTGAATATTGGGTCATGGGAGACAATCGCGCTGGTAGTGCTGATTCAAGAATTTGGGGACCAGTGCCTCGAGAGAATTTCATAGGTAGACCAATCGTGCGACTCTGGCCTTTCAACATTTGGCCAGGCAGTGAAATAAAAACAGAAAGTGCCACTACCACAAATGTCCAAACAAACTAAAGACAGACCATCATATTTGCTCAAAGAATTCGATAAGCCTCTTTATATTGCTTCTCATTTTGGTTTTATCCCCACAGAAGGCCCAAAAGTTACTGATGCAGACCTTAAACAAACAGAAGAATTGAAAACTTTTGGAGAAGAAAAAGTTTGGCACGATGCTGCAGAGAAAGCTGCTCTTTTGAGAACCTATACAGAAAAAAATTTCACCTCTCTCCCTCACCCTCTGTCCATAGCTTATAGGAGATCTGAGCCGGGCAAACGCACCCATGATTATTGTTTGCATATCCTTGGCTTCCCTCAGGCTATAGCCGAAGCCATCCTCATCCGTACCGCCCTTTCAATACTCGAGGAAATTGGATACAAAAAATTAGTTGTAGAAATTAATACTATCGGAGACAAGGATTCTATCGCTTCTTACGAACGAGAGCTTTCAAACTATACGAAGAAGATTGCTTGTGATCTTGATGCAGAACATAAGAAAAGATTAAAAGACAATGTGTTTGAATTGTTAAAAATAAATTTACCTGAAAACACATACACTCACATTCCCCCATCTATTGCCTCTCTCACTGCCTCCTCTAGAGCTCATTTTAAAGAGATGCTCGAATGCCTCGAGCATTTAAATGTAGAGTTTAGACTTGCGCATACCCTCATAGGAAATCCGAAATATAATTCCCACACCATCTTCGCCATACGAGACCTCGAAGACGAGAGCTTGCTCGCTTCTGGTTCAAGATATTCTCGCCTCACAAAAAAAGTTGGTTTTAAGAAGGAGTTGCCAGCTGTTTCCATCACAGTTTTTGACAACAAAAAGAGACAAGAAAAAGAGAGTATGAAAAAGGTTTATAATGACCTCCCTAAACCCAAGTTTTATCTCATCCAGCTTGGATGTGAAGCCAAACTCAAAGCCTTGCCTCTTATAGAACTTCTTCGTTCTAATCACATACCGGTTCACCATTTCCTGGGCAGAGACAAACTTACTGCCCAGCTCAGTAGTGCAGAAAGTTGCAGAGTCCCGTATCTCTTAATCTTAGGTCAAAAAGAAGCTTTAGATAATACAGTTACTATTAGGAACATCTCAACCCGTGCCCAAGAAACAATAGCTGCACCCCAATTAGTTGAATACCTCAAACATATTGCCTTATAAGAGGCTATATGTTAAAGTGACCCCCTATATGGCTGTAAACATAGAAGTAATAAAGGGTCCAAATGAAAACAACCTCTCGGTTCTCCGAAGGTTTCAAAAGCGTGTCCAAGGAGCTGGTGTCCTTCCTCGAGTTCGAAGCAAGAGATACAACGAAAGAGTAAAATCAGAAAACGTGAAGCGTGCCAAGACTCTCGCTTTTCTAAAGAAAAAAGATGTCACTGCAGAACTAGTTAAACTCGGCAAGATTCAAGAGGTTTCAAAATTCCAGAAGCGTAAGAGATAATCCGGTGTCTATTATGGATACATTTAGTATAAGAAATACTACCAAGGGCAAGGTAAAATCCTTGCCTTTTGAGTCAATAAAAAATGAGGCTTTAGGGAAAAGTTATGAACTTTCGCTTGTTTTTTGTGGCAGTAAACTTTCTAGGAAGTTGAACAAGACTTATAGGGACAAAGACAAACAAACAAACGTTTTGTCGTTCCCACTTTCTAAAACTTCTGGAGAAATTTTTATAAATTTATCTCATTTGAATGGTTTTAGTGTTGGAAATCTCTTTATCCACGGCCTCATGCATTTGAAAGGATTCGATCATGGAGATACAATGGAGCGAGCAGAAAGAATTTTGCGAAAAAAATTTAAAATTTAATGGCTCGCCACATTGCTACCGGCATTGATATAGGCACTTTCCACGTACGTGTGGTTATTGCTGAACAAGTAGAAGAAGGAAATAATATCGTCCCCAAAATAATTGGTACCGGTTTCTCTGAATCCAAAGGTCTTCACCACGGCTATATCACCAGTGGCCGTGAGGTTACTCAAAACATTGAACAAGCAGTAGCTCAGGCAGAAAAAATGGCTGGAGTAAAGGTAAAGAGAGCTTTCGTTTCTGTGGGTGGTATTGGTCTATCTGGGGTGACAGCTAGTGGTTCGACAATTATTTCAAGAGCTGATTTAGAAATCACCGATCTTGATATAACCAAAGTTGAAGAATCCGCCGAATCAGCTATTCCCCACTCCATCGCCTTAAATAAGAAAATTATTAATACTATCCCCGTTGAATTTAAAATTGACAGCAAGGTAGTTTGGGGACGAGCCCAAGGACTCAAGGCTCAAAAACTGGAAGCCAAAATACTTTTTATAATGTGCCTTGAACATCACCTCCAAGATTTAATTAAATCAGTAGAAGATGCAGATATAGAAGTCATTGATGTTGTAGCCTCTCCTATCGCTGCATCATTCGTCACACTTTCTAAGAAACAAAAAAAGGCTGGATGTTTGCTCGCAAACATTGGAGCGGAAACCCTATCAATAGTCGTTTATGAGAACAATACCCCGATTTCTATAGAAGTCTTCCCTATCGGTGGGACAGATATAACCAATGATATAGCCCTAGGATTAAAAGTGCCCTTAGAGGAAGCTGAGTCAATCAAGCTTGGTTCTCTAACCAAATCAAATCATTCAAGAAAGAAATTAGAAGAAATTGTGAACGCGAGATTGTCTGATATGTTTGAACTCATCGAAGTTCATCTAAAGAAAATCGGACGCAACGCTCTCTTACCCGCAGGTATTATCCTCACTGGTGGGAGTGCCGCTATTTCTACTATAAAAGAATTTGCAGAACATTCTCTAAAACTTCCATCCAATATTGGTGACATACATTTTGGTAGTGAAGATAAAGTTAAAACAAAAGACTCAACATGGTCTGTGGCTTACGGTTTAGCTATATTTGGCTTCAATGCAGAGAACGAAAGGATGAGTATTGGGACAAGAGGATTGGATAGAGTTGTCTCTTCAGGACAAGATGGAATAAAAAAGACTGTCGAGTGGTTCAAAGGACTTCTCCCATAAAACCGTTATTCTTAGGGCTAAAAAAGAAAACTTATAAGGAAAATGTCAATGGGTTTTCTTTTGCATGAGCTTTCTGTACTATGGGCACATTAAAAGACGAGAATTTATCAGACAAACATGCCACAAATTAAACCAGAAGTTGAAGCATTCGCAAGGATCAAAGTCATCGGTGTTGGAGGTTCAGGGAAAAATGCAGTTAATCACATGATTAACTCCAAAGTGAAGGGTGTTGATTTCATTTCAGTAAACACAGATGCACAGGATTTACATCACGCCTTAGCTAAGAAAAAAATCCACATAGGAAAGAACCTAACCAGAGGTTTGGGCACAGGGATGAATCCTGAACTCGGTAAACGTGCAGTCGAAGAAACAAAAGAAGAAATTCAAGAAGCAATCAAAGGAGCAGACATGGTCTTCATCGCTTGTGGTATGGGTGGTGGAACTGGTTCTGGTGCCGCTCCTGTTATCGCAAGGACTGCCAAGGAATCTGGTTGCCTCACTGTGGCTGTGGTGACAAAACCTTTCTTCTTCGAAGGGGTTCAAAGAATGAAAATTGCTGAGGCTGGTATAGAAGAATTAAAGCAGTCAGTAGATGCCCTTATTCTCATTCCTAACGACCGCTTACTCGCCACTATAGACAAAGATACTACAGCCAAAAACGCCTTCGCTTCATGCGACAATATCCTCAAACAAGCCGTAGAAGGTATCTCTGATCTCATCACTACTCCAGGAATCATCAATATAGACTTCGCTGATATTCGTTCAATTATGGAAAACGCTGGTGCAGCTCTCATGGGTATAGGACACGCCACAGGTGAAAAGCGTGCAGAAGAAGCAGCTCGTCTAGCCATCTCAAGCCCTCTCCTTGAAGTTTCTATCATTGGGGCAAAAGGTGTACTCTTCTCTATCGCTGGAGGTGACGACCTCACTATGTTTGAAATTCAAGATGCAGCCAAGGTTATCACCGAATCAGTGGATTCTAATGCGAAGATTATCTTTGGGACAGTCAAGGATGACAAACTCAAGAAGGGTGAAGTCAAGATCACCGTCATCGCTGCAAGTTTCCCTGATAATGTTCAACGCAAGGCTACTTCCCTTTTCCAGAACACTCCAGTTGAGGATGGTAAAGATAAAATATTTAACAGTATGCCCATCTTCTCCAAGCCAGTAGAAAAGGTTATAGAGAAACCTCTGACAGAGGAAAAGAAAAATACAGAAGTCATTGCCCCTTCGGTCAAAGATGATAATGATGATGACTGGGGTGCCGTGCCTGCCTTCCTCCGCCGTTCAAAACTAAAATAATTAAGAACAAGCAAAAAACCACCCGCAAGGGTGGTTTTTTGAGCAACATCGGATGTTACTCAAGTGATATTGCAAAATTTGCAATTTGTGTTATTATATTGGAAGACACTTTCCGCTTCCCCACCCTCTGGAGGTTCCATGACTGCACTTTTTGTGGGCCTTATTCATTGGTTCCGTAAACAAGTGAAGAAGAAGAACGGACTGGTGCTAGTCATCCCGAGCATCTGCTTCTTCTCTGGTCTCTTGTTCACCTATATGAATGAGCACAGCTTCGCTGTCACCATCACCACCCTGCTCGCCTGCTTTGCCCTCATCACGTCACTCTTGGGGGGCGACTACGCAGAAGGTATTTGGCTCTTCTGTGGAGCTTTCCTAGGATTGTGGTTGGCTGAGCTATTCGTCCTTTTCCCCAAGACGTTCGTATCTGCGGTGGCAGTCGGAGGGATTTTCCTCTTCGTCAATCCACGCTTTCGCGAGTGGCGAGCCAAGCAAGTAGCACTCAAGGATTTGATGCGTTAGATAATCCGCTCCTAGTACATAGGAGCGGATTTTTCATTTAAAAATTTTTCTGTTATTCTAGACGAACTATGGTATACGATTTAATAATTGTTGGTGGTGGTCCAGCAGGAGTTTCTGCAGGTGTTTATGCAGCGAGGAAAAGACTCAAAACAGTTCTCATAGCCGAATCAATTGGGGGTCAGTCTACTGAATCAGTCGGAGTAGAAAACTGGATAGGCACGGTGAAAATCTCTGGTATAGATTTGGGCAAGCAACTTGAACAACATCTCCGTGCTTATGCAGAAAATTATGTAGATATTAAACTTGGTGAAAGAGTCACTAGAATTTCAAAAACAGATAATATTTTTAAAGTTGAAACAAACAAGGAAACACTTGAAGCCAAAACTGTTCTCATTACTACCGGTTCTACTCGCAGAAAACTAGATGTACCCGGAGCCAAAGAATTTGAGAACAAAGGTATCACTTATTGTGCTTCTTGTGATGGCCCAATGTTCTCTGACCAAGACGTAGTTGTCATCGGTGCAGGTAATGCAGGCTTTGAATCAGCAGCTCAACTCCTCGCTTATGCGAAGTCTGTCACCATGCTAGTCCGTAGTGATGTGTTAAGGGCCGATGAATCAACAATCGAAGCAGTTTTAAAAAATCCAAAATTCACTTTAATAAAAAATGCAGTGCCTAAAGAGATTAAAGGAGAACAATTCGTCACCTCTCTTGTTTATACAGATTTAACCACTGGAGAAGATAAGGAATTAAATGTCACTGGAATATTTGTAGAAATAGGTCTCGTCCCTACTACACAACTCGTCCTAGGATTAGTTGAACTAAATACAAACAAACAAATCCCAGTAGATCCAAAAAATCAACGCTCTGTGGTAGATGGACTCTGGGCCGCTGGAGATTGCACCGATGGTCTCTATCATCAAAACAATATTGCTGCAGGGGACGCTGTGAAGGCCTTAGAAGATATTTATTTATACGTTCACAAAACTAACTAAAGAAAAAGAGCGACCGAGGTCGCTCTGTGTTGTCATCGGTGCAGTTTGATGTCAATGTCAATGACATCCCTACTCCTTCTGAACCATTGAGGGTTGTTGTCGATGGCGTAGTAGCCTACGACGCCAGTGATCAAGCTCCCAACGTACCAGCCCCAGTTGCGGGACCAGTGGCTCCGCTCAACTCTGCGATGAGTCTCACGTCTCGAAGTGTTCGGAGTGAGTTTGACTTCTCCTGAGACCACCACTTCGACCTTGGTCGGTGTGGTGATACCCACTTGAGCGTTCGTCGTCGTTGGTGCCGAAGACACAGGTGCCGGTTCAGGTGACTCGACCTGAGTCATCACCAATCGCTCGGGTACTTTCGGTTCGAACAAAAGTCCGGGCGTCGGGTTGCCACACCACAACGACAATTCAATGCGCTGGGTCACCTTGTTTAAGAGCCCATACTCATTCTCATGCGCGGGTCTCTCCCAACCCTTGTCGTCAGGCTTGGAACCGATCAAACGACCGAAGTGAATCGAGATGCCCTGAGGCAACCTCATCTCAGTCAAGCTTCTCAAGTGATTCGCGAGGTCTTCGCGATTTTCCAACTTGAGATTGTAGATCTCATTCATCTCCTTGACGAAGTCCGTCGCGGTGATGTTGAGAACCTTCATGTCGCCGTCCTGGCCGTACTCGATGGCTCGAGCGAGGCTTTCCTTCGTCTGCGGGAACTTCACAAACGGCTTGCCCGTCTGCGCCCCGAGTGGTGCTACAAGGGCCAAAAGCAGGCCCAGAAACACGATTCTCGTCCTCATGGTGTTACCTCACAATGTACGTGGTGGAACTTCTTGGTTCACCTAATCTGTATAGATTGTATCATATCAAACGCTTTTTGTAAATAGGTTTTGCTGACTGCACAAGCCTTCTCTACTGCCATTTTATCTTCTGTGGTTGGAATCAAATTCTCGCCTTGATTAAGGTAATACATTATGGCATTTGAATCTTGCCCATGCTCGAGTCCAAGGGCGTGGCCGAGCTCGTGTTCGAGGATTCTCACCAACTTTGTTTTTGAAGTGAATTCATAAATATTTATTCTTTCCCCATTTCTATCCATAATATATTCCCCTTCGTTAAATTCCTTACCCGCAGTTTGGTTTAAAGTATTAATATTCTCATTCGCGTCTGCCACAAAGACATTATGCTTTTTAACCAAATCATTTATCTCATTACTCAAATTATTCAAAGCGATTCTTTTTGATTCCAGAATTACACCCTGTTCATCCAAACTTTGCTTCTCTTGTATTAGTCTGTTGTACTCCGATTTAGGTGCACCACCTCGAGCATTATAATAACTGACCTCTGTAGAATACTTGGATTCTCGAGCCTTAAAGGTCTCTAGGAAACTAAGGTAACTATTCTTGTTTATTTCATATTGATTTTCTAATTTATCAAGCTCTACCTTGATGGAGTCTGCGGATTCTTTGTTCTGGTTCGCGTTTAATTCAAGAATTTGATTTTTTTGAGTAGTGGCTTGTCTATCATCATAGACAAGATTAACTACGAGTTCACCTTGCTCACTGTATTCAAACAAATTCTTCCCTGTCGCCTTCTCCCAATGATTCTCGGCACTTTTTATAGAAGCTAAGAAGTCTGTCTTCGATACCTTAAAACGTTCATCAAAAACTCCAAGTTTGTATTCTATCGGCTTGTCACAAGGTTGAGGGATATGTCCAAAATATGCATATCCAAATGATGCAAATAATATGACCCACAAAAAATATTTCCTCACAAAACTCATCTACCTATTATATACGAGTGCGCGGTAGAGGACTCGAAGCCTACTGCTTCAGTACAGGTTTCCTATTTTTTCAAAACAGAGTTTTTCAAAAATATAGGAGAACCTTTTCGAGTCCTCAAGCACAGTAAAACTATTTACTGTGCGCGGTAGAGGACTCGAACCTCTGACATCGTCAACGTCAATGACGCGCTCTACCAACTGAGCTAACCGCGCAATATGGCTACTCTATACCAAAATCCAAATCTGCGGAAGAGGAGAGATTTGAACTCTCGATGGGGTTTCCCCCATGCCGGTTTTCGAAACCGGTGCCTTCAACCACTCAGCCACTCTTCCGTGCTCCTACATTAGCATTTATTGCCTTTTTGACCAAAAATGTTACTATATTTCGGTTATTAAGGCCCTATCGTCTATCGGTTAGGACACATCCTTTTCAAGGATGGAAGCAGAGTTCGACTCTCTGTAGGGTCACAAATTTATGGAGAAACTTCCAGAAAATAACGAAGGTTCAAAAACAGATTTAAGATTTGAGAGCACTACCGGCACCAAAGTAAAGCTTGAGCTTCTTTCAGATGAAATGGCTGAAATGATTTTGTCCAAAACCCAAATTCATGCCGGAGAAAAAGATCCTAAAGATCCAGAAATGTATAAAAGAAATGGGGTGGAGCCTTATGCGATAATGTTTGAAGGTTATGAGAGGATTTTCGCTTTTTCTCGTCCATTTATTATTGATGACAACAGGATTGCATTTATAGGTTATACAAAAGAAGGAAACAATACTTACACTGCTCGTAGTTATTATTTGAGTAATTCTCATGGAGTTTTTAAATACTTGCCCAGTTATATAAACATACCCGCATTGCAATTATTTGATAAGGGACATGATGAACAAAATGTCTCTGTCACACATTCAATCCAAAGAGTTTTATCTTATCTTGCTCAAAATACTGACCCTGTTGAAACCCAAGAAGACTCTATGAAAATATTTTATTCAACATCAAAAAATTTAGTCGAAGAAAGATTAGAAAACACAACTTACAGAAGAAGAATTCCAAGTAAACCAATAGAACTAGTAATTAACGAAACAAAAGAAACTGAACCCAGATTGGCACCAGAAGATGTCAAGGTTTCAGATAGCCACGCACCAGATTTTGAACATCCTTTTGATACTTGGACTCAAGAAAACTTTTTATATGGAAACATAATACTTTCAAGTTTTTATTCAAATGATAAAACAGTTTTATATACCTTTGGAACAGACATGATGGGAAGAAGCTGGGTAGCATGTGTTGAACCAATAGATGCTGGAAACTCTTTGGGTATTCATGATTCTTATTTCAAATCACACAGTCTCACTACACCTGCATATGAATACAAAGGTAAGCAATCTAGAAATTATGCTAGCTATGAAATACAAAATGGAAATTATGTGGATGTATACAGAAATTATTTGAGCAAAATAGATATGATAAAAGAATTTCAAAAAATCGCTCCTACACAAGAAACCCAAGAATTCCCTATCCCCAAAACTGCATAAAAAAAATCGCCTAATTATCTAGGCGATTTGAGTTTGTTGTGTGAGGGCGAGCGCCCTGTACCACTTGGTGCTCCAGTTATCCCGCGTGTCAACAACACGGAAAAACAGTTCACCAGTCTTGCGTTGCTGATAGCTAGTGATGAGCATCCCGTCTTGTTTGGTTTGCCCACCCACCTGTTCAACATCATGTTCGGAACTGGCTTCCTCGACGATGAACCCTCCCGCGGTCGGATGAAATGCCTTGATAACCGATCTCATCTGGGAAGGAAGTTCTTCGACGAGGAGCAGTAGCCGTTTCTTTTCTCCCATTTTCGAGCCCTCTGATGGTGGTTGGCGTGCAATTACTCTACGAGTATATAAACATATTTAATTATAAAAGTCAAGCATAAATATCCCTCTGTTAAGCCATAAAATTGTAATAAAAAACGGTTTGTCGTTGGACAAACCGTTTGAGTTTCTAGGTCGAATCATAACCGTTTTTACGAACGAGAAATGCTCCGACTACGAGCACCGCACCACCCACCATCCACGAAGCAGTTATCCCAAACATCTGGGCAATACCACCGCTCACGAGGAGCCCGACTGCCCCACCGATGTGCGGAGCCGTCGAACAGAATGAAGAGATGGTTGCCCGCTCCTCGGAGGGAATCCTCTGTTGGAGATAGCTGTCGCTCATCGGATTCCAAAATCCCCTACCTCCTTCGTGGAGAAGGAAAGCAAGGATAGCTCCAGAGAGCCAAGGTGACAAAGAAGCTATCCAAATCATCACCCCGACGAACATCATGGACCAGAGTATCATCACTCGTTCCTTGCCCTCTGTGTTCATCCGAGAGACGAGGTAGGCACCGAGTGCAACCATGAGCATCATCCCAGAGAAAAGAAATCCAAGATGTTGTTCATTCACTCCACTCTGCCTAAAGAACGGTTGCCAGTACATGTTGATGGCCTGCACAGCATAGATCTCGATGAAGGTGACGATGAGGATAAACCTCACTGGCTTGTGGGTGGCTCCATAGTGAACACTGGTCTTCGCCACCTCGAGCATCTTGTTCAAACCATTCTTCCAAGAGAAACTCTGTCGGACAAAATATTCTTCCTTCATCACCTTGAGGGCAATGAGTGTCATCACGAACATAATGCTCCCGCCCAAAAACCATGGATACGCGGGATTCACAACGGCGATATAAGCTCCAGTGATAGAACCGAGACCGCCACCGACTCGATTATAAAGACTCTCCCTCCCAAAAAGCTTGGTATAAGAACCTTCATAACCATGATGCTTCAGGCTGTCCACGAACCATGCTTGAAAGGCACCGCTCCTGAAAGTGTTGCCAACTGCGGCCAAACTTTCTGCAAGAGCAAAGCCCCAAAATGTATGGGACAAACCGTACACAAACATCGAGAGAGATGTGATGGCACAAGCCATCACGAACGATTGCTTCCTCCCGAAAATATCTGCGAAGGCTCCGGTTGGAATCTCGCAGATAAAGAGGGTGAAAAAGAAAATCGCATTGACCAAATTCACTTCGAACAAATTCAAACCGTTGTGAATGAGGAAAGTGACGTACGTCGCACTGATGATCGCCATGCCGCCTGCTGAGAACAGGAACGACAAGAGATAGTACTGCCGAATCAATTTCTTTAACATTGTTCGCTCCTGTGTGTGGTTAGCTAGTAAAAGAACAATTACTGGACAAATTGGGACGAAAAATCCCGACTTTCGTCCAGTCGGGAGATTTCTAGGTGCTAATTAATAGGAGATTTTAACTTTGCAAATGAGAAACATCACGACTGAGCGTAAGTGTATTGTCATGAGTGACAGATACAGGCTTATAACCCCAGAAGGCTTCTAGGTTCATAAGACGCTTATTCATAATGTTTATTATTGCTTTCACATTTTTATAGTAGCACTTAAAACAATGTTGTCAACATGAACATTAAGCAAGGACTGTCCTTGCATCAGTTTATTTCAAATCCGCAATTTGAATCGGGCTTTGGATTGAAGGAGGGGTCATGTCTATGACTCCAAATTTCTTTTCATAATCTTGGATTTGGCCATTCATCCAAACGGCTATGCTTTTCATCACTTGCGGAGTGGTGGCGAAGGAGTCGAGGTTGTTCCCAGAAGTGAGGACGAAAGAGAAAAGGTCCTTCCCATACGCCCCAATGGCTCCATCGCAGAATTTCTTTGGTAATTGATTCAAGTCTAGTTTGGTTGGGTCTATCATTGTTTTTATTGTTATTTATAAGCGAATTTACTTCCTCTAAGCATGGACTTTTTTATATATAAATCAAACTTGACTTTGAAGAAATTTATGCTAAAATTACAACAAAGTTCTTTTCGTTCATTCCCCTACGGCTTCGGCCAGAGGCAACATGATGCGCTACGTGATCGACATCTTTGTTCTGCTGTTTGTCCTTGCAATTCTACTTCTCAGCTCTGGTGTCATCAAGGACGCGGTGCGAGAGTACAAGAAGCGCAAGGTTGAAAAGAAGCAGACCGAACTCGCAGATGTTCAGAAGCGAATTCTCGAGTTTAGTACGAGCATCATCCAGATGACCGCTGATGTCCGAAGTATGGACAGAGCCGAAGACTACAGCACAGATGCCTGGAATGCCCGTCGAGCCAAGCGTTCTGCTGCAATTGACAGCGATCGAGTCCAGCTCTACCACCTCGAAGAGCGAGAGAGGCGACTCAAGCGTGAGCTGAAAATCGCGCCTTACGATGGAGATCAGCATGACAGCTGATGAACCAGTTCGGCACAGATATCATGTTGGTCAGGTTTGCATATTCATAAACCGAGGCACGTCTGGTGTCAGAATCAATGACAACAAACGTTGCCGAATCACTCGGCTCAAATCACCCGGGGAATGGTCACAAGGAGAACCAGAATATGTGATCGAATTCCTCGAAAGGAAATTTGGCTTCGGTGTGCGTGAATGCGAGCTCCGCCCCGCTCACATCTGAACAAATCACCCTCGTAGAAGACCCACGAGTATAATATGGGTCTTTTTTCATATCAAACATTCCTACATTCTCAAGAATGTTGGAATGTTTATATCCCCTTTGCAATTCTATTCATCTCCCCTGCTTCGTCCGTAGGCACAACTAAAACATTTTCCTTTAGAGCACCAATACCAGCAAGAATTTTTGAGCGGATAGGCTCAGATGGTTCACCGATGCCTCCGGAGAAAACCAATAAATCCAAACCACCAAGTGCCACAGCATAAGCCCCAATATATTTCTGCACTTGATAGACAAACATCCTTATAACTTGCTCTGCCCTTTCATTTGTCTTTTCTTCATCAAGTAGTTGCTTCATACTTGGAGTCCCAGCGAAGCCTAGGAAGCCACATTGATTACCAAGATATTCTTCAAATCTTTCTCCGTGTAGATTTTTCACTTCCGAGAGATAAACAAGTGCCCCAGCATCAATTTCCCCTACCCTCGTCGCCATAGTTAAACCAGAAAGTGGAGTGAAGCCCATAGAGGTATCAATACTTTTACCTTCCTTTATCGCTGTAATGCTTGAACCTCCGCCGAGGTGACAAACAATAATTCTGTCCTTCAAATTATTTTCTGCTTTCAATTTTTCAACAATAGATGAGAGTGAGATGCCGTGGTATCCAAAATGTTCTATATCAAACTTCTTAGCATCATCGAGTGGTAAGGCATAAAGTCGTGCATAGTCAGGAAGGGTCGAGTGAAAGGCTGAATCAGAAATAGCCACCATCTTAGTATTAGGGAATCGACTCTTGAAAAACTGTATCTCAATAAAAGTTCTGTCTATGTGGAGGGGGGCCTTTTCCCTGGCCACCGTAAGTTGTCTAAAGAATTCCTCACCTATTAGTCTGTGTTCCCTAAAATATGTCCCCGGAGCCACTACTCGAAAGGCAATACAATCAAACTGTTCATTTAATTTATCCTCTCCGATTTGTCCATCACGCTCCTCTATGTGAACATTCCAAATCTCTTTGTCATCTACAAACAATGTGTACTTCTTTGATTCACTTCCTACATTGACAGTTAAAATTTTCATAGATTTATCTTTGCCACTTCCAATTATTAATTTCTTCTGGGTCCACTCCATTCTTCACAATATATTCATGATGAGCAGATATCTTGCGAGTGAATTCTTCGATCAACTGTTCTGCTTCTGCAGTAGAGATAAGATTCCTTTCGGCCAAGATTCTAAAGGCTTCAATGGCCAAATCATAGCGACTGGTTTTATTCCTAAGGTGAAGATCAAATGGTGTGGTGGTCGAACCATTTTCTGTATAACCATGAACATAAAATCTGTTCTTACCATCTTGGTGATCAAACAAAACCTGCTTGAGTGTCTCTGGATAACCGTGGAAATTAAAGATAACAGGCTTGTCCTCCATATAATAATCATTGAATGACTGCATGGGCACCTTACACATTGAGTTGCCTATACCTATAGCTGAGATCTCCAAAATGTTCACATAGCGTAGTTTAACTTCGGGTAATTTCTCTCGAATTATCATCATGGCAGCGAGAGCTTCTTTGGTCAGATACTCTCCAGCAGCAGAGAAAATCAAATCAGGATTTTCATCACTGGCGAAGTCCCAAGTCATTAACCCCGACTGGAGTTCCTGCTTCACTAACTTCTCATCGAGCCACCTTGGTTCAACAGTCTTACCAGCCACAATTAAGTTGATTTCATTTTTAGACTTTAGACATTGTTCAAGTACTGCAAGTGCGGTGTTTCCGTCTGGTGGGAAGAAAACCTTCACAAAACATCCTTGCTTTTGGAGCATTGCATCAATGAAGCCTGGATTCTGGTGAGAGAAACCATTGTGCTCTTGTCTCCAACCACTAGAGGTCAAAATATAATTGAGGGAAGGAATATCTCCTCTCCAAGGTATCTCTCTGGCGACGTGGAGGAACTTCGCATATTGATCTGCCATACTAGACACCACTTGGACGAAGGCTTCATAAGAAGCGAAGACTGCGTGTCGTCCGGTCAATATATAACCTTGGGCTAAACCTTGGAGCGAGTGCTCAGAAAGCATTTCCATCACTCGTCCATCTGGTGAGAGGTCGATGTCCCAAGGTTCTATCGGTCCAGCAAAGGCTCGAGAGGTCTCAGGGAAAACCGCCTGGAGTTTGTTTGAATAAGTTTCATCCGGAGACATGAGGCGAAAATTTTTACTCTCTTTGTTTCTGTTGAAAACTTCCTTTAGATATAGAGACATACGGATCATACTGCTTGAACCCATAGTCCCGGGGACACTCGCATCCTCCATTAAACTTTCTGCATCTGGAAGGTCGAGAGGTTGACCAGTGTATTTCAAACCAAAAGTGTGTTTGTTGTTCCCCATCGCAAGCTCCGGTGGTGGGATGAGATCTATGATGCTTTTAGTAAAACCATTTTCTTTACCAAACAATTCTGAGAAATTATATGAACGAAGCCAAGCTTCAACAGATTTGAGTTCTTCAGGGTCACTCTTCACATGAGAACAAACCACTTGATGGGCCAAGGCATTATCCTCAATCTTTCTGCCTCTGGATTCCTTCACTCCTGTCCAACCTTTTTTGGTTCGAAGAATAATCATAGGGAACCTAGGATAAGAATCTTCTTCTGCCTTACCTTCTGTTTGAAGTTTTTTTATTTTTTCTAAACAAGTTTCAAGTGCCACAGGCATCCTTTCATAAAGTTCATCATCTCCACCATCGACTATAATTGGTTCGTATCCGTATCCATGGAAAAGTTCCTTTAATTCTTCATTATTCATTCGACCAAAAACTGTTGGTCCAGAGATCTTGTAACCATTCAAGTGGAGAATTGGGAGAACCGCTCCGTTTGTCTTTGGATCCACAAATTTGCTAAGGTGCCACGAAGTGGCGAGTGCGCCTGTCTCCGCTTCACCATCACCCACAAGACAAACTGTAATTAGTTTAGGATTATCTAGAACTGTTCCCCACGCAGTAGAGAGCGAATAACCAAGTTCTCCACCTTCAAGGATTACTCCGGGTGCACCAGGATTTGAGTGACTTGGGAATCCGTACGGCCAGCTAAAATTTTTGGCCAAATATTTTATTCCACTCTCATCTTGCGTTGCTTCTGGATAAAACTGCCCGAGTGTTTTTTCTAAAAACAAATTGGCTTGAAGTGCTGGGAAGCCGTGACCTGGGCCCAATATAAACATCATATCTTGTTTGTGCCTGATGATGACGTCATTCAAATGCGCATAAACAAAGTTAATCCCCGGACAAGTCCCCCAGTGACCCAGGAGCCTCGACTTTATATCATCACTACTAAGAGGTTTTTCTAATAAAAAATTGTCCCACAAATAAATCTGAATGGCGCTCAAATAATTGGCGGCCCGTACATAATCCTTAATCATTGCCTTATTATACACTTAGTTTATAGTCCTATATACTAATAATTACTGTTTTAATGAAAATCTTAGCCATAGAAACCAGTTGTGATGAGACTGCAGTCGCTCTACTCGAATGTAGTGGTGAAATTGATGCCCCACAATTTAAAATCCTTTCGAATGCCATTGTTTCCCAGATAGATATGCATAAAGAGTTCGGTGGAGTTGTCCCCATGCTTGCCAAACGAGAACATGAGAAGAATTTGCCAATTTTAGTAGAAAAGGTACTCAAAGAGGCTCAGGAAAGTTTGGATAAACCAAACATAGACTATATCGCCGTGACCGCCGGACCAGGACTTGAACCTGCACTTTGGGCAGGCATAGTTTTCGCACAAGAAATTGGTGAGAAATGGGGCATCAAAGTTTTGCCTATAAATCATATGGAAGGTCATATTTATTCAACTCTTTTTGGGATAAAAGAAAAACTAATTCTCCCTGCAGTCGCACTTTTAATCTCCGGAGGACACACAGAACTAATATATATAAAGAATTACGGAGAGTACAAAATGATTGGCCAAACCAGAGATGATGCTGTTGGTGAAGCTTTTGATAAGGTGGCTAGATTACTCGGTCTTGAATATCCAGGTGGCCCCAAAATATCCAAACTGGCAGAAAAGCACAGAAAGGAAGCTAAAACACCGAGCTTTGAACTTCCTCGACCCATGATTAACTCCGATGATTTTGACTTCTCATTTTCTGGACTAAAAACATCTGTTTTATATAGATTAAAAGATCAAATTATTACCGAGGAAGTTAAAGAGGAGATGGCGAGAGCCTTCGAGGATTCAGCCATAGAAGTACTTATAACCAAAACAGAAAAAGCTCTCCTACAGTATGGAGTAAACACCCTTATTGTGGCCGGTGGTGTGTCTGCAAACAAATACTTGAGAAGTGAGTTAGAGAAGATAAAAGTCAAAAATACTGGTTTGAACCTACTTCTCCCTGAAAACTCTCTGACTACAGACAATGCGGTAATGATAGGAATAACTGCCTATATAAACTTGCTCAAAAATCCAAATTTAGCTATTGAAACACATTCTATAAAAGCTCGAGGAAACCTCTCTCTTAATTAGTCTTTTTATTCTCTATCTTTTCATCAACCTTCATGAGAGTTTTATCAATAGAAATAGTACTAACCACCGGAGGTAATTGATTATTCTTATTCTTAAATTTTATCCACATAGACTTTCCTCGTGCTCTAAGGACTATGTACCAAGATTTGATGTCGGTATTAATAGACTCATGTTTGGGATAAATCGAAACCCAGATAATTGAAAGTATGAGTGCTACAAGGAGTGGGAAGATTAAACACCACTCATAGAGTATGAAAGCGATAATTATTGCTGCCAATAATCCAACTATGATAATTGTCCACTTGGCTATGAATTTCTTAAGGACATTTTCCTTTTCATCTTTATAAAGGACATCTTTAAGGACATCTCCTAAGAAATAAAGGACAATTAGTATGAGCAACCATTCATACAGACATTGCAGAAACCCTTGCATTGTGGTCGGGAATGCAAACAAGGCTGTGGCTATATTTGAGATATTTTGTCCTTTAGGTGGAGAAGCTTCACCAATTATCGGTATTGTTGGTGTAGTTGTTGAATTTATACCCACTTCTGTGCTTGGGATAGTGCCTCCTGTAGCATTTAGGCGCTCAAGTAGGGCTCTGTGAGCGTTGATTTCGAGCTGTTGCTGTTCAGATACTGGGTATATTCTCTGACAGTAGATTTCATTTACTTTCTTCAAGGTCAAAATGTATACATATCCTGTTGGAGCAGTATGTCCCCATGGAGTGAGAATATCAGCTTCGTATTTCATTTGAAATGCTGAAACAGCATCAAAAGTGGCTTGATCAAATGTGCCATTAATAGTCACATAATCATATCCTTCAAAACTCTTAAGGAAAGCTTGAAGTTTAATAACCTCCATAGGGTCATTATTGAAATCTCTCCTCATATAATCTCTGAGGTAGAAACATTCAAGGCCAGTTGAAGTAGTTGTGGTAACAACTGGATGTCTACGACCACCTCCTCCACCTCCACCACCCGTTGAAACGGGCGGGGTAACTCCTCCACCGCCTCCACCAGCTGGATTTATGGTTAGAACTAAAGTTTGTGTGTCTGTACCACAAGGATTTGTTGGAGTGATAGCAATATTAAATGTTCCACTTTGGGTTGGTGTACCAGAAATTACTCCTGTAGTAGTGCTAAAGGACAAGCCTGTTGGAAGAACTGAAGCTCCAATTGAATATGAGGGAGTAGAAGTACTGGTTGTGGTGGTTGTGTATGAAAATGGTGTATTCACAGTACCTGAAGCAGTAAGTGCACTTGAAACTATTGGGAGGGTGCAGGAACCTGGAGTTATAACAGTTACTATTGCACTAGCAGAAACAGGAGTAACTCCATTTGTACAGGTAATTGTATAAGTTGTTGTAGTTGCCACAATGACAACTTGGTTACCTGATGTGGCTGTAGAAACTGTCCAAGGAGCTGAACATGATGTGGCATTGGTTGAAGACCAAGTCAGAGTGCTGGTAGCATTTGCTAATAAGGTTGTTGGATTTGGGATTAAACTTACTGTGACCGCCCCTCCCCCTCCACCGGCTGGATTTATGGTTATAACTAAAGTTTGTGTGTCTGTACCACAAGGATTTGTTGGAGTGATAGCAATATTAAATGTTCCACTTTGGGTTGGTGTACCAGAAATTACTCCTGTAGTAGTGCTAAAGGACAAGCCTGTTGGAAGGACTGAAGCTCCAATTGAATATGAGGGAGTAGAAGTACTGGTTGTAGTTGTTGTGTATGAAAATGGAGTATTCACAGTACCTGAAGCAGTAAGAGAACTGTTTATAGTTGGAAGTGTACATGTACCACCTCCTCCAGAGTTAAGGCTCACCACCACCGAGTCAGAAACTGTTGTTGTCCCATCAGTACATTCGATAGTAATAGTTACTGGAGCACCAACTGCAGGATAGAAAGCGCTACCTGGAGCAACTGCTGAGCTTGTACCGGCTGTTGATATACCAGAAGTTACTGGAGATGTGAGTATACAACTGGTGGCATTTGTTGAAGTCCATGTGTAGGTGTATGTAGCTGGAGAAGTGAGAGTCACCGGGCCATCTGAGCCATTAGCTGTGATGTTTACGGTTGGAGGTGTTGGAGGGACAGAAACTGCTGGTAGAGAGACAACCACACTGTCTGATGCAGTCACTCCAGTTCCATCATCACAAGTCACAGAAAAAGTGACACTTCCACCAATACTAGGGTAAAAAGCATCACCTGGGTTTACATGCATGCTAGCTGAAGGAGAGATCCCAGAGGTTGTTGGTGAAGTCATCTGACAACTGGCTGCATCTGTAGAAAACACTAAAATATCAAATGAATCTGTTGATGTTGCCAAAGTTAAGGCGTTTAAGCCATTAGCCTGCACATCCACAGTTACTAAGGCAGCATAAGCCTGAAATGGAAAGTTAAGCACAAGCAAAACACCTACGAGGTATGTAGTGAGTATTTTCTTAAATTTCAAGCTGGAAATTAATTTCTTCATCGATTTTCTTACATTACGTTTATTTATGAACTTGTCAATATGGTGAGAAATAATCAAATTTTGAATATATCCTTATTTTTCAACATATTTTATAGATATGTCCTTTATATACCAAATGTCCTTTATATGGAATATAAACTTTTCATAAAAGACCTATATGTAAACACATTTAAAATAATACTGAAGATATTTGAAATTATCTAATTTTTGTGTTTAATTTTGTCCTTTATATTTACTATATTCTAATAGAGAACACGTGCTAATATGAAAGACGTATGAACGACAAGTTTCTTACGCCTTATAACCCTCGCGATACAGAGCCTAAAATCTACACTCTTTGGGAGGAGAGTGGTCTTTTTAATCCAGACAAGCTTATAGAACTGGGGATAACCAAACCAGATGCAGAAACTTTCTCTATTATTCTTCCCCCACCGAATGCCACAGGAGTGCTTCATTTGGGCCACACCCTCGAGGATTCAATGCAGGATACATTGATTCGCTACAACAGGATGCAAGGCAAACAAACTTTGTGGCTCCCAGGCACTGACCACGCGGCCATAGCCACTGATGCAAAGATTACAAAACTCCTTGAGAAAGAAGGTGTAAAGAAAAGAGACATAGGCAGAGAGAAATTTCTAGAACATGTGGACAACTTCGTATCAGAAAGTAGAAAAACAATTGTAAACCAACTCCGAAAGATGGGAGCTTCTCTTGATTGGTCACGTGAGGCTTTCACTTTGGACTATGAACGCAACGTGGCAGTAAAAACCGCCTTTAAAAGAATGTATGATGACGGACTTATCTACAGAGGTTCAAGAATTGTTAACTGGGACACCAAGGGTCAAACAGTAGTCTCAGATGATGAATTGGTTTATGAAGAGCGTAAGGGAAAGTTTTACACATTTAAATACGGACCATTTGAAATAGGCACCGCGAGACCAGAAACAAAATTTGGAGATAAATATGTAGTCATGCATCCAGATGATACCCGCTACAAAGATTGGCAACATATGCAGAAAATAAATCTTGAGTGGATTAATGGACCAATCGAAGCAACTATTATCAAAGACGAGATTATAGATATGGAATTCGGCACTGGAGTGATGACCATAACTCCATGGCACTCTCATGAAGACTTCGCATTGGCTGAAAAATATAAATTAGACAAAGAACAAATCATTGATCAATTTGGACGACTCTTACCTGTCGCCGGAGAATTTGCAGGAATGAAAATTACTGAAGCAAGAGAAAAGATTGTAGAGAAGTTAAAGGATAAGGGTTTGCTCGTCTCTGTTGATGAAGACTATACAAATCGAGTAGCCACAGCCCAAAGATCCGGAGGTACTATTGAACCACAAATCATGCTCCAGTGGTTTATAGATGTAAATAAAAAAATTCCTTCCAGAGGAAACAAATCTCTAAAAGAATTGATGCTCGAACCAGTAAGAAGTGGAGTAATTAAAATCCTCCCAGAACATTTTGAAAAAGTTTATTTTAATTGGATAGAAAACTTACGTGATTGGTGTATCTCAAGGCAAATTTGGTATGGGCACAGAATTCCTGTTTGGTACAAAGATAATAAAGTTTTTTGTGGTCTAGAAGCCCCCGAGGAACCCGGTTGGGTTCAGGATGAAGATACTTTGGATACTTGGTTTTCATCTGGGCTTTGGACATTTTCTACACTTGGTTGGCCCAATGAAACGGCTCCTGATTTAAAAAGATTTCACCCAACGAGTGTGATAAACCCTGGATATGAAATCCTTTTCTTCTGGGTGGCTCGTATGATCCTTATGTCTCAATATCTCATTGGTGAGATACCTTTCAAAACTGTTTATCTACACGGAATGCTTAGAGATCAGAAGGGACAGAAATTCAGCAAATCACTCGATAATGGTGTAGACCCATTGGAAATAATTAACGAGTATGGCGCAGATGCACTCCGTATGTCTATGATAGTCGGTATAGGACCAGGAGCAGACAGTAAATTTGATATTCAAAAAGTAAGAGCTTATGGGAAGTTTTCTAATAAAATATGGAACATTGCCCGCTTTGTTTTCTCTCAAGAGAATAGAGGTGATTTGAATAAAGCTTTAGTTGATGAATTTAAAACTTTAGCTAAAGATATCACTCTTGATATGGAAAATTATCGGTTTTATTTAGCCGCAGAGAAAATTTATGCATACATCTGGCACCGCTTTGCTGATGAGATAATCGAAGAAAGTAAAGGTAAACCAGAATATGGAGCAACATTGTACTTTATATTAGAAAATTCACTTAAACTCCTACATCCATTTATGCCGTTTGTGACAGAGGAAATATGGCAAAGTAGACCAAACAACAATACGAAAACATTTCTTATGGTAGAAACATGGCCAGAAAAAATTTAAAAACTCATGATTGATTTTCCAACAATATTTTGGGCATTAGTAGGTGGTTTTCTTCCAGCCATTTTGTGGCTATTGTTTTGGCTTAGAGAGGATGCAAAGAACCCAGAGTCAAACTTTTTAATTTTAAAAACTTTCTTGGCTGGATCAGCTGTAGTGATACTGGTTATACCATTTCAAAAAGTAATCGCAGACTTTTTCCCTGGTATGGGTGTTGCGGCCTTTACTCTTTGGGCAATACTTGAAGAAGCCTTTAAATTCCTGGCGGCATATTTTATCGCAATCCGAACTAAAGCTGATGATGATGAGGCAATCGATCCAATGATTTATATGATTACTGTGGCTCTCGGATTTGTGGCTCTAGAAAATGCCTTGTTTATACTTAATCCATTAATACAAAAAGATATTTTGAATGGAGTTATCATGGGTAACATGAGGTTTATAGGTGCCTCACTTCTGCATGTGGTTTCTTCGGCTACTATCGGTCTATCCATTTCTCTTCACTTCTACAAACCATTATTAGATAAAATTATTTGGGGAATTTTAGCTTTTATCCTTGCTGTAAGCTTCCATACAGTATTTAATTTATTCATAGTTAATCAGAATGATTTGGGTACTTTTATTACCTTTGGAGCAGTTTGGGTTAGCATCATAGCATTGTTGTTATTGTTTGAAAAAGTTAAAGACATTAAACCACCTCTAAGCTCTCCACCTGATATCCACTAAAAAACTTTTATACACAATTAATCACTGATATAATACTTACAAACAATAAAAATATGCAGAACAAAAGATCGTTTTTTGAAAGATTAACTGGTGCTGTCAAATTGGATGATGAAAACCCAGAGGATATTGAAGAAACACCTAAAAACAAAGCCAGTCTTTATGACGAAGAGGAAGAAGGCCAGCTCACGGTTGATGTTTATCAAACTCCATCAGAAATAGTTATCAAGACCATGGTCGCCGGGGTAAAGCCGGAAGATCTTGATGTTGCCATCACCAGAGATTCAGTCACTATTCGTGGTAAACGAGAAGAAGAACGCACTGTTTCTGCTGATGATTACTATCATAGAGAGTTATATTGGGGCTCGTTTGTTCGTACTGTTGTTCTCCCAGAAGAAATAGATGTAGACGAAGCAGAAGCAGTTGAGAAGTATGGACTCCTTATTCTCCACTTACCTAAACTTGATAAAAATCGTCAGACTAGACTGAAAGTTAAAGGTCAATAATACAAAAACCGCCTCAGGCGGTTTTTAGTTGGTGCCAAGACCCAGGTTCGAACTGGGGACCCTTCCCTCTTCAGGGGAATGCTCTACCAACTGAGCTATCTTGGCAATATTTTACTGACCGTTTAAAAGGTCTTGAACACCTCTTAGGTTTGCGGGCAAATCCTTTAAACTAGAACTTATTGAGTTTTCACCCAATATATTCCCCAAATATGGCTGGATAAAGATATAACCAGCCACAAGTGGCACAACGACTATCGCAATTTTTATGACACTCCAGATAGCTTGCAAATGCAGTGTACGCCTAAGGCCTAATAGGATTTTGTTGTTATCCTCAGCAAGCTTTGTTACCCGCATTAAGAGCTCTTTTTCCTCTGGAGTCATAGGCACTACTATACCAAAATATGCTGTTTTTTCAAATAATATGCTATATTCACGAGTGCCAGCCCACGTAGTTCAATGGATAGAACGGTTCCGTCCTAAGGAATAGATGTAGGTTCGATTCCTACCGCGGGCACCAAATAGTGGTACTATTTAAGTATGGAACCGAATATACACCCACAAGATTTAAATCAACAAATTAACCCAACTCAAAAACCAATCAAATCATTAATTTTAATTCTCTTACCAATAATAATCATAGTATTTGGTTATTATTTTTATAAACAAAATACAAACAAAATATCACCATATATAGACAAAACATTAGAAGCAAACACTGAAACTACAAGCAATCTGGCAATTAAACAATTTACCAATAATCTTTGGCAAAATTATAAAATCAAAGATAATACCGTTTACTTTTTAGACAAAATAATTCCAAATGCTGATATTGCTACCTTTAAGGAATTTGGTGAACACTTCTCAGACTATCAACAACAAGATACTGGTGTTTATTATTATGCTACAGATAAAAATCATGTTTACTATAGAGGTGAAATCTTAGATCAATTTGATCCTAATTCATTCACTTTACTAGGTGAAAATGGTCGTTATATGGCTAAAGATAAAAAAAGTGTCTATTTCAATTACTTTGATTATATGACCGAAAAATTAAGATTTGATTTAATCCCAAATGCAGACGCACCAACTTTCAAATTTCTTGGCACATGTTCACATGTTGAGAAATCACATCAAGGTTATTACAAAGATAAAAATAATGTTTATGTAGATAACCAGCCAATTCTTAATATTGATAGTGATTCTTTCCAATACCTAAGGGAACAAAGTATAGATTACGAAGAAATACCTTACGGCTACTCCTACTCAAAAGACAAAAATAATGTTTACTACGAATGTGGAGAAATCATTAACAATGCTGATACTTTAAGTTTTGAGATTTTAAAAGACGGTTTTTCCAAAGACAAAAACAGTATTTATCATAAAAAAGAAGCCTTAAATAATGTTGACTTAGACACTTTTAAAATATTACAAATTGGTTATGCAATAGATAAAAATCATGTTTATTGGCAAAGCAATGTTATTAAAAATGCAGATGTTTCAAGTTTTGAAGTTTCAAGTGTAGAGGGTGCAAAAGATAAAAACCACACCTACTATTCTGGCAGCATAATGGATAATACTTATTAAATCCCTAGAAGTGCTTGAAGGCGCCCCTGATCAAACCCAACCACAATATCTTTATCATCTATAACTATCACAGGCACACCCATTTGTCCGCTCTTTGAAAGCATTTCTTTTCTCTTCTCTATGTCCGTGGCCACATTGTAGTCTGTATAAGCGATTTTGTTAGCATCAAAATAATCCTTGGCTAGATGGCAAAAGTGACAGGTTGGTGTTGAATATATTTCTATTTTTTTCATATATTTTTTAGTTAGTCTCCTATTATACCCTCCCAAAGCTTTTTATACCAAGGAATCACTTTTTCTTCTGTAGAAGTGGCTATGGGCTTGGGATCAACAATAACCACCACCTTCTCCCCCTCCTTTGAAACACTGAATTTTTCCTTGATTTCCTTGTCTATACCTTCATCAGTTTGAATAGTTTGGATAGAATTCTTTAACTCATCTTGTCTTTGAAGTAAGTTATCCTTTTTTTCGCTTAACAAATCAATTTTAGCCTTGCTTTCAATTCCCTTGTTTAAAACTCTATAAGCCCCGCTAATAAGAAAAACGGTTATTAATCCGAAGATTAGAAGAGAAGGTAAAGAATACAGCCTATGTTTAATTATTTGTTTTTGTCGGAGTTCTCGCATCTTGGTATTTTGTTCTCCTTATGTTAGCATGATGCCTATCATGTTTGACAAGAGACACAAGAAAAAGCTTCATGCCATAGGCGTTGTCCTCGCCGTTTTGATGATAATTTCAATGATTATCCTCTACATGCCTGCTTTTTATAGATAATCTATTCTGAGCGCATCATTTTTAGAAAGACGTCTTGAGGGATAGTGACACTTCCCTTGCCTCTCTCCGCCATTTTCTTTTTACCTTTCTTTTGTTTCTCTCGGAGTTTCATCTTACGAGTAATGTCTCCTCCATACATATGTTGGGTCACATCTTTTTTCATACCACTAAGTGTTCTGCTTGAGATAATTCTGCCCAAAGCCTTACTTTGAATCTTGAGTGTAAACATTTGCCTTGGAAGTGCTTTGGATAATTTCTCCACAGAACTTTCCGCCTCACCTTCAACCTGCCTCCTTGAAATGACTTTAGCAAAAGCTGGCACCGGTTCATCAGCCACTAAAATATCTAGACGAGTGACATCTGCATCACGCTCACCAGATAAATCATATGAGATAGAACCATATCCAGAGGTGGTGCTTTTTAATTTATCAAAAAATCCTCTCATCAATTCCCTAAGTGGCATGAGAAATGATATGGAAGTTCTGGTTTCTCCAAAACTTTCTGTGTGACCAACCTCTGCTTCATGTTCATGAAGAAGTTTTAGAATTGGACCAAGATAATCTGGTGGAGTGATAATAGTCGCCTTCACCCAAGGCTCTTTCACAGATTGGATGAGGTGATCTTCGGGAAAAAACGAGGGAGTATAGATAGTTTCTTCAGTCCCATCTTTGTAAGTCACCACATAAGTAATAGAAGGCAGAGTGATTATAAGAGGTAGATTAAATTCTCGACGCAGTCTCTCTGTGATTATTTCAAGATGAAGCATGCCCAAAAATCCGCATCTATATCCCCTACCTAATACTCCAGAATTTTCTTCTTCGAAAGAGAAGGCTGAATCAGAAAGTTTTAGTCGAAGAAGAGCTTGTTTGAGGAGGGTGAAATCATCCTGACTTTCTGGATATATGGACGCCCACACCACAGGACGAGCTTTCTGGTATCCAGGCAAAGCTTCTTCTACATCGTTCGCTAAGGCCACTGTATCCCCAACAGAAACGACTCCAGGTTCTTTGATGCCAGTGACAATATAACCAATCTCTCCTTCTTTCAAATTTTCCTTTGGAGTTTCTTCTGGAGTAAAAATACCCACCTCTAGGGCTTGGAATTTCTTATCGGCTATTTTAAAAATCAGGTTATCTCCTTTTTTAATTGAGCCCTCGAGTGCTCGCACAAACACAATCACTCCCCGATGGTTAGAATACTTAAAATCAAAAACAAGAGATTTAAAAGTTGAAACAGGGTGCGTGAATATTCTTGGTGCCGGTACTCGCTTAATAATCTCATCCAACAAATTTTTTACTCCTTCGCCAGTTTTACCTGAAACCAAAATAATGTCTTCAAAGTGACAATCAAGTAATTCTACAATTTCTTCCTTCACCTCTTCCACGCGAGCCAAAGGTGAATCAATCTTGGATAACACCGGGATAATCACAAGACCAGCTTCACGTGCCATGCCGAGGGTAGTGAGTGTTTGTGCTTGAACACCCTGAGTAGAATCTACTAACAGAATAGAACCCTCTACCGCGAGGAGAGCTCTTGAGACTTCATAAGAAAAATCTATGTGCCCAGGGGTATCAATCAGATTCAAAATATAATCAGTTGCCTCGTGTTTATAATTCATACGCACTGGTTGCATCTTTATAGTGATACCTCTTTCGCGTTCAAGCTCCATAGAATCAAGGACTTGATCCTTCATTTTGCGTGCCTCTATAGTACCTGTGATTTCAAGCATTCTGTCAGCCAAGGTAGACTTGCCGTGGTCAATATGAGCAATGATTGAGAAATTGCGGATATTTTGCATATACAGCACTATACCACCTCTGGGTCAGGAGAAATAATTTTTGCTTTCCAGAACTTCGCATGGATAGAGTCCCAAACTTCTTTCAATTCTCGACTATCTAATAGATACAAAACACCAATAGCTGCGACAATGCCGAGTATCCCTGCGATGAAACCTTGCAAGAAAACTCCAAGGAGAGTGATTGTACCAAATATGGGTCCCAATATATTTAATCCAACATAACTGACGTATCCTAAAACAACTGAGGCACTAAATGATTCAAAGAGAGTTCTGTTCACTTCCTTAGAGAAACCTCCAAAATCTTTTTCAAAACCAATCCAGTGAATGACGCCGTTTATAATAGTGCCGATAGAATATCCAAGTGGCAACATTAATACCACGTTTCCAGGGAGATCTTGTACTTTCAATAATGCGCTAATAAAATACCTGAAACCAGCAAATTCATAAAATACTTTCACTAATCCGTATGTACACAATATAAGAATAATAGTAGAAAACAAATTAATTATAAGTGGTTTCCTAGTGTGTCCCGCAGAGTAAAACGCTCTCACAAACAAATGTATTAAACTCTGAAAAACAGCAGAAAAAGCAAAAAGGGCCAAGGCGGCGGCAGTCAAACGAGTATCATCCCAATTAAATCTTCCCGTGCCCAACAAAACTCTTACAATCTGGGCCCTTATAACCACAAATAGAGCTGTTATAGGTATTGACCAGAAGATAATGTGGCGAGCAGTAATAGCCATGTGGGAAATAAATTCCTTAATATTTTTATCTGCAAAATGTCTTGAAAGTGTTGGAAAGGCGGCCAATGAATAACTCACACCGATAACCGTCAGTGGTACTGATTGAATATTTAGAGACAAAGAAAACACAGCAATGGACCCCGCGGTCATGAGTGACGCCATAGATATCATAAAGATAGTGGCAATATGATTTACAGATAGAGTGAGAGTCCTAGGTAATGATAATACTGCAACTTTCTTTATAGAGTCAAAATTAATTCTCGTAGAAATTTTTGGCAAGAGACCAATTTTTATCACAAAAGGAATTTGAATAATGGCATGCATTATCGATCCTACTGCGACGCCTATGGCGACGCCCATAACTCCAAAATTTGGAGCCAAGAACACAATTCCTAGAATAATTCCTAGATTATATAGAAGTGGAGCAACAGCATAAATCGTAAACCGATTATACGCTTGGGTAAGTGATCCAAGTAAGTTTGAGAATCCAAGCGCCAGCGGAGAAATCAACAGTATTCGAGAAAGAATGATAACCTCCTTTAGTGCTTCATCAGAAAATCCCTTGAATAAGATTCCAGAAAAATACGGCATCAAGAAGAACAACAATACACAAACACCAATCATTACAATCGAGAAGAAAGAAAATATATTATCGATGAAATCATGGAGAGCTTCTTTACTTTCTCTCTCCTTTTCTACAATGAATGGCACAACTACTGACAGGGACACTAACGAAGCGATAGTCACAAACAAAAAGTCTGGAATTCGAAAAGCAGCATAATATGTATCAAGTGCAGTGCCGGCACCAAACATATGAGCAAGTAATCTGTCTCTGGCAAAAGCCATCAGTTGAGACAGGACTGCAAAAAACCCCAAAAGATACGCAGCCTTGTGCAGAGTGCTTGTCTCCTTATAGAAAAAGCCAAAAATCTTACGAACCATTTTGACTATTGAGTTTTTGTGGTTGTGACTGGAGGAGTAGTTTTACCTGTTGGTCTAGCGTCATTAAGTTTATAGAATGCATCCTTACCCGCCTTCAAGTTTGCCAGAACAGCAGTGATTGCTTGGTTATCAGGATTTGTTTTAGCTAAATCTTCAAACTGAGTAATGGCTTCATCGTGTCGTCCGACTTGATCAAGAGATAGTCCTAGATAATATTTTGCATTCGCATAATCAGGTACGAGTTTCAAAGCATAATTCAATGCCTCAATTGCTCCTGCATTATCCTTGTTTGAATATTTGAGGATACCAAGCTGGAAGAACAATCCTGCATTATCCGGTCTTAGGATAGCTGTTGTTTCAGCTGATTTAATCGCCTTGTCTATATTATTATCCTTTATCTCAATTTGAGTAAGAAGGAAGTATGCATCAGCATAATCTTGTTTCTTTGATAACGATTCTTCAATGTATTTTCTAGCTGCATCATTGTTATCATTATCAAATTCAAGTTTAGCGAGGAACAATGGTGCTTCTGGGGTTTGAGGATTTCTCTTTTGAGCTTCTTGATAAGCGGTTTTAGCATTGTCATATGCTCCGGGGATAGCCAATGGCTTCGCCACTAACGCTCCGTAGAGTGATCCGAGAGTTATCCAATTTTGATAACTTCCAGGATTAATGTTTATCGCCCCCTGAGCTCCAAGAATGCTTTTTTGAATGGCTGTCTGGAAATCTGCTCTGTTTTGTTCTGGAGTACCAGTAGTTAGATTCAGAATTTTTTGAGCCTTAGAGAATTCAATTTGAGAAATAGCACCATAATAAATATCTTCTTGGGAAAGATTAAGAGCGCTAGTGATTTGTGTTTCAACATCTTCGGTCTTCGCATCTTTTGTGTTTGATAACACAAGAGCTTTTTCGAAATGAACAACTGAAAGAGTTTTCTGGAGAGAAACAAATCCAAGTGAAGCAGTTCCTAAACCAAGAATGATCATAAGCAATACAGAAACGAAATTTAAAATCATGTTTCGTGCGAACAACACTTCTCGCTGTCTAACTGCTCCAACAATACCAGAAGATGCTACGCATATACCGGTGAAAATAAATGCCAATGCCAAAACCGTCATCGATGGCACATACATAAATGCTGCTAACCACAAGAATATAGAACCCAAGAATGAAGAAACAGTAATGAACCTTTCTGCTTTATTTTCTGAATTTTTTGCTAGAGCCCTGCCTCCAACCCACAAGAACATAGCAAAGAATAGAATCCAAACTATTGTCCCAAGTATGCCGACTGCTCCAATCTGAGTAGGCAAGAAACCAAATCCGAATGGAAAGGCTGCGTTCCAAAACGTAGTGGAGTTAATAACCGCAGGCTTATACATTAACCAATCCCTATCAAACGTATTTGGTCCAGAACCAAGCAATGGATGAGTTTTGATCGCTTCCTTTGCAACACTAAGGGTGGTTGAAAGAGCTGGTCTTACATCCGAATTGTTTACACCAAAAGCTCCAGAGATAGTGTTACCAATGCCTCCCTGAGTACCAGAAACACTTGGATTAAATACAAAGAGAAGAGAGATAACCATTACAATAAGAGGCAAAGAGAATTTCCCCATGTTGTTATGAGATTCACCGTCCATTCGATCAAAACGTTTTTCAATGGTCATAAAGTAAACCACAGCCACAAGAGAGCCTACGAATACTAGTTGCCATGCAGTTGAGAAGTTGATTACCATGAGCAAAAACACCGAAACTGCAAGTAATCCATAAACAATCTTTTTAAGATTAGCCTTCATAGGTAATATTTCCAAAGCAAAGAGAGAGATTAATGATGTTAGTCCAAACATCACTGCATAATCAGTCCAAGCTCCTATGGGGTTACCCATAATTCCACCAAGTGCTCCAAACCCAAGCGCCTTGCCTCCTGAAAAGACTTTTATAAGTCCGAATACCGAAATAATTACCAGAGAAAGGAGCATAGCACCATAAACCTTGAGAATTTTTCCACTATCTGCGAGCACAATAGATAAAACTCCCATTAGAACAGAGAGAACGAGGATGGAACCAAATGTTCCAGGTTCAAAATTATATCCAAAGATAGAAACCTTTTGAGATAAACCAGTCAAAGCTGATGCTAGATAGACAATAGGTAACGCAAACACTCCCCAAAGTACATATGCTGAAGGAAAAACAAGTTTCCCTTGCTTCAAAGTCTCATAAAGAAAAACAAGGAAGATTATAACCGCACCAAGAGAAGCTAGTGCAGATTTCGCTACACCTAAGGGTAAGACAGTTGCTGGAACAAAGAATAATGGCAACAAAAACACTAGAGCCAATATCGAATTAAAACTAAATTTATATGAATCTTGCATGGACTAAAATTAAATAATAATACTTCTAATGCATCAATTTTAGCTAAAAATAGCCTTATTTCCTAGCGTTTTTTGGATATTTATGTAGATAAAATGTGGATAAGAAATGATATTGTATCTTCATCAAAATAATGGTATAATTTCCAAGATGTCGGATAATTGCTGTGGCCTACTCCGGTAGAACCATAGAGGAAAGTCCGAGCATTTATTCTCTTCTGTCGCACATGTGCAAGAAGAGAAAGGAGTAGCAGGTAACGCCTGTCGGGGGTAACCCTAGAGTTGAGAACAGAGACGAGCCTTAATTGGTTTAGGCCAAATAAGGGTGAAACGGCAAAATACTTACTTAAATGCAAGGCCGTGCTCTTCCTCGGAAGAGAGTGCCGCTAGATCCTAACGGTGACGTTAGGACCAGATAAATGATTATCGTCCCATTTCGGTGGGATACAGAACTCGGCTTATAGACATCCATAACTAACGCAGTAATGCGTTTTTTATGTATAAATTTTGAATATACAGCAAAACAGCCTTATTTGAGCAACATCCGATGTTGCTCAAATTGGCTATTTTATACCTGAGCAACATCGGATGTTGCTCAAACCATTACTTATCTAATTCTTTAAATTCCCCTATCCATTCCTTGGCTGGGCTTGTCATTACAAATTTTTTATAAGTCATATTATGTTCTTTTCCTTCGTTGTATCGATCAACAATTACCCCCGGCTCTAACAGACCTGGAAAGCGATTGGATTTGATGTAGTCTTGTAAGCTAGACCAATAGTATGACTCCTCATTTACTTCAATCCACTTACTTCTCATAAATTCCATAGGATTTTTATGAATGTATGCTGATAGGTGCATTAGATATGCATCATCACTTATATGTCTGCTTCTGTAAGAGCCTTGGAACAAATGTCCTGATTTATCATATTTTGTATTAAAATATTTCGTATAGGCATTTTGCACTCTTTGCATATATTTGGAGATGCCTCCTTCATTAACTTCACGTACAATTAAATGAAAATGATTAGGCATCAAACAAAACGCCACTAATTCAACATTTCTGTTAATTATAACCTCTCTAGCTAGATCCTTATTAATGAGCAACATCCGATGTTGCTCAATGCTTGCTAAAAATTCCCTACCTAGATTTCTTATGGTGGTTTTACCTTGTTGAACTAGAAGCAAGAACAGGAAACGAAATCTATCATCATCTGATGTAAAGATTGGTTGTTTCTGAATACCTCTATTAAATATGTGGTAATACTCCCCTTCGGCTTGTTGGTGCATTGCCATATAATACGACCTACGTAAATTTTGAGCAACATCGAATGTTGCTCAAAATAGCCTAATCAGTTAAAACGACATCGGCAATTATGGATTTTTCATTAGATCTGTAAAGCACAGCTCGTTTGGCTTTGGTATATATAAGAAGTGTATCCCCCACCCTGGCATTTTTAAATAATGGCTGATTTTGGAGTGGTTCAAGCTTGGACACTGTCACTATAGTTGGAGTCTCACCTACTGGTAAGGGAATTTTCACAACAATATTTACCTCATTTACTATGTTGCCCGAGGGTGTGGTACTACTATAATAAACCGTCGATTCACGATTAAACCAGTAAATCAATGTCCCAAAAACTACTAATATTCCAGTAATCAATAACACTTTAACGACCTTGTGTAATTTCCTTGGCTTTTCCTCTGTTTTTTTGGATTCTAAAGCCCTCTCTTCTTGTATAACTCTTAGGGTTTCTTCTATTCTGTTCTTTGGTTTATAAAAATCCATATTTATATTGCTGGTGTGGTTGTCCCACTTGTGGTGACTACGGTAGAACCATTATCTACTGGTGGTGTAGAAGAAGCAACGCTTTCATCTATAGGAGGGGTTGAAGACGCTGTTGTCTCCATTGGTGGTGTTGTGGTAGAAGTTGTCACTTCTGGTTGGGTTATGTCAGAAACGGTGCCAGTTGGAGCATTGGCCACACAAATACCGGTTGTGGTGACCTGAACTCCGTTGGCCATCTTTAGACAATATGGTTCGCCGGTGACTGAATCATAGAAAGTAATACCTGTTGGTTTATCCGCCTTGCCTATAGTCATCGCCTCAACAACCATATCCTTGAAATATGTGGTGGCACTCGCAAATGTTTGTGAGAGTGAATCAACCACAGCAATCATAAAGCTTGAAGTTGTCGCAAATGTAGAAGTGGCCGAAGTAAAGATGGTTGTTGAAGCCACTAAATTCTCCAAGTCACTTATTCTTTGGCTATCAGTCAAAACTGTTGCAAGTGTGGTTGAAGCTTGGTTCATAAGATTAGAAACATTTGCTTCAAGTGTGGTGATTCTTAGATTTTGATCTTCTATGGCACTATTCAACATTGCAAGTGATGCAGTAGTCGAGGATGCAAACAATTCTATAGCTGAAACTCGTGCATCGAGAGCACTCCAAGAAGTAGTGAGTGAAGCCAGCTGGAATTCTTGAGAAATAATGTCTGGAGTGGTTGAAGCGGAAGTCGAAGCGACCGTCAAATCATCAAAACTCATTTCTATTTTCAAAGGACTAATACCTAAATCGTGGTTATAATTTGTCCATTTTTCTGCATCTACTCGAGGCGCTGAAAGTCTATAAGAAACTAATGTAGGTTTTGATGAATATACAGAGAGAGTGTAATTGTTTGGATCGACAGTGTACCAAGTACGTGCATTATCTGCAGCGGTCAAGAGTACAGACATCTTGCTAATATTTTTCTTGATATTCACAACTCTCGAGAACAACCAGAGATCGCTACCCTCTGAAGCGCCTTTGAAATCAATGGTGTGTTTGTATCCAACGTTAGGCACGAGCTCGGTGGTGTAGACATTGTCTGTGGTCTCTTCCTTTATGCCTATAGTGCTCACACCATAAGTCGCATAATGTGTGCCATCTATAGAGTAAGCGGGGTCGAAGGTCAAAACTGTTAATTTTCCTTGTCCACCTCCGATTACTAGTGTGTCCGCAGCAGCTGTTCCTATGCGCGCAGTCAAAGCACCATTGCTAACCACATCAAGTTTAAATGGTGATGATGAAGTTCCTATACCTACGTTTCCAGTGTTGTTAATTGTAAATATTTGTTGGTTAGTGGTGGTGGCTACTTGGAAAAGTTTATCCGTCCCGTTTGTACTATTAATTGTGAGTTTATATCCTGGAGTCGTGGTGCCGATACCAATATTTCCACCACTCTTAAGAACTAATTGAGAAGAATCACCTGATGTCCCTCCTAAGGTCAAGCCGCTTCCTCCCCACAAATCTGGACTCGAACCGCCGGCACCTCTGTTTAATTGAAGTGCATATAGATTAGAATTCGATGCACCTCCATACATAAAATAAGTTGTCCCGCCAAGATAAGTGTAATCCGTCCCGCTTGAACCTAAACGAGTATTGCCACTAACATCAAGTTTATAACTTGGTGATATACCTATACCAACATTTCCAGAATCGGATATTGTCATTCTTGTATCACCGCTTGAACCAGAAACTTTCGTCCAAAATTCAAGTTGCCCTCCAGCAAGAACACCTGTACTTGTCTGTCTTGCACGCACACCAGCTATATTGATGTGAGAATCTGCTTGCCCCCCAGAACGACTAAAGTCTAGTGCCCCTATAACAGCTCCAGCGGTATTTATATCTGACACTAGATTAAGTACTGACTGTGCCGTATCACGAACCTGAATAATTTTCGCTGTAGTGCTAGAAATCTGATTCGCAGCAGTGGCGTTTGTGTAGTTTGTTCCACCCCCAATATCAAGTATAGTAGCTGGGTTTGTAATGCCTATCCCAATATTACCTCCAGCGGTCGCAAGTGCTGTTTGACCAAAGGTTTCAAATTTATTTGAATTGGCCGTATATGATCCAAATCTAGCTGTATTTACCCAAGTGGCGTTGTCTCCACTTTCATTTGTTTGTATATATAGAGGGATACCTCCTGTCTCATCAGCTTTCACTAATCTAGATGCGTATTGTCCCATTCTGTAAACATCTGAACGTAATTCAATACCTATATTGTCTGTTGTTTCAGTGGCATTTCCATCCGCAGTCAAAATAACTTGAGCACTTGGAGAATCTACATGCAACAAACCTGCTGGAGTAGTGGTACCTATCCCAACATTTCCTCCTTCCAAGAAGGATGCTATTGCTGCATTCGCTGAACTTCTCATTTGGAGACTATTTGAATCATAATTATATCCAAATCTCATATTTGTTGATGGATTTACCCCTTGAGCAAACTGAATCATATTCATACCACCAGCCGCATAACCGTTTCTTTGATTCAAAACTAAAGTGTTATTGTCACCTGTACCAGTTAAATCAAATCGTGCACCAGTCACTGCAAGTGTTTGCAGAATATTTGCGGGTGTTGTAGTCCCAATTCCGACCTGATAATCCTCATCAATAGTAAAACGTGCATCTTCTAAACCAGCCGAATTTGCACCTGAATTATCCAGCAATAAATGAATCTTGCCCATTGCATTGTTTGCATCTCTATCTGTACGCTCAAATACTAAAGCACTTTTTCTATAATTTGAATTAGCTTCTTCCATATAACCAAAATGAATACCTGCGAATGCCCCCAAACCTATTTGATTTGCAAATGAAGCATAATTATTTGAACCCACATCAACACTAAGAACTTTTTGAGGAGTTGTATCTCCAATACCAACATTACCAGCTGCGGTAATTGTCATTGCTACTGTGCCATTTGCTGCTGTTGGGAAAGCGGCAGTATTGTTTACTACAAATCTTAGGAACCCCCCAGCAACACTATTCCCCGCCACAATAGAGTTTTGGCCATTATTTCCGAGCTGCAATACACCTTCAGCATTGGCCATAGAACCTAAGAAACTTGAATATTGAACTCCACCATATCCAGATGGTGAGAGTTGTATTACCGGAGCTGAGGCATAAAGATTAAGCAATGATTGTGGAGAAGACGTCCCTATCCCAACATTACCCGCATTTGTAATCCTCATTTTTTCAACACCCCCAACACCAAGAGCTAAATTTGTGGCAGTTGAAGGAGCGATAAGACCATATTTATCGGTTGCGCCACTAGCAGTTACAGACAAAATAATATCTTGGTCTGCCATATTAGAAGTATTAAGAACAGCACCACCATTCCTTGCAATAACCATTTTTGCACTAGCCAAGCTATCTGTTCCCACCCCAACAGTCCCGCCAGCGTCAATAACAAATGGACTTGAATCGGTTTCAGTACCATCATCATTTACCCTTAAACCATAACCATTGCCGCCATTTGTTATCATAAGACCATGTGTTTCAGTACTATTTCCACCAGTCGAGGTGGTCAACTTCATGACTGGATAATTTGATGGCTGACTCATTGTAAACGTTGACAACGCACTCGCTGGATTCCCAGCATTGTTGTACACAACATTAAGAGCATTCACACCTGCAGTTGTTTGATTAATATCAAGTAACGACCCTGGATTTGTAATACCAATACCCACATTACCTGCATTCATAACTGTCATAAGAACAGCGTTGGCTGAACTTCTAAACTGAAGACCAGTGGCACCGTTGTCATATCCAAAACGCATATTGGTGGTTGGACTCACTCCGTTCGAGAATTGAATCATGTTTCTGCCACCTATTCCGAATCCAGCTCTTTGATTCAAAATCAAAGTGTTGTTGTCAGTTGTGCCTGTCATATCCACTCTCAAACCTGTGGCTCCGTATGTTTGCAAAGTGGTTGCTGGAGAAGTGGTGCCTATGCCTACATTCCCCCCGCTAGTAATTCTCATTCTCTCAACATTATTTGAAACATTTCCATCTGCTGTATAAAACTGGAGATTACTTTTTCTTTCAGTTCCAGTAGTCCAATCCGCAGTATCTTTCCCAGCAACAATTTTACCCGCTGGTGATCCAGGCCATGCTTCAACATTGTTCGGTAATCTAAATTCAAGAGCAGTGGCTGTTGTGATGTTACTATAATTTGTACCACTTATTGCTTGCCCTAACGCAATTGCTGTAACTTCGCCACTTGCTGATGATTTAACTACATCTAATGCGTTAGTCGGCACTACTGTTCCTATTCCAATAAAACTATTGGTAGTATTTACAAATATAGAAGAGGTCGCGGTTAGAGTTGTTCCTCCTGCTGCATAGTACGGGAATTGACCCGCTGTTCCTGAACCAACTGTTCCTGATCCACCACCTCCACCACCACTTATACAAACACCATTCATGGCGAAACATCCGCCATTCTTCAAATCAATACCCTTAGCATATGAAGTGGTTGTACCATTATCATTAAAATTCCAACCCGTACCACTACCACCTATTGAGAAAAGAGTGCCTGGGGAAGTTGTACCTATACCAACATATCCTGATTGATCCAAAACTAATCCATTATTAGTTATACCAGTCCCATAACTATTTGAAGTTCCAAAATACATATCTGTGCCAGTCCCATCTTCCAAGAGCCATATGCCTGCTTTTGGTTTTGTTGGATTATTATCTTGAGTTGACCAAAGAAGTCCTGGTACATATGCACTGGCGGTGTAGTCAGAAATAATATTTAAACCTGCATTTGTTAATGCTTGAGTAATCGTAGTTAAAGTTGTACTTTCGTCTCCGTCATAAACTGACAATTTTGCTAATGGTGTACTTGTGCCTATACCAACATTTCCTCCAGTAAAATTAAAATTGCCAGATGTATTAAATACCATCAAATCTGGAATGGTAGTAAACGTTGGATTTTGATAGCCAATATAAGCTCTGTTCCCCGCTGTTGGAGAACCAAACATCAAATACTGATCTTGGTTATTTGGAGCAAGCATTTGAATTATATTTCTTCCACTTGTCTCTGTAGTAATAGTTGTGTTTGCAGTCTGATAAGGTGTTCCACCTGAAGGACCGTTATAAACTACTAATTTTGTACTTGGTGATGTTGAACCAATACCAACATTTCCTCCCGGTGCAACAACTAATCTGTCAACCAAGTTTCCACCACCTGCTGTTCCTGAATTTGGAGTTTGAAGAGAAAGTGCCCCGCCCCAAGCTGAATCATAATCATAAGCACGAATTCCAGCCAAATTATATTCATTTGCATTTGGATTAGTCCCAGCAGAATGAACATTTGTAAACCTGAGTAATGGACCAGAGCCTATTGCTGTATACACAGAAGTAAGCCTTACTACTTCTGCGTTAGCGGCTGTAGTAGATGTTGAAACGTGTAAAGTTGTTTTCGGTGTTGAAGTTCCTATTCCAACAAGTCCCGTACTGCCAATTGTCATGCGTGTAATATTGTTAGTACCAAACTGGATTGGATATGCACCTTGTCTAGAAATAAGAGCTGCACTAGGTATACTTCCTCCTCCTGTTATCAAAGCTGCTGCTCCACTACTTTCAACTCCAAAATAAGCATCACCGACAGTATTGTTAGATGCTCTGTATCGACTGATAGCATAAGAAGTACCAGTATCGAGAACATTTATAACTGGTGAAGCTCCCGCCACATCTAACTTTGCTCCTGGAGTTGTTGTGCCTATACCAACATTACCCGCTGCAGCAATTCTCATTCTTTCATTGCTGACATTTCCAACAGCAGTCATAAATGCAAGTTCTGCTACTCCACCCCAAGAACCAACTTGAGTATCTATAGCTGCGATACCCGCACCAGATGCTGGAGAAGCGGTTGAATTAGGATCAGTATGGAAAATAAGACCTGTAGCACCATTTTGAACAGCAACCTGTGCGCGCACCGCCATAGTTGCCCAAGTGTTCACATTGTTGGCAGCGAAAGCGCTTGCAGAAGTTGTGGTGGCATTTACTTGTAAGGTACGTGTTGGGATTGTGGTGCTGATACCCACATTTCCATTAGCATCAATCCTCATCCTTTCTGAAGCTGCAGTATCAGAAACCACATCTCTTGTACCAAACACAAGAGCCCCTTTTGTGAACGAAGATGCATCAGAAACCTTATAGCCTAAACCAACTGGGTAGTTGGTGTGAGGAACTCCATAATCAAAACCTAAACTACCTCCACCACTTGATCCATTCCCGCCAGAAAATACAGCTGATGCAAGTGCTTGTGTAGAAAGAGCAGCTGAACTTGTATTTGAATTATAAACATGTAACTCTGCTGCGGGTGCATTTGTTCCTATACCCACATTGCCGTCTTGAGTTATTGCCAATCTAGTTGTAGCCCCACCTTGGAAATCATATGCAAGCACTGTCCCAGAGTTATCGGTCACATCCCAAATAAAGCTTGGAGAAGGTTGAGAGGCGGTCTTGTCTTGGAATCTAAAGGTTCCAAGTGCGGAGCTGTAAGTAGTAGCTCCCATACTTACAAATGGACTATAAGCTGCCGCACCTGCTGTATTTTCTACATGCAATCCTCCATTAGTACCTTGCCCACTAATAGACAATTTAGAAACAGGCGTTGTGGTACCAATACCAACATTTCCAGAATTTTTTATGACTACAGCCTGAGAAACTGTCGGAGTATAAAATTCAAAATCACCTGTGCTATTTGATCTAAATGTACCATTGTTCACACCACTCTTAGTGAAATAAATTCCTTGTGAACTTGACCCATCTATTCTTATCCTAGGATCAGCAGCCCCCGCCACAGTTATTGAATAGTCTGGTGATGTTGTACTTACACCAATAAGACCCGCTGTAGTAATATAGAGTTTTGATTGAGCTGTATATTCTGATTGAGATGCACCATAACCAATTGTGAAGTCAGACATCGAATAACCCTTTCCATAGAACCAACCTTCTGCACCAGTTGTGATAGTCAATATACCTTGAGCACGATTTGCATCTATGCTCTCCAATTCAAGAATTGCTCTTCTTGCTGGTGCACCAGTTACATCACTAGTTATTCTTACAATTCCAG
The DNA here is from genome assembly GCA_964349945.1 of uncultured Candidatus Saccharibacteria bacterium. Classification (GTDB taxonomy): domain Bacteria; phylum Patescibacteriota; class Minisyncoccia; order Phycocordibacterales; family Zambryskibacteraceae; genus JAIFWN01. The sequence goes on along the minus strand of CAYGIH010000001.1, from coordinate 88,275 downwards.
TCCCAGTTCCACCAATTGTTAATTGTCTTGCGGGAGTGGTTGTGCCAATACCAACGCTTCCACCATATGGACTCAAGGCAATATTTGAATAAGCTCCAGAACCTGTCTCAGCAGATATCACTCCATAGTTACTACTTGTGTTGTATCCAAAATACAATTTCTTTGTCGGAGTAGTGGCACCAGAAATAGAAAACTGAGAATTCTGTATTGCTCCGCTCGTATTAGCGTCTGCTGTTATTTGAAATTTTGTATTAGGTGTTGTTGTACCTATTCCAACATTACCAGCAGACAATACTGTCATACGTTCTGTATTTGATGTTCCGAAAGATAGATTTCCAGCCTCATAATTCCACACCCCAGCATTTCCTGCATCTGTTTCAAATATATCAAGACCATCACCAATAGTTGAACCAGTATTTGTTGTTTGCAATAAAACTCTTGAGGTTGCAGCGCCAGCATTTATCGTCAATATTCTTGCTGGATTATTTGTACCTATACCCACATTTCCACTCGCAAGTACTGTAAACAAAGTTGAAGTTGATGTACCTCCGGTGGTCGAAGAAATATTTAGTAGTGGAGTGTTGATAGTATCTGTTACTGCGTTACTGATTGAAAGTTTTGCAAAAGGAGATGATGTTCCTATGCCTACATTTACATTAAAATTAATATTTCCTGAAGTTGGAGTGGCAGAAACTGTATAAATGTTTGTCCCCAAAGCACTCATTGCCACAGTCTCGTTTAAGCTTCCTGGTATGGAATTTATCCAAGTTGGACTGAATCTTAAAGCTTCTTGCAAAGCACCAGTACTATCTTTGGTCTTGAACACTGGGCTAATAACACTTGAAGCTGCACCAGCCGAGCGGAATACAATATCAGGTCCACCACTAAACCCTCCTGCTCCCAGTAATATTGTGCTTGCCGTAGCATCCAAATATGCATCATCTATTATCACTCTGTCACCTGTCGAGTTTAGGTGTAAATATCCATCAGAGGTAGTTTGTAAATCAGAATATACACTTCCACTAGTATAAGATAAACGAAGTTGAGGGTTAGTTGTATCAAAAATATCAAGTTTCCTCATAGGACTTGTTGTCCCTATACCTACATAACCCGTAGTCGCAAGGAAAACAGTTGAAGTAGCTGTAAGAGTTGTGCCGTTCGCAGCATAGTATGGGAATTGACCTGTTGTTCCTGAACCAACTATCCCTGACGCACCACCAATACATACACCATTAATTGCGAAACAACCGCCATTTTTCAAATCAATACCCTTTGCATATGAAGTGGTGGTGCTATTGTCTACAAAATTCCACCCCGTGCCACTACCTCCAATAGAAAGAAGTGTCCCTGGGGTGGTTGAACCAATACCCACATTACCATTAGGATCTATTGTAAATTTATCTGTACCTCCAACATCAATATTAAAGAAGTTTGATGGGTTCACATGTATTCTTGCTCTATCTGTACCAGACCTCTCCCAAATCAAATAACTTGTTGTATTGGTATCGGTCGCAAATCTAATATTTCCCTGATACACATCTAATTTGTTTTCTGGTGTCGTTGTTCCTATACCTACATAACCGTTGTGCAAAATAGTAAAATCAGGATCACCAAGTTGAAGAATTGGATTAGTTGCCGTAACAGTAGGTTCATAGATTCTTACACGTTGTTCGAAATCACCAGGAGCATCTGCTCCAGAAGCCGCAGTTGCCAAACCGATAAACAAAGAGCCAGATGTCTGCACAACTGAAGACTTTGCTGCATCGTTGTCATCAATCAAATTAAGACCATTCAAATATGATGCCCCAGAACTCTTTATATCAAGACGTCCTAGTGGTGTTGAGGTGCCAATCCCAACATTACCTTCTATTATTGCTCCATTACTTGGAGGAGTGGTGGCACTATAGTTTGCACCAACAGTTAATCCCGATCGGATTGATGTGGTCCTTATTGTTCCTCCCCTTACTATCATAGAGAAACCACCGCTGGCACCATCCACACGAAGCCCTTCACTTTCTGCAGCTTGTATAATTTCTAATTTCGCATTGGCAGGATTCGTAGTCCCCAAACCAACGTTACCACTCGCATTTATTGCGATACCGTCTGTGGCACTACCACTTGCTGTGCGTAATATTCTTAAAGTATCTTGGTCTTGATCTAAAAACATACTCGCACCAACGGCAGTAGTACTTTGGTCATAAAAATCAATCCTTGGATCATTAATACCAGATGAACCGAGACTCAAAACTGGACCATTTGCAACCAAACTTAATAATGTATTTGGTGTTGTTGTACCTATTCCAACATTTCCTGTCTGAGTTAAACTCATTACTTCAGTAGAAATACCAGCAAGGAAACGCATACGATCACTAGCTGCGGCCATAGTATCAATTCGCCATTTCTCCGCAGAATTAGTGAGGAATTTATAACCAGCATTTGTAGAAGAGGAACCATCTGCTGCAAAGTATGGATTCAATCCGTATGCTTCAATTTTATTCGCCGGAGTCGTTGTGCCCACTCCAACCAATCCCGCATTAGTAATGACCATCTTCGAATCAATTTGAGCTGCGAAGGATGTGCCATCTGTACGAGTTGAGAAATAAATATTTGGGGCAGTTGTTGAATTCACTCCAATGATCAAGTTGTTGCCACCTGGAGTTGAATCTTCCATCCCAACATTTGCAGTGCTAATTCCTCCGTCCTGTGTAAGTAATATTTGGGCTATGTCAGTTTCTGTTACATTATCCGTATCGGCATTAATTCTTAATTTCGCACTAGTAGTAGTTGCAATTGTTAAAATTTCTGATGGATTTGTAACCCCAATTCCCACATTTCCTCCACTTGTGATTCTCATTTTTTCTGTAATAGCTGAACCAGTCCATGTCTGAAATGCCATGTAATAACTAGTTGCTCCATCTATAATCCTACTGTTGCCACTTCCAAAATCTAATTGCCCACCGCTACTTGCTGAAATACTTCCACCAACTCTTAACTTGTATCCAGCCGGGTCTACCCCAATCCCCACATTTCCACTTGTTCCAGCAAGAATAGTTTGTCCTGAGGTGTAGAAATTGGTAGTTGTGGCCGCAGAACCTGTAGCATTATTAAAAGTAAAGTTATTTAGGGTTGTTGAACCAGTGACTAATAGATTGGTTAGATTTAATGTTGAAGCAAAAAGATTAGTAAATGTACCTGTGGTTGAGAAGAGTGATGTTGAAGTACTGTTTGTGGTTGTAGCATAGCTTGCATAGAAGTTTGTAGTTGAAGCTGTGCCGTTTACTTCGAGTTTGAAATTTGGAGAAATGGTACCTATTCCAACGTTACCAGAAGTTTTTTGTAAAGTTAAAACATTATTTGTTGTATCGTTTATTTGTAAATCACCAACAGCAGTCTTGTTCCACAAATACCAAGTATTCATAGTATTTTTCATAGTGAAATAAGCACCAGAAGCAGCAGTGGATTCAACTTTTATTTCTGCAGTACCATTACTTACCGCATGAATAAGAGAACTGGCTCCTGTTCCATTTACAGAAAGAAAAGAATCTGGACTAGTTGACCCTATCCCCACATTCCCACTCCCATCAATTACAAATCTATCTGTTGTTCCAAGTGCTGTCGAAGAAGCAATTTTGAATTTACCCGCATCAGCCATATCCTCTCCAATCGTCCATTTGTATGTAGAACCAGATGCACCAGAGAATCCTATGGCTGCTTTAGTAGTAGAATAAACATCCAACATATTATTTGGAGTACTAGTACCAATACCAACATTTCCTGTGTCTCCTGCAACTGTTAGTCTTACTCCTCCTGCCGCTTTCAAGTTTAGAGATAGCGCCTGTAATGATTCTATAAACATACCGCCCGTACCTACATTTACATATCCAAGTTGTGTAGCTGCATTATAAAATCTTAAGGTTCCTCCAGTATTATTAATCGATATGTCACCACCAAAAACATCAAGTTTGTATGCAGGTGTTGTGGTACCAATGCCAACATTTCCAGAAACAATCATCCCGTTGTTTGGAATCGCTGTGCCTCCTCCACCATATGAACCGAGTGCTAATCCACCATTTGCAAATGTGGCTGGACCATTTGCATCTCCTTGAACATCAAGTCCCGGTTGTACACCTGTGGTTCTGTATCCAATAGATCTTGTGGTATCACCATAATTAAATTTAATTTTTTGATTTGGATCTAAACCAATATCACCTGCATTCACATAAAGTTTATTTGGAGGTGTCGTAGTACCCAACCCTAAACTTCCTCCTGCAGTTAATACTGTAGAAAGTATTCCTGAAGTATTGTAGATATCTATAATATTTGCAGTTTGAGCAGAAGCTGGGAACAAAGCTAAGGTGGTCGTAGCTGCATTTCCAGAAAGGACAGTCAACTTCGCATAAGGGGTTGTAGATGCACCAACTACTACACGATCGGTTGTGGTTGAAATAGAAACATGCCCAATATTGTTAGTAGTCCAACCTCCTCCAGATGAAGCTCCTCCTACTGTAGAAATAGTTCCGCAAGCAATATCTCCTGAACCATTTGTTTGCAAAGCTTGACTGCCAGAACAACCAGTAATGCTTGAGACTGTAAGTGTACTCGAAACACGTGTGGCTCCGGTCACATCAAAAGTAACTCCTGGATTATTCGTGCCCACACCTACTCGTCCGCCCACACCTGCGAGAATTGTTTGTCCACTGGTATAGAAAACTGATGAAGTGGCATATGTTGATGTGGCATTTGTGGCATAAAGATTTGTGGTTGATGCTGTGCCATTTACTTCGAGTTTGAATGCAGGGGTGATACCTATACCTACATTGCCTGTGCTAGTTACCCTCATCTTCTCTGTATTGCCAGCAATAAATATCAAATCATTTGAACCAGAATGAAGTTTGAGTCCTGTGCCAGAATTCCAATCAATAAATGCTGCGGTCATCGCATCTGTATCTGTAAACTGAATGACTGGATTTGCTGACGCAAGAGTAAGAAGTTGTGCTGGAGTGGTTGTGCCTATGCCTACATATCCTGTCCCATTATTTAAAATTAATGGATTGGCATTTATGGTGAAAGGTTTATAGGCACTATCTCCAATAACATCTAAATAACTATTAGTACCAGAAGTGTCAGCATTAATATAAATTCTTCCCTGCCCAGAACCCGTTAATCCACCAATCGAAAGTGTGCCTGTTTGTGGACCATTATATATATGAAGCTTTGCTTGTGGTGTTGTGGTGCCGATACCGACGTTACCAGATACATCCTGTACAACCATTCTCCACACACCAACTGTCGCATCGTATAATCCGAAATCATTACTTCCATTCCCTGCGGGATCCGCAACTCCTATATCCCATTGTTGATCTGTATTTGCAGTTGTTTGGAAAGAAGTCACCGAAGAACCGGAAGAACCAATTTGTAACATTTTCGTAAATCCAGCTGGATTTAGAACGGAGGCCGTCCCAATACCAACATTGCCATCAGTATGTATTCTCATTCTCTCTGCAAATGTACCACTCACGAGTGTGGAAAACTTAAGAAGGGATTGGTTTGCTGATGATCCATAAGTAGAGATGATGGAAGCCGCAGACTGCTCTGCGCCACTTGCATTAAGCGCATTAAAAAGAAGGCTTCCAGCTGGGTCATTGCCACCATTATTATTTACAAACAACTCAATCACTGCGTCACGAGGACCAACACTACTTGTAGACTCGATTCTTTCTTTTACTGTGCCTGTTCCAGAAACCGTAAGTTTTTGGTTTGGAGTTGATGTGCCAATTCCCACATTTCCTGTTTGTTTAAATAAGACATCTACAATTTCTCCACCCTCAGCAATACTTAAGTCATTTGTATTATCCAATCTTAATATTCCATTGGCAGTACCTGTGTTACTTTTTTGCCAGAAATATAAGTTGTTATCTAGTATTAAACCAGTACCAGCTACAGAGAGTGTTTTTAGTGGAACATTAGTCCCCACCCCCACATTTCCACTAACTCCAGCCAAAATTGTTTGTCCTGAAGTATATAAATTAGTAGTAGTGGCAGCAGAACCAGTTGCATTGTTGAAAGTGAAATTTTGGAGAGTGGTTGAACCAGTGACTAATAGATTGGTTAGATTTAATGTTGAAGCAAAAAGATTTGTAAATGTTCCAGTTGTTGAGAATAATGATGTTGAAGTTGAGTTGGTGGTTGTGGCATAAGATGCAAAGAAGTTTGTAGTTGAAGCGGTGCCGTTTACTTCGAGTTTGAAGTTTGGAGAGATGGTGCCCACACCTACGTTGCCGTTGGCCAATACATGCAACAAACTTGCTCCAGCATTACTCTGTACAGCTAAGGCATACTTCCCACTATTAATCCCCCCAGCTTTTAAAAATAAACCGTTGCCATCATTTGCTTCTGTATTGTAAATTTCAGTGATAGTTCCTGCAACAGAACTGGTGACATGCAATTTACTAGTTGGAACAACTGCTCCTATCCCAACATTTCCTGAACCTAAAACGGTTAGCAGATCAGTTGATAGATTTTTTAATTGAAATACTGTTTCTAAACTACCAAGGGTGGTGACATTTACACCTGATTTCTTCGAAGCTGCAAGGTTAAAAGCTGGTGTAGTGTCAGTTGGATCCGCAGAACCAACCATAGCATCCATTCTAATTCCATAAGTATCACCATCAGAAATACCTTGGACAAAAGCACCTCCATTTGTTGGGGAAAATCCATAAACTGCACCGACATTAGTATTGGCTTGTGCTGTAATACCATGATTAATACTGTTGTTCGTCAAAGCAATAGCTTGGGTGCCTCCTGTATCAATTTGTAAATTATATGCAGGAGAGGTCGTGCCTAATCCCACATTTCCAACAAAATAACTTCGTGTATCACTCTGACTGCCGGTTGCTCCAAAAGCAGCAATAATTCCACTACCTGAATTCCATATTGCAAAAGATTTATTATTTGCTGGCTGAACAAAGTTGTATTGAGAATAAACTCCAGCACCAGAATTATATGTACCGAGCCTTCCTGAATTAAAATTGTTTGTAGCCCCTGAAGCAGAAGTAGTATTTCCAAATTGGATTGAACCATTCACAGTCAAATTTTCTGCTGGTGTTGTCGTTCCAATCCCAACATTTCCTGCTTCTGTTAATCTCATCAACTCGGTCCCAGCTCCATCGGCCGCATTTTTGTGCCAGGAAAAATATCGTGTATCAGCATCATCATTATCTATATCAATATTAAATGACATCAACTCATAAGCATTAATATGACCAGATGCTGTATCAATCTTTCCAAGTCTCAAACCTCCACCCGCAACTTCCAAAGCAGATAAAGGATTCGTTGTTCCTATGCCAACATTTCCACTTGTACCAGCAAGGATGGTTTGTCCACTGGTATAAAGGTTTGTGGTAGTAGCCGCAGAACCAGTCGCGTTGTTGAAAGTGAAATTTTGAAGTGTAGTAGAACCAGTGACGAGTAAGTTTGTGAGGTTAAGTGTGTTACTGAATAAATTCGTAAATGTACCTGTGGTCGAGAACAAACTGGTTGAAGTTGAGTTTGTTGTCGTTGCATAACTTGCATAAAAGTTTGTTGTAGATGCTGTGCCGTTTACTTCGAGTTTGAAGTTTGGATTAATTGTATTAATTCCAACATTGCCCGTGCTTCCAATAAACAATCTGTCATTAGAACCACCGGTTCTAAAATACAAACTATTATTAGCAGTAAGGATCATGTTTCCATTAGTCCAAGAGCCAGTAGAGATACCGAATGAACCTCCAGAACGACCTCCAGCAATCTGATCAGAACCACTTGAACCAAGTTGTATCCAGTCCGAACCAGAAACAACATGAAATGCGTTTTGTGGAGTAGTAGTACCTATACCCACATTACCCCCAGCTTTAATAGTTAAATTTGGTATTCCCGTTGAAGTATTTGGTTGAAGATGCAAATCTTGCCATGCTGATGAGTTACTAACAGCAATAATTCCATAATTATTTGTTGTATCATATCCAAGTCTTATTTGTTTTGTTGCATCTGCACTACCTGACACACTAAACTGTGTAAGATTTACACCAGAAATACCTCCGGACACTGCGCCAATATTCTTATCAGAGGCAACTTGAAGTTTTGCACCTGGAGTTGTTGTGCCTATACCTACATATCCGGTCGAACCAACGATGGCCACCCTTGCTGATGAACCAGCCCCACTTCCTCTATTTGAATAATCTTGTGCTTCAAAAGTAAATGTTCCTGAGTCTTCGAAGTAAAGCTGACTATCAGTGTTGACCGCTGTATTGGCTCGAAGAGAAATAAAGCTTTGAGTTGAATTGTTTCCATCCACCATTATGAACGGATACGATGTCCCATAAACATGAAGTTTTGTGAGAGGAGAGGTGGTACCGATGCCCACATTGCCACCTGACAAAATTCGCACCGCTTCACTTCCTCCAGCACCAAGAGTCATTGCACCTCCGTTTGCATAAATATTTAATGATCTTCCTCCACCAAGAGTAGTGTTGCTACTTCCATTTAAAATAATTTGCCCGTCAGATGGACCAGAATTATTACCCAAATTAAACGCTACTGAAGCAGAAACTCCCGCATTTATGTTGCGCAATGAAGATGTAACTCCACCATTACCATTCCCTAAAACACTAACAATATCAGAAGCGTTTACCAATGAGTTTGTTCCAATGTATAAAATATTGTCTAGATAAACATCCCCACGAATAGAAAGTGTTTTACTTGGGCTAGTTGTACCAACTCCCACATTTCCACTAACTCCAGCCAAAATTGTTTGTCCTGAAGTATATAAATTAGTAGTAGTGGCAGCAGAACCAGTTGCATTGTTGAAAGTGAAGTTTTGGAGTGTAGTAGAACCAGTGACTAATAGGTTTATGAGGTTTAATGTTGAAGCAAAAAGATTTGTAAATGTTCCTGTGGTTGAGAATAGTGAAGTTGAAGTTGAGTTGGTTGTCGTTGCATAACTTGCATAAAAGTTTGTTGTAGATGCTGTGCCGTTTACTTCGAGTTTGAAGTTTGGAGAGATGGTGCCGATGCCGACGTTGCCAGTACTTCCTTGAACCATTAAAACTGAATTATTTTTACCATCGCCAACTTTGAAATCTCTAAATTGGGTTGTTCCGCCATTATACCCAGCATAGTTTACCCAAAATGTCGCATTACTATTAGCTCCATACTGAGCATTTAACGAATTAGCAGAAGTGAAAAATTGATTATTCGCGGTACTACCGAACCTAATATCTCCACCAATAACATCTAACAAATACCCAGGGCTAGTCGTTCCTATCCCCACATTCCCATTTGCAAGAACATTCAAACTACCGAGGTTAGCAGTAATGGAGTGAATGTCTGTTGTGGAAGCCAAACCAGAAACAAATAAGTTTGTAGTCGTAGCTGCCGAACCAGTCGCATTATTGAAAGTGAAATTCTGAAGTGTAGTAGAACCAGTTACTAATAAATTAGTGAGGTTAAGTGTATTACTGAATAAATTCGTAAATGTACCTGTGGTTGAGAATAAACTGGTTGAGGTTGAATTAGTGGAGGTTGAATTTAGAGCTGTAAAGTTCTGGAGAGTGGTGGAGCCAGTTAGTAATAGATTTGAGAGAGTTGTAAGTCCAGATGTCACATTAAGTGTGCCTGTGAAATTAGCAGATGGTGAAATTGTTTGGCCATTGATTAGACCTGAAGTGATAGGGCCGGTGGTGAGAGTACCAATGTTGCCATTTGTAGCAAATAGATTTGTTGAAGAAGCTGTTGTTGAGAATAGATTTGTTGATGTTGAGTTACCTGCAATTAAAGAACCAATGTATGAGACTGTTGAAGTACTGCTTGTAGAAGTTGAATTTGTGGCTATGAGGGCACCCACTGAGATATCACCTGCCACTATAGAAGTGAGTCTTGCTATAAGTGAGCTGAGAGTGTTCGTATAGAAGCTAGTTGAAGTTCCGTTGGTAGTGGTGGAGTTTAGAGCGGTGAAGTTTTGGAGAGTCGTTGAAGCAAGGAATGTTTGTTCACCTCCCCACACATTATTAGTAGTAGTGCCGAAAGCTAAACCAAACGCAAGACCACTAAGTGTCACAGGATAATTGGCAGTATAAATATTTCCTATTGGCCAAGTAGTTCTGCAAGTATCACCAATTAGACAGATAGTATTGGCTGCAAAGTTTGTAGAAGTAGCACTAGTTGTAGTAGATGTACCCATGGTCACTCCGCCTACAAAAGTTGTAGAGGCGGCAGTCCAAATTGCCCCAAATGATTGATCAAGAGTAATAGTATTTACAGAACGATTTATACCAGAAAGGAAAGTTAATGCATTTTCCTTAGCATTCCAAGTCGCTGATGAAGCAATGCGACTATCTGCAAGTGTCCCTATCCAATATGGCGTGAACCCATGTGTAGTACCAGAAGATACAATGCTCATACCAAGATTAGGATCTTGTGGTGTGTAGTAAACCGTAATGCGAATATGATCCACATTCGCAGTTCGTAATGTAGTGATAACAGATAAAACAGCTCCAAAGTTTGCATTATTTATATCTGCTGGTGTCCAAGTTTCTCCCCACAAATCTGATTGACCTCCATAAGAAGCATAAACATCTGATGTCGTCCATGTATCCCCAGTAGATTTATTTGTCGTACCTATAGAACCATCTGACTTAACAATTTTTATTTCATTATCAACGATTGTTGGAGTCGGGCCACTCATCTTTCTTTCTACCTCAACTAATATTCCATTGATAGTTGCTCCCGTAGGAATGGCGAATCCATAATTCGTAGCTTTCAAATAATGACTTGTGGCTCCTGGATTGCTCGAGACGAAAGAATAGGCATTATCACTTGCAGTAGCATTTGCTGGGGTGTTCCAAACAAGCGTTCCTATACTGGCATCATCGACAACGGTAGATGGTGAGTTCACAACATTGCTTACTGTTGATGTGCTAAATGTTTGAACCAAACCAGTGAGCCCTGGGTGAAATTCATCTCCGAGAGTAGTGATGGCAGCAGTAATATAATCAACGTTAGGCACTGCGCCCATGACTGAACCATTTGCATCAGTCTTTAAAATACTTGAAAGAACAGAAGTAATGGCTAAATTAGTTGTGGTAGCGTTGGTAGTTGTAGAATTCGTCGCACTAAGTGCTCCTACAGTAATATCTCCAGCAATAAATGAAGTTATATTAGAAACGGCAGCGGTCAAATTTTGAATGAAAGAATTTGTAGTGGAACTATTTTGTATTTCTACATTATTTAATTTTGTTTTACCTCCTACACTCAAATCACCATTTATACCCATTGAATTAAACGAACCATTCTTGCCTATTATTGAACTACCTGAAGTGATACTCCCTTTGACAGCAAGGTTTTTATTTATGTTTACATTATCCCTCAGTGTCACCACACCATTAAAATAAGCTGGACCAAGGACATTTATCATCTGGGTGAACTCTGCATCACCAAGCACTCTCAAACGTCCATCAACATTTAGACTAGAAAGAAGTTTTGTCGCGCCTCTAACTGTCAATGTTTTACCAACTTCCACATTACCTTCCAATTTCACATCCTCTGTGGTGATAGCTCCATTTTTTGTCACAAAGGCGAGAGTGAAATCAGTGGATGATGCTCCACTTAAATATTCTGCATTCAAATTCTTGACTAAAGTTTTTGATTCTATAGTGATTGGAGCAATACCGTCTTTTATAAAAGATTGAAGTTGCGCGTCTGTTTGAATACTACCCATGATGGAAACATTGCCGTTTTTATCAAGAAGTAAAATTTCGTTTGGTCCAGTGCCTGGACGAAAACCCATCACTGTTCGCGCATCACCAAAAGTGCTTTTTACTGCTTCAATAGATTTGCCCAAAAAACTAAAAACCAAAGGCACTGGAGTGATTGTAAACAAAATAATACAAGCCGCTGTTGCTCCGACCAAAATTTTTGTTGAGAGGGCATTTGTAAGGTGATGCTTAGCTTTAGCTTTAATCTTTGAGGGAACCGAAGGAGCCACTTTATTAGTAATAGCCTTTTCTACCGCATGCACAATTTGCTCTGTATGAGCAGGAGTAAAATCAGGTAAAACTGGTTTTGGAGGAGTATTTTTTTCCACACGCTCAAGATGCACTTTTTGATCTCCTTTATATGTTCGAATTCCCTTTAACAAACTTGCATCAAGTGCGAGAGTTTCAGGCTTAAGTGAAGCCTGACTGATTTGTCTTATTCTACTTATATCAAAAGCATTTAGTGGCTCCTTCTCTATGAGGTCTTTCTTTTCTACAGGCAGAGATGCGAGTGCAGACGGCTTCTCCTCAACAACACTATTTCTCAAAGCTACAGGTTCTGGTGGTTGTACAGATTCAAGCTTAGGCTTAGATTCAATGACTTGTTGAACTGGAGCTTGATTAGGGAAACTCCCATTCTGTATTTGCGCCCTAATCATCTGGCGCTTCATATAATCATCCAAAATTGATTTTGTTGTATACCAAACACCATCAATTTTCTTAGCCGTTAACTTACCTTTACGAGCAAGCAATGAGAGATACTCTGAACTATAAGGTGTGAGGCCAGACGCCTCTGCCATAGGTATCCATTTCTCGTCTATCTGATTTAGTGACGGATCTTTTGAGTTCAAGTTTTTGTGTTGAGTTTACTACGTAATATTCATACCGATACACCGTATCGGCACCAATATATTTACTACATTTAGTATATGTTCAAGTTGAATTAGCTCCTAGAAAATTTCTAGCGTTTCTGTGGAAAACTCTGTGTATTGTCTAAATATTTTTTTATATATTTTTGATCTCCTATACACCTCTATATGAAATTTATTTACCGATTCTATTTAAAAAATCAAAAAATTATTCTTTTTTGTATCATTCACATTTATCTTTTTTTTGATCAATATCGGATATTTACTATAAGATTATAATATCTAAAGTTATATAAACCTTAATAACTCTTCATACACTATTTTATTATATTCGCCTGAATTTGTTTGTTTTGAAGCTAAATATTAAAAAAGGTTTTCCTTTAATACCATATATATCTACCGGACCTAATTCTCTTGAATCAATGCTAACTTGCCTATTATCTCCAAAAATAAAATATTCAAATGGGTCCAATTTTATGTAAGTGGTACCAACTTCAGTTGTAGTTGCACCATTCAAATATAATTCGTCAACAGGGGTAGTACTGGCATTTCTTCCTTCCCTCACTGTCACTATCCCATCAATAATTTGCATTCTCTCGTTTGGCATCCCTACGATTCTTTTTACTACACTCCCATTATTAGTTCTAGGTTTTACTACTACTATATCACCTCTCTTTGGACTACCCCACACATAAGCTAATTTATTTATAAAAATATATTCACCAGAATTAATTGTTGGAGACATTGATTCCCCACTTACAACTAAACCTTCCACTAGAAAAGTTTTTATTAATAGCACCACTACAAATGCTACAAGCAGTACCGAAATGACTTTTTTCTTTTTATCTACCATTGGTGTGACATTTGGTTCCTCCATAAATCTTATATCTCTATTATATCTCTTTTAAGGAAAATTATTTTCTTTGATTTTCTCATTTTACCCTTGTGCAACTTTCAGGGTGACCTAGCTAAATTTAACTTTTATGCTTATGCGAGGACGGTCCTTGCATGAATGTTAACATCTAGTGATATTTTATAAATTTTCAAAAATGCTTTAAACTAACTAATTTTCTTGCTCGAAATCTGTAAAATAACTTTCTATAAAATCACTGAAGTCTTTCGTATCATTAAAATACTTTGGGAATGCTTTTGTGCTTAAAATAGCTGATACTTCCCTCTTTTTATGTAGATAATCCGTATAGCTTGAATATACGTATGATTCCAAAAAATTTTTCATCTCTCTGTTGTTTTTTCCTATACTTTTTTCCCAATTTGGAAACTTTATTTCTAGAGGATTTAAATGAACATATCCTAATAAATGCTTCATATAGTCATCATCCTCAATTAATTTTGACTTAAACAACCCTCCAAATAGTGCTCCACGCCTGTTATATTTGATATTGAAGTACATAGAATATCCAGTACCCAATTTCTTCATGAATTTAGTAATCCCACCATCAACTTCCTGTTTAAGGAGTAAATGAAAATGATTATTCATTAGGCACCACCCACCTATAGAAACGAGTAGTTCACCTCTATCTATTGAGAATATATCTTTGAAGACTTTGTGCTGATAATTAATAAGTTGATCTAATCGAAAACTTTTAGTTGTATTGGCAATATATAAAAGCATTAAAAATCGTTCATAATCAAACTGAGATTTAAATATGACTCTTTTGTCTATACCACGATTATAAATATGATAGCACTCACCTGTTATGAAAGGATTTTTACGTAACATATTCCTATAATTATATGGAATACACTAGTCTATGCAAGGACGGTCCTTGCATATTCGGTCCTTGCATATTATAAAATACATATACTCATGCAAGGACAATCCTTGCATACTTAAATATTATTGACACTGAGACAACGAACCACCACATTGTTCATAATCTACACATGCAACATTCCAATCATTGCAATCACCATAAGAGTAGTATAAATCAAAACCAGAGCAGAAATACCCTGCTGGGCGACAACATGCTTGTGTATTACAACTTTGAGAAGAAGAACCAACACAATCAGCACCACATGCATTGGGTGTCGGATTGTTACATGAGCGAGTTTGGGTTCCTCCCCCACAAGAAGCACTACATGTACTCCAATCACTCCAACCACCATTTACTGGACAACAATTACTTGCAGAATAAGAACCATCATTACAATCACCAGCAGTACAAGAAACAGTACAGGCACTACAACTTGCTTGATTATATCCAGCACACCACCCATCACCATCACCATCTACATTACAATAAACTGGGCTAGTACCAGCAGGACTACAAGCACTCCAGCCACTCCAAGCGCCATTACTACAAGATCTAGATGTATTACCACCTACAACGCATATACCACTACCACTAGAACAAGTTGTAGATTCAGAACTTGTTGGATTTCCACTACAATTACCAGTACAGGCATCCTGCCAAACACCACCAGCTGAACCACAAATGTTTGTAGTAGTACATGGACTACCTACGCTATAATTCACATCAGAATAGCAAGATCCGTAATTAGAAAGTGCACCGTTCGACTGACAATATCTAGTGGCTGAAGTACATGATGAACCACAAGCCACACTACTTGTAGTATATCCACCTTCACTATAAACAGTACAACTGGTGGCAGAATAAGATGGGTTAGTCCAAGTACTATTTGCCTGACATGTTTGAATGGCTGAAGCACAAGAATAAGTACCACATCCAGAAGTGGATGCTAGATATCCTGTTCTTGTTGTATTTAAATAAATTGAAGGAACTCCATCATCACAATCTCCTTGGGTTTTAACAGTAGTCGACCAACCGGCACCTGGGGAACTGCATTGGGTGACAGGAGGATTACCTGAAGGGTAATGTCCATCTCCATCTGAATCTTTGTACCAAGTTGGCACAGTGGCAAGAGAACATGAGCCTATACCTGTACCTCCCCAACCCCCAACCAAACAAGTTTGTGCCTGTTGAGATGTTGGATCACAAGCAACCCCACAAGCAGGGACGCTCGTAGTGTATCCTGTTCTAGTTGCTATGGTGCAACTACCTATACCCGTGCCATCATAACCACCTCCAACCAAACAACTTTGAGTTTGAGTTGGACATGAATAAATACCACAACTTGAAGATACAGGGGCATAACCGGTTCTTGTTGCTACAGTACAACTACCTATACCCGTACCATCCCAACCTCCCCCAACTAGACAACTTTGAGTTTGAGTTGGACAAGAATAAATACCACAAGCAGATGATGCTGGAGAGTAACCGGTTCTGGTTGTTATAGAACAACTGCCCACACCTGTACCATCCCAACCTCCTCCAACTAAGCAACTTTGAGTTTGAGTTGGACATGAGTAAACACCACAAGCAGATGAAGCTGGAGCGTAACCGGTTCTGGTTGTTACACTACAACTTCCAGATGCGTACGAACCATTCCATGTGCCTCCTGTCTGACAGGTTTGAGTTTCTGAAGGACACGAGTAAACACCACAAGCAGATGATGCTGGTGAATACATGGTTCGAGTTGTAGCTGTACAACTGGCTGAACCTGAAC
>CAYGIH010000001.1:0-71968 GCA_964349945.1 uncultured Candidatus Saccharibacteria bacterium | reverse complement strand
GAGTTTCTGTTGGACAGGAATATATTCCGCAAGCTGATGATGCGGGAGCGTAACCTGTACGGGAGGTAATCGAACAACTTGCAGATGCATAGGTACCATTCCATGAACCGCTTGCCTGACATGTTTGAGTTTCTGAAGGACATCCGTAAACACCACAAGCTGAAGATGATGGTGAGTACATTGTTCTAGTTGAAGCAGAAGCTGAACAATTACTTGTGCCAGAATAAGTCCCAGTCCAGGTGCTGTTTGCCTGACATGTTTGAACCTCTGATGTACAAGCGGTTCCACAAGCAACGGTTGGAGTGTTGTATCTTGTACGAGGTACATTTAAATAAACCGAAGCGCTGGCATCATCACAATCTCCTTGTGTCTTCACTGTAGTAGACCAACCAGCGCCTGGAGAATTACATTGAGTGACTGGTTGACTGGCACTTGGATAATAACCATCACCATCTGCATCCAAATACCAAGTTTGTGGAGCAATCGGAGAACAAGAACCTATAGCTGTCCCATCCCAGAGACCGTTTGTCTGACAAGTTTGCCCTTGGGTAGTACAAGAAGATCCACAAGCAACAGAACTCGTTGTATAACCTGTCCTTGTAGAAGGAGTACAACTTGTGCCCGACATAGTTCCTGACCAAACTCCGGTTGATGAACATGTTTGAACTTCTGATGCACAAGCAGTCCCGCAGGCCACAGAAGACGGTTGATACCTGGTGCGAGTTGACCCGGGTGGAGTGGCAGTATTGCCATCGCAATAAACACCTTGTACAAGAGATGCTTTTATGTAACCGGGTAGAGTAGAATTCGCACTAAAAGTCTTTGAAACCTTGCTGGTGGTGTACAGACCACTATTTGTAGGGTCTGGATAATAAAGATAACCCTTGGTGATGACAGCGCCCGACGCCTTGGTAATAGTCCCATATTTGGTGATTGACCTGCCTGGATTATATGCAAAGGTTGTACCTGGATTCAAAACTATAGCCTTCCCGGATGGAATAATGATATTCCCCCCATCAACCCCGTCTGCCATTGGGTTATTTATATCACTCCCAACTGTACATACTTCCTGTTCCAAAGTAGCTGTCGTGCCATCAGTAAATCCAGTACAAGGATCCGACCATGCGAAACTTGTTTTGCCGACATTGCCAGCACTATCTATGGCAGTAAAGGTTGTTTTATAAACTCTCACCGATGTGTCGTTCACTATCCAAGTGGCGGTCCAAGTATTTGTGCCCGTCCCATCATTGACTAGATTCAAGGTCAAAATTTTGGTATCCAAAGTGGTGACTGCAGTCACTGATTCAACGGCAGTATTCAAAGTAACTTTCAAGGTTTGTCTATCTCCTGGATAAGCCACAACTGGGTTTATATCCACTGAAGAAAACTTCACCACATCACTCGACGGCGCAGAGACCCCATAAACAACTTCTTGACCACGCGCAGGAGCAGGATAATTTGGTGGTTGTTGTGGACCAGAGGCAATCCCCGTCACCACGCTATCAAAGAAACTTGTGATGTTCGTAACTATTCCTCTTGAAGCATCGAGATTTTTAACTGTGATTTCTTGTTTAGGAACCTCTGGTGTGGTAGTAGCTATAGTGGTTGTTAAAGTTTTAGTGTTTGGAGAATTCAAAATTTGCGCGTTCAGAGTAGCTCTGGTTTTCGCCCCCACCATCCCAAACCCTGTGGTTGATTCTGTGCCCGAAGAAGCGATTTTATATAAAATTTGATATTTCTTGACTGCTTCCTTTGTGGCTGGACCAAAGTAACCAGTCACCTGACCTTTTGGATAAACACCAGGGATAGTTAAAAGCCATTTTTGAAGAGCTTCGACATCCTTGCCGGTTGAACCAAGAGAAAGGTTACGGGTAAAAGTTGGAATAGTGTTTGAAATTTCTGATACGATTGGTGTGGTTGTTTTTGGTACCACCGCTGTGTTCGAAACTTGTGCGTTTAAAATTACTCGAGTCTTTGTCCCTACCATTCCAAAACCTGTTGTTGATTCATCACCTGAAGAAGCAATATTATTTAAAATTTGAAATTTCTTGACCGCTTCCCTTGTAGCTGGACCAAAGTAGCCAGTGACCTGTCCTCCTGGATATACGTCTGGTAACTTTAGGAGGAAAGTTTGAAGCGCGGTGACATCATCCCCAGTAGAACCAATAGAAAGGTTACGGGTAAAAGTTAGGGGTGAGTTTGTTGCAGATTGAGCAACTGTCGAAGTAGTTAAAACTAATTGAGAAAGGGAAAACAACCCGACGAGCAATACTATATATAGAAGGACCTTTTTGTTCATCAATGTATTTATTTTAAATGACATGAAGGCGCATTTCAATTGATTTTATTATATCACCGGTTGTTCACTTGTCCCCTCCCCACTATCTACAATAGGTGGGGCTACTATTTCTGATGGGATTTCGCTAGGAGTAGTGGCCCCAGTATCTAAAATTGGGGTGGATGTGCTTGTGGAAACATCTGTAGTTGTAGGGGTTGAAGAAGAAGTATCAACGATTGGAGAGGTTGATATGGATGAACCGGCCGTTGTCCCAAGTGAATTTAGTATTAATGCATCTAGTTGGGTTTTGTTTATGCATGTCTTCGCCCCACTTGCATCCGACACACACAAACTTTCAGTGTTCACTTCCTTCGCAAATATTTTTGTTATCCCGTTCGCCATATCCCCTAACCAAGCGGTGATGCTTGAAATGAATCCATTAGATAGAGTCGACGTAGCCTCGGTAGAAGTAGCTGTTGTAAATATTGTTGAAGAGGCAATCAATGTTTCGATGTCAGAAATCCTTTGTTCTTGGGTGGTGAGTGTGGCAAGTGTTGTAGAAGCAGTATTCATGAGGTTCGCTATATCGGCTTGCATACTTTCAATCTTCAAACTCTGATCTTGAATCGACTGAGAAAGTAGAGAGAGTGAAGCAGTAGTAGAAGCGCTGAAAAGATTGAAATTCAAACCAAGTTCTTGGATAGCATTAATAGTGGCCATTTGAAGTTCGAGGTTATATGAGACAGATAAGTATCCATTTTTTTCTTTTACCAAATTTGGGAAGACTAACTGCATCTCTTGGGCAATTAAACCTACTTGTCTACCTGGAACATATCTAAGCGTTCCTCCTAAGGCAGCGACATCTTCATTCCACTCATATTCAACTGGACGCAATTGCATAATTTTTTCCAAAGATCCATTTAGAGAATTAATATTATGTTTCAATCTAAGATCTGACGCACAAGTCCCGGCTATTTGTGCTCCTGCCTCTCTAAAGCAATCATCACTATTAATATCCCCCACCACATCTAGTCCATAATCAGGGGTAGTGTCTCCTACACCCACTTGGCCACCTGACTCTATGGTCATAGCCACCGCCGCAGTCGGAGCGAGCATAATACTTTGTGTTCCTTCTGTTCTTAGAATCAAATCAAATTGTCCAGCTCCTGTCGCAAGTGCGTCATTATTTCCAGCTATACCAATGCGTGCTCTGGTGGTACTGGTAGAAGTATTGAATTTAAATACTGGAGTAATGCCTGTGTCTGCACCTTGCAAGGTTATACCTTGGTCGTTTGATGCTGTCACTACGGTAAGTAATGATGCTGGAGTAGTGGTGCCTATGCCAACATAACCACTGCCGTTGATCGCAAACGAATCACTGGAACCATATAAACCTAATCTTAATGTTGATAGAGCCGCTGTAGCATTTGGAACATATGCAATTGTAGCTAAACTATTTGCAGAAGCATTTTTTCCTAAATATATTTGTGTTTGATTTCCATTACTGACTGTTGCATTTATGAATGATGCCACCGCTCCCCCTCCAGAAGCATCGTTTTGAGCTACAAATTTCCAAATTGGACTGGTCGTACCTACACCTAAATTACCAGAAGTATTTATATAAGCACCAGTAGAATTTGAACCATTAGCTCTGAGGAACAATCCTCTTCCAGAATTACCTCCCACAATAAGAGAGGCTTGTCCTCCGCCTATGTCACTTGTCCAAGTCAAAATACCTTCAGCATCAGTCGCACCAAAATTTAAATAATCTCTAAATCTAGAAATTCCATTCACATCAAGTTTTTGTCCTGGACTTGCAACCCCTATCCCAACACTACCTTCAAAATAAGCTTGAGCGGTCGCATCGCTGTATATTGCATAATTACCCGCAGAAGCCACTGGACTAGCAATTCGTATAGAATAATTGCTAGTCGCACCACTTGCCCCCACGTTCAAACCTTGATTCAAACCAGCCCCCGCTCCGGTGGCACTAGCCAATATTGCATAATTAGTTCCTGTCGTGCGTGGAACAGAAACCTCAATTCCCACATCACTTGGAGCCACAACATTTAACCCACGATTAGTTGCGTTTGTTGTACCTACGCCAACATTACCAGATACAATCAAATTTCCATCAGAAACTGCGGTTGTTGCGTACCCACTACCAATTCCAACTCCACCAGAAACACTTAACTTCGCACCAGGGCTTACTGTTCCAACTCCAATGTTGCCAGTAGTTGGTGCTATTACCAATCTATTAACAGAATTAGTTACATCATAAATACTAAATCCTCCATTATCAACTCCATTTATAAAAGGATCTATTGCAAAAGTGTTTCCTCCTCCAAAATTTGTACCCATTGAAAGTACATGTGCACCCCCAGATGTTTTATATAAATGCAGGTTATCAACACTTCCCCCTTCATAAATATCTAACTTCGCACCTGGTGCAGTCGTCCCAATACCAACATTACCCCCAGTTAAAATTGTCATTCTTTGAGTTAATGCTCCAGCATTTCCTGAATCAGCTGTATAGAAATTCAAATCTCCACCATAATTCACATCATTACCACTTTGCATATATGACTTGATAGCTGCAAATATTTGAGAGGGTCCACTATTAGTATTTGAATTGAATGTCAATCGAGAACCAACACCCCCAGCAGTACCACCTGTATAATGCAGTCTTAATCCATCTCCATCAGTAGCTGATGCTACTTCTAATTTTGTAACAGGACTTGTTGTCCCAATACCCACATTGCCAGTAGAAGCAATCCTCATTCTTTCCGAGCCAGCTAGTGTATTAAATGCAATCGCACCATAATCACCATCTCCTATACTATCTCTCAAGAATGCAATTGAAGCTGCCTCCAATTGTGTCCCGATATTGTTCCAACCAACAATTCTACCTATCTCTCCTGTTCCACCTAAAGAATTACTCAATCTAATATTTCCTCCATACAAGTTTAATTTTTCTGCAGGTGTGGTAGTGCCTATTCCGACGTTGCCTGTCTCCATAATTGTCATCGCTTGATTTGTCACACCCCCATTACTTGATACATTTACTGAAAACCTTCTTCCTTGATTATTATCTCGTTGCCATTGAAGATAGGCGAGTCCTGCAGTCTGTCCTCCAATTTGCGCATCCGCAAATCTAATATATGAATCTGTTCCTCCAGAACCATTCATAACAAAAGCTCCTGCACCACTCGCATTTATAGTAACAGCCCCACTCGTTGTAATAGTCCCAATGCTTGATAAATTCATAACACTTTCTGATCCAGATGTGTCCCGTGTTGCCCATGTCACAAAATCGTTGGCGGCTTTGTTGAGAACTCGGAAATTTCCTCGATGATAAAGATCACCAGTATATACATACGACCCAGCATTTAATACAGTGCTAGCTGTAATTTCTCCGACTACATAGAGAGCTGTAGAAGGATTAGTCGTCCCAATACCTACGTTGCCTGTTGATGTAATCCTCATTCTTTCTACAGTATCAGTATAAAATGTTCTAAAACCTCCCCACGGAGTAATAGGTCCGATACTATCTCTATATTCTCCAGAAGATGCATCTGCTGTTGTTGATGCAAATGATGTACCTGTATTTTGAAATTCAATTCCTCTATAACCTGGATTGGTTGTTCCATTAATTAACAGCCTTGGAACCCCACTTTTGATTTCCAAAATATTTCCTGGTGCTGTTGTTCCAATTCCTACATTTCCACCAGACAATATTGTCATCCTGGCTGTATTGTTAGTTCCTAGAACTAGTGGATATGCACCAGTAGTGGCGATTGACGCAGATTCTCCAGTAGGTCCTCCAGTAACTAATGAACCAGCATAAGTACTACCCGAATAATCAATTTCTAATGATCGCAAATTACTGTTTTGATCATTGTAAACTCTCAAGCCCCCATAGCTTGTGGAATCGGTATTTCTAATTAATGCAGTAGTACCTCCAGATGCAACTATTTCCAATTTGGTACCTGGATTCGTTGTCCCAATTCCCACATTTCCAGCACCAAGAACTGTAAACAATGTGTCAGTTATGTTGAAATAGTCTGATGATGTATTATCTCGACCCACACTAAATATTGCATGCCCAGCTGTGAAAGTTCCATTACTTTTTGAGGAAACTGCGAGTACTGGAGTGGCCGCATATCCTGCTACACCATTTGTGCCAGAATTATAAAATCTACTGACTGTACCCCCAGCACTATTAAGAACATCAAATTTAACCCCAGGGCTCGTGGTTCCAATCCCGACATTGCCGTTCATTGATATGTTATAGGCAGCGTTACCAATAACGAGATTGCTTGCGGTATATTGTGCGATACTGTTCGTGAGGATACCACTTGCGTTCGTCACATCAAGACGACTACCCGTCCTAATAATGCCACTTGCAGCACGATATAAACTTGCGTCGACAGTGCCCGCTCCATTATCCCATCCAAAGTACCCAGTGCTTGCTAACGTGAGCAACTGGCTCGGGTTCGTCGTCCCGATACCGACGTTGCCAGTGCTATCTAATGTCATAACCGCCGTCTCACCGACAGCTGTGCCTCGATTCGCATACCCTTGTCTGTTAAAAATCAATTTTGAACTATTATCATTGCCATAAAAAACATTGACATCATTATTTGTGGCAGTATTAACTCTCATAGCCAAAAACCCCTTTGTTGTTCCATTACCATCAAGCATAAACCATGGGTATGAAGTTCCATAAACATGCAAATTTGTAAGTGGGCTCGTCGTCCCGATACCAACCTTGCCATTCGCATTAATGGCAACAGCATTAGTTCCACTATTGTAAAAATTAAAACCAAGACTTTGATTTGTGTACAAACCAAATTCACTCGCTGCATATTGAATTCTATTTTGAACACCACCAGCAGCATCGTTTCCAAAATATAAAGTACCACCACCAGCATTAGTTCCCAAACTAATGTTCCCATTCACATCAAGTTTTGCATTTGCTGGATTCGTAGTCCCGATACCGACGTTGCCGTTTCCATTTATAACCATTTGTGATGTTGCGGAATTATTAGCAAAACCCAGCAGTCTATCTGATGCCCCTGTTCCGGTAATATAACCTATGAAAGCATTAGCAGTAACACCATCAGTAAACCTAACACCTGCCCAAGTATTGGTTCCAACTGTTTCCAACTCTAATTGATTAATTAAGTTTATCGCAGCACCACCTGTTTCCTTAACTTCTAATTTATATGCAGGATTTGTTATTCCAATCCCGACGTTGCCACCGGCACTAATGTGAAATCTATCAGTTCCAGCAATAACCGGATCGCCCATTTTCGTATTGCTTTGAATCAGAGCAAAATCGCCATATTCATATGTGTTGGATCCAATAAACCAGGTTCGAGAACTGTTATTCGTAGTGACGTCAGTATTAATTTTGAGACCCGCATATGTACCATTAGCACTAGTAGAACGTAAGGTTAATTGTGGGCCAATATTTGCGGTTCCACTTATTTCCAACATAGTCGCAGGAGTCGTCGTCCCGATGCCGACGTTTCCAGAAGTATCAATATAAAAATCTGACTGACCTGGACGAGCGATTAGGAACTTATTGTTGCTATCTTTCCCTACAGTCCATTTAGTCACCTGGGCTTCATACAAGTTCAACCCAACAGAAGTGCCTGCAGGAGCATTAATACCGATTCTTGGATTTGTTGCTCCATAAACTGTAAGTTGTTCAATCGGTGTAGTCGTCCCAATTCCTACATTACCCCCGCCTTGTATAAACATTTTTACCCCACCACCACTTTGGATAGCCAAACCATTTTGTGATGCACCAGATTGATTGTTATCTGCATAAATTTGCCAAAGATTTGTACTGTCAATACGGAGATTCAAACCAACTTGACCATTTACCCCTGATGGACCCTTTAGAGTCAAATAGTTAGCAGCAGAATTAATGGTGTCGTTAAAAATCATCTCTCTCACAGAAGTAGAATCAACGACTGCAAATCGTGTATAAGGAGAGGTAGTACCTACTCCAATATTGCCACCTTCATCAATTGTTAACCTTTCATTTCTTGTGGTTCCATCCCACTCAACAAATGATAATCTTCTGGCAGCACCTCCTCCTGCCGAACCAGAACCTGTCCCAAAAGCAATAATGGATTCCCCATTCCCGTTCGTCGCATTCCAACCTAAAGCTAAACCTGCAAAGGCAGAAGGATTCGCACTAGTTGGACCAACATTATTATTCAAATATACCCAACCAGCTGGAGTTCCTCCTAGTGGTCCTACTTGCAACACACCACTTGGATTCGTCGTCCCGATACCTACATTACCACCAGAAAGAATGGTCATGGCGTCCGTCCAAGTTATGACATTGCCACCAGTACCGTTCGGAGCAACCTTGAATCTTAATCCATCCGCCGACAGAATTTGTGCGGCGAAATTTGAAACAGCGTATGTTTGAGTATCACCCGTGGATTGATATGCATTCCAACCAAGCCAACCATCACCATTACTTCGGTTGATACCCATTGTGAGAGGTCTATTGGCACCAGAACCATAATAGAGTTCAAAACCCTTTCCTGTACCACCCGCACCATCCACAATAGATAATTTGCTACCTGGCCCAGTTGTCCCAATACCCACATTACTATTTTCTATTGCAATAGCTGGACTACTTCCTGATCCATCACCAAAGATACCTGTATAAGTTCCGTTGTCATAAAATGCTCCACGAAATGCATTTGCAGTAGAATAGAGATACCAACCACCTTCATCTGTTCTTACTTGTGCGGTGCCAACAACATCCAGAGCTCTCCCAGGATTCGTCGTCCCGATACCTACATTACCACCGGCATCATTAAGAACGATATTTCCATATGTACTTCCATTAGACTGCACACTTTGAATTCTTAAAAAACCACTAGTGTCTGCAGAAGTTTGAATGAGTCCTAGGGTTTTGCCGAATTGACCATTGCCTATCGTAAGAGAAGTCGCTGTATTTGGAGAAACTAAATGTAAGGCAGACATCGGTGTCGTCGTCCCGATACCTACATTACCATCATTCTGTATCCGCATTCGTTCTGCTCCACCAGAACCACCTTGGTACGTTTTAAACAAAAGATGACCATTTCCAGATCCAACTTCACTCTGGACTATTTCTGCTATTTTCCCACTATTAAGAGTTGTGTTGCTACTATAAAATCCAATACCTGTGCTTCCAGTTCCAAAACCGAGAGAATTGATTGGTGTTGTTGTCCCTATCCCTACGTTGCCATTATTTAATACTGACATTACATACGAGGTGCCATTATAAACACCAAGGGCCATGTTCATATCTACTGAAGAAGTTCTCACCAAAAGACCGTTTCCAACTCCAGTATTATAAATCCTGGTTGTCCAATCAGAAGTGGCGGCCCTTTGAACATCCAATGCATATCCAGGATTCGTAATCCCTATACCCACGTTCCCACTATTCAGTATTGTCATTTTTTCCACATCACCAGCATCTGTAATGTGCACTGCCAAATCACCAGACATTCTTATATTGCGTGTAGCACTAGAACCATAAGTATTTCTAAACTTTAATGCTGATGTATCCGTCTGACCACTTGATTGAATATAAATCGCATTTGAACCAGTATCTCCTACCTGCAACTTTTCTGCAGGGTTAGTGGTGCCTATACCGACGTTGCCAGCTTGTGTTAAGCGCATCTTTTCTGAACTTGCTCCTGTCCCTCCATTGTGGGTATACCAACGAAATACAGTGCCCTTGAACCACATATCACCAATATCTCCAACACCAAGAGTAATATCGCCACTCGCACCAGTTGGTGTGCGGAACAAAATTAATTTATCCCCATTAGAAGAACTGTTAGCATTTCCAGGGACACCATATCCACCAGCTCCAAGATTAATAGCTCTTCTATCAGTCGAACCATTGTTAGAGTTTCCTATACTCAACAAATCCATTGGAGTTGAAGAACCAATCCCGACATTACCTGATTTATCGACCCTTACACGTTCAGAACCAGCGACAGCGATCGAGAAGTCAGTTGCATTGGGTGATGAAAATGCTGAACGGACAGCACGGAGCTCAACCCCATTATTTGCCACAGCACCTTCATTCATTCCAAGTACCAAAGCAGAGGTAGTATCTCCTACACTGGATGGTTGCCCGCCGAGAACATGAATACGCCCCACTGCTCCTGCAGTTGTGGTATTTACTACAAGTAAGTTTGAAGGTGTTGTTGTCCCTATACCAACGTTGCCTGTAGTTCTTTTGATAACCATTGCAGTTCCGTTTACATCAGCAGAGCCAACATTTGTTCTAAAAGAAAGAGTGTCCGTATCTGGCATCGCAATGTCCATGTAAGGAGTTGCATATGTTTGAGAAAATTTCAAAGCACCAGTGTTGTAAAGACCGATATTCCCACTCACCACTTCAAGTTTTTGTTGTGGAGTCGTTGTCCCAATTCCCACATTTCCATCAGTAGCAATAGTCATTTTCACAGAAGCAGAGGCTCCGTTAAAAAATTGAACCGGGCTCGGACTACCCCCCAAACCAATTGCCAAACCTGAAGGGAGTATATCTGTTGCGATTGTGTCAGCGGTTGTACCAGAAACAGAAAAATATGCAGAACGATTAGTATTTCTCAACCATATCCTCGAAGCATAATTTCCTTGATTATTAAAACGTACAATATTTTCGTTTGCTATCGCAGAACCCTCTACTGACAATTTTTCACCAGGAGAAGTTGAATTTATACCCAAATTCATACCTTCAATCGTATAATCAGTAGAAGCCACAGAAGGTGTCCCACCATTTCTAAAATGAATTCCTCCATCTGCTTGAGAACGAAGCCAAGAACCATTGCCTTGAATATAAGTGCTGACCGCACCAGAATTTGTACTAAAATTTAATGTACTAATATTATCCGCAACACGACCAATAAGTTGAACAGCGGATGCTCCAGAATTTGCTGCTATAGAAAGTGGCATCAGTGGAGTCGTCGTCCCTATTCCCACATTGCCTGTTGCTCCATCGATCCGCATTTTTTCTGCTCCAGCCACCTCGAAAGCTATTCTTCCACTCCCACCAGTAACACCAACTATTTGTGCTGTTCTATCTCCCCAACCGATAGCATTCCCTGAATTTGCAATAATATTTCCTGCCACATGAAGTTTTTCTGTTGGTCCCACCGTCCCAATCCCCAAATTTCCTCCTGCTGTAAAGACAGAAGAAAGAGCACCTGAAGTGTTGTAGATATCAATGATGTTAGCTGTTTGAGAACCTGAAGGCACTATGGCTAAAGTGGTGGTAGCTGTAGCTCCAGAGATGATGGCAAATTTGGCATAAGGGGTAGAGGAAGCACCTACTACTGCGATATCTGTAGTGGTAGAAAGAGAGACAAAACCAACATTGTTTGTTGTCCAACCTCCTGCAGATGAGATACCCCCTGTGTTGATAGTGCCACAAGCTATATCTCCATTGGCATTAGTTTGGAGAGCTTGGCTTCCTGTACAGTTTGAAGTATTTGAGATGGTAAGTACTCCAGAGAATCTACCTGTACCTGTGACATCTAGTGTTTTACCTGGGTTTACATTTCCGATTCCTACCTTGCCCGTATTATCTATTGCAACATTTACAGCTGAACCATTATATAAAAATTGTAAATTTTTATTTGAATCACTAAATGTACCTTGAATACCCCAATAATTTGAACCACCCTTGAGAGTTATATAAGGATTGTTCCCTGCCCCCGCAGTTTCAAGTCTAAATTCTGGATTACCAGAACCAGCATATGCATGCAACAAAGAACCAGGAGTGGTCGTCCCTATACCGACATTACCAGTAGTATCTGCTATAACAAGGCGCCAATTACCATTATTAAGAATACCAAAATATTCTGCAGACCCTCGTCTCGCAATAGAATAACTCTTGGCTGCAGATGCTGCATTGAAACTAATAGCATCCCAAGCTGTATCTGCTCCATTAATTCCTAATGTTTTACTACCATCTACTGTTGTTCCAATATCCAATTTTGCCCCTGGATTCGTTGTCCCTATACCAACATTGCCGTATTTAAGAGTTAGTCCATCAGTCCAAGCATCAGCTCCTGTAGGATATTGAAGTGTGGTACGCGCAGTGTCATATCCAGCACCATCCCAACCACTGACTATTCTGCCTGCTTGTAGAAGGCTGGTGGAATCTGTCCGTGAAGTTTTGAATTCTATAGTAGAAAACGGAGGACTGCCCACGGCAGTATCTTGACTCACAATTCTTAATCCCGCCCCAGTGATCGCATCCGACTTGTAGAGATCTAATAGTGCCCCCGGTCCCGTCGTTCCTATCCCTACATTACCCATTGCATCTAAATACATTCTACTTTGCAACACTTCGGAAGTATCTTTAGTCAAAAAATTTAAAATACCACCAGAACCACTTTGCACAGAATCATATCCACCCTGAATTTGAGCCTTATCCATTCTATTAATTCCAGATAATCCTGAATCAAAAGAAATAATTGGTTTAACACCGTGTGTCCCATCAGTCTCTAATCTTAAAAAACTAGCGTCACTATTGCTTCGAATTACAAATTTCTTATTTGGTGTAGTTGTCCCTATGCCCACGTTTCCACCAAGTAAATATGAACTAGTATTTCTTTGGATTGAAAGGTTTCCATCTGATGAAGTGATACCTGCATCATTCAGATAAAGTGAACCAGTTCCTACTTTCAATCCTCCCTTGACCCAAAGGTTTGAAGCGAAGGTTGATGTAGCATTTGTCCCTGTGCCATTTACATCTATAAATCCTGAGAATGTTGATGTGGCAGTAGTCGAGGTGGCAATAAATGCATCAGCCAAAACATTCCCAACTACTGCCAGTTTCTGATATGGAGAAGTAGTGCCTATTCCTAAATTACCAGTATTGAAAACATAACCAACATATGGAAAGCTTTGATTACCTGTAAAGTACAGTAATCCATCAACATCATTTCTACCTATATCATAATAAGCGTTTGATTTACCCAAACGCAGTTGATAATCAATACCACCCCCAACTTCAATTGTTAATTTTTTTTGAGGGTCCATTGTTCCTATTCCAATATTGCCGTTTTGATTCAAACCTATATAACTCATTATCGGCGCAGTATTGTAATCAAGCCCAAGCATTATTCCTGCAGTAGTATAACCATTTCCATTTGAATATCTATAACTTCTAATTCCTAAAGCATTTTGCCAACCTGATCCAACATCAGCACCAAACGACGCAATGAGCGAATTATCCCCTGCGGTAGTACCTAAATTTGCACCACTAACATTCAAAACGTTGCTCATATATGGTCCAAAAATTCCAGAAGACCCATTTCCAACGATACTCATTTTTGAAGTTGGGGTTGTCGTCCCAATCCCCACCGCACCTGCAAATGTTGAAGTAGCCGTAGTTGAAGTTGCAGTGAAATATCCTGCAATAGCTTGATTGCCGAGAGTTGATGAACCTTCGACAGAAAGTTTGTATGCGGGAGTTGTGGTGCCTATACCCAAACTTCCTCTAAAGTATCCATTTCCTATAGATGAAATAGCAGCCTCAATCGTTGATGAAGTATTATCATAAAATGTCCATCCTCGATTTGAGTTTCCAGATGCACCAATACTAAATCTCATACCAAAACTTCCATCGAGCGAATAATCACTTGCGGCACCTGAATACCAATTCGCATCACCACCGAGATAACGCAACTGTCCACCTGTATAACCATCCATTTGAAAATCTCCAGTTCCAGATATGAGATGGCTTACATTTTCCGGCCATGCAGCAAGTGAACCAAAACCAGCAAAGGTAAGGTTTTTACCAGCCTCACCATTAAATGTGAAATCATTATTTGTATCAACAGACATGTTCCATTTCGCATGGTCATATCCTTGAACAGGTTGGAAACCTAATTTTTTATTATTTGCAATTCTCACATCTCCAGCGAAAGTCGAAGTAGCTGTAGTCGAAGTCGCAGTAAAATATCCAGCGATGGCTTGATTACCAAGAGTTGATGAACCTTCAACGGAGAGTTTGTGTGTTGGAGAGGTAGTGCCAATACCAACGTTGCCAGAATTTTTTACATAAAATGAACCATTTGGTGCACCAGCTTCCAAGGTAAATACTTTTGCATAGGAATTATCTCTATCACGTATAGAGAACCCCCCAACAGGAGCTGAACCAGTATCCACCCCAAAATCCCAATTCCTACCTGAAGTACTCAAGATAACTTGTGAATATGAACCACTGCCTGTACCCAGACTAATGTTTGAACCAAGCACACCGATATTTCCAGTATTATCTATACTCAAAATATTCGAACCATTGCTATAACTATTGAAAACATATCCATTAGGACCTCCATTAAATTGGAGACGATTTTCGCCACTATTCCCTATGCCATAACCAGAATGGAGACCATTCGAATTAGGGAAAGTAATTTGGCCATTTGAAACAATGCTTCCATTATCAAGAACTGAAAGTTTCTCTGAATTTGTAGAATCAGCAACAACAAAGGCTCTACCAATACCTGTTCCCAAGCCTGTGATCGCAAACTTAGAGGAAGGCGTTGTCGTCCCAATCCCCACCGCTCCAGCAAACGTAGACGTAGCTGTTGTAGAAGTTGCAGTGAAGTAACCAGCAATAGCTTGATTACCAAGAGTTGATGAACCTTCGACGGAGAGAGCATATGTAGGAGAAGAAGTAGCAATACCAAAATTACCCCCAGAAGAAAGAATCATTTTATCTACACCCGGATAAGCCCCTGTGGCAAAAATCACATTTCCATTACCCCTAAATCTTACTGGCCCAGCATCATTGAAGAAAGAGAATCCATTTGGCCCACCATCTCCACCACGATTGGATGAATTAAAGAAAAATCCAGCAGTATTGGCTGTATTATTCCACATTTGGAAAATACTATAGGCACTGCCACCATCACTAAGATTTCTCATGCCGTATGCATTCACTGCTCCATCCACATTTCCAACAACATCAAGTTTATACCCAGGATTCGTCGTCCCTATGCCTACATTTCCACCAAAATAATTATTACCACCAGCAGAATAAATCGAATAATTAGTCAGTGCTCCAGCAGTTATATTTTCTAAATAAAGACCATAATAATTATCAATTCTTCCTGCGGAAACTGCTCCGTTCGCAGCAAATAAATCAAAAGCATTTGTTGTTGTGCCTGTGTTCGTATTATCTATAATCGCGTATGTACCATAAGCATTGGTGATTATTCCAGTACCATTATTATCAATACTGGATCTAACCCCCTGAGCATTCGTCATGTTGCCGGATGATTTATTTATCACATTACCAATCACACCGATTGGATTGCTTAAAATTCCGGTACCACTATGTTGAACCTCACCAAGTAGTCCTAAAATCGTACCTGTAAGATTTCTTACATTTCCACTTGAAACAAGAAGAGCCCCTTGACCACCGAGATAACTCGCACTTGTATTGCCACTGGGATTAAGAGTAAGCACTCCACTTAAACCTGCTTGAGATAAAACTGATGTTATTGTCTTAGACGCATACACTACAGCATTGCCTTGAACCGTACCACCTCCAAACGCCGCATTTCCAGAAACAGTAAGAGTGCCTGAAATATCGGCGTTTCCTGAAACACTAAGTTTATTTGTTGGCGACGTAGTTCCTATACCCACATTTCCACTCGCAAGAACTGTAAACAAAGTAGTAGTTGATGTACCTCCGGTAGTTGAAGAAATATTTAGAAGTGGAGTGTTGACTGTATCTGTGACTGCATTACTGATTGAAAGTTTAGCGAATGGAGAAGTAGTGCCAATACCTACTCGTTGATTAGTCGTATCAATATTAAATATTGGATTTGATGATGCATCAGTAAAAGTAAAGGTATCAGTGCGGTTAGACTGCGGAGTGAAGATAGCTCGAGGGGTGGTACCATTGAAACCATATGTAGTAACTCCGTTTAAGGTAACTGAAGTGGTGTTTTCATTTGATGCATCGTATTGAATTCTAAATTGCGGTTGAGAGGTGGAGGTGATGGTTTGAGAACCAGAGTTAATGATTCCTCCTGCATAAAGGTTGCCAGAATTATCTACTCGAAAGAGTGTGGTGTCATTCGCCGCATTGTTGTATCTGATGAAATCTCCACTTGGTGCAGCATCAGTGAATCTGTTGGCTTGGATAGTAGTTGAACCATTGGCAGTTTGGGTGATATTAATGTTGGCAGAAGTTGAAGTAGTCCCAAGACTTAAATTATTCGTGTTGAGGTTAGAAGTGGTGAAATTAGTGGTAGCAAGATTTGTAGTAGTAGCAGAAGTGCCTGTGGCATTATTAAATTCCAAATCACCCATAGTGGTTGGCCCAGTCAAATCCAAAAAAGTCGCAGTCAGCCCACCAACAAAGTTGGCATTACCATCTTCATCTATAGAAACATTCTTAGAATTAATGATGAAGTTATCTTCTGGATTCCCTAGGGTTATCTCTCCTCCTGCAGAGAAATCTCCACTAGTGCTAAGCGAAGAAAAAGAGCCATTTTTGGCTATAACTGAACTGCCAGAAACGATACTGCCCTTAATATTAAGGTTTTTTCCTATTTCTACATTACCGAGTAAACGTACATCCAGTCTTGTTGTATCACCATTGTTTACCACATCATCCAAGGTTAGATCTAGCGGAGTGACTTGAGTGATGGATTTGTATTCATTGATGATTGTTTGAGCCGGAGGATTATTGATTATAGTAGTCTTACCTGAACCTTCTGATGTAGAGGGTTTTAATGTTGGTTCTTTATTAGAAAGAGAATCTGGTGGCACCACTACCAAAACAGTATTTTCTTTCTTACCAAAGAGATTATTCCAAAGATTCTGTAATCCATCCGAGATAGTAGCTAGGATAGAAGCGCTAGTATTGTTTAAACCTTGAGATATTTCTGCACTGATTGAACCATCGGCCAATTTATTAAATGTATCTGTTTTAGCTATTTGTTTTATACCAGAGACAGAAGCAAGGGTGACCACCATAATGAGCATTGAGGTGATGAGAGCTCCCCCTAGAAGTTCCCTGAGAAGTAGTTCTTTCTTTATCTTATATTTGTCCTTAGAAACCTCTACAAATTTTGGAGCGACTTCTTCTTCATACTTAATTACCTTTTGACTAATTGGATGGGGTAAAGAAAGTCTTGGTTCAATTGGTGGAACATTCGTTGTTGGCTTTTGAACATTCTGCCTAAATATAATTCTTTGACTTTTTTTGTGCCTACGGAGAGATCTAAAATCTACGTACCACACTCTCCCAATTTTTTGACCAGCCACCTTTCCTCCACGAACAAGGGCTCCTATATGGTCCTGACTATAACCAATTTTCTTAGAAGCCTTCTCTACAGATAAAAAATTCTTACCTAAGTGATTTTTAGTCTTAAACGTGTATGATCTCATTTGGCCACTTATTTTTCCTGGCTCAAAGTTCTTTAAATCAATACTTTTTTTATAATTTTCTAGTGAATGAAAATCTACCAACCAAACACGGCCAACTTTCTTTCCACTAACTTTTCCAGAACGGATGAGAGCACTAATATGGTCATGAGAATAACCAATTTTTTTTGAGGCAAGTCTCGACGAGATGAATTCTCCGTTCTCGCTAAAAAGTTCTTTATTCACAACATATATTATAGAATTCCAATTACAATTATCCTAGCAGAATATATATCACTTTGTGGACAACTAGCACTAAAATTTATATAAATTTTTAGTGCAGCTTTTAAGTGCTGGCTACGAACTGTCATCTTTCTTGACTAGCTACTAGCTGTGAGCTATTGGTATTAAGAACTTATTTGAATCATAAGCTAGAAGCTGAAAGCTCTTAGCTAATAGCTGAATCTACTAGCAGCTATAATTTAACAGCTAAAAGCTAGTTTCTCTATCCTAGTTTATTAATGTTTAATAAACTTACTCCTATATAACTGGAGTGGTTGAGGCTGTATCTATTGTTACTGTTGTCGTAGTGGTGTCTATAGTAGGGGTGGTAGTTGAACTTGTATCTAGTATAGGGGTGGTTGTGGATGTATCTATTATTGTAGTAGGAGTTAAGCCAACATCTGTAGTTGGAGTGGTAGTGCCCGTATCTGTTGTTGTGGTTGCTGGATGTATAACCAAAAGCATGGCCCTGATATCATCCTTGGTTAGACATTCCCCATCTACGCAGATTTTATCCTTCGCATTAAACGTACTCGCGAACACGTCCCCTATTCCATTTGTCATACTTCCTAACCAAGAGATAATATTTGCGAGGAATCCATTATTTGTATCTATTGAAGATGTTGCTGTACTTGTAGCTATTGTAAATATTGTTGATGAAGCAATCAATGTTTCGATGTCAGAAATTCTTTGTTCTTGAGTAGAGAGAGTAGCTAGAGTGGTTGAAGCAGTATTCATGAGGTTGGCTATGTCAGCTTGCATACTTTCTATCTTCAGACTCTGGTCTTGGATAGCCAATGAAATTTGTGAGAGCGATGCGGTGGTAGAAGCATTTAATAAATCAAACTTCAAATCAAGTTCTTGGATTGCTCTCACTAACACTGGAGTCAACTTCCCATAATCAATGTTTGAAGGCAAACCGTTTGAATCATAACCAACTACTTCAGGGATTATGCCAGCCATATCTTCTGCAATGAATCCAACTTGGTGACCAGGTACGAGTAATTCTGGTTTGTAATCAAATGTTGTTGGTCTCATACGAATCACTTCATTCAATCCATAATTTATATTTGCAACATTATCCTTGAACCTCATAGATGAAGGGTTACAAGCAGTAGTCGAAGTTGAGACTACACCAGTCGCCAAAGTCTGACAGAGATAAGCAGTCCCCGCTCCATTGGTTACTCCAAGAAATCCAATTGAACCAGCGACGGTAAGTTGTTGTCCGGGATTTGTAGTACCTATGCCTACGTTGCCATCATTTTTTATTGTCATTCTAATTTGATCTTGAAGGCTTGCTGTTGAAGTCCAAAATTCCACACGACCAGGAATATTATCACCAGAAGGAGTACCGTCTGCTATTACAGTCATTCCTCCAGCAGTACCATATGCTGTTGAGCCATAACCCTGGGCTACAAACAATCCTAATCTGTCACCGCTTGAAACAGCACTAGGTGAAGAAATCGAACCCCGTGCCCTCCTTTGAACAAGACCTCCAGCTGTTCCTGCAGTTGCATGAGCGGCATCTAAAAACAAATAGGTATCATTTGCAACACTAGAAGTTAAATGAAGTTTCGCTCCCGGACTCGTCGTCCCGATGCCGACGTTGCCGTTTGTAAACCAATAATTTGCAATACCTTCTGTCTGATGAGAATAAAGATTTACCCTCTGTACCCCATTTGTATCATACATTTGGAATATACCATTTCCGGACGTATCTGTGCCAAAATTTATAGCATCAGTTGAAACACCGTCATCTCTCACTGCCATTCTTGCACCATTCCCTTTAAGCTCGAGTAATGAATTTGGATTCGTCGTCCCGATGCCGACGTTACCAGCAGTTGTTATATGTAATACTTCGACAGCATTGGAAGTAATTGCAAATTCATCATTAGAAAGACCGATACCAAAACGTTCAGTACCACCAGTAAGCATTCTCATATATGTTCCAGTAACACCCGAGGCATCCCCGCTATAATCTAAATCAAGAAGTCTGTGATAAAACGTATTAACAGTCGTATCTGCGCTTGCTTCAATTTTTACTACAGAAGCACCTGTATGTAAGTTGGTAAATATTGAATTGAAGTTAGCCTGACTTATGGCTGAACCATAGACATCTAGATGGCTGGTCGGGGTCGTAGTTCCAATCCCGACGTTGCCGTTTCCTCCATTCACAAATAAATTAGTAACCCAAGATGCACCATTATACTGAATTAAATTAAAATCTCTATCTCCCGTACCGGTTGCATCCAAATATAAATTTCCACCACCTGCATAAGGAGAATTTTCTCCAATATAAATACTTCCTCCCACTCCAATATCTCCAGTACCAGTAGTACCTACTGATAACCGTTTCCCAGGATTAGTCACACCAATACCGACGTTGCCATTATTATCAATAGTTAATCTAGTCGTAGGTGTGCCATAGTTTGAACCTTGATTTATATAAAAGAAATTATTTGATTGTGCACTCAAACCCCAAATATAATTATTTGGTGAAACTGCACTAGATTGTATTTCAATAGCATTCTTATTAAGGTTATTATCTTTTACAGTTAGTGCCGCAGTTGGTGTTGTGGTGCCGATACCGACATTGCCAGCTCTCCAATGCATTGAATAAGTTGTGCCATCAAACATTCTCAAAAAATCTCCTTCTGTGTGATCGAATTGTAAAAAACCATAATGCTCTCCCGAAGCGCTTGATTTCAACATTATAGATGGATTCACATCTACAACTGAAATATCTCCACCATTTACTACTAATTTAGTTGTTGGTGATGTTGTCCCTATGCCAACGTTGCCTGCGGTTGTTACTGTCAAATATGCATTAGCTGCTGCGCCACCTGCTGTAGCATTAAATATTTCAAAATTATTACTTCTTGCACCAACTGTATGGAGGTTCCATGCTTGAGCGTCATTTTTAATTTGGATAGCTGGATTACTATCTATCCCAATATCTTCAAATAGCGCAAAGGGCTGCGATGCGTTTGATTTATATAAATGAAAAGCCGCCCCGGGTGTCGTCGTCCCAATACCGACATTACCGAGTTTATTAATTCTCATTGCCTCTGTAAGTGTGAAAAGAGTATTCGGTGATGGCCTTTTTGAAGTTGTAAAGGATAGCTCCATACCTTCATCTGCAGAACCATCTATTACACCTGTCCCACCTGCTTCGTGAACAATAATACCGTACATGCCACCGAGAGTTTGATCTCCACCAACATGAGCGTCAGCATCAACTGACCTAAATGAATATTTACCAAGAATATCATTGCCCAATAAAGCAGTTGACCCATTTGTCAAATCCATTTCAGCGAATGTCGTACCTTTGATGGTTAATTTTGTAAACGGTGCCGTCGTCCCAATACCCACGTTGCCAGTGGTTGTTATTCTCATTTTTTCCACTGTGTTGGCTCCACTCGCATTTCGTAACTGAAACGCAAAGTCACCATTAGCTCCTCCATCATCTACGAGCACGATGCGACCTATCGCTGCGCCACTATTACGTGACCCAAGCTCAATAGCTGTGAAGTTGGAACTGTTAGACATGTTGTAAAGCCTCAACAAATCTGACCCAGAGGGACTTACAGCCAAAGATGTGGAGTATGCCGTGGTATCGTTGCCTTGAATATCTAACTTCGTCCCCGGATTCGTAGTCCCAATACCGACGTTACCACCAAGAGGATTAAGTGCTAAAGGATAAGCTGTTCCATTGCCTGCATGTCTGGACTGTAAATATGCTGGATAAGGAGAATTAGTTAAATCTACACCCATAGCTAATTCCGTTCCGGAGTTTTGTTGGCTTGTGATAATTATTCCTGCGGCAGCACTTCCAACAAGTGAAGGTATTGTGTTTGAAACAATGTGTAATTTCCCTGTTGGTGTGGTCGTGCCTATTCCGACGTTGCCTGCAGTTGGATTTAGGACCAATGGATAACCGACTGATTTATCAGCGCTGTTCGTGTATTGAATATAACCATAATTTCCTCCGTTCGTTCCAATCAAAAACATTGCTCCTGAATTTGGATATTCTGTGATTCGCAATGTTCCACCACTTGCGGTTCCTGATTGCGAGATGGCACCCGTTGTACCATTTATTGTAAGGTTGGCCATTGGACTAGTCGTCCCTATTCCAATATTCCCGTTTTCGTCTATTCTCATCACTTCACCTGATCTAACACCAGATTTGTATGTGTGGAATGCAATGTAGTTCGATGTATTTCCATTACCATCCGTAACACCGGTTGTGCCAATCAATGTACCCCCAAAAGTTGCCGTGATTGGCCCATCATTTGAATGTATGCCTATGCGAGTCTCTACTCCAGTGGCATCAACCTGTCTCACGATATTTCCATTGACATCAAGTTGGCTACTTGGAATAGATGAAAATGATGGTAAGTTAATTCCGACATTTCCACTTAAAAAACTAAAACTCGAAGCGGAAAAAACTCCAGGCACATGACCAGAATTAACATCATTTCTAAATTGGATACGTGATACCCCTCCATCATTATCAAAACCAATATTTTGATTGACCCCTAGATTAATAGTGAACTTGTTGTAAAAGGGGTCTCTTGCGCCAACGGCAACTTTCCCGTCATCAAGTATAGTAAACAGTTTATTATTCGAACTGTCGGTAACAACAAATGTTTTATTGTTCGCAGAAACACTTGTCCCAGTTATCGCAAGTTTTGCATTTGGACTCGTCGTTCCTATCCCAACCGCTCCTGAAAAAGTTGAAGTAGCTGTGGTTGAAGTGGCAGTAAAGTATCCTGCGATAGCTTGGTTACCAAGTGTGGAAGAGCCTTCGACGGAGAGTTTGTATGCAGGAGTGGTTGATCCGATTCCTACATTGCCAGCATTTGTAATCCTCATTCGTTCACCAGTAGCTCCACCCACAGTTCGAGTATTGAAAGTTATTGCTCCCATATAATTACCCTCAACTTCTAAACCAAGACTTGCGTAAGGATGAATGACTTGAGAAGAATCATGAGCTAAAAACATAAGACGTGCATTATTCCCCACTGCATACGCAGCATCATTTAGAATACCTAGTGAACCCCAATTTGTATCACCAGAATTCACCGCATTTCTAGCCACAATCATCGGGCTAGTTGCATTGCTTCCAGAAACATCAAGCATATATCCTGGATTCGCTGTCCCAATACCAACACTACCCCCAGAAGTGAAGGCTACTCTAAAACCTCCACCTCCCCAAAATTCCATATTATTGTTTGTTGGTTCAACATTCACATCCCACAAATATGTACTATCTGCTCCTTCAGAAAATCGGAGTGTTTTATAATCACTAGCTCCTCCTTTAATATCTACAAATGGTCGTCCTGCTGAACGAAAATATACACTTTGACCACCTCCAACATTAACATCAAGTACACCAGCAGGAGAATTAATACCTCCCAAACCAACATAATAATTTGTTGAATTAATAGAGAGAGCAGTTCCACCCGAATTGCTAATTCTAAAACCATTAGGTAATGTTCCATCGTCTGCAGGTAAAACATTTACATCCCATTTATAAGTACCATCAGCGCCGTCAGAAAATCTAAGTGTTTTATAACTATTTGCTCCTCCTTTAATATCTATAAAAGGTCTACCAGTTGAACGAAAGTAAACACTTCCTAAATCAGGAATTTCAGATACATCCAGTTTTCCTTGTGGATTAGTCACACCAATCCCAACATTCCCACTTCCTTGTTGAACCACAAAATTATTTGGTCCAGAAATTCCTCCCGCAAATGTTGATGTGGCTGTAGTCGAAGTCGCAGTGAAGTATCCCGCAATAGCTTGATTACCAAGAGTGGACGAACCTTCGACGGAAAGTTGATAAGTTGGAGAAGTACTTCCAATTCCAAATTTACCCAAAGAAGTAAATCTATATTTTTCTAATTGATTGTCTCCAACAATAACGAAATTACTACCGGTAAATTTGAATACCGCGTCGTCTGTAATAGTTGTAACTGCAAATTGCCCATTTGAACCAACTATACCGAATTCATTGAATGCACCACTCCCATTTTTTGTTTGAAACCATGCAGGACTGGAGCCTGTTGATTGACCAATGATCGTGTATGTTCCCTGACCATCCACAGTAAGTGTGCCATTTATTTTTGTCACGCCAGTTACTTCTAGTTTATTTGATGTTGGGTTCACCCCTATTCCAACATTCCCGCTTACTTGTTGGACAATAAAATTATTTGGGCCAGTTATTCCTCCTGCAAACGTCGAAGTGGCTGTTGTAGAAGTCGCAGTGAAGTATCCTGCGATGGCTTGATTGCCGAGAGTTGATGAACCTTCGACGGAGAGTTTGTATGCTGGAGAAGTGGTGCCTATACCCACATTACCAGAACTATCAATTCTCATTCTTTCTAGTGGAGTAGCCTGATCACCAATAGTCAGATTTGAAGTGTGTGTATTAAAAACCAAATACCCTCCATATGTTGAACCATCATATAATTGACCAATGGATGCTGGTGTCCAATTATCACTTTGTCTTGACCAAATTAATGTTTGAGGAATGCTTGTGCTTACTGTAGCAGCAATTGCTATAGTCCCATTCACTGCGAGCTTAGAATTGGGATTCGTAATTCCAATTCCAACGTTACCTCCAACAGGTCCGAGAATAAGATTCTGAGTTACGGAAGATTCTCTTACTGCTTCAATAAAACCAAAATTACTTGTAGTGTTATATCCAATATTTAACTTATCTATTGTACTTGCAGTTCCACGTATTGATAATTGTGAAGCTGTTCCAGTATTATTATTTTCAACATTGCCAACAATTTCGAATGCTCGTGTTGGATTCGTCGTCCCAATCCCCACCGCTCCCGCAAAAGTCGAAGTGGCTGTAGTTGATGTTGCAGTAAAATATCCTGCGATAGCTTGATTACCAAGAGTTGATGAACCTTCGACGGAGAGTTTGTATGTTGGTGATGTGGTGCCTATGCCGACATTTCCATTACCTAAAATTGTCATCTTTTCAGACAATGCTTGTAGTGTTGTCCCCGAGGTCAACGTTGTGCCGGTCAAGAATGAGATGTTGCTTGCACCAGTTCCCTTACCCACCCCAGCAGACAAAATCAAATTTCCTCCAGCCAAATCAGCTGTTCCTCCTTGTGCCACATTCATGTAAATATCTCCTCCACCAACACCGGCATAGATATTTCCGTTTGGAGCGGCAGCCATTGATTGCCAGTTTCTACTTATCTGTCCAAGTGCCACGAAGTTTCCAGTTCCTCCTGTTTGCCTGTAGACATCTCCACCATAAACAACGGCATACACATCTCCGTTTGGAGCAACGGTAACAGACTGCCAACTTTTAGCTCCTTGCCCAAGGGCTACGAAGCTTCCAGTCTCATTTGTCTGCATGTAGATGTCACTACTACCAACAAGATAGACGTTCCCATTTGGCGCGACGGCTACGGCATTCCAAGAACCCGATACAACAAGATTAAAATCTCCAGTTCCGTTTGTTTGTTTGTAAAGTCCTGCTCCAGAATACACTTTTAGAGCATACACATTGCCGCTAGGGGCGGCGGCCATTGCTCCCCAAGAGCTTGGCGTTTGTCCAAGGGCTACGAAACTTCCAGTCTCATTTGTTTGCATGTAGATATCATCATTGTGCTTTGCTACATACACATTTCCATTGGGGGCGACCGCTACACCCCACAAACCTCCATTTAAACCTTGGGCAACAAAATTTCCCGTTCCGTTTGTTTGTTTGTAAAGATTGTTATTATAAGCAGCAGCATACACATTGCCACTAGGAGCAGCTGCCATACTCCACCAGTTGAGATTTGCCTGACTCAGAGGAGCAAAATCAACGAGTCCTGTGTTTACGGTACTTCCCGCCGAAAGAGTAAGTGCTCTACCTGCAATAACATTAGTTGAATTCTCAACCCAAATTTTCTGATTTTGTGAATTTCCAAAACTAAGTGCGTTTGTTGGATTTGTTGTTCCTATGCCCACATTTCCACTTGTTCCTGCCAATATAGTTTGACCTGAAGAATAAAGATTGGTTGTTGTGGCATAAGAAGATAATAAATTGGTGAAAGCCCCATTTGTAGAGAAAAGATTGGTTGTTGTGGCACTACCTGCTACGAGTAAAGTGGTGTAAAGATTCGTCGTCGTTGCACTTGTACCTGTAGCATTTATGAAGGTGAAGTTTTGGAGAGTAGTGGAACTTGTAGAGAGGAAATGTGGAGCAGAGACAATTTGGTTTAGGGTATCTATGTTGAAGATGGGAGTAGAAGAGAGATCAGTGAAGGTGAAAGAGTTGGTGGCGTTGAGTTGTGGGGTAAAGATTGCTCGAGGAGTTGAACCATTAAAGCCAAAGGTGGAGACTCCTGTAGCAGAGATAGAATTAGTGTTTTCGTTTGAGGCATCATACTGCACTCTAAACTGAGGTTGAGAGGTAGAGGTGATTGTTTGTGAACCAGAGTTGATGATTCCTCCTGCATACAAATTTCCAGAATTATCTACTCTAAATAATGTGGTGTCGTTCGCCGCATTGTTGTAGCGGATGAAATCTCCAGCAGGAGCAGCATCAGTAATTCTATTCGCTTGGATAGTGGTCGAACCATTAGAAGTTTGAACAATGTTTATGTTGGCTGAAGTAGAGGTTGTACCAAGACTGAGATTATTAGTATTGAGATTTGTGATTACTCCAGAGTTGGCAAAAAGATTTGTAGTGGTGGAGTTAGTACCTGTGGCATTGGTATAGATGAGATTAGTAAGAGTGTTGTTTGTACCAGTGAAATTAGTGATAGTGGCAATATCTCCTGTAAGTAGAGAAATATATGAATTGGTAGAGGTAGAGTTAACTGCATAAACGTTAGTGGTAGAAGCATTGGCCGAGAAGAAATTACCTAGGAAGGTAGTGTTGCCGTCCTTATCTATAGAAACATTCTTAGAATTAATGATGAAGTTATCTTCTGGATTCCCTAGGGTTATCTCTCCTCCTGCAGAGAAATCTCCACTAGTGCTAAGCGAAGAAAAAGAGCCATTTTTGGCTATAACTGAACTGCCAGAAACGATACTGCCCTTAATATTAAGGTTTTTTCCTATTTCTACATTACCGAGTAAACGTACATCCAGTCTTGTTGTATCACCATTGTTTACCACATCATCCAAGGTTAGATCTAGCGGAGTGACTTGAGTGATGGATTTGTATTCATTGATGATTGTTTGAGCCGGAGGATTATTGATTATAGTAGTCTTACCTGAACCTT
Source organism: uncultured Candidatus Saccharibacteria bacterium (assembly GCA_964349945.1). Taxonomy (GTDB): domain Bacteria; phylum Patescibacteriota; class Minisyncoccia; order Phycocordibacterales; family Zambryskibacteraceae; genus JAIFWN01. Next base: position 44,731 of record CAYGIH010000001.1, on the reverse strand, counting down.
CTGATGTAGAGGGTTTTAATGTTGGTTCTTTATTAGAAAGAGAATCTGGTGGCACCACTACCAAAACAGTATTTTCTTTCTTACCAAAGAGATTATTCCAAAGATTCTGTAATCCATCCGAGATAGTAGCTAGGATAGAAGCGCTAGTATTGTTTAAACCTTGAGATATTTCTGCACTGATTGAACCATCGGCCAATTTATTAAATGTATCTGTTTTAGCTATTTGTTTTATACCAGAGACAGAAGCAAGGGTGACCACCATAATGAGCATTGAGGTGATGAGAGCTCCCCCTAGAAGTTCCCTGAGAAGTAGTTCTTTCTTTATCTTATATTTGTCCTTAGAAACCTCTACAAATTTTGGAGCGACTTCTTCTTCATACTTAATTACCTTTTGACTAATTGGATGGGGTAAAGAAAGTCTTGGTTCAATTGGTGCAATCGAAGCAATTGGTAAAATTTTCGCTGTTGGCTTTAAAACTGTTTTTAGCTTTATGTTTGTCTTGTGGTTCTCAAGTGACTCCAAATCCACAAACCAAGCTCTACCAATTTTTTTGCCTTTAACCTTGCCTGTACGAATAAGTGCTCCGATATGGTCTTGAGCATAGCCAACTTTAGTTGAAGCGAAGCTCGCGCTGACGAGCGCCCTCTCCAAAGATTTTTTGATAGGAGAAACTTTTTTATCACTTTTGAAACTTTGCGAATTTTTATGATTCTCTAGTGACTCCAAATCAACAAACCAAGCTCGACCGATTTTCTTTCCTATCACCTTTCCAGAACGCACAAGAGCGCCGATATGATCTTGCGCATAACCAGTTTTTTTTGAAGCAACTTTTGCCGAGATGTATTTTGCCTCCTCGGCAAAATAGTCTTTATTCATAAGGTTAATTGTAAATCTCGGCAACTTATTCTCCTAACAAGAAATCTCTTGTTTTGTGGACAACTTTTATGCAGATTCTAAAATTTTTTACAGCATAAAAAATTTTTTTTAATGTTTGATTTATGTACTCAGGAGCACTCTCATCTCGCTTTGAATTATACTGACCTATACCGACCCTAGTGCTGAAGATAGTAAATTTTTCACACAGAATTTCTATTTATGATCATTTACTCAGTAATATTATTAATTGCTGTTATCAACATTCAAACATACATATCTATTGCTAGTTGTATACAATCAATATAAAATTAATATACAAGATTATTAATGTTTATTAAACTAATTATATGAGCGAAGTATATTTTTCTATAAAAGAAGCGGCGGAGATATTAGGTGTCACTCCTCTCACTCTTAGGAATTGGGACGCTTCAGGTAAGTTTCCTGCCCACAGACACCCAATGAATAACTATAGGGTTTATAAACTAACCGCACTCCAGAAGATAATTGAGGATATTGAGATAGGTACCACCAAAAGTAACGCTGAAAAGCGTATTAAGAAACTAATGATTAAACACCTAGAGGACTAGAAAATTTATTGTTTGTCAATACTAAAAACTTCCCGATTGGGAAGTTTTTTATTTTAATACTTCTTCAAGAATTTCTTTAAGCACGACCGGGTTTCCACTTCCCTTCGATGCTTTCATAGACTGCCCAATCAGAAATTGTAGTAATGCGACATTTCCATTTTTATAATCTTCAACTATTTTTGGATTTTCATTTATAACCGTATCAACTATTTTCTTCAATTCCTCCTTATCACTTTTCTGAATGAGATTATTTTCTTCTGCAATCATTCTTGGTTTACCACCTTTTTCTTCAATTATTTTGATGATGTTTTTTGCCCCTCTAGACGACACTTCCCCACTCCCAACCATTCGTATTAATTCTGCAAAGTCCTCTGCTTTGATAAGTATCTTGAGGTCTGTAGTGATGTAGTTTGAAGCAAGCTGATTTAACTCCTTATTGCCTAGTAGTTCTACAACTGTCTCAAAATAACTCCCCCATTCTCTATCCTGCACATATATCTCTGCATCCTCGGGTTTAATGAGAAACTCCTTTTGAAGTCTGTTTCTTTTTACCGCAGGTAATTCTGGAAGTGACTCAAATATTTTTTCTTTAGAAAATTCTGGTATTTCACTTATAAATAATTTAGGTAAATCTGGATCTGGGAAATATCTATAATCATGAGAGTCTTCTTTGGCTCTTTGAGAGAAAGTTTCTTCTTTATTCTCATCCCACCCTCTAGTTTCCTGCACTATCTGTTCCCCTTTCTCTAGTAGCTCTATGTGTCTTTCTACTTCATATTTTATGGCCTTTTCTACAGCTCTAAATGAATTAAGGTTTTTGACTTCTACCTTGGTTCCAAACTTATCGTCTTTGCTTACAGAAATATTGGCCTCTACTCTCATTTCTCCCTTTTCCATATTCGCATGACTTGCTTCAAGGTATGTTAGTAAAAGTTGGAACTCTTTTGCAAACTTGGCAGCCGTCTCTGCGTCGTGTATTACTGGTTCAGTCACAAGCTCCATAAGAGGTACCCCAGCACGATTAAAATCAATGAGACTCTCATCTCCTTTATCATGACTTGATTTGGCTGTATCCTCCTCCAAGTGAATACGAGTGATGGCTACCCCCGCAAGGTTTCCTCCGGTCACTAAAGGATATTTATACTGGCTGATCTGATAGCCCTTGGGGATATCTGGATAAAAATAATTCTTCCTATCGAACTCTGTATAATCAGCAATGTTTCCTCCTACCGCATATCCAACACGGAGCACTTGCCTAACTGCTTCTTTGTTTATAACTGGTAGTGTCCCTGGATAACCCATACACACTGGACAGATATTTATGTTGGGCTTCTCCTCATCAGTATCATTTTTTGAATTACAAAACATCTTCGTCTTGGTTCGAAGTTCAGCGTGTATCTCAAGTCCTATGGTTGGTTTATATTGTTCCTTCATCTTTAATTTTGTCAGCTTTTTGGGTCAAAATATCTTTAAAGTTTTTTACCAAATTATCATCTATCACTGACATTGGATAAACTTCTGCTTTTGATACTGTACTTAAAAGCTTCAACTTTTTTCCTTTCTCTTCATCTGTTATGAGATCTACTTTGGTCAAAAGTACCATCTCTGACTTCTCTATTATTTCTTTATTATAAAGTTCTAACTCTTTCCTTACAATCTCATAAGTTTTCACCACATCCTCTTCTTCTGCAGAGACAAGATGAATGAGTCCCTTGGTCCTCTTTATATGACGCAAAAATTTATGACCCAATCCTCGACCTTCAGACGCTCCTTTTATGAGTCCAGGGATGTCTCCGAGAATAATGCCGTACAAATCACCGAGTGATGGTTCAAGGGTAGTAAACGGGAAGGCTCCAACCTTGGAACGAGAACGTGTGAGAGCATTGAGTAAACTTGATTTACCGGCATTTGGTAATCCGATTAGCCCATAATCAACCACTAGTTCTACTTCTATATGAAAATCCGCTTCTTCCCCTAACATGCCTGGAGTGGTTTCCTTGGGTCGAACGTTGGTCGAACCTTTGAAATGTTCATTGCCTAAGCCTCCTCTACCTCCAGACAATAACTTTATCTTTTGATCGTTTTCAAGAAGTTCGAAAACATGACCTGTGGTTAGGTTAGTAATCCTTGAACCAATTGGAAACTTGACCACAATATCTTCTCCCTCTCGACCACTCCAAGTATTATTCATACCATCCTTACCAGGCAGTGCTTCAAAAACTTTCACTTGTCTATATGAAGCCAATATCCCTATATCTCGAACAGCCAAAGCGAAGACATCTCCACCCTTACCTCCATTGCCTCCAGAAGGTCCTCCGTGGTCTCTACCCTTCTCATGAAGCCAGCGTTCTACTCCATCGCCACCTTTACCAGCCTTTAAATGTAGTGTTATTTCATCTATGAACATAATATTGACCTAACCTTACGCATTTAAAGCGATTTCAGCAAGTTTTATGGCACCTTCCTTAGATTTTGCTATAGCTAAAAAACGTGCATTATGGCAAAAGACAGCATCAGGGACTCCAGAAATTTTTATGAGCTCCTTGTCAGTTTTACCGGCCCAAGCTTGAGGAAATGATGCCCTTGTCTCAAATGTCTGGTCACCCTTCCTTACCATCTTGGCGCTCCAAGTATCTGCTTCATTATTTGGATATACCACAGCCAGTGTCTCAGATTTATTATCGAAAACTTTTCCCCAGGCCAGATTTTCATTCAAAACAATAATTTTTTTATCTTGAGACTGTTCGTAGACTTGTTCAACAATTTTAGTTTCTTCAAATATCTTCTTGGCTTTCTCTATTTCTTGTTTGATGATTTCTTTGGCCAAACCCGATACCTGACCAAAAATTTTGGCGGTGTGTTCCTTTTCTGAATCACCGACTACCCAATATGAATAAAAATAATCAGATATTGTATAAGGACGAACATCTTCAAATAAATTTTGGCTAATATTTACTCCATTGTCCAAAGCATCAATAAAAAACACTAATTTGGTTTCTATAGCCTTGGCCACCTCCTTTGAACCAGACAATTTCTCACCGTATTCTTTCCATACTAAACCAAACGAAGCATAGGGTATCCCGTTCTCGTGTTTTCCAGCCCCTCCTGTTTGGTGGTGATCAAATCTCTTTTTAGAAGGATCGTACTCTCCCCCAACGTCTACGACAATGTCTGCTTTCTTTATTTCTTCTTCATCACGAGTTCTAACTACATTCGCATCAGGATAAACCAAAAGCAAAGTGGCTACTGCGAAAACGTCATCACTGTGGAAATTACCACTATGAGTTACTATTGTTTTCATGTTTATAGGCGCAAAGTTTAATAAAAAGTAGATAACATACGAGGGTCAAACTCATAAGTGGGATAGTGATGTAGCCATACTCCAAGACAAATATCTTTGAACATTCACCCCCCTCTGCTGTACAAGGCAAGATGGAGATGCCACTAAAGTTTGAATACGATTGATAGAGTGAGATGATAAATGCTGCAATAGATAGTGGTAGAGCATAATCAAATATCCCTCTATCTTTTTTCAAAATAGCCACAAGGAATAACACTGCTTGAGGATAAATGAAAATCCTCTGCCACCAACAAAGTGTACAAGGTGCAAAACCAATCAAATTTGAATAAAGAAGGCTCCCTACTATAGCCACCATAGAAACTCCAAATCCAAGCCAAAGCGCGTGTTTATGAACAAACTTTATTAACTCATGACCCCAAGTCTTTCTATAAATAAATGCGAAGATACAAACCACAAAGACAATGTGAGACACGAGAGTGAGGAAAGAAAAAATTGAAGTGATGAGTTCAGGCATTATTGTGGGAGTACACAGGAAGTTTGTTTAGCTAATTCTTCCATAGACAATTCACCAGAAAGCTTTTCACCGTTTTTAAACACCCAAGTTGGATAACCAGTTACACCCGCATCCTTACAAATTGGAAGTTGTCCATTACCATCAGGAGTGGAACACTCTATATAAGGGAGAAGTTTAGCTGCGCTTCCAAAATTGGCTTTTTGTTTCTGGCAATGTGGACACCAAAATGCTCCATAGAATATTGCCCCACTGTCTTTTATACAAGCAGCCAATCCTTCATACTTTGAAGGTACCTGCCTCCCTGGAGTCTTTATAAGCCAAACAACTAAACCTATAAAGGCCACAAGAATCACCAACCAGATAATATTTTTCTTTTTCATGTCTTTATATTAACATTTTTAAATTATTTTTTACTCATTAAACTCTGATGCTCTTCTGTGTTTAGTAATCCACATTTTTTATATTTTTTACCTGAACCACATGGGCACTGATCATTTCGACCAACTTCATCATGTGATGAGACCATCCTGTTTATATCAGCCACTTCAAGTGCACCTTGCTCTACTGCTGTGACTTTCACTTGTCCAAAAGCATCAAAATCAAGTGCGGTGAAAAACTCTACTATCTGACGAATAATAGAACCTTCCATATTTTTGAAAAACATAAGACCTTCTTTTTTGTATTCAACTAGTGGATCTCGTTGGCCATACGCACGGAGGTTCACGGTATTCCTTAGATGTTCCATCATCTCGAGGTGATCAACCCAAAACATGTCTATAGTTTGGAGAATCACCCTGCTTAAAACTTCACAGACCAAATTTTGCTTTTCAATCGGCAGTTCATTTAGAGCATTTCTCTTTTCTATTAATTTCTTGTTTGTTTCTTCATCTAACTGAATTGTGGCTCCGTCTAGATACTCATTTACCTCCTTAATTCCTCCACTTAAAATTGTTTTCCTTTGGTTATAAATTATTGAACGTTGGAAATTCAAAACATCATCGAATTCCAATACATGTTTGCGTGCATCAAAGTTAAAACCTTCGATTTTTTCTTGTGCCTTTTCAAGAGAGCTGGTAATCATACCGTTTTCTATGGCTTCATCTTCAGGGATATTAAACCTACCCATCATAGATTTGATAGCATCTGTGGCAAAGATACGCATGAGGTCGTCCTCAAGACAAACAAAGAATTGTGTTTCTCCAGGATCACCTTGTCTACCAGAACGACCCCGGAGCTGATTATCAATCCTCCTCGCATCATGTCGTTCTGTTCCTAACACAAAGAGCCCACCGAGCTTCCTTACTTCTTCCAATGCTTCTTGAGAGCCTGGATTGCCTCCTAGCTTTATGTCCACTCCACGACCGGCCATGTTGGTCGCGATGGTCACCGCATGCTTCCTACCTGCCTGAGCGATGATTTCTCCTTCCCTCTCATGATTCTTGGCATTAAGAATCTCATGTTTTATACCTTCACTAGTTAAATATGCAGAAAGCAATTCATTGTGTTCAATGGAAACTGTTCCAATAAGTACTGGCTGACCCTTCTCATTTAGTTCTTTGACTTTTCTAGCCACAGCCTTCATCTTGCCACTTTGATTTTGAAAAATAAGATCATTGTGGTCGATTCGGGCTACTTTGACGTTTGTGGGGATAACAAAAGTATCAAGACCATAAACTTTATAAAATTCTTCTTTGGAGGTGATGGCTGTACCCGTCATACCAGAAAGCTTTTTGTACATTCTGAAATAATTTTGGAATGTAATAGAAGCGAAGGTTCGAGACTCTTCCTTTATCTTCACCCCTTCTTTGGCCTCTATTGCTTGATGTAAACCTTCTGACCAACGACGGCCGGGTTGAGTGCGTCCAGTGAATTCATCCACTATCACTACTTCACCATCTTTCACTACGTATTCCTTATTATTCTCATATAGAGCTTTGGCTCTCACAGCCGTCTCAAGATGATGCACATACTTCACTCCCCCATCAGTATAAATATTATCTATACCTAAAAGTGCTTCGGCTTTGTTTATCCCCGCCTCGGTCAAACTTATTGCTTTTAGCTTTTCATCTATCTCAAAATGTTCTGGAGCATTTAATTTAGAAGCTATATCAGCAAACTTCACATACAAATCTCCGGCCGCTCCAACATTAGAAGAAATGATAAGAGGAGTTCTGGCTTCATCTATGAGAATAGAGTCAATTTCATCAACTACTGCATAGTGAAAATTCCTTTGAGCAAGGTCGAGTTTATTGTAGACAAGGTTGTCTCGAAGATAATCAAATCCAAATTCGTTGTTTGTACCATATGTTATGTCTGCATTATAAGCATCCTTCTTAGTAGAAGGTCTAAGGAATTCATGAACTACCTTGAAGGAACCCGTCTCATCGCGCTCCTCATCCTTGTTTATATGTTCTTTGTCATACAAAAATGAAATTTGATTATTCAAAACCCCAACTGAAAGTCCTAGGTACGAATATATTTGCCCCATCCAGACCGCATCACGTCGAGACAAATAATCATTGACTGTCACCACGTGCACTCCCTTACCTTCAAGTGCATTTAGATACGCCGGCAAAGTTGCCACCAAAGTTTTCCCTTCCCCGGTTCGCATTTCTGCGATGCCACCACGATGAAGTGCGATACCTCCAAGAAGTTGGACATCAAAATGTCTTTGACCGAGCGTTCTCTTCGATGCTTCTCTTACTACAGCAAAAGCTTCAGGGAGAATATCATCCAAACTTTCTCCTTTAGACAAACGGTTTTTAAATTCAACAGTTTTTGCTCTTAGCTCTTCTTCACTTAAATTTACATAATCCTTCTCAAACGAATTTATACGCTCTACCATTGGATTCCAAGAAGAGATGATTTTTGACTCGTTTGATTTGAATAATTTGCCTAAAAACGCCATAAGAAGCCTATTTTACCATAAATTACCTTGAATTCGAAGATTTTGGATAAAGAAAAAGCGCCCCCTAGGGAACGCTTTTTCATGAAAACAGAAGTCGACTATGCTCGTTTCTTTGCCTTTCGCTTTGGAGCTGCCTTCTTTGCTTTCTTTGCTTTCTTTTTTGCTGCCATTTTATTTTTTGCGCCCTGATCAAGAGACGCAGTTACTGTTAACGTCGCAGAGAAATATTTCTAAAAATATTTTTCTACGTGCGACTTGCATTAATTATCATATGCAAAGAAGCTACGTACAAGCATTTTATTTTTTTATATGTGGATAACTTTAGAAAAATATTTTTTATCTATTTTATATTTTAATTAATTTATTTTGTTGGAGAATTTTTTATTTGTTTTATATATTCATCTGCTTGAACCTTGGAGCTTGGAATATTTTCACCGAGGGCAGTGAGTAATGCGATAGCTTTTTCTACACTTCCTATTTTCATGTAGAAAGCTGCAAGGGTTGTATAAGCATCTTGATTTTGTGGCTCCATTTTTAGCCAAGAAGTCAAAAGATCGCCTAATACGTCATATCGGTTTGTGTCCATGAGCGCATTGATGACCCTTTGATCTTTCGCATAGGTGGCAACTGGCAAAGTTTTCGACATCTCATTCACTATATCTAACTTCCCCGAATATATGGCCCCTATCATATAAGCAATTCTGGCATCAACATAATCAGGAGCCAGTTCATAGGCACTCTTGAATTCTTCAAGCGCCTTGTTGAAATCTTTTTTACTTATATAAACTGAACCAAGGGCAAAATAAGTGGCTTGCTTACCAGGACTCAATCTTTTGGCTTCTTCCAAGTTTTTTATTGATTCGTCCAATTCTCCAATTTTCCCAAAAAACGTACCAGCTATTAATCTGTATCTTGTGTCCGTTGGTAGTTCATTTACTTGCGTCCTCATAGAATCCTTGGAAAAATCAAGATACTTCAACTTCTCATCATTTGAAAGAGTGGTGTCTCTAAGTAAACTATCCGCTGAAGAGGTAATCCACTCAACTGTCTCTGGTCTACCCAACCTTGAAGAATTATAAGCATTTTTGAAATAAACAAATGCCAGCTTTTTATCGCTCTGTGGATTTTGTACAGTTTGCAATCCTTGGATGAGGGTAGTGTTCGCAATAATTGGTTTAATATTTACAAAATACATTACCAAAACCAAACCAACTACTGCTGGTGCGAGGATATAAGAAATATTTTCCTCATCATTCTTCTGTTTCAAATCTTCACTATTATGAACTGTCCTAGAATGAACATAAGCCAAAAGTGAAATAAACAAAATATAACTAATCAACTGATCAAACACGAATAAATTATGGAAGAAATATCCAGCGATTAATCCAGTGAGTACTGACTTTTCTATATAATGCATATCATCATCTTTTTTCCATATAGACATAAGCAACACTACGTATAGAGATAAGTAGAGTAAGAGTCCTAATAGCCCTCCAGCCACTCCCCAGTCAAGGAAGATGTTGTGGGCTCTGTCGAACCAAGGTTCGAGGTTATACATCTTTGGGTCATAAAACTGATTGAAAACATAGTTAAAGTTCTCTTGTCCCCAACCAAGTATTGGGCGCTCCATGATACCTTTCACAGCCATAGGCCAGATGAACGAACGTCCTTCGGTTTTTACAGAAGAAATACTTATGCTTGCGAATCTTTGAAGCACTGGGCTGTTTTGCACAAATGAAGCGTTTCTAAGGGAGTAAAAACCACCAACTAAAATAATAATAGCTCCAAGGGTTACAAGACTTACCTTCCTAGCCGAAGAAGATTCCTTATTCCAAATATTTAATAGAGACACTAATATGAGTCCTCCAATGAGTCCGAGGATAGAACCTCTGGTAGCTGTGTTGTATAGAACAATGAGCTGAACGAAAATAAGTGCTCCGTAAACCCAGCGTAAATAAGAATCTTTTTTCTCTCTAACAATAAATAGAATGGCAATAAATATATGAATGAGAAGATAAACTGCGAGGTAAGCAGCGTTTCCAAAAGTCCCATCAACTCTCACTCCTCCTTGGTTTATTGGTGTCAACCCAAGAAGTTGAGCGAAGCAATACAAGGACATAAGGAAAGAAGCGACCAAAGAAGTATTCCACCATCTGGTCCAATCTTTTTCTTTAAACACTGACACTAAAACCAAGAAAAATGCTCCTAAGTGAAGTAGGGTGATGAATCCCTCCATGCGTTCGTAGTTTGACCAAAAACTTTTCACTGGAGCCATCCCAAACAAATCAGAGATGCCAATAGAGATTATAAAAGCACCTAAAGCATAAAGAATGATGGATTTCTTTGGTCTATACTCTGGAGCTACTACCGCAAGCACTGCCCAACAAGCAAAAACAACTTCAATGATTATTCTCCAAGTGAAAGCCTTAGAGGTAATAAATGGGAAAAAGAAACCACTATAAACTAAAAAAGGGATAAAAGGCACCAAAAACAACCCGCAAATAATCACCAATCTCAACGTATTTTTATTCATATTCGTATATGTTACCAGAAATCCCCTCCCCAAACCAAACTCTGCATTCCCTTAGTGTTAAACCCTGGGGTTTAACACTTTGTGCGACCCTCGGGGTCGCACATTTGCTTTGAGCAACACCCGATGTTGCTCAAATTACTCAAGATGCATGAAACTCTAACTATTCGCCTATTCGCGCGAATTAGAGATATGTTTTGAGGTACGGAATTTGATGATGATTATACCTGTTGAGATTATTACGAAGAGAACGGACATATAAAAAGACACAACACCTTTGGTGATTGGAAACAAAGATGGATTATATTCTGGAGCAATAAGTGTGAGAATGATTGTTAGAGGCACCCAAACATAAGCAAATTTAAGCCAAGCTTGATAAACCGCATCTCGCATTTTATATGTGATGAGAGAGAGAATAAAAGTCGGAATAATTATAAATAATATTCTTAACGTATCAGCAAGTAATTGAGCACAATTAATGTCTAGATTACATGTCTTGTATGTGCCAATAAAATTTATTAATAACAAAATAATAGAAATAATCCCGGAAACCCATAATACAATTTTTTTATTTAACATAAATATATTTATTAATAATATCACTCATTTGAATTTAGAAACCAACCACCCCACTGCCCTACCCCACAAAGAACCAATCATTGAAGTCACTTTAGAATTCGCAGATATTGCTTGTGCTGTTTGAGTATTAGCTTTTTTAATCTTTATAACCCTTGCTGTCGCTTTTGTGGGTATAGTTTGTTTTGGTATAAATTTTGTTTGCGATGAGGTAGATGAGACTACAGGACTAGTAGTAGATACAGTAGTATCTATACCTTGTATAGTTCGTCTTGAACTACCACCTGATGGTGGTTTAATCTGCGACACTGGAATTAGTGGTGATTCATAAGTGACCACGGCTCCTATAACGGGATTAAGGATGATGTCAGTGGTGCCATTATTATCAGAATCAACATTAAGTGGTGAGAGTGTATTAATATCCCCCACCACGGACATAGAAACCTTTGTGGTTGGAGTAGTGGGGATATCTTTATAAGTGACCGTCGAGATAGTATTGTCACCTTGCTTCTCTTCAATACTGAACGTGAATGTCCCTGTCTCATACCCATTCATCACTATATGCAGTGGTGCATCACTGCCAGCGAAGAAATATTTCTCTTCTCCAAACTTCACAAAGTATGTACCGGGGATTTGTTCTTCTATTTGTCCTGTGGTAGTAGATACTCCTGTATGATTCCCAGCATCATCATATATATCTAAAGTTAGAGGTGAATGGAGAGAATAAATCAAATAATTTGAATTATTACCATTTGGAGTTGTTGTAGATATATAAGTCGGTAGAGTTATTGATGTTTCAAGAATTATATTATTTTTTATGAAATTATTGAGTTCAAAAATATCAAGAATACTTTTATGGTCTTTTGCATAAATACTAAAAGGATCAATAAAAACATAAGGATGGTCGACATTCCACAATCTTTCATTAACCCAATACCTACTCGTACTTGCATAATCATTTGCCCATAGAGCACTTGGGGTCACCACTGTTCCATCACCGTCTATAGTCCATGTTGGATATAATTTTATTTTATCTTTTTCCTTGACATATTTAACTCCGCTTATGGTTGTGGGTATTCCCCACCCCGCAATGTCTATCATCTCTACTCCGTCTGGTGGAGTCCAGTTGTCGTAGACTTCGTGAGCTAATTCAGCATTATTTAAAAAACTTTCTCTCAGATAACTTGGACTATCTGTGTCTGCATTTGAACTTTCGACTCTCTCAAACATATCTATGAGGAAATTATGCTGAAGTTCTTTTGAATGAATTTCATCTCCAAATTTATCTGCCCAACTAGACAAACTAGCATCAAACTGCATCACTGGATTGTCTATATAGGTAAAGTATTTGTCGCTCGGGAGGAGTGTGTATGCCCCAGGTAAGTTTTGACCAAGCCCACGAGCCACATAAGCATCCAAAAACGGAGTGATACCTTGATTGTATCCATTGAGTAATGCAGGGATAGCGGATGGTGTGCCCAAGTGTGGCACAGCTACAAAGACAATTTTATCTATTTTGTTTAAAAGCGGATTGTTGTCATTTTTTAATTTCTGCATTAATGCTTTAGTCACCAGACCTCCGTTTGAATGCGCCACAATAGTCACCTTTCCTGTTTGAGAAGTAGAAGCCAGTCTATTTAATTCTTGAATAATATATGGATTATTCGTCTCATTAAGATAAGAAATTTTCTCTTCATCCTTTATCCCTCGCTTAACCACATCATCCGGAGAATATCTCCAATCATAAGGCGCGGCAGAATAATCAGTAATATTGTTCTCTGATTTTAGAACGGCCAAGATATTTAGAAATGATTTATAAATATTTGGACCAGCTGTCTGGATATAAGCTTCATTTATCACATCCTTTGTATAAATACTTGCATCTACACTTGAACCGTCTACATTCATAAACAATTTTTCTGCATCTAAGTTTCTATTCGGTTCCCAAAGCTGGTTTTCTGAATTTTCTTCTATTTTGTATAAACGACTGGCTTCTATACCTGGGAGAAACAAAACATTAGAACAACATTCCAAAATTGGGGGTAATACCTCCTTAATAGGTAGAGGAGAAAATGCCATGCTTTGTGGAGAATTGATAACTGATGGATCATGATTATAAAGATGATTATTCGCAACAGACACCCAATCAGTGCTTGCAATATTCGGTACATCCGCACGAATGCTCCAAATTTCATCTATACCCTTTTGTTTGGCTAACACCGTATACCCAAGAGCATCAAACTGAACATCAAACACATACCAATCTGTTGGCCAAAACCAAGTATTAGGCGGAAGCTCAGTAATTGTTCTTCGATATCTATCTATAGGAGTAGATGTTGACCTTGGATCAACATTTGTGACATAAACAATGGGTGGATAGCTAGCATAACAACATTGGTGATGAGTATATGTAAATGAAAAATGAGCAAAACCGTTTATATAATCTTGCGTATAATTTTCTAATCCTCTATATGTAGTAGTCGCCACAACACCGGATGTTGTGGTAGCTATAACTACGACTTCATTACTATCACCAAAGATCACTTGTGATTTTTCATCAACTGTATATGGGTAAGTTATCTCAGCGTCAGCAAAACTAGGAGAAAATAAAAATATAAGAACAAATGAAAGGCCAAGCCGTTTCATATATATTGTTATTAATCCTATACCTCCAGGTATTTATTTCCAGAAAGTTATGCACACCCTTCATATCGTGGATATTCCAATATTCTTAAGAATGTTGGAATGATTTAATGAAGGAAACAAATAATTTTCCATAAGGTGAAAGCGAGTGTTGTACTTGCCTACCAGCGTAAGTCTTATTAATTAATCCCGACTGAACCAAACGTCTAGTATGTTCTGATGCAGTTTTTATATTCATCTTTAAACCATCTGCAATTTCGTCTAATGTCGCTTTGTCATTATTATTAATGAAGAGAAGTATTTCAATTCTCCAGTGATTTGCCACACCCTTCATATGTCGTTCAATTTGCCTGGCTGTTTTTATTGAATTTTTCATACATCAATTATAAAACATTCCAACATTCTTGAGAATGTTGGAATGTTAATAAGGGAAATGTTAATTTGCGCTGAGGATTTTTTTGAATTTGCGGATGATGCGAAAAAGGATGGTTGGGGCGGGTTTGAGTGCGTATCTATATCGTTCTGGGTGAACGAGAGGCAGAGTTGCTGAAAAACCATTTTCGATTTCTTTTTGAAGCTTTGGATATTTTGAAAGTTCGCTCACCTTCACATAAATAATTGTATTTTGTGCATACCAATATTCTACTTTTGGATTCGTCCAAACTTTTTAAACAAAATTGCCCAATACTCTGGCCACTGACAGTTTATATGCGCAGTCCCCGGTTGATGAGGAATGGCTGCGGAAAACAAAACTATTGGAGCGATTTTAGTAAGACTTTCTACAAAACCTTCTGCTGAAGAGTCTGGAAGATGTTCCCCTACCTCTAGAGAAATAACCAAGTCTGCTTTCTTGTCTATATTGAAAGGCTTAGAAATATCTATATTCAAATATTTTTCTTTTGGGATATGAAGCTGTTCTTCTGTAATATAATCACCATCAATACCTAAAATATCTTTCACACCAAGAGTTTGAAAACATGCGAGCCACATCCCCACCCCACTCCCAACATCCACCACTGACTTTGGACTAAAACGATTTTTCGATCGTTCGTCCGAATATTCAGCGTCGCTGAATATTTTAGGAGAAACCAAATCAATCACTATAGGTAAAATTATCTCAGCAGATTTAAAGGCGCCATGCTTTTGGTTCTCATACCATTCTTTACTATATGGCTGTGTTTCGGACATAAGAATATGGTAGCATCAAACTATGGATAATCTGAAATTGGGCACCCACATGCTCCTTAAAAAGAGCGAGAACTTCTTTAAAACAGACATGATATACGTGGCCCAAGGTGGGTTTTGGCTTGGAGTTGGGCAAGTCTTTTCTGCGTTCATTGCTTTCATAAGCTCCCTCTTCTTCGCCAATCTTATCTCCAAGGATATTTATGGAAACTATAAATTCATCATTGCTACCACGAGCATACTTGCTGGTCTATCTTTGACCGGCATGGGTTCTGTGGTCGCTCAAGGTGTGGCCAAAGGATTTGAAGGAATACTAAAAACAGCGGTTCGTTCAACATTGCGTTGGGGTTCTATTATTGTATTAGTCGCACTTTGTATTTCTACTTACTACTTCACTCGCGGGAACACAGTGCTCGGATTCTCCATGCTCATCGCTGGTTTAAGTTTGCCCTTGAGCCAAGCATACACTCTTTATGGAAATTATTTGGTGGGTAAAAAAGATTTTAAAAAAGTAACTCTTTATGCAGTTAGTTCTCAGTTATTGAACACTGTAGGACTCATCACTGTGGCTGTACTCACAAAAAATATTGTGTTTATGGTTCTCACTTATTTCGCTTTGAACACCATCTCTACTATTTGGGCTTACAGACACACTCTTAAAATATTTCATATAAACGACACTCATGACCACACTCTCATACCTTATGGGAAACATTTGAGCATCATGGGGTTTTTTGGAACACTTGCTGGTACAATAGATAAAATTTTTATCTTCCACTATTTAGGTTCATGGCAACTCGCTATTTATGCCTTCGCACAAGCCATTCCAGATCAAGTAAAGGGTGTATTTAAAAGTATATTTGGGTTAGCTATGCCTAAGTATGCAAAATTATCAGATGCTGAAATGAGACAAAGTATGATGAAAAAATTCACTCAACTTACAATTATTACTGCACTAGGAATTTTAGTTTATATTTTGATAGCAAAATATATATTCATAATTCTCTTCCCTAAATATATTGAAGCCGTATTTTATTCAGAAATTTATATGATGGGCATGATTACCATCCCGGGTATTTCCCTTTTTAGTATTTATTTTAATCTTAAAAAGGCAACTAGAAAACTATATGAACTTAATTTAATTGGTAACATCTCCACGTTAATTATTACTTTCATATTAATTTATAAATTTGGACTTGAAGGAGCCGTTGTTGCAAATGGAATTTCTTGGTTAGTAATGCTTATTGCTCACTGGTATTACTTTGTTAAAGAAAAAAGAGAAAGTATTCTAGTCTAACTTTTTTAGCATATAGATCTTTTCATGAAATAATTCTGGAAATAATTCTTTAAAAATTAAATCAAAAATTGATTGTAAATTACGGCCCAAAAAGGGAGTTGTCCACAATTTCGGTATAAATAAACCATAAACCTCACCTTTTTCTACTGAAAAATATTTACTAAATATTTCTTCATATTTTTTATATGATTTATAATCGTCCAAATATTTTTCTCTTTTTAGTTTTAAGCCAACAAATGCTGATTTCCTCCCTACGGCTGAATAAAAATAATGGCCGTTAGAATTTAAATGATCATTAACATACTCTAATTCTCCATTAATATCATATGGATGAATACCAAGCTCAATAATTAAATCGAATTTTTCTGATTTTACATCATTACGTAGAAAAAAATTTGCTCTAGGGTTTGTATTAGTCTTCTTTGCTTCACTAATCATTTTTGGGGAAACATCTATGCCAATCATCTTCACAAATCTATTAGGAAATCTTTGCTCCATAGCCTTAAAGACAATTCCATCTGCACAACCTATTTCTAAAACCGTAGCGTTCCTAGGAAGATTCTTTTCTATCTCAGCTAATTGATTAAGAAAAATTTCCAATCTTTTTTTAAAAACATATTGAGTGTAACTCAAGGTCACCTTAGGATATCTCTTGGTTGTATAATGACCGCTTTCCTTATCATAAAATTCTACTGCGTCTTGAATCATATAAATGAGGTTATCACAGTAATGTTGTTATTGAAATGTTTAGATTCAATTTGATAATTAACTTCTGACATATACATCTTCGAGTCTATCAATTTGATTTTTAATCAAAAACATTGAGTTTAGCCTTTCAAAACCAGCATCACCAAACCTTATAGCCATACTACTATTTTCAATAAGTAATTTAGCTTTCTCTAAAACAAAATCAAAATTGTTGGGATTAACTATAAAACCATTTAGTCCATCTTTAATAATTTCTTGTGTACCACCATAACACGTACCTAGAACAGATTTTTTTGTAGCCATAGCTTCCAAGTTTGTAGTTGGAAATGGGTCAAGATAAAGTGACAAAACAGGGATTAAATCTGCTGAATAATAAGCAGAGACAACGTCTGTTCTGTTTAACCACCCAGTAAAAATAATTTTATCTTTAATACTCTTATTCTCATTTTTATTTAATAGAGACTTTATATATTCATTTTCTTTGCCTGCGATTAAAATTCTAATATTTTGTGTAGTCTTAGAAATCTCTCTAATTAAATTAATACAGACATCTATACCCTTCGCCCGACTTATGCGTCCGGAAAAAAACAACACTTTCTTATCATTCAAATCATATTTATCCTTAAACTCTCTTATTCTCTCCTGATTTTCCTTAAAATCATGGATATTTAAGCCGTTGTGCAATACCTCTACTCCACCAATCCCGTTCTGCTCTAAGGCATCCTTTAGGGCTCCACTAACTGCAAATTTTTGATCTATATTCTTTAGGTATTTCTTAATTAAAATATTTCTAAATGGATTATATTGAAGTCTAAAGTTTTTTAACTGATATATCCAAGAAACTTTATAATCAAATTTGTCTCCCACTCTTTTTGGATAAAGCTTAGTGTAATGAAAAGACATCACATCATGAAAGGTGATAAAAACTTTTTTTGAATATTGCTTAGCATAATCTAAAACCTTGTAAGAAAGATATTGATGAACATTGTGAGCATGAACTACATCTGGTTTTATTTCCTTTAAAATATTTTTTACTTTAAAAATTATTCCAAGATTAACTAAAGAAATATACGCACGAAAAAACATGTTGTACTTGGTGTAAATTCTATAAACAGTCATCCCTTCAAAATCAATCTTTTCATCTGAATCCTCTTCTTGAAAAGTAGTTATAACAGAAACACTATGCCCCCTGTTAGCCAATTCTTTGGCCTGCATAAAAGCTACCAGCCCAGCCCCACCAGAACTTTTGGGAGGAAAATCGTCAGATAAAATTAATATTTTCATAATTATTTCTTTTTTGCGATAACAATAATTCCCAAACCAAAATTATAAGATAAAAATGGCATAAGCATTGATTCTATAAGAACAATAATATATAGAACAGAATCAAAAAATTTTGACATTTTAAGAGAACCTTCCCCACTTAAACCAAATATTCTGGTAAAAGCTGCTGGTAAAAAAAGCAACGTATTCCAATAGCTTGAATATTCAATTTCAAAACCCACCTCTTTTAAAAGCCTCGCAATACTTCCTTTTGTATATCTTCTATAATGATTATGTTCTATATCGTGAGTACTCCATAACCACTGATATGCTGGAACTGTTATAACAACTTGTCCATCTTTAGACAAAAATTTATAAAGAGAATCAATCAAATCTTTATCATTTTCAACATGTTCAACAACATCAAACAGAGAAATTAGGTCAAACCTATTTTTTTCAGACAGAGCAATATTTCTAGAATTAAATACATTTCTGTATCCACGTTTGGAACACAAATCTCTTGCTTCTGCATCTAATTCAAAAGCATCAACGTTGCCATATTTATTTAATAAACCAAACATGCCGCCATATCCTGCCCCAAAATCTAGTATTGATATTCGTTCTTTACTTATCAAAAATTTAGACAAAATTTTTGATACAACAACTCTTCTTCCTTGATACCACCAAGAATTCTCCATGTCGTAAAGTAGTTGAAAGGCTCTCTTTTTCATATATTATTTACTCTCATTTTTACCCTAAACATAGCAATAATAGCAGAAAATCCATCTTGCCATACTCGAAGCTTGCTTTTGCGATTTTTATATCTAAATTCATTCCATCTTACTGGTACTTCGACTATTTTTAACTTTTTTAATTCAGCATAAGCCAGAAACTCTAAATCCAAAAACCATGTTTTTTCTTCACAAATTTTTAATATTTCAACTCCTTGTCTATTCATCAATTTAATACCACATTGAGTATCTGAAACTTGAATACCTAAAATAAATGACTGTAAAAAATTAAATATTTTTGAAGAAGCACTTCTAAAATATCCTCTACTAACCAAAGTTTTATCTGAAAACCTAGAGCCAATAACCACATCAAATTTTTCAAATATTAAATAATTAAGCATCTCAGGAATTATCTTAGGATCAGCTGATAAATCAGCATCAATAAAACCAAAAAAATCTGCATCTATGTTTTTTGACACATTTGATATAGCAATCCCCTTACCTTTTTCAAGGATAGACATAACAGACACATTATCTGTCTTAAGAGATGCCACTAATTCCCGCGTCTTATCTGAAGAACCATTATCTGCAATAATAATCTGCCATTGAATATTTTTAGATAATTTATCCAAAATATTTGATAACTCAAAAATAGTATCTAAGATTATCGATTCTTCATTATAAGTTGGTACACATAATGCAAATTTCATATATGTTTTTCTGGTAAATCAATAACCTTATTTTTGAATATTATATGTTTAAAAATGAAAAAACTTTCTATTGCCAAAATTGATCCAGCAATTACTTGAGAAACAAAATGTCCTAAATATAAATATTCAACAAATAAATAAACCAGAGAAGTATTAATTGTTAAATTCAATAAAATAATACTAAAATAAATACCAAACTGTATGTGTAACTTTTCAATAGAAACATTTTTGAAAGTCCAGATTTTTTGTAAACAGAAACTGGTAACAGCAGAAAGAATGAAAGCTAGTACTGATGATGTTAAGTAATAAAAATGAAAAAGTTTAGTAAATATTAAAAAAGAGGAAAAATTTATGAAAGCAGCTGTACCACCAGAAATTATGAATTTCAATATGATTTTCATTTTTTAAGCCAGTTAAAAATACTGGGTTCTTTATAAATAAATGATATTTCGTGGTTACCTTTTTTAACTGGAATTGACATATAAACTTGGTTCGCATTTGATATCTCTACCCACTCACCATCAACACTCACTCTCCACCCACTTAAAAACGTATTACCAACATATAAATTGGTATCATTGGTCGTATCAATCACAAAATCCATACCATTTTTATTATATTTAGCGGGTACAGAAACTTTATCATTATTATTAGATAAGTAATACCTGGGCCAGTGATTTTTTAATTCATACACATAAACAATTGTTCCACATCTGCCAACATCGGCTGCATACACTTTATTAAAATCAATGTCTTTTATCTCATAATGAGAAATAATATATTTTACATTCATCATTTGAAACACATTCTTCATAGAAACAATTTTCTTTATTTTTTCTTCTATTGGAATTTTTTCCGAAGCAAGGGTTGGTCCAGTTGGAGCACGCTCAGAACCAAATTTTGCTGTTAGTATAGAAATGTTTCTGGGAGTAAATTGGTCATATCCATCAGCCACATCCAGATCATAAAGAATGTTTAAATTTGGGACAATGAGTTCTTTTTGAAGCTCTAAGCTTTCTGATTGATCGTTCATGCCACAACGTATTTGTTCTTTATAGACAGTGTCATTTGGAAAGACCGAATAAATCCTAAATGGTTCTTTGTTATTTTTCTCTCTGTCTTTAATAAAGAGTGCTGTGTTAGGCACTGAAAGATAATCTTTTATTGAAACTGTTTTGTAATAAAATGCGTAAACAAAACTAAAATTTAACAAAACCAGCAAAATAGAGACGATCAAAAAATGTTTTTCTGATAATGTTGTGATTGAAGATAATAAATACAAAGAAGCTATTATAAAAATAAGTGCAATTATTACCGAAAAATCTAAGATATAAAACTGATTTAAGAGTTGATTTAACTCAATTTTTATAACAGAAAAATAATACTCAATTGGCAGCTTGGAGGTTTGACTATATATATTTTCAATAAATAAATTGTTTGCAAAATTTAATAAATGATCAAAAAAGAATATTTTTAATAAAGAAACAATAATAATTATAGGAGTAAATATATATATAATTACTTTTTCTATATATTTTAAATATTTTTTTAATAATAAATTGATCTCTTCTTTTTTGAGTAAAATATGGTCCAAACTAAAACCAACAATAAATGCAGCAGCAAATTCTCCAATAAACATTATTCTTGGGGCCTCTCTAAAATTATCGAGTACTGGCAAAATGTGCATTAAAAAGGCAACTGGAGAATATTTTATAGAAGCTAATATACTAAATATAAAAACAAAAAAATAAAACTTAAATAAATTACTCTGGATTTTTTTAAAAATAAAAAAAGAAAATAAAAGTAAAATTATTGGCAATATACCAATATACAGATTTGGACTACCAAATGCTAATAATTTAGGAGATGCAGTAAAAAAGGGTAAAACATAGTGGATTAGGTCTTGTGGAAGATATGCTCCAATAAAATATTCGCTGACAGGGACACCAGAAACTCTAAACGTGTCTGCCTTAAAAGCTAAAATAGCTATAATTTGTTGAAAACCAACCAAAAAAGATACCACAAGAGGTATTATTGGAACCCAAATTTTTTTAACCTTAAATAAAATATACACTAAGAAAAAAATATGTTGATAAACAACAAATTGTGGTTGACTAGATAACCAACCAAAACCAAGAACCATCCCACTTAATACATAATAAATATATTTAGTCCTACTTGTCTTTTCTAAAGAAATTTCAAACAAATATAGAGCCAGAGGTAAGGTAAAGTAACATGAAGTTAAAAGCAGTGTATCAGACCACTGCATCAACTGCCCCGAAAAAACAAAAACTGAAGAAATAAAAATTGCAGTAAGGTGTGAAAATTTCATTTTTTTAGCATACAAATATGTGAAAACATATGTAAGTAATATGTTTATCACTGTCATATATTTATAAAAGTAAATTGGGTTTAAAAAAGAAAATGCAATTTTATTTAAAGGATAAAACCATATTCCCGAAACAGTAACAAATCCCGGGAAACCAGAAAGTATCTCTTGAATAATAAGTGGTGCACCCTTAGAAAAATAGTAAAAATAAGGGTAATAATTAAAAAGAAAATCCCCATTATATGTAATACTATCTGTAAAAATAATATTCCTAAAAATAAACAAAACAGAAATTATTGGTAGTGTAAAAATTAAAATATCAAAATATTTTCCAGGAACTCTCATAATTATTTTTTTCTTGCCACAACGTAAACATTAGAATAAATTACTTTATTTTTAACAAATTTATCAAGAAATCTAGCTATTTTTTCTATTCTCATAATAATTCTTTTGGATAACAATTTTTTTCCTCTCTCCTCATAAGGACTAAACAAAGAGAAGTGAATCATTTCTGAAAGTACTCCGAATATTTTGCCATAGCTACCGCTTTCAACAATTTCGAAATTTTCATTTTTAAACATACTTGTTAATCCAGTTTCTGTATATCTAAAAAAATCATACGGATCTGCATGATAAGGGACGATAAAAGGTGCTGTTATAATACAAATACCACCGGGTTTTATTATTCTTCCTATTTGATTAATCATAACCCACGGCTTCTCAACATGTTCTAAAACTTGAGTAGAGATAACAGTATCAAACTCTCCATCTTTAAAAGGAGGATTTAAAACATCACCGACTATATCAATATTTGAACCCCCCATCATGTCAAATGTAATATATTCACTTGTTTTTGGTTTAATTAAACCTCTGTATTTGGCAGTACCAGCTCCAAAATCCAATGTCTTACCTTGAACAAATTTTTGGGTATGAATTATTATTTCTCTGGTGTTATTAAATGATTTCATATTATTTTTTTAAAACGATGCACCAACCAATAGTATGCTTAGTATTTGAAACACTTTTATCCAAGTTATCCATCCAGATTGCAAAACGGCCATAAATTTTGCATATTGGGGAAAATATTTTACCTAAAAATTTATTCTTGTATAAAGAATACTTATCTATAGCATGACGAATTCTCATCTGAGCCATGGTTGAATAGTATCCCCCTCTTTGATCAATCTCCACTACTTCAAACCCAGGCTTTTCAAACATTGATTTTAAACCAAATTTTGTATATCTAAAAAAGTCATACGGCTCTTCGTGTAATTCATTCATTTGAGGCACAGTCAATAAAACATACCCACCCTTCCTCAAAACTCTATAAATCTCTTCAGCACTTTTTTGTGGATTTTCTAAATGTTCAAACACTTGAGTACAAACTACAGAATCAAAACTTTCGTCCGGTAAAGGTATATTATCTGCACTTCCCACAACATCCGCATGTTCGACGTGCCTTGGGTCCATCCGAACATATTCCGAATATTTAAAATATCCGCTGTATCGATTAAACTCACCTGCTCCAACATCTAAAACCTTCCCTTTTATATAATGAGAGAATTTTCTTATCTGTTTATCCAATAAATATCTATCTGGTTGGAATATATACATTTTATGAATTATAAATATTTAAAATTTTTTCTACTTCCCTTTCAACAGAATTCACTTTTGACCACTCAAGGCTCTCTTTGCTCATTTGTCCCCACAAAGATTTATCAGAAAGAATCTTTCTCATAGCCGCTGCGATCTCCTCTACATTATTCTGATGAACCAATATACCGTTCTTACCATTATTTATTGCATCTTCTCCACCAGTGTCAAATGTCCCTATAACCGGCAAGCCAAAACTTGCCGCCTCTAAATACACCAAACCAAAACCCTCAAAGTGAATGCCTGCAGTATTGATAGAAGTTAAAGTAAACAAAGTAGCACTTGAATATAATTCAACTAATTTTTCTTCTGAAATAAAACTTAAAAAATCTACTCTACCCTCAAGATTATTTTTCTTTACAATATTATCCAATATTTCTCTATAAGCCCTATCTGGGTCAGCTACAATCACGTACCTCAAATCTGGAAATTCTTTGGAAATCTGCGAGAAAGCCCTTAATGCGATGTGATATCCCTTTCTCTCTTTCAAAGCTCCAACTCCAAGAATAAATTTTTCATTTGACTCGACTCTCTTTGGATTTTCATTGGATAATTTTATCCCCGGATTAATAACTAAAATATTATCCAGCTTTAATTTTTCTAAAATTTTACTTTTAGTGAATTTACTAATAGCTACAACCTTATAAGCACTTTTGTATGCTTGTCTAACTAAAAATGAAGTTTGCCATCTATAAAGTGGAGCCACAGCATAAGTTCCTAAAGCACTAATAATGAATTTCTTTTTTAATTTTCTATTTACCAACCAACCAATTACTCCATATGGATAAGGATCTATTGCATGGATAATGTCACAATCTTTTAATAAATTCCTGATTTGTGATAATGATTTAAAAATGTTTATACCTCGGTCAAGAATTACTTCTCCCATCAATCCATCATTAATCGCCTTTAAAACGATAACTTCGTGACCTCTTGAAATAACCTCATTGATAATATCTGAAGAAAAACGACCATCCCCTCTCTTTTCATTCATAGTGTGTAATAAATAACCAATTTTCATATTTTTATATTTTATGGAGTTTAAAATGAAAAGCCCTAAAATACCAAGATCTAATTAAGAAATACACACTCTCAACCATAGCTCTAACTATTTTATTAGCAAATCTTTTTTTAATTTTTAACTTTCTTATATCTTCAATTTGAAAACCTGTATCTTTTGCTAGATATACAAAATCGTTGTAAGTATAATAATGCATTTCTGAAAGTCTTTGATGTCCGGATTCGCCCTTATAATCTTTATGTTTACTAAAAACTGAAATATAAAAATCAGACAAATTTCTAGGCAACCAATTAACAAACGCCAAATGAAAATGTGGGTCATACCAAGAATATCTACAAGGTACAGAAATATAAACATCCCCTCCATTATTTAAAACACGAAAAGCTTCTCTTAATGTCTCTTCAGGGCTATTCACATGTTCTATAACTTCTGAAAAATTTATAAAATCAAAGATTTTATCAGGAAATGGTAGGTGTTCCGCTTCACCCTGAATAATACTTATATCTATCCCGAGATTGTTGGCTGTTTTTTTTGCTAGATTTACATTTTCAATGTTATATTCTACCCCTGTAATTTTATAACCAAGTTTTGTACCCTCAATAACAAATTTGCCCTTACCTGCTCCTACATCTAAAATATTTCTCTTTGATAAATCAGGTGTATATGAAAGTATGTTATCAAAGTGATTCATAAATTAAATCTGCTTAGTAATACTAAGTAAATCTTTGTAATGTTTGTCACTCTCCCATTCATGGATTTTCTTAAGCGGATACTTAAAATCTACCTTATTCTTGGCCACCACATATATATGTGGAGCAAACGGTCGAATTAGTATATCAAGAAACTTATTCTTGAATATAAAAGGTCTAACTGCAAGCAAATCCCAACCTGCGTACTGTGTAGTTAACCTTAGAGTGGTGTTGTTAAAAAAGTTCACATGATTAGAAGCGAGTGGCCCTCTCCACCATTTGAGATTTAATAACCAAGGAAAGATAGGTACAACGGGTACCCCTAGAATAACCACTGCATCATCTTTGGCTAACTTTTTTAGATTCATTAGAAATGCATGAGGTGAAAGAAGATGTTCAAAAAGATTGTTGGCCCAAAAAGCATCAAAAGTAGCATCAAAATTTTTCTCTTCAAGGAATTCTGCATTACCAAAAACAATATCCAAATTATTCTTTTTACCAAAATCTACTTCAAGAAGAGAGGTGGTTACCCCAATACTCCCCCTCCCAAAATGTCTGAGGTAATGCCCAAACCCACTCCCAATATCTAGAACTTTTTTCTCTCTTAGACCAAAAGTATCGCAAATATTCCTAAAGGTTGTCGAACCATCTATTTTCTTAAATAAGGCCTCTTTTTCATCCATATTATTTACTCAAACTATACACCACTGTCATCTGAAAATCTTTCTTTATAAAAATGAATTTCAACCAATTTAATCCATACACAATAGTATATAAACTAAAGGCAAAAATCATATAAAACAAATTCTTTAAACTTCTCTCTTGTTTATATCTTTTATATAAATGAAGTGAACCCAATTCGTACTTTAAACTTGGTGGCGGTAAATAGAAAACTTTTTCTGGTTCAAAATCAAATTCTTTCATAAGAATGTTCAAATTTTCATAGCTGAATTGAAAAAGATGATGAGGTGGAGTCGCCGAGGTCCAAGGAATGTTAAATGCTCTGTATAACCAAAGAGTTGCTTTGGACCAAAAGCAATTTATATTTGGAGTAGAGACTATGATTAATCCGTCATTCTTTAAAAAAGATTTTGCTTCCTTTATAAACTGCCTGGGATTGTTCACATGCTCTAAGACATCACCCAAGAAAATCAAATCGAAACTCCCCTTTGAATAATCTGCATCGGCCAAAAATCCATTGAACACCTGAAAACCATTTTGGATTGCTAAATCAGCCGTACGTTTATTGATCTCCACACCGCTTGGATTCAAGCCCTTTTTCCTAGCCCAATACATCACCTGGCCACTAGAACACCCAACATCAAGCATCTTTCCATTTGGTTTTCTCTTCGCCACATAATCAAGAGGTCGCCCAAACCTTTTCCCTTCTTTCTCTATAGATAAATCAATAGTTTTATTTCCTTGGTATCCTGACTTTGAGGAATATATTTCGTCTTTAAGCCACTCTGCAGTAGGTTGAGGATGGACAAAGGACAAACCGCATTTAGAACAAATATACTCATCAAAACCGTCTTTCTTGAGTAGAAAAACAGCCTCTTCCCCATCGATTATGCATTTAGGATTATTCATTTTAAAAGTTTGATTATTTTAAGCCTCAAACGTTCAAAAAGCCACAAGAGATTACAAAAATATTTATAAAAATAAATATAAACCAAGTTTAAATACTTATTTTTGAATTCAAAAAATCTGAAAGTTTTATATTTAATCATCCCTCTTAATGTATGATCGTAATCTCTTTCGTCTCCTTTGTCTGCAGCTTTATAAATTTTGATTTTATCTTCTATCTTCTGTTTGTATACATAACCATAATGCTTGATTCTGTACGGAGAAATATAAGCCTTGCCCAGCACTCCTTGGATGTCTCCATTATGGATAACCATATTTCTAAAATAAGCACTTTCTACGTTTCTCCACATACTCCTCTGCGGGTGAAGGGTATATAGATAATACTCACTATCATATCTACACTTCTTGTCGCTCAACCAAAAGTTACACATTCTAAAACTAATACGATTATATTTTGAATTCATATAACCGTCTAAAACCTCTCTGGTTAGATGAGCTTCAAAAACTTCATCTCCATCTATCCAAAGTATCCAATCTGGATTCCTCCCCTTAGCCTCCTCATGAACCATGATTTTATCTCTTCCCTCATCAAATCCAACGGTTTCTAACACTTTCACTATTTTTGGATATTTTTTGTAAGCCTCCAATGTGCCATCAGTTGAACCATTATCAACTATCACTATCTCATCCACTAGATCAGAGAGCTTGGATAAACAAGCATCTATGGTCAACATCTGATCTTTAATCCTAAGGATAGCGACAAGTTTCATTATTTTTTATCTACGAATATAGCGTTTTGGAAAATTTTAGCTACACATTCATAACCTTTTCCATGCATTAGGTCTTCAACTTTCTTATCTTCATTATTTGATTCAACACAGAAAACCTTTGGTCTTTTAGAAAAATTAAAATTTGAAAGAATTTCATAATCTAAACCTTCTGCATCTATAGAAACCAGAGAAATGTTTTTATCCTCAAAGTATTTATCCACTATTGTATTTAAAGAAATTATTTCTCGTTTTTTTATCTTGGCCTTCTCGCCAACTCTCTTCTCTTGTTCTTCTGCATCAATTTTTGAAAAAGTATCTCTGGTGCTTTGGGTAAATTCATAAAAATCCGCTTCCCCATCTCGTGCCCCAACCCCCGCATTTAGACAAATATCCTTGGGTCTTTTGTTTTTTATCACATCACACATCTCACTATTAGGTTCAACCAAAACCCCTCTGCCTCCTGATTTATAAAAAAGATAAGTATTGTTCCCAAAATATGGGTGATGTGTGCCTATGTCTATATAAGTTATTTCTTTAATTCCTTCTTTCTTTAAAATATCTTCAATTATCAAATCTTCTCCGTATTGAGAAAAGGAAATCCTTGCTCCTCGAGGAGCAAAACGGGCCTTAATAAATGGCCACACTCTTTGGATAAATGACTTTTGCATTACTTGTATAGATTAATATATAACTCTCGTAGCTCCTTGGCTACTCTACCCCAACTTTGATCCTCTATAGTTGATACCACATTTTCAATTTTAAAATATGATTTACTTTTCAAATTTTTTAATAATCTGATTAATTCATCATCATTTTTGTAAATAAATCCGTTTATTCCTTCTTGAACCATTTCTGAAGCTGGGATGTCTCTGGTGATGACTGGTGTGCCATAAGAGAGAGACATAATCATAGCCGCAGAAGACAGAGAAGATTTACTATAATAATAAATCGTATAATCGGCCATATTCAAAATACTTGGAATTTCTTTGTCAGGCACAAAACCGGCTTTCAAAGTTATAAAATTTTTCCCCCTCACTGCTTCTTCCATAACTTCCTTATAATCATCCGCTAATTTGCCAGCAATCAATAAATGTATTTTTGCTCCTTGATTAACTGCAATCTCAATTTGCTCAATAAGTTTAGACAATGCTTTATATGGACGAATGCTGCCTAAGGCCAAGAGTAAAATGCTGTTCTCATCAAAACCATTTTGTTTCTTTAAAACTTTTTGATCTACTTTTGATAACTCTCCGTAAACCCCAACATAATTACCTTGGGGAATCCAAACCACTTTTTTATTGTTTTTGTCTTCTACAATTTTTTTTTCTTGAATGATTACCCTGTCTGCAATTCCCCACATAATCCTTTTACCCAATCTATCTATCTCACTATGTTTATAGTCATGAGCTTCAAGGTTGTGCATCGTCCAAACAATTTTTATACCAGTAAGTTTTAATACAAAAAGTATACTGAATCTTAAAATCATTCTTAGGATTGAAATCAATGCATATCTACTCCCATATATATTTGTCTCCCAATGAATATGAACAATGTTCTTCTCATTCTTATGATTAAAGATTAGAAAAGCTTTCGTCCAAGAAAAATTTCTTAGTTCAAATATATTTTCTGAACCATCCTGACCCATTGTGTTCTTATACAACAAATTCAAATACTCAAGGCCTCTGACTTCATTAGGAATAGAATAAATATTGTATTTAATCATTTAACTTTGCTGTTATTTTCCTTATCAAATTCTTGAAATCATATTCAGCAACTGCGTGGTCGTGAAGAGCCTTGATGATTTCTTCTTTGTTTTCTAGAGCCAAAAACGACTCAATCTTATAAGCCAAATCCTGAGGGTTTTTATACTCAAACAGGAATTTGTCGCTATCCCCTCCAAACACCGGTTTTAGGGCCAAATTTGAGGCAAATACAGGGCACTCAGCCATCAAAGACTCTATAACTACCTTGTCCCAACCCCCTTTTGGGCTCATGTTCACAGATAGGTTTGCGCCCGCATAAACACTTGAAATCTCACTATTCGAAACTGGACCTTTAAACAAAATTACATTTCCAAGATTTTTCTGCTTGATTAGTTTTTTTAATTCCTCTACATACACTCTATCTACATCATTCGACGGACCACCATAAAGTTCTATGGATAAATTATTTATTTTTTCTTTTAAAATCGCTCCAGCCAAAATCAAAGTTTTTAAATCTTTAATTTCAGAAATTCTACCTACATGAACTATTTTTGTTTTCGAATTGTCTTTATTAAAAACATTAATACTAAATCTACTAGAATCAACTCCATGCCCAATATAAGAAACCTTATCACTCTTTATAGTGAAACTCTCTGAAGATGATGTGAAAATATTGTTTACTAACCTTGTAGCTAACCAAAGACTAAAATTTTTCTGTCTATGGACATACCAGAGAGCAATCTTTTTGTGCCACAACTTCCACAACCAACCACCTAAAATAATATAGATTTGATTCATGTGTACAAAAACTGAATCATAATTTTTTCGTTCCTGCCAAATATATTTATAGAAACTAAAAATTTGCTTTAGTTTAGAAGAATTATTTTCTTTACCCAAAGAAAGAACTTTCACATTCTCTGGCAAGTCTACTCCCCCCTTCCACAAACAAATGACTATTATTGAATCTACATTTTTTGAAAATTCTCTAATCCATTCATGGAAAAATCCTAAAATGTCATCCTTGTTATCTACTTTCTGAGTAAGAATTAAAAGTCTCATGCATTTACCTTTAGAGCAGCTTCAGCCCAAGCACTTTTCATCTTGGCCAAATAATCTTCCTTAGAAATTAATTTAGAACGAATTTTGTTCTTAATATTTATGCTCAAGCTTTCTCTCTTAGAATTATTTTCTATAAGGTCATAAACTGCTTTAAACATATACTCAACATCATTTTGGGGACAAATATAAGCGTCTACACCACTCTCAAGTTCATTAGCCACTCCTACTGGAGTAGAAACAATAGGCAACCCCGCCAACCCTGCTTCTACTAAAGAAAGTCCGTAGCCTTCAAAATAGGAAGTCTGGATAAATGCGTTTGAAGTATGATAATAAGTGTAAAGTTCATCCTGCCATCCAACGAAAGCTACATGAGCATCCACACCGAGGTCTTTGGCCTTCTTTTTTAGATTTACTTCTTCTGGACCAGAACCAACAACCACTAATCCTGTAGTTGGATAAAAAGGTAAAATCTTTTTCAAAACTTCAAGCATCATACTTATATTTTTCTCTTCACTAAGCCTTGAGACAGCCAAAAGCACAAAGCCCCAACCGAACCTTGTGTGCAAATCAAACTTTACTGCCCCAGTTTCAATCTTCTCTCTGTCTATATATATAGGAAGTACTTTTATATTTTTCTTGTCTATCTTATAGGAGCTCGCAATATCTTCACCCACCTTCTCACTCACTACACGGATAGTGTCCGCATGCTTTATCACATCCCTCGCAATATATTTCCTTATAAAATTTAAAAAACCACTAAAGTATGGAGAAGAAGGATCAGTATGAAGTTGAACTTCCAAAGGTATTCGCCATTTATTTTTCACTTTCAAACCCGCCCGGCCGCACTCAAAAGGATCTTGGGTGGTGATGACCGATTGACCACGCACAAATTTCTTTTCTAAAACAATCTTCTTACCTAAAGTGGCAGCACCACTTGAGCGAAACCATTTTGAACTCGAGTTTGTAGGATAAACCCAAACATTTTTATCTAAAGTTGTCTCAACTAATTTATGTGCCTTATCAGAAAGTAAAACAATATGAAGTTCTGTGACCAACTTACCGTATTCCTTCATACGCTCACGCACAGCGCTACCCTCCTCAAGGATTTTCCTATCTGTGCTAATCATTAAAACCTTTAGTTCACCTTGTTCCATAATTTGTGTATTATGCCTTAATAAAAGCTAAAATCGACTCGGCGCGTTTCTCCCATGAATATTCTCTGACCTTGAACAAAGACTTTAAAGCTTTTTGTTCCGCTTCGTTTATATTTGAAAAAACATTATCAATCATTTCTCCTAAACTCCTCGCATCATCTGGAATAAAGAAATAAGCATCTTTCTCTCCAAGGATTTCCTTAATAGAAGGCAAATCAGAAGCAATAATCGGCACCCCACCAGCCATATATCCAAAAAGCTTCATTGGAGATGTATATAGTTTGGAAATATCTTCCTTGGCACTATTAGGGATAATAAGAAGATCTGCGGCCTTTTGATAAATTGGTGTTTCTTTCCTTGGACGATTACCTAGTATAGAAATATTTTCTATATGACCAAATTCCTTTTTAAACTCTTCTACATCTGTTGGATTGCCACCAATGAATACAAATTGAGTATCTGGAGTCATTGAAAATTTTGTAGACTCAGCCAATGTCCCTGCTCCCTTCCATGGAGTAAGAGACCCCTTATAAAGAATAATTTTTTTATCCTGTGGAAGATTTAACTGTTTGCGGGCATCATGCTTTGAAATACTAATATCAAAACGACCAATATCTGCACCATCTGGTGCTACTAAAATTTTCTCACTAGCCATGCCACTTTTTAAATAAACGTCTTTAAGTCCATCAGTAATAGCGACAACGGGAATTTTAAGAGCTTTAATCATGCTAACTAAAATATTATTTCTGCCCATATGAGTTTCCCACGCGACATCTTTACCAAACAGCTTGAGATAAACAGCCAATAATTCGTCACGTGTATAAAAAATGCCTTTTTTATTCAATAAATACCATGCGGTCCTTTCTGCAAAAGTGAGTGATTGAATCCAAAAACCAATCCTTCCTAAATTTATGGCGTCCCAACACCAAAGTTTAGTAATTTTAAAACTTTCTGGAATATCATAGAAAACAAACGGATCTTCCAAAACGCTCGTTTTTCTATTGGTCACCACAAGCTCCACATCGTATTCAAGATTAGAGAAAGCTTGGCACATTTCCATAATTTGTATGCCATGAGCCCGCTCCGTGGGCATACGCATATTGGCTATATAGAATAGTTTTTTCTTCATATATGTCTAATTATAGCTTTATTTTAGATGTTTAGAAATGCTATAGTACTCCTATGAAAATAGTTATAGCCACCCCAATTTACCCACCAGAAATCGGTGGACCAGCTACATACACCAAAGAACTCTGCGAACGACTCCATGACCAACACGAGATCATAGTGGTAGCCTACACAGATGTCCGAGAGGCATTCCCAAAAACAACTCTAATCGCAGTCAGCAAACAGCGACCATTATTCACTCGACTAATTAAATATTTCTTCGCCGTTTATAAGGCCAGTGAAAATGCGGATTTGATCTATGTTCAAAATGCTATGGCCGCTGGATTGCCTGTGGCACTTGTTTCTATACTTTGCAACAAACCTTTTGCACTTAAATTTGTTGGAGATGAAGCGTGGGAAAGAGCTACACAAAATAAACTCACAGAAAAGAAGTTGGAGGACTTCCTTTCTTCTCCTGAAGGAGGTATCAAAATTAAACTAATGATGATGATTCAAGGATTTGTCCTTAGACAAGCAAAGGTTGTCACTACTCCATCTGCGTATTTACTCGAAGAACTCAAAAAAACTTACGGAGTAAAAAATGAAAGGGCGGTAGTGAATTATAATGCTGCTGAAGAAACAGAAGTACTCCCGTTTGAGGCAACAAAGGTACCGCATCAAATAGCCACTACTGCACGCCTTGTCGCCTGGAAAGGCATAGACGGGATGATAAGAGCTTTAAAAATAGTCAGAGAAAAGTTCCCTGATGCAAAGCTAGTTGTGGCTGGAGATGGACCAGAATTAGAAAATTTAAAAAAACTTAAATCAGAGCTTGGTTTAGATGAGGCGGTTGAACTTTTGGGTAAAGTTTCTCGTGCAGAAACATGGCAACTACGAAAACGTTCTGAAATTTACGTCCTAAACTCTACTTATGAAGGCCTCCCACATACAGTGCTAACAAGCTTCGCAGCCAACATCCCTACCATAGCCACAGATATCCCAGGCACAAACGAAGCTCTCTATCATGAAAAGACTGGCTTACTTGTTAAACCAAATGATCCACAAGGATTAGCCGGAGCCATAGAAAGATTATTCAATGACCCAGCCTATGCTCAAAAATTAGCCGAACAAGGTCATGTACTTTTAAAAGAAAAGTTTTCTTGGGAAGCACATATCAAAAACTTAAACAGTATTTTTAGTTCTATAGTTTCTAAGCCAAATAATTAGTTTCTCTATTCCTTCCTCAATTGGTGTTGTTGGTTCCCAATTTAGCAATTTTTTAGCCTTAGAAATATCTGCACAAGTAGATTCAACACTGGCTTTATTGCTTGGGCGACTTTTCACTTTTGCTGTCTTGCCTGTCACCTTTTCAAACACTCCTACTAACTCTTTTAAAGAAACCGGACGACTATTACCTAAATTTATAATTTCAAATCCAAGAGGCTTTCCCATCGCTTTTATCGTCCCATCTGCGATATCTCCTATATATGTATAATCTCTACTCCTAGAACCATCTCCAGAAATTTCTATCTCTCCATCATCTAAAATCAGATTTCCCCAAATATAAGGCACGAGGTCTGGGCGGTTGTTCTCTCCATAAGCATTGAAATACCTGAGGCATGTTATGTTCATATTAAAATTATGATGATAAGTATATGCGAGCATTTCATCTGCTCGTTTTGTCATCCCATAAGGAGAAAGGGGTTTATCAGCCACATCATTTTCATTCAAAGGCACTTTTGAACTATTGCCATAAACACTTGAAGAAGATGCAATGACAACATTCCCGATTTTATAATCCTTTGAAAGTTCCAAAATATTTAAGGTGCCACTAATGTTTGTATCTACATAACTCTGAGGTTCACCAACTGCTTTTCTGGTGTTGGCTCTGGCCGCAAGATGAACAACTAGTTCTGGTTTTTCCTTTTCAAAAATATTTTTTAATTCTTCTATATGACAAATATCAGTCCTATACAAAACAAAATTTTCATTATTTTTAAAGACACTAACATTGTCTTCCTTTAAACTCGGATCATATAGATCATCAGTAAAACTGTCTACACAAACAACCTTATATTCCTTGGCCAAAAG
Source organism: uncultured Candidatus Saccharibacteria bacterium (assembly GCA_964349945.1). GTDB lineage: Bacteria > Patescibacteriota > Minisyncoccia > Phycocordibacterales > Zambryskibacteraceae > JAIFWN01. The sequence continues at coordinate 9,738 of CAYGIH010000001.1, read as the reverse complement.
TTCACGAGCGACCACTGAACCAATAAAACCTGCCCCACCGGTGAGAATGACTGTTTTCATATAATTGCAGAAAAGATAAGGCTACTATAGGATGAAACGACGATGAAATCAACCGAAACAGAGACCCTCTGGCAAGAAAGACTCCAAACAGAAATTGCCGCCATAAGTACAGCCACCAATACCCTTGGTTATGTTTTAGATGAAGAACAACCACATATTAGTGGAGAAAGATTCCTTATGACCAGAAATAAGTTGGTGCTTATGGGTCAAAACAAAGATGGTAAAAGAATAGTTATCAAAGCATCAAACCATTTGGATGGTAAGAAAGAAATCAATTATGAAAAGAATGCTCGAGATTTACTCCAATCTGTTTCCTTCGCCAAACAAGTCTTACTCTTTCCGAAAGAATTATACTTTGGGCAAATTGGAGAATACTTAATGTATATCACTGAGTATATTGCTCAAGAAAAAGTTTTCGTTGAACATCCACTCGAACAACAATTCTTCATGGCTCTAAAGGCATTTGAGGCTCAAGAAGCTTTTCATGCCACCACCTTTGAACATATTAAAAAAGTAGGTATTGTCTTCCCTATTTTTACCGCCCGAACCTATTTTGATTCGTTCAATGAGTTTCAATCATCAGTGAAAAAACTTGACGAAGACGGAATACTTGAAGACGTTCTAGAACGTGCTGAGAAATTCCTCAAGGAAAACAAAGCTACTATAGACACATACTCAAACCATTTGGTACACACAGACTTTGTCCCTCACAACTTTCGTGTCTCTGGACAAAAAATGTATGTGCTCGACGCAGCTGCTGTACAGTTTGGAAACAAGTATGAAGGTTGGGCAAGATTTCTAAATTATATGGTTATTCATAACCCAGACCTTGAAAAGCTTTTGGCTGATTATGTCCGAAACAACCGCGGAGAAGTTGAATATCTAAACCTCCGTCTAATGCGAGTTTATAAACTTGGGTATCTAATCGATTACTACATCCGTTCTCTACCTAAGACCTCTGGAGACCTTCATGAGCTTACAAAAAAACGCATCGCCTTCTGGCATAGAGTGCTTGAACATATTTTAGAAGACGAACAATTGCCTAGAGAATTAGTGGATGAATATAAAGGCAAACGCGATACTCTCCGCTCAGAAGAAGAAAAAGAAAGACAAAAAGAATTCGCTGTGGCTTAGAGTTTTGAAATTTCTTCAAATAAAGCTCGGTTTGAAGTAGCAATAATTTGCTGTGGAGTGGTGAGGAATTTCACCGGAGTACCGTCTATAGAATAAACTTCCCCTCCCGATGCTCTGATTAGGGCTGTGGCACAAGCTATATCCATAGTAGTCATGGTGCCATAGATAACTACCTCAACTCGTCCAGAAGCCAAGTATGCTAAGTCCAAGGCCGATGAACCGAGGTTTGTGTTTTTCTTCGCCTTTTCTATAAACGCTCTTTGGAGATTAATACCCCACTCCCTTATATCTTCCTTGCGACCTATGTGAAGCAAAACATAAGCATCCTTTAACACATTCACATCAGAGACCTTAATAGATTTATCATTCAAAAACGCCCCTTGAGATTTATCGAAGCTGAACAATTCATTTGTGACTGGATTATAAATCGCTCCCATTGTTGGTTCACCATTCTCCATCCAAGAAATCACTACTGCAAAGTGTGGAATAGAACGAGCGAAGTTTGAAGTCCCATCGATTGGATCTACCGACCAGAAATTTCCTGATTCGTTCACTTTATCTTTTGTTTCTTCTGAATAAATTAGTTCACTTGGAAATTCTGCATTAATCCTCTCTGTGATAAATCGATTCACTTCCAAATCCACATTGGTAACCAAATTCCTTGAATCTCCTTCTTTGGATGAAACTTCTAGATGCTTGTCTCGTGCTTCAAGCACTTTCTGTCCAGCTTCTCTTGTAAGAGTCTTTATAAATTCAAATCTATTTTGCATGAGACCAATATAACACAAAGAAAAAAGCCCAGCGCGATGTATTGCGCTGGGCTGTTGCGTCCTTCACCAGAAGATGTTGTCGGCGATCTCGATACCTGAAGACGTACGACCCTTCTTCGAGCCCCCTTCAGTCGTCAATACATCTTCGTCCGAAAGGAGATGGAAGGTCTCGTGGTCCATCATCTTCAGAAGCACCTCTTCAGACACGAGAAGGTCGAAGAAATGGAAAATACGCCGAGTGGGCATCCCCTCCTTCTCTCGAGCCGAAGTGCCGGCACCCTGTTTCTGACGCACAGTCTTCACATACTGGACCACGGCCCCAGCAACATCTTCGGGTTGAAGAATGGTGCCAAGGCTGGCAATCTTCTCCTTCGTGAGCTCTTCAACGATCTCCCTCGTGGGATCAGTCTCGAAGAACTTCGGATCACGATTGAAAAAGATCTCAAAGATTGCCTCCAGATGCGCATCGTCGACAACGAAACGAGCATCTTCGCCTTCGAAATCGCTTGCTCCGAAGTTGTCTTCGAGGAACTTCCGGCCCCAGACCGTAAGCTCGGCTGCGCCGCCCAAGGCACCGATCCTCTTCTCCCCCTTGCGGTAGGAAGCAGAGTTCAGAACCCCAAAGAAGATGATGTTTCCGGTCTCCTTCACAACTACACGAGGGGCAAGATTACCAACTGAAACACGAACAAGCATGAGTTGACCTCCTCTGATTCAAGAAAACAAAGATCTTATTGCGAACCATATTATATCACACCTTATACCCAAAAGTCAATAGTTTGAAATAACAGTCTTTACTTCCCCATATGAACCGAGGTTACCCAAGATAAAATGTTTTGGGTGAAATGTAAGTGTAGGTACCTTTATATCTTCAAGTAATTTTCTATCTTCTAGATTAATCAGGCGCCCAAGGGTGACATGAGGTAAAAATTTATCTCCTGCAAGCAGTGCTCCATATTTTTTTATTTGTAATTTATCTGTTTCAGAAGCATTTGGGTCATCAATAATTTTTTGAAATTGATCCATTAGAAGCCCTTGTGTCTCAGATATTAATAAAGTATTTAACTTTTCGTGTAGATCCCTTAATACTTGGTTATCTTTCACATTCCAAAAAACATTTCCATTTGGCCTAAAAAATAGCCTATCTTCCATTTCTAATTCTCCAATACCTTCCTTTAATAATTCTTTCAATAACTCTTCCAATCGTCCCTCTACCCCCTCTACAAATCGCCCTTGAAACAAAGTAATATGTGGCAGTGCATTTTCATCAAGAGTAAAAACGTATTTGGCTTTTCCTTTAATTTGTTTGGCTAAAATATGTGCTTGTTCTAATACCAATCCCTCAAGGTTTAAAGCCACACCTAAATCTATAAATGATTCTTTGCTCTCTTCTTGTTCTGGTGATTTATCCATGATTAAACACTCGTTCTTTCATATCCTTGGCCACTAAATCCCATTCGTATTTCTCCCTTACCATACAACCAGCATTCTCTACTAATTTAGTTTTTAGTTCTGAATTATTGATGAGCTTCAACACTTGCTCTGCGATACTCCTTGGATTCTTTACCTTACAAAATAGTCCTGTCTCCCCGTCCTTTAGGAAATCAACTATCCCTCCAACAGGTGTGGCTATCACAGGTAGTCCTGCAGCCATCGCCTCTATGAATGAATTCCCCATGCCTTCTGAAAGCGACGGTCGTATGAAAATATCTGCCTCGTGTAAACAATTTTGGATGTCATCATATTTTATAAATCCAAGAAACTTCACACGAGCTTCTAGTTGTAAACTTTTAACTTTTTGCTTTAACTCTTTTTCCAGTGGTCCAACTCCAACAATTTGTAACTCAACATTTTCTGGAAGATATTTTAAAGCTTCAATAATGTCTCCTACACCATTTTTCACCACTAACCTAGAAGTAGTTATAAGCACCACTTTATCCTTGTGCGACCCCGAGGATCGCACGTTTTCAAATTTGCGAACATCTACACCGTTAGGGATAACTTCTATCCTACCTTTGTACCCCATGCTACGAGCGAAATCTCCAAGATAGTTTGAGATAACTTGGATTATATCTGCCTTTAGAAAAATTCTTTTAAAAAGTGGTGATACAAAAAACGCTCGACGTTTAATATGTCCAATCGGATCACCTTCTTGGAGAGTCAGAACATATTTCACATTTGGAAAACTCATTTTGAAAAAGAGTGCTGCGAAGCCCGCAAAAGCGGCCATGATTGACCAAACAACATCATAGGGTTTTTGTTTATGAAGCTTCTCACCAAATAGATACGCTTTTATTGGGAAAAATAATTTAGAAGAGTTTATCCTATAAACATTCACATTACCTATCCTTTCTAATCCTTTATGCGACACATCGAACCTTTTGGTCACCATATCAAACTCCACATCACTAATCCTTGAAGTGATTTCTTTAACCGCCACTTCTGCTCCACCAATCACTGGCTCATATGCAAATGAGAAGATTAATACTCGCTTCATTTTATTCATCAACTCCTAAAATCTTTTTTAGTTCTTCAGGAGTAGGTTCATTAGTTTTTTTCTTTTCTTCTGGTTTTTTTAATTCTTCTTTTTTTACCTCTGATTTTGGAGGTTCATTTTTAACCATACCAGCCAACACATTCCTCAAATCAGACATGTGTTCCTTGCTTGGTTGTCGCTGATTATTTTGTTGTTTAGGCTTTAAATTATCCAAAGAAACTTTTTGTACTTGTGGTGCTGGTGATATTTTAGGCAGATTAATAGCTGTTAGTGGTTTGAAGTCATCACTTTCTTCTTTGATAGCTCTGGGGTCAATGGCCCTTGGAACATCTCGTCTTGGTTCTGGTCTCACTTCTCTGTGGACATCTTTCTTGGTTTTGTATTCTGTGTGTTTAAGACCAGAAAAGGCGTGTACTTCTGTTGGTTTAGCTTCACCTTGCCAATCTGAAATAGTTTTCTCTACATCTTTTCTAGAATGAGCAAACTGAGCTCGAGAACTTTCTATAACTTCTTTTTTATAATTAATTTCTGGGGCCTTGATTGGGGCCATAGTCGTCGCAGAAAATGGTTTAGAAGAAACCCCATCAATCATGAGCTTCAAATATATTTGATACATCCCTAAATTCACTAAATCTTCTGCGATGAATGTTGGAGCAAATTCTTTCTCCAAAACTTCTGCATCATAAGCTCCTACTCTAAAGGCGATCATCGTGCCCACGTTACCAAAGACTGCGTCTCTCACCTCTTCTTCCATCTGTTCGATGTATTGGTGAGCGATAGTTAAGTTAAGTTTATACTTGCGAGCCTCAGATAAAATATCTGCAAAGGACTCGTTCGCAAAGGATTGAAATTCATCCACATATAAATAAAAGTTTGGGAGCTTGACTAGTTCAGCATTGTTCTTGTCTGCACGACTCATGGCTGCAAGGTAAATCTTGGTGATGAGCATTGAACCTAAGAGGTTCGCATTACCTTCACCCACTCGTCCCTTCGAGAGGTTAACTATAATAATCTTTTTCTTATCCATGAATTCACGGATATCAAAAGTAGATTTTGATTGGCCGATAATGTTTCTAATTAATGGGTTAGAAGTAAACTGTCCAATTTTGTTTTGAATGGCTGGGATAGCTTCTGCTGCAAATCTTTCTGTATAACCAGCAAACTCTTTGGTCCAATAAACTTTCACTGATGAGTCTGTCACATTGGCTACAACCTTGTCCCTATAAGCTTTATCTACAAGCATTTTATTTATCCCAAGCATTGTGGCCCCAGGATATTCCAAAAGTGCGAGGATAGTGTTTTGTAAAATATATTGCATCCTATCTGAAAAACTTTCTTCACCGAAAAGTTTCTTGAAGGCACTCATAAGACCATTGGCCACGAGGTGACGACTGTCTGGACCTATGTCCTCCATCACATTGAAAGAGACTGGATGTTCTAAATCGAAAGGGGCGAAATACAAAACATCCTTCACTCTTTCTTCTGGAATATAGTCGAGAAATTTCTCTGCAGTCCCTCCGTGCGGGTCTATGAAAACTACTCCGTTGCCATTTTGAATATCTTGAATACACATATTCTCAAGCAATGTGGATTTACCCATACCTGTTTTTCCTATCACATAAACATGCTTGGTTCTGTCTTTGGCCTTAATACCAAAAAGGGCTCGTTTGCTCCGAGAATCGGTCTCACCGAAGTATGTGATCTTTTCTTGATCCATTTTTCTTATTATACAATAAAATTCTTGTTTATTTGACAGCCTCTCATAAATAGATAGTATGAACACAGAAACCGAACTTTCAAAATGAGGTGTGCACATGATCACAAATGAATCTAGAGAAAAACTCTACTACAGAGATATAGAACTCCGTGCCATGGTGAAACAAGAAATCGAGGCCTGCACAGGGCTCAATTTCAACATCATGGATGAACATGTGATAGAGCTCAAAAACGGAGACAAACATCTCGGTGCGATAATCGTTCGTATGAGCATCACTGATGATGGTGTAAATCTGTGGGTCAGACTTAATCGCAACAGTATGAACGACATCGAGTTCTTTGCTCACATGCTCAAAGCACATCAAGGTCTTCCAGAAACAGCTCAAAGACTGTTGGTTAGTGGCAACAGCATCTTGATGTCATGGGCAAAACTCAACATCGAGCCAGTGGTTGAGATTGTGAAATTGTTTAAAACCTTCTCTGGAAATGATAGAGTGATAGAAACCCTCGCCAAACAAGAGCTCATCTTCACTCCACCCCCCTATTCAGAAAGTGGCAGTCGAGAATTTTGGTACGTGCCAGAATCCAAGATGAATCAAGTTTTGGACGCTTGGCGTGTACAGCTTTTGAATCACACCCTCCGCAAGTAGCGGAGGTTTTTTATTCAGAAAGGACTGTCTGCGCAGGCAGATACGCACTCGGAGAATATTTGTTGCTCGCATCCCACATTAACCAAGAAGTTAAACCAATGTCATAAGTCGCTTTTATTTGTGCCTTAACTTCTGGGGCATTATATGGAGCTCCAAGATCAAAATCCTGAAGCCAAGGACGAAGTTTCGATGGTGAAGAAGTGGCTTTGCCTAAAGATATGTTTAAAGCTTGCTCCTTATCTATTCCTCCTTGCATTGAAAGTTTAATGACTTCATATGGATGTTCAGCGGGGTTTTTAAAACCATTCCATGTTGGAGGATAATGGGATGGATAAACCATAGGATAGACAAAATCAAAATAAGGCAAAGTCCTTTCAAGGATTTGCCCAATCCCTAAATCATCATTCGCGGTTGTAGTCATCCCAAATAAATCTGCAGAAGTTTTTACCCCTGTATCTTTTAGGTTGTAATGAAGATATGAGAAAAAGTTTTCAAGCATTTGAGCTTTGGTTGATGTACCCATCGTCCATGTATAGCTTGTATCTTTCATATTGCCGTCCGATGGATAACGAATATAATCAAAATTTAATTCATCAAAACCAAGAGCATAAGAAGTGGTGGCGATTTTCAAGATATAATCCCAATAAGGTTTGGCCCCTACATCAATAAATGAAAGTCCTTTGTGGTCCTTCCACACACTCCCATCACTTTTTTTCTTTACTGCCAATTCTGGATGAAGTTTGGTGTAATACGGATCTTGGAAAACTGATATCCTGCCTATGACATAAATATCTTTTGAATGAAGTTCTGCTATAAACTCTCTCATATCTTTCACCTTGCATCCTGTAGTTGTATTCGTGTTGAGATTTGAATCAATGATTGAAATAGTGCCAGAATAATCCTTGATATCTATAACCACAGAATTTAACTCTGTGGTCTCTATCATTTTCATAAGAGAATTTCTCCAAGATGGAGTGCCTGCCACACAAGCGGTCATATAAATCCCCTTCATGGGTTCTGGGGTTTCGACGTGAGTAGCCACAAAAACTGATTCTGTAGAAGTGGCCATTATTGCCTTTTGGGCAACATATGTTTCCTTCGAAGCCATAGTAAAACCAACTATGATGAGAGCGGAAAAAATAACTCCAACAGTAAATATTATTTTAGAATTTAAAGAATTAGATTTGGTCAAAGGAAGAGTTTTCTATTGGTGCTGATTCTGACGATTGACCTTCAAAATTTGTTTGGTTCAAAGCATTCTTCCTGGCTTGTCTCTTTTGAACTCTGGCCTTCATGGATAATCGGCGATCAACAGAAACGAGAACCGAAAGAGCGACTATCGAAAGACCAAAAACTACTTGGAAAAACATCTCCCACGCATAGGGAAATCCAAGTATTGGGAAGAGTGCTATAAGGAATCCGAGAGTTAAAATAATTTTATTCTTTGGCATGTTTTGTATTATATACTTTTTTTCTTGGTGCGCGCACCAGGGTTCGAAGCCTTTGACCTACCGAGTGAGAAGCGAACACATGGAGCTTCGCAAGACCTTTTGAGATATTTTATTCCTTACTGTAACGAACTCCGTGCGCGCACCAGGGTTCGAACCTGGGACCTACCGAGTATCAGTCGATTGCTCTACCAACTGAGCTATGCGCGCACGGAGTTAACTACATACAAAACTCTAATACAATTATAAGGAACAAAATATCCAAAAGGTATACAGCTTCTGTAAGAAGTCAGTCGATTTCCTTACAGGAACTGTCCACTCATTGGGTCTTTTCTCTGCTACGCATCCAAAAGTCCACAATGAGTCTTGCGGTTGGGTCCCTTACCCAACCTCACTCTACCAACTTCACGAATGCGCGCGTGGACTAGAATATAGCAAAAAACACTGTTTTTAACAATAAAAAAGCTCGAGTCTACTCTCGAGCTACATCCCCACCACAAGTGACATAAGCCACTTGCCGAATTCCCAAACACCCCACCCAACCAGTACTGCGACAACGGCGACACCTAGCAACACTGCCTCATCTTCGTTCGCTTTCACTTGTTCGTCAGTACGACCTTGATTCTTGTGCGGATCACGATCTTCGCACTCAGTTTCCAATTCAATGATCATGATTCCTCCATGAGGTTTTATTCAGTTCTAACTTCAACCTACAACTTTTATATTTTTTAGTCAACAGAAAAGCCCCGACAGAAGCCGAAGCTAATCTGCGAGGCTATGAAAAGTTACTTATCCAGAATATTCAAATGTCCAATCCGTCGCTGGGTCGAAAAGTATCCTTTGACCTTACGATCGGAAAAACGACTGGGCCAAAACGCAATTCCTTCAAGCAACCAGCTTTCTCCAGAACCATCTTCTCGCCCAACCGAAAGAAGATAGATTGAGAAAACCTCTTCACCTTCTAGTCGAAAATTCAGTCGACGAGGTGCAGTTGCTGTGTTGTCGAAGAGCGCCATCATGAGGTCAAACTTCGACGGTCCATCGATGATTTTGAATGACTTCTTGGCCATACGGCCTCCTTAAAGAACTGTTCTGCAAAGGGCAGAGCCTGTTGCCACTTGCGTGACCACCCAGACCATACGGTTACTGGGAATTAACTACATTTATATTATATACCCATTTTACATATTTGTCAATAGATGATTTTATCCCCTACTTACAACACAAAACCGCCCTAGGGCGGTTTTGTTTATCGTTCTCTATTCTGTCCCGTTCCTTAGACTGCCGAAGCAGTTGCATATGTCTTTCCATAAGTCATCAAGTTTCTTGGAACTCTTGCAAATCCATTACGTGCTCAATTGTGGCACATAATATCGACTCGATCATCTCACATAGTGAGAGTGTTTCAAATTGAATTACTCCACGAGCAGCTTCCGCTACCCGTGCCTTGTTACGACTTACTC